>NZ_JBIFGB010000022.1:0-1312 GCF_043558145.1 Sulfitobacter sp. 1A10359 | reverse complement strand
CACCATGGCAAAGGCAAAGTTTGAACGCACCAAACCGCACGTCAACATCGGCACGATCGGCCACGTTGACCACGGTAAAACCACGCTGACCGCGGCGATCACCAAATACTTCGGTGACTTCCAGGCGTATGACCAGATCGACGGCGCGCCCGAAGAGAAGGCCCGCGGCATCACCATCTCGACCGCGCACGTCGAGTATGAGACCGAGAACCGTCACTACGCCCACGTCGACTGCCCCGGCCACGCTGACTATGTGAAAAACATGATCACCGGTGCGGCGCAGATGGACGGCGCGATCCTGGTTGTGAACGCGGCCGACGGCCCGATGCCCCAGACCCGCGAGCACATCCTGCTCGGCCGTCAGGTTGGCATCCCCGCCATGGTCGTCTTCATGAACAAAGTTGACCAAGTCGACGACGAAGAGCTGCTCGAGCTCGTCGAGATGGAAATCCGCGAACTGCTGTCCTCCTACGACTACCCCGGCGACGATATCCCCGTTGTTGCAGGTTCCGCTCTGGCGGCGATGGAAGGCAACAAGCCCGAGATCGGTGAAGAGTCGATCAAGAAGCTGATGGCCGAAGTTGACGCCTACATCCCGACACCTGAGCGTGCCGTGGACCAGCCCTTCCTGATGCCGGTCGAAGACGTCTTCTCGATCTCTGGCCGTGGTACCGTTGTGACCGGCCGTGTCGAGCGTGGTGTGATCAACGTTGGCGACGAAATCGAAATCGTCGGCATCCGCGATACCAAGAAAACCACCTGCACCGGTGTGGAAATGTTCCGCAAGCTGCTGGACCGTGGTGAAGCAGGCGACAACATCGGCGCGCTGCTGCGTGGCGTTGAGCGTGACGGCGTTGAGCGCGGTCAGGTTCTCTGCAAGCCCGGCTCCGTGACACCGCACACCAAGTTCGAAGCCGAAGCCTACATCCTCACCAAAGAGGAAGGTGGCCGTCACACGCCGTTCTTCGCGAACTACCGTCCGCAGTTCTACTTCCGTACAACTGACGTGACCGGCACCGTTCAGCTGGCAGAAGGCACCGAGATGGTCATGCCGGGCGACAACGTGTCCTTCGGCGTTGAGCTGATCGCACCGATCGCCATGGAAAACGGCCTGCGCTTCGCGATCCGTGAAGGTGGCCGCACTGTTGGCGCGGGCGTCGTTTCCAAAATCACTGAGTGATTTTGAAACGGACCCGGTGGGCGGCAGTCGCTCCGCAGGAGCGATGAGAGCCCATCCCCTGGCCTGACCGGGGACCACGGTTCAGATATTCGAAAGGCCGCAGCTTTTGCTGCGGCCTTTTGCTTTGGCGGG
>NZ_JBIFGB010000021.1:0-1366 GCF_043558145.1 Sulfitobacter sp. 1A10359 | reverse complement strand
CCCCTGGCCTGACCGGGGACCACGGTTCAGATATTCGAAAGGCCGCAGCTTTTGCTGCGGCCTTTTGCTTTGGCGGGGTATGCGACCCCCCTGAAACGAGAAAACCGGCTCCCGTAAGAGCCGGCTCTAATCATTCTAATTCAACCGCAATCAAGCGGCGTCAGCGTTCACGCCGCCTTTGGTCGCGATCTCTGTCATGCGGCGGTCACCATCATAGGTGTGATCAAGCTGCTCTTGCAGTTGTGCACCATCTTCATTTTCGCCCAGACGGTTGGCGAAAGCGACAACACATCCGTAGCCCGCCAGAGCATAGTGCACCATCCGCTGATACTGCGTGATGATCATCGCATCCCGGGCATCGCTGTCGCCAAAATCCTCCTCCAGCACATGTTTATGCGCCTCTTTCACAAGGCCCTCCATCCCGTGGCAGTGCTCGCCTTCCGGGTCGAGGTCATGTTTGGCGCAGATGGACTTCAGCACATCCATGCCCTTGGCGATTCCGTTGCTGCCGTCGATAAGCGCTTCGCTAAGTTCCTTGTCTTCTGCCGCACGGCCCAGAGCGTTGGTCGCTTCGAGCGATTGCTTGCAGGCAGAATAGAGGTCTTGCAGTTGGTCGGTGTAGACGTCTTTGAGATTGTTCATAGTCATCGGTCGTCCTCCAATTTCGGGCTTGGTTCGACGGGAAAACGTAAGCTGAGCGCTCAATGTTCCCCAAAGAAGAGAATATCGGCGGAAAGGCCAGATCTGCTCTTGATCCGCCGCCCGTTTGCGACTACCCAAGCCACCGGCATAGGGGTTTAGCTCAGTTGGTAGAGCATCGGTCTCCAAAACCGAGGGTCGTGGGTTCGAGTCCCTCAGCCCCTGCCACATTTCCTTAAATTAACGACGAAGCTGCGCGGCGTATCGTTCTTAGCGGAGTCCTGCATCCGTGAGGAGTAGGGCCGTGCCTTTGAGGCAATGGCGGTCGGCGGCAATCTATTCTTTATAAGTTTACCCACCCTAGGCCCGTCACCGCGCAAGTGTTCAGAGAGTCGCGCTGCCTCGCGGCGATTCACTCAGCATCCCCTCTATGGCGCTCCACTCGGAGATGATTCACGCGGTCATGGAGGGTTCTACCAGTGTCATGCTGCCATCGCGGCGAAGCGCAGGGCCGGTTCCTATGGAATTAGCACGCCATTTCAGCGCCTTGCCGAAAAGTTCCCCGAAATCTCATCTTTTCTCAACTTTCTGCTTGCGGCTTTGCCCCAGTAACCTTAGAACCCCCTCTACCGGCGGCGCTGAGACGCACCGCTGGGGCGCCAGACGGGGCGGACGGCAGCGGAGACGCGGTGGTTCGGATCACGAGGCGGATAAGAATTCGAGGTAA
>NZ_JBIFGB010000020.1:0-1623 GCF_043558145.1 Sulfitobacter sp. 1A10359 | reverse complement strand
TGTGGCAGGTCATGCCGGTCTTTGCCGATCTGGCAGAGCTGAACCAATGGCTTGAAGACCGCTGTATCGCCCTTTGGACAGAGACACCGCACAAGGCTTTGCCGGGGTCCATCGCTGACGTGTGGGAGGCCGAGAAGCCCACGCTGATGGCACTGCCACCGGCATTCGATGGCTTTATCGAACATAGTAAGCGTGTGTCACCCACATGCCTGATCACGTTCGAACGCAATCGCTACAGCGTTCCCGCCAGCTTTGCGAACCGCCGTGTCAGTTTGCATGTCTATCCCGAACGGCTGGTCGTGGTCGCTGAAGGGCAAACGGTTTGCAAGCATGCGCGGATCATCGAGCGGTCTCATCGAAAGCCCGGCAAGGTCATCTATGACTGGCGCCACTATCTCGCTGTTATCCAACGCAAACCGGGCGCACTTCGGAATGGTGCGCCGTTCACGGAGATGCCGGATGCCTTCCGTCAATTGCAGGATCACATGCTGCGTAAAGAAGGCGGTGACCGAGAGATGGTCGACATTCTGTCTCTGGTCCTTCAGCACAACGAAGAGGACGTTTTGTGCGCAGTGGAGTTGGCACTTGAAGCGGGCGTCCCCACCAAGACGCACATCCTGAACCTGTTGCACCGATTGATCGACCGCAGACCGACAGATCACCCCGAGGTCGATCCGCCGGACGCACTGGCATTGCAGACAACGCCAGAGGCCAACGTCGATCGCTATGACGGGTTGCGACGGACTGAGGAGAAGCGCCATGCGTCATGACCCAGCAGGAGCCTCTATCGTGATCATGCTACGCAGTCTCAAGCTGTACGGCATGGCAAATGCGATTGAAGACTTGGTCGCCCAGGGTGCGCCAGCGTTCGAAGCTGCCACACCAATGCTGTCGCAGCTGCTCAAGGCCGAGATCGCCGAACGCGAGGTACGGTCCATCGCCTACCACACGAAGGTTGCCCGCTTCCCCGCATACAAGGATCTGACGGGCTTCGACTTTGCATCGAGTGAGATCAACGAAGCGACAGTGCGGCAGCTACACCGATGCGAGTTTATCGAAGCGGTCGAGAATGTCGTTTTGATCGGCGGTCCCGGAACGGGCAAGAGCCACACCGCCACAGCAATCGGCGTCCAGGCCATCGAACATTACCGGCGTAAGGTGCGCTTCTTCTCGACCGTGGAATTGGTCAACGCGCTGGAGCAGGAGAAGGCACTTGGTAAGGCAGGGAAACTGGCTGAGACGCTGACGAAGGTCGACTTGGTCATTTTGGACGAACTCGGCTACCTGCCGTTCAGCTCATCTGGCGGGGCGCTGCTCTTCCACCTGCTCAGCAAACTCTACGAGCGCACCAGCGTCATCATCACCACAAACCTCAGCTTCTCAGAATGGGCGCAGGTCTTCGGGGATGCAAAGATGACAACCGCGCTCCTCGATAGGCTGACCCACCGCTGCCACATCCTCGAAACCGGAAACGACAGCTACCGCTTCAAGGCCAGCGCTGAGGCTGCAAAGAAAACACGAAAGGAGGCCAAAACATTGACCGCGTCATAAACCACGACGCATAACTGAGGGTGGGTCAAATCTCGGTGAAAATACCGGGTCAGTTCTCAGTGACAATCAACA
>NZ_JBIFGB010000001.1:0-855853 GCF_043558145.1 Sulfitobacter sp. 1A10359 | reverse complement strand
CGATGGTACTGCGTCTTAAGACGTGGGAGAGTAGGTCATCGCCAAACCTAATAAGTTCCTAGACTACAGTATCTCTCTACGATGATCAGAATAACAAAACCGCCGCAGCGCAAAGCTGCGGCGGTTTTGCGTTGGAGGGGGGTAATCTCCCGACCAGCAAGAACCATATGACGCCCGGTTACCCGGACCTGTGTTGGGCATCCGCTTGACGCTGCCCAAAGCCCTGTCACAGTAGCGGCGACAGTCGACGTTGGGAGGCGGGGCATGGATATCGAGACGCTCTTTGGCTTGGAGGGAAAGACCGCTTTGATCACCGGCGGGGCCACGGGCATCGGGCGGATGGCGGCCGAGGCTTTGGTTCGGGCCGGGGCACGGGTCCTTTTGGCCAGCCGGAACGGAGAGGTCTGCGCGGCGGTGGCCGATGAGCTGAATGCGCTTGGCGCGCGGGGCAGCGCCGAAGGATTCGCGGGCGATGTGGGGACTGAGGCTGGCGTGGATGCGCTCGTGGCTGAGGTTCAGACACGCAGCGATCAGCTGCATATCTTGATGAACAACGCGGGCGTGACTTGGGGTGCGCCCTTGGGGCAGTTCCCTTACCGGGCTTGGGATAAGGTCATGGGCGTCAATGTCGCCGGGCTTTTCGATCTTACGCAAAAGTTGTTGCCGCTTCTCAGCGCCGGGGCCACGGTAGATGATCCCGCGCGGGTCGTCAATGTCGGGTCGGTCATGGGGGAGCGCGAGATGGGCGACGGCGCCTATAGCTATGCCGCGTCCAAGGCTGCGGTCATTCATCTGAGCAAAATCCTCGCCAAGGAGTTGGCCGGGGAAGGGATCACCGTGAATGCACTGGCGCCGGGGCCCTTCGTCTCGCGCATGACGGCTTTCGCCACGGGCGATGAGAAGACGCGGGCCGCGGTGGGGCAGGATGTCCCGCTTGGCCGTGTTGGACGGGATGAAGATATCGCGGGCTGCATGCTGTTTCTCTGCGGACGCGGCGGCGCCTATGTCACCGGGGCCGTGATCCCGGTCAGCGGCGGCATCAATGTGATGTCGGGACCGAATATTTTTGAAAAGGCATTGTGATGCCGAACGATAGACCCCGAACGGAGACCCCATATGCGTGACGACAGCCATCTACCCCAAGCCCTGCGCGGCCTGCGCCTGCCGCTGGTCGCCTCGCCGATGTTCATTCTATCGGGGCCTGAGCTGGTCATCGCGCAGTGCAAGGCGGGGATCGTCGGGTCTTTCCCGGCGCTGAATGCGCGGGAGGCGGAGGGTGAGCCGCCCTTGTTGGATGCTTGGTTGACCCAGATCACCGAAGCCTTGGACAAGCACAATCAGGATAACCCCGACCGGCCCGCGGCCCCTTTCGCGGTCAACCAGATCGTGCATCGGTCGAATGCCCGGTTGGAGCGTGATCTTGAGATTTGCGTCAAACATAAGGTGCCGATCTGGATCACCTCGCTCGGCGCGCGGGTCGAGGTGAACGAGGCCGCACATTCCTGTGGCGGCGTGACGCTGCATGACGTCATCAACAACCGTTTCGCGCGCAAGGCGATCGAGAAGGGCGCGGATGGGCTGATTGCCGTGGCCGCGGGGGCCGGGGGCCATGCGGGGCCGCAGTCGCCCTTCGCGCTGATCCGCGAAATCCGCGAATGGTTCGACGGGCCGCTTTTGCTTTCCGGGGCCTTGGCCACGGGCGAGGGGCTGTTGGCAGCCCGCGCCATGGGGGCCGATTTGGGCTACATGGGCTCGGCCTTCATCGCCACGCGAGAGGCGAACGCCGTGCCGGGCTACAAGGATATGATCGTCTCGGGCGGGGCGGATGACATTGTGACCTCTTCGCTCTTCACCGGGGTGTCGGGCAACTATCTGCGCCCATCGATCGAGGCGGCGGGGCTCGACCCGGACAATCTGCCATCGGCGGATGCCTCTTCGATGAATTTTGGCTCTGGATCGTCCAAACCCAAGGCGTGGAAGGAAATCTGGGGCGCGGGGCAGGGGATTGGCGCTGTCAAAGAGATCGGCGGCGCGGCCGACTTGGTGGACCGTATCGAGGCGGAGTATCGCGCCGCTGGCGCAAGGTTGGCAGCGGAGTTCGCACAGTGAGCACGGATACCCAAACCCTGAATGAGGACGCCGTTTGCCGCTGGTTGGAGGCGAACCTGCCGGGCTTTGCAGGGCCGTTGGAGGTCACGAAGTTTCGGGCCGGGCAGTCCAATCCGACATTCCTGCTTTCGACCCCGGCGCATGACTATGTGCTGCGCCGCAAACCCCCGGGGGTGCTGTTGAAATCGGCCCATGCGGTGGATCGGGAGTTTCGGGTGCAGAAGGCTTTGGCGGGCAGTCAGGTGCCTGTCGCTCGGATGCATCTGCTTTGCGAAGACGAGAGCGTCATCGGCTCGATGTTCTATGTCATGGACCATGTCCCGGGGCGCAACTTCAACGATCCCACGCTGCCGGAGCTCACCCCGGCAGAGCGTGGCGCGGTCATGGATGAGATGAATGGCGTGCTGGCCGCGCTGCATGAGGTCGATATCGACGCCGCGGGGCTGTCAGATTATGGCCCGCCCGGCAACTATTTCGAGCGGCAGGTGGCGCGCTGGTCGAAACAATACCGCGCGTCGGAGACCGAGCCGCAGCCGGATATGGATAGGCTGGTGCAGCGCCTCAGCGCCGAGCTGCCCGAGGAGGACGGGCAGCGGACGTTGGTGCATGGCGATTACCGGATCGACAATATGATCTTCGACACCCATGGCACCGCCTGCCGTGCGGTTTTGGATTGGGAACTGTCGACCATCGGCCATCCCTTTGCCGATCTCGCCGCCGTTATCATGCAGTGGCAGATGCCCGTGGGGGCCGAGGGGCGCGGCTTGGCCGGGGTGGACCGCAGGGCGCTTGGCCTGCCCAGCGATGCCGAATTCATCGCCGCCTATTGCCGCAGGCGCGGGCTGAAGGGCATCGACAACTTCGGCTATTACCTCGCCTTTTGCTTTTTCCGCATGGCGGCGATCATCCAAGGCGTGTTGAAACGCGCCTTGGAGGGCAATGCCTCAAACCCCGAATATGGGTTGAAATTAGGGCAATACGTCCCGGTTTTTGCGCGCCACGGGCTGGAGGCGCTGGATCGCGACCGCTGAGCGGGCGGCGGGGCGTTTGGCGCTTGAGCTTTGTGGTGAAAACCTGTTGCTAGGGCCGAAACACCCCGGCCCGAAAGGATGACCCATGACCAATGCTGCGCGGCAATTGCTTGATCTGTTGGATATCGAACAGCTTGAGGTCGATCTGTTTCGGGGCACGGGTGCTGGCGGTGAGACCTCAATGCGGATTTTCGGCGGTCATGTTATCGCGCAGGCGCTGATGGCGGCTTACCGGACGGTGCCAGACCGGGCCTGCCATTCGCTTCATGCCTATTTCATCCGGCCCGGCGACCCGAAAATTCCGGTGATCTATCAGGTCGATCGCGCCCGCGACGGGGGCAGTTTCACGACCCGGCGTGTGGTGGCGATCCAGCATGGCAAGCAGATCCTGAACCTCTCCGCCTCTTTTCAGGTCGAAGAGGAGGGGTTCGATTGGCAGCATGAGATGCCGCAGGTTTCGGCCCCTGAGAACTGGCCCGACCGGCCTGAATTGCGCGAGGCCTTTGCCGAGAAGCTGCCCGAGAAATACCGTGGGGACTTCCTGCGCGAGCGCCCCATCGAGATTCGCGAGGTCGAGCCGCGCGATTTCATGACGCCGGAAAAAGTGAGCGACCGCAACTATCTGTGGTTCCGCATGGGGGCCGCCGAAGGGCAAAACCCGGTGATGCAGCACGCGCTGCTGGCCTATGCCTCGGACATGAACCTGCTCGGCTCCTCTCTGCGGCCTCATGGGCTGACGTGGTTTCAAGGCAAGGTAATGACGGCCAGCCTTGATCACGCCATGTGGTTTCACGCGCCGATCCGCTTTGACGAGTGGCACCTCTATGCGCTCGACGCGCCCTTTACCGGGGGGGCGCGGGGGTTCAATCGTGGGATGATCTACAATCAAAACGGGCAATTGGTGGCGAGCGTGGCGCAGGAGGGGCTGCTGCGCCCGATCCGGCCCAAGGGTGAGAGCTAGGGGCCGCTAGCTTTCTTTCGCCGCCCCAAAGCGCCGGTTCAGCTTGCGCATTCCGCCGATCCAGCGGTCATAATCCTGCGCCTTGCCTCGCATATAGTCGCGCACCTGCGGATGCGGCAGCACCAGAAAGACCTCATCGCGGATCGCCTGCACGCAGGCTTCGGCCACCGGCTCAGGCTCCAACATGCCGTCAATCGCGGCGACATGGTCCTCCAGTCCGCGCATCATCTCGGTCCGGACCGCTTGCGGGCAGAGCACAGAGACCTTGATTCCGTCGTCGCCATAGCTCATCGCCAGCCATTCGGCGAGGCCGACGGCGGCGTGTTTTGTCACCCCATAGGGCGCCGCGCCGACCTGATTAAGCAGCCCCGCCGCCGAGGCGGTGTTGAGCAGATAGCCACCCCCGCGCGCCCGCATCAGCGGCACCAGATGCCGCGCTGCGCGGACATGGCTCATCAGGTTGATCTCCCAAATGCGCTGCCACTCGGCATCCGGGACTTCGACGCCGCCCTCGACCGAGATACCGGCGTTGGAGCAGAAAAGATCAATCGGCCCGATGTCACGTTCGACCGTGGCGATCAGCGGGACGATCTCCGCCTCGCGCGCGACATCGACGCGAAAGGCCGTGCCGCCGACCTCAGCCGCCGTCGCCTCGGCCCCCGCGCTGTCGATGTCTACACAGACGATATGCGCAGGCGCCTCCTCGGCAAAGCGCAGCGCCAAGGCCCGCCCGATGCCGCTGGCGGCCCCGGTGATGACGATGACGCGGCCCGCGAGCTCCATATCAGCTGTCGCTGCCAGAGCCGCGCGCGTTCGACGCCTGAAAGGCCTTCACCTCGGCCCGGGCGATCACCTGATGGTGCACTTCATCCGGCCCATCGGCAAAGCGCAGCGCGCGCTGCCACGTGTACATGCCCGAAAGCGGGCTCCACTGGCTCATCCCCATCGCCCCATGCACCTGCATGGAGGCGTCGATGATCTCGCAGGCCTTTTCCGGCACCAGCGCCTTGATCATGCTGACCCAGATGCGCGCCTCTTTATTGCCCAAGACATCCATCGCCTTGGCCGCTTTCAACACCATCAGCCGCATGGCTTCAATGTCGATCCGCGCGCGGCTGATCGTTTCCATGTTCTTGCCGAGGTCGATGATCTTCTTGCCAAAAGCCTCGCGCCCGAGCCCGCGTTCGATCATCAGGTCCAGCGCCTTTTCCGCCGCCCCGATCGAGCGCATGCAGTGGTGAATCCGCCCCGGCCCAAGCCGCACCTGACTGATCTCGAACCCACGCCCTTCGCCCCAAAGCACGTTTTCGCGCGGCACGCGCACATCGGTGAAACGGATATGCATATGCCCATGCGGCGCGTCATCATGGCCAAAGACATGCATCGGCCCGAGGATCTCCACCCCCGGCGTGTCCATGGGCACGAGGATCTGGCTCTGCTGGCGGAAAGTCTCGGCCTCGGGCGAGGTTTTCACCATGACAATCATGATCTTGCAACGCGGATCGCCCGCGCCGGAGATGTAGAACTTCTCGCCATTAATCACCCAATCGTCGCCATCCAGCACCGCGCTGGTCGAGATATTCCGCGCGTCCGAAGACGCCACATCCGGCTCTGTCATGGCAAAGGCCGAGCGGATTTCGCCCGCAAGCAACGGCTTCAACCAGCGCTCTTTCTGCTCAGGCGTGCCCACACGCTCCAACACCTCCATATTGCCGGTATCGGGGGCGGAACAGTTCAGGCTCTCCGGGGCCAGCGGGCTCTTGCCCAATTCGGCGGCGATATAGGCGTAATCAAGGTTCGCCAGCCCTTCACCGGTTTCGGCATTGGGCAGGAAGAAGTTCCACAATCCCGCCTCCCGCGCTTTTTGCTTGGCCCCGTCGAGCAATTCCAACTGACCGGGCGCATAGGACCAGCGGTCGGCGCGGCCTTCGCCAAGGCGAAAGAACTCCTCGGTGATCGGATCGACATTCTCACGGATGTGCTTGATGACCGCCGCCAGCAGTGGCTTGGCCTTCTCCGACATTTCGAGATTGTTCATATCCAAGGTCTGATCGATCATCCTATGCTCCCGGTGATGATGGTTCGCGGTGCTGCCCGGTTCCTCCACAGGCGGCCCTTTGGGGCGAGCCTATGCAATCGCCGCGGCCTTGCCAATCGCGGGCAGGGGGCGGCAGGCTTTACGCCGCGTCATTAAGCCGTTGAAACCCGCGCGCAGGCGCTTAGATCAGGCCTATGACAGATGCATTGATCAAAGACGTTCTCACCCGCACCCGCCGCATTGCGGTGGTCGGTGTTTCCCCCAATCCGGCGCGGCCCAGCCACTATGTCGCTGAATACCTTGCACAAAAAGGGTATGACGTGGTTCCGGTAAACCCGGTGCACGCGGGCAAGGAGGTCTTTGGCAAGACCATCGTCGCCACTCTGGCCGAGATCGACCCGCCGGTGCAAATGGTCGATATTTTTCGCCGGTCCGAGGATGTGCCCCCCGTCGTGGATGAGGCGCTAGAGGCTTTCCCCGAGCTTGAGACCATCTGGATGCAAATGGGCATCACCAATGCCGAAGCGGCGGCCAAGGCCGAAGCACGCGGCGTGGATGTGATCCAAGACCGCTGCCCCAAAATGGAAATTCCACGCCTTATGGGCTGATTATTTCCGGGCGGCCTTTTCGGCGATGCCGGAGGTCGATTGCCGCCGCGCCAACTCATCCAGCACATCGCTCAGCGGCACATCTCGGGCCGCCAGCATCACCAACAGGTGGTAGAGCACATCCGCGGCTTCCGAGGTCAGACCTTTGCGGTCATCCTTCACCGCCTCGATGATTGCCTCGACCGCCTCTTCGCCGAACTTTTCAGCGCATTTCTCTGGCCCCTTGGCCAACAGTTGCGCGGTCCAACTGCTTGAAGGATCAGCGTTTTTGCGGCTCAGAATGGTGGCGTATAGGTCATCGAGTGTCATGAAAGCCTCATCGGAATGCCAGCGGCAGCCATATGCTGTTTTGCCTCCTGCACGGTATATTCGCCAAAGTGAAAGATGGAGGCGGCCAGCACCGCCGAGGCGCCACCTTCGATCACCCCATCGACAAGATGATCCAAATTGCCGACCCCGCCGGAGGCGATCACCGGCACAGACACGGCATCAGAGATCGCGCGGGTCAGCGGCAGGTTGAACCCCTGTTTGGTGCCATCGCGGTCCATGGAAGTCAGCAGAATTTCACCTGCGCCCTTGGCGGCCACGGTGCGGGCGAATTCGACCGCATCGATGCCCGTGGGCTTGCGCCCACCATGGGTGAAAATCTCCCATTTGCCGGGGCTTACGGTCTTGGCGTCAATCGCGCAGACGATGCACTGGCTGCCAAAATGATCCGCCGCTTCGGCGATTACATCGGGGTTTGCCACAGCGGCGGAGTTGAAACTGACCTTATCGGCCCCCGCCAGCAGCAAGGCCCGCACATCCGCCACGGTCCGCACGCCGCCGCCCACGGTCAGCGGGATATAGCAATGCTCAGCGGTGCGGGTGACCAGATCGAACATCGTGCCGCGATTTTCATGGGTGGCGTGAATGTCGAGAAAACAAAGCTCATCCGCCCCCGCCGCATCATAGGCAATCGCGGCATCCACCGGATCGCCCGCATCACGCAGGCCGACGAAGTTCACACCCTTGACCACACGGCCATCGGCCACGTCGAGACAGGGGATGATGCGGGTCTTTAGCATGGCTCAGCCCTTCAACATCTTCATGGCTTCGGCCAGATCAATCGCGCCATCATAAAGCGCGCGCCCCGAGATCGCGCCCTCGATGACCCCGGTGTCCCGCAACGCGCCCAAGTCTTCGAGCGATGACACCCCGCCCGAGGCAATCACCGGGATCGAAACGGCCCGCGCCAGATCGGCTGTCGCTTCCACATTCGGCCCGCCCATCGCGCCATCGCGCATGATGTCAGTGTAGATGATCGCGGCCACACCTGCGTCCTCAAAGGATTTCGCGAGGTCGGTGGCCATGACATCGGTCTCCGTCGCCCAACCTTTGGTCGCGACCTTTCCATTCCGTGCGTCGATCCCCACAGCAACTTGCCCGGGAAAGGCGCGCGCCGCCTCGCGGACCAGTTCGGGGTTCTCAACCGCCACGGTGCCCAGAATGACCCGCGCGAGCCCCTTATCCAACCAGCCCTCGATCGTCGCCATATCGCGAATGCCACCGCCCAATTGCGCAGGCACCTTGCAGGCTTTCAAAATCGCCTCCACCGGGGCGGCGTTCACCGGGGTCCCGGCAAAAGCGCCATTAAGGTCAACAAGATGCAGCCAATCACAGCCCGCTTCAACAAAGCTAAGCGCCTGTGCGGCGGGATCGTCGTTAAAAACGGTGGCGCGGTCCATGTCGCCATGCACAAGGCGCACGGCCTGACCGTCTTTGAGATCGATAGCGGGGTAAAGGATCATGGCCGGGCCCTTGTTAGAGAAGTCGCTTTCCTTTTGCACGTCGCCAGGGATTTTGCAACGCGACCCGAGGTCAGTCTTGCCCGATTGAAAGTTGTGGCTAACACTAAAGCCAGATCGGGAGGAGAGATCATGAAACAGCTTTTTGCAGCGGCCCTTCTGGGCCTTGGCCTGACCGGCGCCGCCCATGCCGCGGATCCGGCAGTCGGTACTTGGAAAACTCAAGTGGATGACGGCGCCTATGCCCATGTCAAAATGGCCCCCTGCGGCGGGGCGATCTGCGGCACCATCGCGCGCACCTTCAACGGCAGCGGCGAGTATAAATCTCCCAATATCGGCAAAACGCTCGTCATCGACATGAAGCCTCAGGGCGGCGGCAAATACGCCGGTAAGGTTTGGCGTCCGTCAAACGGCAAAATCTACATCGGGAAGATGAATGTCTCAGGCAACTCGCTGAAACTCTCGGGCTGCGTCGCGGGCGGGCTGATCTGCTCGAAACAGACCTGGGCGCGCATCAAGTAAGGGCAGTTCACCTCTGCCAAGGTCGGAAGGCGCGGGGCAAGACCTTCGCGCCTTCTTTGCCTTTTGCGTGAGGAAAGCGCATCGCAGAGGTATTTGTAAAAGGATGAAGTTGAAGAGGAACTTTCTTCATCTTCATCCTTTCTTAAATACCTTCCGACGTTTCAACAGGCGCGGGTTAAGGCGCCCAAGTCAGGAAGTTCGAGATCAGCCGCAGGCCGGTGGTTTGGCTTTTCTCCGGGTGAAACTGCATGCCCAGCATCGTGTCGCGGCCGATGATCGCCGTGACTTCGCCGCCGTAGTCGACATGGGCCAGACGTTCGGCGGGGTCGGCGACGGCCATGTGATAGCTGTGCACGAAATAGGTGTGATCGCCGGTTTGCAGCCCGTCGAAGACCGCGTGGTCGTGATCGATCACCAAGTCGTTCCAGCCCATATGGGGGACTTTGAGCTTCGGGTCTTTCGGGGTGATCTGGGTCACCTCGCCACCGATCCAGCCCAAACCGGGGGTGTCTTCATATTCGCGGCCCATGCTGGCCATCAGTTGCATGCCGACGCAGATGCCGAGGAAGGGGCGGCCCTTTTCCTCGACCGCCTCGACCATCGCATCATAGAGACCGCCAGCCCCTTTCAGGGCGGCCATACAGGCCGGAAAAGCGCCATCGCCGGGCAGGACCAGACGGTCGGCGCGGGCCACGACCTCGGCCTCCGAGGTCACGATGACTTCGCCTGCGTCGTGCTCGCGGGCCATACGCTCGAAGGCTTTATGCGCGGAGTGCAGGTTGCCGGATTCGTAGTCGATGATCGCTGTCAGCATTGGCTTACAAGGCACCCTTGGTCGAGGGGATGGCGTCCGCTTTGCGCGGGTCGGTCTCGACCGCTTCGCGCAGGGCGCGGGCGACGGATTTGAAAGCGGCTTCGGCGATGTGGTGGCTGTTGAACCCGTGGAGCGCGTCGACATGTAGGGTGATGCCGCCGTGGGTGCTGAGCGCTTGGAAGAACTCGCGGACCAGTTCGGTGTCGAACTTGCCGATGCTGCTGGTGGGGAAATCCACGTTCCAGATCAGGAAGGGCCGCGCAGAGAGGTCGAGCGCGCAGCGGATCTGCGCGTCGTCCATCGCCAGCAAGCAGGAGCCGTAGCGGCGGATGCCGCGTTTGTCGCCGAGCGCTTGGGTCAGTGCTTGGCCCAGGGTGATGCCCACATCTTCGACGGTGTGATGGTCGTCGATGTGCAGATCGCCCTTGGCACGCACCTTGATGTCGATCAGCGAGTGGCGCGAGAGTTGGTCGAGCATATGGTCAAAAAAGCCGACGCCGGTTTCATTGTCATAGCTGCCGGTGCCGTCGAGGTTGATCTCGAGCGTGATGTCGGTTTCGGCAGTGGTGCGGGTCAGGGTGCTGCGACGCATGGGGCATCTCCGAAGGCAATTGCTGCGCCCTTATAACAGGGCCTGCCGCCGCGCCAAGCCCAAGCGGTGAAACGCCGTTAGGCACGGGCAGCGCGATCGGGGATTGCGGGGGCAGGGCCCATATGTCAGCTTGAACCAAATCCCAGAAAGAGGCGCGACATGACCACCTGCGTATTCATCCAGATCCGCTGCCGACCGGGCACGACCTATCGTGTGGCCGAAGAGATCGCCCTGCGCGAAATCCATTCCGAACTTTATTCCACCTCAGGCGAATATGATCTTTTGATGAAGCTTTATATTCCGAAGGGCGAAGATGTGGGCGTCTACATCAATGACAATCTGTTGGACATCGAAGGCATCGAGCGGTCTTTGACCACGATGACCTTCAAGGTCTTTTGAGGTGGCGCGCCAGCTCATCCTGACAGCAGCCGTCTGTTCTGCTTTGTCGATCGCCGCGCTCGTGGCCTTTCCCGGCAGGGCCACGGCGGGTACGCGGGTCTATGAGGGGCGCGAAGCCGCGGCCCTGCGCTGTGCCAATACGCTGGCGCTGACGGCCGTGGCACTTTCCGCGGCGGAGTTGATTGGCGAGGGGGAGAAGAATGTGATGCTGGGCGTGACCGTGCGCATTCTCGACCGCCACGTTGAGGGGACCTGGGCGCAGAAACGTGCCGCGATGGAGGTGATGCGCGACCGGCGCAGCGTGCCTGACACGCTTGAGGATTACCGCCGCATCGCCGAACGCTGTTTGGTGCAATTCCCCATCAACTGAATGCGTAAACCCGCCCATGAGGCGGGTTTTTCTTGAGGCGATTGCCTTGTCGTCAATGGGCGGCGGAGACGGAGGGTTTCTCGGTCGGGGGGGTGTCGAGCTTGACCTTCTGCCGCATCGCGACGCGACGAATGGCGCGGTCGAATGTTTTTCTGACCCGCTGAGTGCGGCTGGCATTGGGCTGGATCGGGCCACCGACGGAGAGCATCACTGCCATCGGGCTGTTGTCGTCATGGCGCAGGTCCATGCCGTCCAGCTCCCCTTGGATGAGCACCTCGATCTCGGGCCAAGCGGGCAGGCTGTCACCTGTCACGATGCACAGCAGCGTGCCGGATCCGTTATGGGTCATCAGCAGTTGGGGGCAATCGACCACGCGCGCGATGGCCTCGGCCGCAGCAGCGATGGCGCGGGCGAATTCGGCAGTGTTGCAGGTCGCGTAAAGCTCATCGATGTGTTCGATTTTTGCCGCGAAAACCTGACAGATATCAAGGTGTTGGCGTGAAAGCTGCGACAGGTAATTGCCCAAGGAGAAGGGCAGCACCAATTGATCGACCCCATTGATATGCACAGGATCCGCCAGCGCGAAATCGTGGACACCGGGCTCGCCCACGTCTTTCAAATGCTGCGGATCAAGGCGCGGGGCGCGCTGGGTGTTCTCCAGCATCCGCTCGGCGATATGCACGCGGGTTGCAATGTCCTTCACGTCAAAAGGTTTGGTCACATAGTCGTTGGCCCCGGCGGCAAAGGCGTTTTCGATCGCAGTCGCGTCGGCGCGTGAGGTCACCATCAGGATCGGCGTGTCCTGATAGGCTTCCAGCGTGCGGATGCGGCGGCATAGGGTGATGCCGTCCATCTCGGGCATCTCGATGTCCAAGAGCAGGCAGTCGAAATGTTCTTTAGTGGTTTCGAGCAGTTCCAGAGCGGCAGTGCCGGAGGCGGCCAATGTCAAATGGGGGTAATCGGCTTCGCGGAAAACAACGGGCAGCAATTCGCGGATAAATGGGTCATCGTCGACAGCAAGAATTTTCATTTTTGGCACCTCTTTCGTGGGGCAGACGGGCAGTCCGGGTGTCTTTATAATCTGTTCATATCTAGTCGTATAAACCCGGCGAAATTGTGACGCTTTTGCACCAATACCTTGTGCCGTTGCATAAATTATTAACCATATTTTGAAGCCTCGCGAAACCATTGAATTGGCGAAGAGAGATGGCCGTGGCCCCTTGCTTTCCCGCATTACGGGAGGTGATTGCGTGGAAATTGTGCAGGCTTTCAGGCGCTATTGGGCGCGTGAGGGTGCGAAATCGGGGCGAGAATTTGCGGTTCTTGTGATCGCGCGAATTTCGCGCTGCGACTCGCTGGCCAAAAATGAGCGGTCGGGGGAATTTTATCGGCTGTGGTGCGTAACGCCCAGTTGACGCTTTGCCTGTCGCGCGCTCAACTGCGGCGCGATACGTGAAGAGGATGAGTTAAATGCGTTTGCCCGATGATGTTTTGGCGGAATTCTTGTTGCCCACGCGAGAGCTTAGGGAGGATCTGCCGTTCTTCACCAAGGTGCTGGGCATGCGGCTTGAGACGATCTTTCCCGCGGATGATCCTTCGGTGGCCAGTTTTTCGGGCCATGGGGTGCGGGTGAGGCTTGAGCGGGGGGCGGATGTGGCACCGGGGCATCTGCGCCTGCTGACCGATGCGCCCGACAGTATCGCAGAGGGGCAGCGGCAGTTGACCGCGCCCAATGGCACGAAGATCGAGATCCTGCCGCGCAGCCCGCGCGTGGACCAGCCCGAGACACAGCATGAGTTCGCCGTGCGGCGGCTGGCGGACGAGGCCCCATGGGTGATCGGCCGCGCGGGGATGCATTACCGCGATCTCATCCCGTCGCGGCTCGGCGGCTCAATCATCGCCAGCCACATCCGCATCCCCGACGGCGGCCCGGTGCCGGACATGGTGCATTACCACACCGTTGGCTTCCAACTGATCTATTGCTACCGGGGCTGGGTTGATGTGCTTTACGAGGAACAGGGCGATGTGATCCGGCTCCATGCCGGGGATTGCGTGACCCAGCCGCCGGGCATCCGCCATCGCGTTGTCGAAGCCTCGCCCTCGATCGAAGTGATCGAGATCGGCGTTCCTGCGGAACATGTCACCACCATCGACCACGAGATGACCCTGCCGAACGGCAAAGGCGATCCGGCACGCGAATGGGACGGCCAGACTTTCGTGCATCACGTGAAGGAGGGGGCCGAGTGGCAGCCCTTCCGTATTCCGGGCTTCGTCGCGCGCGACACCGGGATCACCAAGGGCACCAAGGGCGTGGCCGGCATTCAGGTGGCGCGTTTCGACGGTGGCACGCCGCCGCCCGCGAAGCACGACGCGGACATTCACTTCAGCTTCGTCATGGAAGGCAGCATGACCCTGAACGCCGAAGGGCAGGAGCCGCGCCAATTGGAGGCAGGCGATGCCTTCGTCATCCCGCCGGGCATGGTGGCGCAATATAGCGAGTGCTCGCCCGACCTTGAATTGCTCGAAGCCGGGCTGCGCGGTGATTTCTCGACGACGCTCTTAGCCTAGTCGCGCGGCCACTTCGGCCTGCACCTTCTCGGCTGCGGCCTCTTTCACGGGGCCGTAGCCGCGGATTTCCATCGGCGCGGAAAGCACCGCCAGCGCCGCATCATGGGGCAGGGCGGGGGCCTTTGCCATGACCTCCTCGTACCAGCCGATCAGACCGACCTCGAGCTTGCGGTCGGCACCGTAGCTGAACGGGTCAGCCCATGTGCCGCGCAGCGGTTTCATCGCCGCCAGAAGGTCGAAGGCGCGGCCCATCCAGGGGCCGAACTTGCGCTTGTTGGGGCGTCCGCGTCCGTCTTTGCCGGTGGGCCAAGCGGGCGGGGCAAGGTGGTAGTGCACCTTGTAGTCGCCCTCGAAGGTATCGGCGATACGCTCCTCGAAACCGCTTTGCCGGTGCAGGCGTGCGACCTCGTATTCGTCCTTGTAGGCCATCAGCTTGAACAGCGATTTCGCCGCCGCGCGCATCAAGTCGTCGGAACCTTCGGGCAGCTTGCCCACCAGCGCATCGAGCTTCGCCTTGTAGCGCTGGGCATAGGCGGCGTTCTGGTAGCCGGTAAGGAATTCCATACGCCGCGCGATCAGGCCTTCGACACTGTCGTCGGGCGCAGGCGCGGGGGCGAAATGCGCCTCGATCGCCTGCGGGTTGCCCGCCATGACCCGGCCAAAGCCAAAGGCGGCGCGGTTCTTGTCCGGAACAACACCGTTCAATTCGATTGCCTGCTCAAGCGCTGTGAGCGAGACCGGCACGAGACCCTTCTGCCAAGCGAACCCCAGCATCATCACATTGGCAAAGACCGCGTCGCCCATCAGCTTCTCGGCCATTGCGTTGGCGTCGAAAGCGGCAAGGTTCTCGGCCCCCACGGCCTGCGCGATCACCGCCTCGCGGTCGTCGATGCGCAACTCGGCGTCGCGGTTCAGCACCAAATCGCCCGTGGGCATCTCGGCGCGGTTCAACACGATCCGGGTGCCGCGCCGGTAATGGGCCGAAGCCTTGGGCGCGGAGCTGACCACCATGTCGCAGCCGATCACCGCATCGGCGCCGCCCTGATCGATGCGCACCTGATGCACCTCCTCGGGGCGTTTCGCCAGACGAACATAGCCCAGCACGGTGCCGAACTTCTGCGCGAAACCGGTGAAGTCGAGCACGCTGGAGCCCAGCCCCTCGAGATGCGCGGCCATGGTGATGAGCGCGCCCACGGTCACCACGCCGGTGCCGCCGACGCCGGTCACCAGCAGGTTGAAGGGTTGGTCGAGCTTGGGCAACTCCGGCATCGGCAACTGCGCCGAGAGCCCCGCCACGTCCAGCCCCGCGCCCGAGCGTTTGCGGCGGCTGCCGCCCTCGACCGTTACGAAGGAGGGGCAGAAGCCGTTAAGGCAGGAGTAATCCTTGTTGCAGGTGGACTGGTTGATCTGACGCTTGGTGCCGAACTCGGTCTTCTTGGGCTCGACGCTGAGGCAGTTCGACTCGAGGCTGCAATCGCCGCAGCCCTCGCAGACCAGATCGTTGATCATCACGAATTTCTTCGGGTCGTCCATCAGCCCGCGCTTGCGCTTGCGGCGCTTCTCGGTGGCGCAGGTCTGTTCGTAAATCAGCACGGTGACGCCCGGGATGTCGCGCAGCTCGCGCTGCACGCGGTCGAGATCGCCCCGGTGGTCGAATGTGGTGCCCTCGGGGAAGTCGTCCTTGGGCAGCAGTTCGGGCCGGTCCGAGACCAGCGCGATGCGTTCCACCCCCTCGGCGCGGCAGGCCTGCGCGATGGCGGCGACGGAGACGGGGCCGTCCACCGGCTGGCCGCCGGTCATCGCCACCGCGTCGTTGTAGAGGATCTTGTAGGTGATGTTGGTCTTCGCCGCGACCGCCTGTCGGATCGCCAGCGAGCCGGAGTGATACCAGGTGCCCTCGCCAAGGTTCTGGAAGACGTGCTTGTTCCCGTTAAACATCGAAGTCGCGATCCACGGCACGCCTTCGCCGCCCATCTGGGCGAAACCCGCCGTCTCGCGGTCCATCCAGGAGGCCATGACATGGCAGCCGATGCCGGAGTTCGCCTTCGACCCCTCTGGCAGCTTGGTGGAGGAGTTATGCGGGCAGCCGGAGCAGAAATAAGGGGTGCGGGTGGCGCCCGGGACGTTCAGCAGCACGGGGGGCTGGTCGGTCAGCGCGCGGGCTTTTTCGAGCAGCTTCTCTTCGGGGAAGAAGGCATTGAGGCGCGCGGCGATGATCGGCACCAGCTTCAGCGGCGACAGCTCCCCGGTCCAGGGCACCAGTTCTTCGAGGTTCTCGTCATGTTTGCCGACCATCCGCGCGGGCTTGGAGCCGGGCCAGTCGTAGAAGGCCTCCTTGAACTGGCTTTCGATGATGCCGCGTTTCTCTTCGATCACAAGCACTTCGCGCTTGCCCTTCACGAAGTCGAGCGCGTCGTCCAGCGCCAGCGGCCAGACCATGCCGATCTTGTAGATGTCGATGCCCAGACGGCGGCAGGCGGCCTCGTCGAGGCCCAGAAGCCGCAGCGCCTCCATCGTGTCGAGATGGCCCTTGCCGGTGGTGACGATGCCGAAGGAGACGTCTTGCGTGTCGTATATATGCCGGTCGATCGGGTTGGCGCGCATGAAGGCCTGCACCGCGTCGAGCTTGTGGTGCAGCCGCGTCTCGATCTCGGGCGAGGGGAGGTCGCCAAGCCGCACATGGAGCCCGCCCGGCGGCGCGGTGTAGTCGGGTTGTTTGAACACGCGGTCCGGCGTTAGTTCCACGGAGGCGCCGCTCTCCACGGTTTCCGAGATCGCCTTGAAGCCAACCCATGTGCCCGAGAAACGCGACAGCGCGATGCCGTATTCGCCGAAGGCTTGATATTCGGCGACGGAAGCCGGGTTCAGCGTCGGCATGAACCACGACATGAAGCCCACGTCGGACTGGTGCGGCATCGACGACGACACACAGCCGTGGTCGTCGCCCGCTACAACTAGCACGCCGCCTTTGGGCGCGGAGCCATAGGCGTTTCCGTGTTTCAGCGCGTCGCCCGAGCGGTCCACCCCCGGGCCCTTGCCGTACCACATGGAGAAGACGCCCTCGACCTCCGCCTGCGGGTCGAGATGGGCCTGCTGCGCGCCCAAGACCGCGGTGGCGCCGAGGTCTTCGTTCACCGCCGGAAGGAATTTTGCGCCCGCCTCGGCTACGCGGTCCTTGATGCGCCAGTATTCCAGATCGAGCCCGCCTAGAGGCGAGCCACGGTAGCCTGAGACGAAACCGGCGGTATTTAACCCCGCTGCGCGATCACGCCGGGCCTGATCCAGCATAATGCGCACCAGCGCCTGTGTCCCGGTCAGGAACACGCGACCTTCGGTCTGATCATAGCGGTCATCAAGTTTATAAGTGGTAAATTCGCGCGGTTGTTCTGTCATGGGGGTCTCCTCATTGGGAAGTATACCGCAGGATGCGCGAATTTTTGCACCAATTTTGCTGGCTTTGTCGTGGCCGAGCGGATAAATTATCCGGAAGAACTTTTTAGAATGAAAGATTTACCCAATGAACGAAATGTATGCGACGGACCGGCAGCTTGTCTTCCTGCTCCAGCAGGATTCGCGCCTGCCCAACGCACAACTGGCCGAAAAGCTGAACATATCCGCTTCCGCCTGCTGGCGGCGGGTCAAGGCGTTGGAGCAGGCGGGGGTGATCAAACGCTATGCCGCTGTAGTCGACCCCAAGGCGATGGGGCTGGGCTTCGAGGCAATGGTGCATGTGCATCTGACCCGGCATGACGCCTCGGCCCTCGCCAGCTTTATCCGCGCGATCCAAAGCCGGACGGAGGTGACGGAATGTTTCGCCACCACGGGCCAAGCGGATTATCACCTGCGCGTGCTGTGCCGTGATATCGACGCCTATAACGCCTTTTTGGAGAGCTTTCTGTTCCTGCATCCTGCGGTCAATTCGGCCACGACGAATGTGATCCTGCGGCAGATCAAATCCGACGCGCCGATTACTGGTTGAGGCGATCAGGGCAGCGTTTTCTGCGTTGGACATTTGCCGCATGCGTGCTTCATAAAGCAGCAGAGATCACACCCGAAGGAGAGACCCATGATGAGAACCCGTGCCGCCGTTGCCGTGGAAGCCGGCAAACCGCTTGAAATCATGGAGGTGAACCTCGAAGGCCCGAAACGGGGCGAGGTCTTGGTCGAGATCAAGGCGACCGGCCTGTGCCATACCGATGAGTTCACCCGCTCGGGCGACGATCCCGAAGGCATCTTCCCCGCCATCCTCGGCCATGAGGGCGCAGGCGTCGTGCTGGAAGTGGGCGAGGGCGTCACCACGCTGGAGCCGGGCGATCACGTGATCCCGCTCTACACCCCCGAATGCCGGGAGTGCGAATATTGCCTGAGCGGTAAGACCAACCTGTGTCAGGCGATCCGCGTGACCCAAGGTCAAGGCAAGCTGCCCGACGGCACGACCCGTTTCTCGATGCTGGATGGCACGCCGATCCACCACTACATGGGCTGTTCGACCTTCGCCAATCACACCGTGGTGCCCGAAATCGCGCTGGCCAAGGTGCGCAAGGACGCGCCTTTTGACAAGATTTGCTACATCGGCTGTGGCGTCACCACGGGCATCGGTGCCGTCATTAACACCGCCAAGGTTGAGCTTGGCGCGCGCTGCGTGGTCTTTGGGCTTGGCGGCATCGGTCTGAACGTCATTCAGGGCCTGCGCATGGCCGGGGCGGATCAGATCGTGGGCGTCGACCTTAATGACGACAAGGAAGAGGCCGCGCGTTACTTCGGCATGACCGATTTCGTGAACCCCTCGAAAGTTGACGGCGATCTGGTCGGGCATCTGGTTGAACTGACCAAGGGCGGCGCCGATTACTCCTTTGACGCCACGGGCAACACCAAGGTGATGCGCGACGCGCTGGAATGCGCGCATAAGGGCTGGGGTGAGAGCATCATCATCGGCGTGGCACCCGCGGGGGCCGAGATTTCGACGCGGCCTTTCCAACTGGTCACCGGTCGGGTCTGGCGCGGCACCGCCTTTGGCGGGGCCAAGGGGCGGACGGATGTGCCCAAGATCGTCGATTGGTACATGAACGGCAAGATCGAGATCGACCCGATGATCACCCATAAACTGACTTTGGATCAGATCAACGAAGGCTTCGATCTGATGCACAAGGGTGAATCGATCCGCGCAGTCGTCGAGTTTTAAGCGTTGGGCTGGAGGGCTGCGCGCTCTCCAGCCTAGACCTCTGCCGCGAGGGAGAGGAACAGGTCGACATCCATATAGGTCTCGACATGATCGGCCAGCGCGTCCAGCGCCTCTTCCACGCCGGTTTCAAAATCCAGCGATGAGGTGACGCCGAAGCCGCCAAGATAGGCGCGGCGGAAGGCATCCGAGCTGAAAATCCCGTGCATATAGCAGCCCTGCACCCGGCCCGAAGGGGAGGCCGCGCCCTCGGGCGTGCCGTCGAAGCTGAGCCACGCGCGGGCGCAATCTGGGCCGGTGGTTTCTCCGATATGGATCTCATAGCCAGTGAGGGCGGTGCCGCTGGCCGGGTGCTGGCCGCGTTTTTCCGATAGATGCTTGAGCGGGGCCATCATGGTTTCCACATCCAGATGCCCCAGCCCGGCCACCCGCGCCGCCGGGCCTTCGATCCCCTCGGGGTCGGTGATGGTCTTGCCCAGCATCTGATAGCCGCCGCAAAGCCCCAGCACATGACCACCGCGCCGGATATGGGCGGCAAGGTCGATGTCCCACCCCTCGGCCCGGAAGGCTTCGAGGTCGGAGATCGTGGATTTACTGCCGACCATGAGCACCAGATCGGCCTCGGCGGGCATAGGGCTGCCCGGCATGATCATCCGCAGGTCGACGCCCGGCTCGGCGGCCAGCGGGTCGAGGTCATCGAAATTGGCGATCCGGGGCAGGCGCGGCACGGCGATAACACAGCCCGACCCGCCCGAGCGGGCGCGGGCGGGCAGGTCCATCACGTCTTCGGCGGGCAGGCGGTGGGCGGCATCGAACCACGGAATTACCCCAAGGCTCGGCCAGCCGGTACGCGCGGCGATGTCATCGCGCCCTGCGTCAAAGAGGCTGCGGTCACCGCGGAATTTGTTCACTGCAAAGCCGCGGATCAGCGCGTTGTCTTCGGCACCAAGCACGGCCTGTGTGCCGACGATTTGCGCGATCACCCCGCCGCGGTCGATATCGCCCATCAGCACCACCGACACCCCGGCGGCGCGGGCAAAGCCCATATTGGCGATGTCGCCCGCCCGCAGGTTCGTCTCAGCCGGAGAGCCCGCGCCCTCGATCACGATCAAGTCGCAGCTTTCGGCCAAACGGTGAAAAGATTGCAGCACCGCGGGCATCAGGCTGGCTTTGTTGCGGCCAAATTCCCGCGCCTCTTGCTGACCTGCGATCCTGCCCTGCACCACCACCTGCGCGCCGGTGGCGCTCTGGGGTTTCAGCAGCACCGGGTTCATATCCGTATGCGGGGCCACGCCCGCCGCGCGGGCCTGCAACGCCTGCGCGCGGCCAATCTCGCCCCCGTCTTCGGTGACGGCGGCGTTGTTGGACATGTTCTGCGGTTTGAAAGGGCGAACACGCAGGCCACGCCGGGCGCAGGCGCGGATCAATCCGGCGACGATCATCGACTTGCCGACATTGCTGCCGGTGCCCTGGATCATAATGGCTTTGGTCATGTCTGCTTGCCCTTGGTTTCGCGCAAATTGGCGCAAATCAGGGGCAGGGGAAAGCCCATCGCCGAGGGGCAGACACAAAAAAACGCAGCCCGAAGGCTGCGTCAATTGCGCCGCTTGGCGAATATGTCTTAGGCGGCTTCGGCCTGAAGCGCGGCATTGCGGCGCTCGGATTCTTCACGCGACAGGGCGACGGAGGTCCGCACGCCTTTGCCGACGAATTCCATCAAGCCTTCGACGACCCGCTCGTTGGGGTCGATACCGGCACAGCTCAGAACCTCGCGGCCATCGCGCGAGCGGGCCCAGCGGGCGATCTGTTCAGGGCCGTTGCCATATTTCTTGTCATCGGCAATTGCGTCATCCAAAGCAGCTAGCACCACAGCAGCAAAGAGCTTGCGTGCGCGGTTGCCTTGCTCGTTGTTGAAAGCGGTGCCATCAACGAAATCTTTCATCTCGTCGTCCTTTCGATTATTCTTGCTCTTGTCATTCGGGCGTGGAGGCCCTTATGACGGATATCTTTTGATTCGGATACCTCTATTTAGCATACCACCCATGCAGCTTGCGCATATCTAGTTGTTGCGGCAGCGGAGAATAACGCCTGCTTGCAGGGAACCATCCCTCCCGATATAGACCCGGACATCATATCATCAACCTTATGTCGTGGTTTTGTCACATGCCCAAGATTAACGGAAACGAGATCCGCCCCGGAAACGTCCTTGAACATAACGGTGGCCTCTGGGCGGCTGTGAAGGTCGATCACGTGAAGCCCGGCAAGGGCGGCGCCTTTGCCCAAGTCGAGATGCGCAACCTGCGCAACGGCTCCAAATTGAACGAACGCTTCCGTTCCGCCGATAAGGTCGAGCGCGTGCGTTTGGAGCAAAAAGACCAGCAATTTCTGTATGAAGACGACGGTATGCTGGTGGTGATGGACACCGAAACCTATGAGCAGGTGCAGCTGGATGCCGAGCTTTTGGGTGACACACGTCCCTTCCTTCAGGACGGCATGATGATCGTGGTCGAGTACCATGAGGCCGAGGCGCTGAACGCGCGTCTGCCGCAAAAAGTGGTCTGCAAAATCGCCGAGACAGAGCCGGTCGTCAAAGGCCAAACAGCGGCGAATTCTTTCAAGCCTGCTATCTTGGAAAACGGTGTAAAGATTTCCGTCCCCCCCTTCGTGGGCCAAGACGAAGACATCGTGGTGAACACCGAAACCATGGAATATGTCGAACGCGCCTGACGCGACGTCATCCAACGTAAGCTAAATCAGCCCCGGTTTTGCCGGGGCTTTTTGTTGTTCTGGCGCGCTCAGGCGGCAGGGCCGGGCCAAGTGACCTGCGCATCACCGGCCTGCATCGGGCCTTTGGCGCGGTCGAACCGCAGATGCGCCAAAGCCTGACCGCCCGCTTGGGTGTAGAGCGTGCCCGCGGGTTTCCCCTCTGCCGTGATTGCCGTGCCGGGGGCGGCGCTGCCGCTGACCTCGACCCGGGTCAGCCCTTTGCGCAACTCGGTCTTGTGTTTCATCCGGGCGGTCACCTCTTGGCCGACATAGCAGCCTTTGCGGAAATCCAGCCCGTTGATCCGATCAAACCCCGCCTCAAGGATAAAGGTATCGGGGGTGAGTTCGATCCCCGTCTCGGGGATCAGATGCGCCACGCGCAGGGCGTCCCAATCGGTCGCGTCCTCGGTTTGCGGCGTGTCGCGATAGGCGCGCCAGCCCATTTCGGGATGCCGCGGATCGGCTAAGGCGTCGTCGGGTACAGGCCCGGTGCCGCGGTGCAGGTGCAGATCGCTGGGGGTGATCGTTACCTTGGCGCGCAGTTTATACATCGACAGCCGCTGGTTCAGCATATCGCCAAGGCTTTCATCCACGTCCAGCAGAACGTCATCGCCATCGGCGATCAGAAAGAAATCGGCCATATATTTGCCCTGCGGCGTCAGCAGGGCGGCATAGACCGGGCCTTGGTCCAGTTTGCCGACGTCATTGGTCACGATTCCTTGCAGAAAGTCGCGGGTGTCGGGGCCGGAGAGGCGCAGAATGCGGCGCGGGGTCATGCGGGTGTCCTTTGATTGCTGGCCATGACATATAACCTGTCAAAGCCATCCAAAAGGGGCAACCATGCGCGCGCCGATCTCTGTCGTCATTCCCAGCCTCAACGCGGCCACGGCGCTGCCCGCTTGCCTCGCCGCGCTCGTCGAAGGTTTGCAGGCCGGGCTGATCCGCGAGGTGATCTTGAGCGATGGGGGCTCCACGGATGGCACGCGTGCGCTGGCCGAAGGCTGGGGGGCTGAGGTCGTCTCGGGCGCGCCCTCGCGGGGCGGTCAGTTGCGGCGTGGGTGTGATGCAGCGCAGGGCGCATGGCTCTTGGTGCTGCACGCTGACACGGTGCTGGCCCCGGGCTGGAGCGATGCGGTGCAGGATCACATGGCGCACAGGGCCGAAGGGGCGGGGTGGTTCCGCCTGCGCTTCGATCAGCGCGGTTTGGCGCCACGGTTGGTCGCGGGCTGGGCGAACCTGCGCAGCGGTCTTGGCCTGCCCTATGGCGATCAGGGGTTGCTGTTGCCCCGCGCGCTTTATGACGCGGTGGGCGGCTATCCCGATCAGCCGCTGATGGAGGATGTTGCGCTCGCCCGCGCCCTGCGCGGTCGCTTGACCCGGCTCAATGGCGTCGCCGTGACCAGTGCTGAGAAATACCGCCGTCAGGGCTGGCTGCGGCGCGGGGGGCGCAATCTCTGGACACTGACCCGCTATGCGATGGGGGCCAGCCCCGAGGCGCTCGCCGAAAGCTACCGGCGTTCGTGAAAGGGGCGCGGGTTTCCCCACGCCCCGCGCATTCAGTTAAAGAACGCCGCCCCGATCCGTTGGAGCAGATTGGGCTGGCGCGCCTTTTCGCGGCGTTTCTTCGCGGAGAGGGCGCTGAGGCCGCGGGCATCCGATACGGTTTTTCCGTCGCGATATTGCAGGCGGTAGAGATCGGCATAGATGCCGCCGCGCTCCATCAGCTCGTCATGGGTGCCCTCATCGGTGACGCGGCCCCGGTCCATAACCACGATCTTATCCGCGCTGCGGATGGTCGACAGCCGGTGCGCGATGACGATGGTGGTGCGCCCTTTGGCGAGGCGATCGAGCGCGTCCTGCACGACCTGTTCCGATTGCGCATCCAAGGCGCTGGTGGCCTCATCCAGAAGCAGGATCGGCGTGTCGCGCAGCAGGGCGCGGGCGATGACCACGCGCTGGCGCTGCCCGCCCGACAGGGCCGAGCCGCGTGGCCCCACGCGGGTTTCCAGCCCCTGTTCCAACTGCGGCAGGAAGTCCGCCACATGGGCGGCTTTCAGCACACGGTCGAGCTCTTCATCGGTGACATTCTCTCGGCCCAGCACGATGTTCTCGCGCAGTGTTTCATCGAACAAAAGCGCTTCCTGCGTCACGACAGAGAAGAGGCCGCGCAGGTCCGGTATGGTCATCGCGCTGGTGTCGACCCCGCCGATCCGCACGCTGCCGCTTTGTGGATCCACCAGCCGGGTGAGCAGGTTGAAGATGGTCGATTTCCCCGCCCCCGAGGCCCCGACCAACGCGGTCGTCTGGCCCGCTTTCGCGGTCAGGTCCAAGCCGTTCAACACCTTCGTGTCGCCATAGGAGAGCGAGACATCCGTCAGGGTCACATCGGGCGGGCCATCGGGCGCGGCCTGCGCTTTGTCCGGGCTGCGCAGATGCAGGGGCGCGTCGAGCAATTCCTTGATCCGTTCCAGCGCGGCGGCGGCCATCTGCCATAGGCCGCTGATCGCACCAAGTCGGCGCAGGGGGGAGAACATGAACCCCAGCGAGGTGAAGAAGGTCATGAACTCACCAATGGTCTTATTGCCCGCGATGATCTCGGACCCGCCGTAGACGATCACGGCCATAAAGCCGATGCCCGACATGATGTCGATCATCGCCGGGATCGCGGAGTTGCCAAAGGCGGCACGGACTTCGGTGCGGATAAAGGTGCGCGTCAACTCGCGGTATTGGCGGGCTTGGTAGTTCTCTAGCGCGTTGAGCTTGATTTGTACGATGCCGTGGAAAACCTCGTCCAACCGTGTCGAGAGGCTGGCCCCGATATCGCGCGCCTCGCGCGAGCGGGCGCGGACGAAACGCTGGGCGATGGCGGCGGGCAGCACCATGAGCGGCACGCCGACCATTGCCAGAAGCGCCCAAATCGGGTCAATCGCGATGGCCACGCCCATGAGGATCACCAGCCCCACCAGATCGCGCCCCGCGCCGGTTATGAACGCCCGCCAAACATTACCTACCGCATTCACATCCGATTGCACGCGTTGCACCAGAAAGCCGGGCGGGTGGCTTTGGTGGAAAGCACCGTCTTGCTGCATCATCCGGTCGAGCAGGTCGATGCGTAGGTCCGCCGCCGTGCGTTGAGCGACGCGGGTCAGCAACACCTTTTGCACCACCGTGGCCAGCGCGCGCAGGGCAAAGATCGCCACCAGAACCAGCCCAACCCAGACCAGCGCACCTTGGTCGCCGCCGACGAAGACGCGGTCAAACATCGGCTCCATCAGTTTCGCCAGCACGCCCAGGGTCGAGCCTTCGATGATCATGAAGATCACCGCGATGGCCATCAGACCGGTGTGTTTCTTTAGATAGTCCCGCCAAAGCCAGCGCATCAACTGCGCGGAGGTGTAACTGTCATCATTCATACCGGTGCCTGATCCTTTTGGGCAGTCGGATCCCGTGTACGAAAGCCGCGCAGGCAGGGCAAGCCGTCGTGCAGGTCGGGCAAGGCGGGCAGGGGAAGGCCTGCGCGCGTGGAAGGGGGGCGCGGGGGCGCACCTTACCTAAGGTCCGATCGCGTGTTGACCCCGGCCTGCCGGGCAGTAAGCTGCGCCCGACCGTCCCCCGGTCACGCATTTTCAAAACGGCAGCCAATATCATGACAAAGCAGAATAAACTCGCCCCCGGTCGTTCGTACCTCGCCATTCCCGGCCCCTCGGTCATGCCCGACGCGGTGCTGAGCGCGATGCACCGCGCGGCCCCCAATATCTATGAAGGCGAGTTGGTCGAGATGATGCCTGCGCTGGCCGCCGACCTGAAGCGCGTGGCGCGTACAGATCGTCATGTGGCGATGTATATCAGCAACGGCCACGGCGCTTGGGAAGCTGCGCTGAGCAATGTCATAGCCTCCGGCGACCGGGTGCTGGTGCTGGCCACGGGGCGTTTCGGCCATGGCTGGGCCGAAATGGCGACGGGGCTGGGGGCGGAGGTGGATATCCTCGACTTTGGCCGCAACGCGCCCGTCGATCTGACGCAGGTGGCCGAGCGTTTGAAGGCCGACAGCGGCCATCAGATCAAGGCGGTGATGGCGGTCCATGTGGACACCTCAAGCTCGGTCCGCAACGATGTGCCGGGCCTGCGCCGCCTGTTGGATGAGGCGGGCCATCCCGCGCTCTTGATGGCCGATTGCATCGCGTCATTGGGCTGTGAGCGCTTTGAGATGGACGCTTGGGGCGTCGATGTCATGGTCACCGCTTCGCAAAAGGGGCTGATGGTGCCGCCGGGCATGGCCTTCGTCTTTTTCAACGATCGGGCCGAGGAAGCCCGTGCGCGTCTGCCCCGCGTGAGCCGCTATTGGGACTGGTCGCCGCGCGCCCATGCGCAGGAGTTTTATCAATACCACGGCGGCACGGCGCCGACGCATCACCTCTACGGCCTGCGCGCCGCCCTCGATATCATCCATGAGGAGGGGATCGAGCAGGTCTGGCAGCGCCATGAAACGCTGGCCCGCGCGGTTTGGGCAGCCTGTGAGGCGTGGTCGGCGGAAGGCAGCCTGCGGTTCAACATCGAAGACCGCGCCCTGCGCAGCCATGCTGTCACCGCGCTGCGGCTGCAAGCGCCCCATGCGACCGAGTTGCGCAATTGGGTCCAGGGCAATTTGGGGCTCACACTGGGCGTGGGGCTGGGTATGGCCCTGCCGGGGGAGCCTGCGTGGCACGGGTTCTTCCGCCTTGGTCATATGGGCCATGTGAATGGCCATATGATCATGGGGCTGCTCGGCGGGATCGAAGCCGGGCTTTCGGCGCTAAAGATCGACCACGGGCCGGGCGCCTTGCAGGCCGCGGCGAAGGTGATCGGCGGGGCTTAAGCCCCGCGCGCGTCCGTTAAGGCCTTGGGCAAGGCGGCGGCGAAGTGATCCAGCTCTTCCGCCGTGCTGCAACTGATGCGGATGCAGCGGTTTTGCGGGGCGGCAAAGGGCATGCGCACGAAGATCCCCCGCGCCACCAGTGCGTCGAGAACCGCCTTCGCGAAAGCGCCATCGCGGCCACAGTCAACGGCGACGAAATTGGCGGCAGAGGGGAGGGTGCTGAGCCCGTTTTCTTCGGCGATTTGGGCGATCCGGCGGCGCGCCTCGGCGATCTTAGTCTGAACCTCTTTCAGGTAGCTCTGATCCTGCACCGCCGCCAAAGCCCCCGCCTGCGCCGCGCGGTTTAAGCCAAAGTGATTGCGGACCTTGTGAAAGGCGGTGATCAACTCGGGCGCGGCGATGGCATAGCCGATCCGCGCCCCGGCAAGGCCGTAGGCTTTGGAAAAGGTCCGCATCCGGATCACCCGTGGGTCATCGGCGGAAAGCGCGGGCGCGGTGCCCTCGGGGGCGCATTCGATATAGGCTTCATCCAGCAACAGCAGGCTGCCTTGGGGCAGGTCGTCGAGCGCGCGTGCCAGTGCCGCGCCCTCATGCCAAGTGCCCATCGGGTTGTCGGGATTGGCGAGGTAGACGAGCTTGGCGTCCACCTCCGCCGCTTTGGCGAAAAGCGCCGCCGGGTCTTCGTGATCGTCGCGGTAGGGCACTTTGTGCAGCACGCCGCCAAAGCCTGCGACATGGTAGTTGAAGGTAGGGTAGGCTCCTTCGGAGGTCACCACCGCGTCGCCTTCGCCCACCAGTAGGCGGACGAGATAGCCCAGCAACCCGTCGATTCCTTCGCCGACGATGATGTTTTCGGGGGTGACGCCATGCAGTTCGGCCAGTGCCGCGCGCAACTCTACGCTTTCGGAATCGCCGTATTTCCACATCTCGGTCTCCGCCATAGCCGCGATGGCGCGGGGCGAGGGGCCAAAGACGTTTTCATTGGCGCCGAGCCGCGCTTTGAAGGGGCGGCCAAGGACGCGCTCCTGCGCTTCGGGGCCCACGAAGGGGACATTGGCGGGCAGGCGTTTGGCGAGGGGGGTGAGGCGTGCATATGTCATGCGCCAAGGTGTAGGGGCGGGCCCGTAAGAGGGCAAGTGCCGCAGCACCTGCCGCCACGTTTTGCTGGTGCCGCGCGGTGATCTGCGCTGAACTGCGCCAAACATTCAGGAGAATAGCCATGCCCCGCGTCACCACCCGGATCGAAGACCCTATCGCCTATGTGACCCTCACCCGCGCCGACAAGATGAACGCGGTGGATGATGAGATGATCGAGGCGATCATCGCGGCAGGGCAGGAGGTTGCGGCCTCGGACGCCCGGGTGGTGTTGCTCTCGGGCGAGGGCAAAGGCTTTTGCGCGGGCATTGATATTGGCGGGCTCTCGGGGATGCTGGGGCAGGATGTCGAGGCCTTGATCATGCCCCGCAGCCATGGCGAAGGCACGACGAACAAATGGCAAGAGGTGTCGATGGTTTGGCACCGTTTGGAAATCCCGGTCATCGCGGCGCTGCATGGGGTGGTTTTTGGCGCCGGGATGCAGCTGGCGCTTGGAGCGGATATTCGGATTGCCGCGCCGGATACGAAGCTCGCGGTGATGGAGATGAAATGGGGCATCGTGCCGGATATGGGCGGTATGGTGCTGCTGCCGCGGCTGGTGCGCTCGGACGTGTTGCGGCGGTTGACCTATACCGCCGCGCCGGTGGACGCCGCGCAGGCGGAGCGTTGGGGGCTGGTGACCGAGGTCGCCGAAGACCCGCAAACAGCGGCGCTGGAACTGGCGCAGGTGATCGCGGGGAAGGGGCCGAATGCGATCCGCACAGCGAAGCGCTTGATCGGATATGCGGAGACGGGGGCATCGGATGCGGATGTGCTCTTGGCCGAGTCGCGTGAGCAGGCAGCGCTGTTGGGCAAGCCCGAGCAGATGGAGGTGATCGCGGCGGAGTTCGGCAAGCGGCCTGCGGTGTTTAAGTAGGACGGCAAGCGCGGCATTTGCGTTGCGCCTGACAGCCCGGAATCAAGGCCGCAGGCCGCCGGGCAGCGCCAGACCGCCCGGACGGGCTGGCGCTTTTGCAATCGAAGTGCTGTCCTGTGAGCTTGGCGTAAGTGCTGCGGGGATAAATTGCCCAACTGGCGCGTCAGATGCGCCAACCCGCGGTCTGGCACTCCCCGGCTCGCGCGCCGATTGCCCGTCTCGCTACAGCCCGGAAACAAGGCCGTAAGGCCGCCGGGCAGCGCCAGACCGCCCGAACGGGCTGGCGCTTTTGCAACCGAAGTGCTGTCCTGTGAGCTTGGCATAAACGCGGCAGAGATAAACTGCCCAACTGCCCCCTTTGCAGCGCCATCCCGCGGTCTGGCGCTGCCCGGCTTTGTTGGTCTCAGCCCAGCTCGGCCAACCGGTCCAGTGCCGCCTGCAACTGGTCCGCCTCTTCCTGACGCGCCGCGAGGTTCGCCTGCGCTTCGGCCACGACCTCTTCCGGCGCGGAGGCGGCGAACTTGGGGTTGTTCAAACGCCCCCTCAGCCCACCGATCTCCTTGCCCAGCTTGTCGAGCGACTTCTGCAGACGCGCCTTCTCGGCGTCGATGTCGATGAGACCGGCCAAGGGCAGGCCGAAGCTCGTCCCCGGGGCGGCGATCGAGACGGTGCCTTTCGGGAAGCTGTCGGCCTTCTCAAGGCCCTCCACCCGCGCCAGACGCTTGATCATCACCTCGTTGCGGTCCCAAGCGCCTTGTGCTGCCTCGTCCATCTCGGTCACCAGCATCGGCACCTTCAGCCCGGCGGGCACATGCATCTGCTGACGGGCGGAGCGGATGCTCTCGATGAGGCCGATCACCCAGTTAAGCTCCCGGTCCGCGTCGGCATCGAGCAGATCGGCGGTGGTGTAGGCGGGCCAATCGGTGAGGGCCAGAAGCTCATCGCGCTTGGCGGTGGTCTGCCACAGCTCTTCGGTGATGAAGGGCATGATCGGGTGCAGCAGGATCAGGCATTGCTCCAGCACCCAGGCCATGGTGGCGCGGGTCTCCTCGGCCTCGGGGGCGTCGTCCTGCAACAGTGGCTTGGAAAGCTCCACGTACCAGTCGCAGACCTTGCCCCAGACAAAGGCGTAAAGCGCATTGGCCGCGTCGTTGAAGCGGAAGTTGCCAAGTGCGGCGTCGACTTCCTCGCGCACGCGGGCGGTCTCGCCCACGATCCACTTGTTCAGCGTCGCGGTGGGCTGGGGCATCCCAGCGGGCATGGCCTCAAACACGCCGTTCATCTCGGCGAAGCGATGCGCGTTCCACAGCTTGGTGCCAAAGTTGCGATAGCCCGCGATGCGCTGCGTCGAGAGCTTCAGGTCGCGTCCCATGGCGGCCATGGAGGTCAGAGTGAAGCGCACGGCGTCGGCGCCGTAGTCGTCGATCAGCTCCAGCGGGTCGAGCACGTTGCCCAAGCTCTTCGACATCTTCTTGCCCTTCTCATCGCGCACCAGCGCGTGGACATAGACGGTGTCGAAGGGTTTTTGGTCGACCACGGCATATTGCATCATCATCATCCGGGCGACCCAGAAGAAGATGATGTCAAAACCGGTCACCAGCACGGAGGTGGGGAAGTATTTTTCCAGCTCAGCGGTTTGCTCGGGCCAGCCCAGCGTGCCGATAGGCCAAAGGCCGGAGGAGAACCATGTGTCGAGCACATCGGGGTCGCGGCGTAGAAAGAACGTTAACTCTCGCTGACCAGTCTTCCTATCGTTCTGAATTTTGAACCGTGTCTTGCGGCTGCTGCCAATCTTCTCGACGTAAACCTGTTCTTCCAGCCCATTCAGGCGCGCAAACTCATTATATACATCAAACTCTTCCTTGGTTTGGGGCCATCCTTGCTCGGGGTCCCCAAACATCTCCTCGATTATGATTTTGTCGTTAGGAAAGCGTGCCTCATAGAGCTCAATTGCTTGTGCTTTAACTGCTTCAAAATCCGCACCGCAGAAGCTTTTAAACTCTAAAGTTTTGTCATTATGGGATTGGGGCGCGAGGCCATACCACACCGGGATCTGATGGCCCCACCAGAGCTGGCGCGAGATGCACCACGGCTCGATGTTCTCCAGCCAATGGAAATACACCTTGCGGTCTTGTTCGGGCAGGATCGTCACTTCGCCCGAGCGCACGGCGTCGATGGCGGGCTGCACGATCTTGTCGGTGGCGACGAACCACTGGTCGGTCAGCATCGGCTCGATCACCACCTTGGAGCGGTCGCCGAAGGGCTGCATGATCTTCTTGGCTTCAACCAGCGGCACGAGGCTCTCTTCCTCGGTGCGCATCTCGCCGCCCTCGCCGGGCTCGACGGGGGCCTTCTTGGCGGCGCGGCCAAGGCGGGGATCGGTCGCCTCGGTCATCACGGCAAGGCCCTTGGCGGTCACGTCCTCAACCACGCGCTTGCGGGCCTCAAAACGGTCGAGGCCGCGGTAGGCTTCCGGCACGAGGTTGATCTCGGTCGCGTCCTCGGGGGCGGCTTCCGATCCCTCAGCAATGGCCTGCGCGCGGGCGGCGGCCTGATCGTAGGGCAGACCATCGGCGCGCATTTTCCCTTGGGTGTCCATCAGCGCATAGAGCGGAATGCCGTTGCGCTTGGCGACGCCGTAGTCGTTGAAGTCATGGGCGCCGGTGATCTTCACAGCACCCGAGCCGAAGTTCTTGTCCGGGTATTCGTCGGTGATGATTGGGATCAGGCGGCGCTGCTCTTTCGGTCCGACGGGAATTTCGCAAAGTTTTCCGACGATTGAGGCATAACGCTCATCCGATGGATGAACCGCCACCGCGCCGTCACCGAGCATGGTTTCGGGCCGCGTGGTGGCGATGGAGATATAGTCGCGTGTCTCTTCAAAGAGCACGTTACCGTCCTCGTCCCGCTCGACGTAGGTATAGGTCTCCCCCCCCGCCAGCGGGTATTTGAAATGCCACATGTGGCCATCGACCTCGATGCTCTCGACCTCGAGGTCGGAGATCGCGGTCTCGAAATGCGGGTCCCAGTTGACCAGCCGCTTGCCGCGGTAGATCAGCCCCTTGTTGTACATGTCCACGAAGACCTTGATCACGGCATCGTGGAAATTGCCCTCTTCGCCCGCGGGCGCACCCGGCGCGCCGGACATGGTGAAGGCGTTGCGCGACCAGTCGCAGGAGGCGCCCAGACGGCGCAGCTGGTCGATGATCGTGCCGCCGGATTTCTGCTTTTGCTCCCAGACCTTGGCGGTGAACGCCTCGCGGCCCAGCTCGCGGCGGCCGGGTTGGCCGGTGGCAGCCAATTCGCGCTCCACCACCATTTGCGTGGCGATGCCCGCGTGGTCTTGGCCGGGCTGCCAAAGCGTGTCGAAACCCTGCATCCGATGCCAGCGCACGAGGATGTCCTGTAGCGTGTTGTTGAAGGCATGGCCCATGTGCAGCGAGCCGGTGACGTTCGGCGGCGGGATCATCACCGAGAAATGCGCGTCCCGCTGCGCATTCGCGCCCGCTTTGAACGCGCCCTTGGTCTCCCAATCGGCGTAGATGCGGCTTTCCGCCTCGGCGGCGTTGAAGGTCTTTTCGAGTGCCATGGTCATGATCCCTTTTGTTGCGCCCCGTTTAGCGCTCTGGCGCGGTAAGGGAAAGACCCCTGACAGGGGGTGAGGCGCGGGGGCAGGGCTTAGCCGCTGCGGTCGATCTTGGTGCTGAGGTGGATCAGGCTCTCGCTGCCCTTAACGCCCCGGGTCTCGCCGATGCGGTCAAGGGTCTCGTCCAACTCCTGCGTGGTCTGCGCTGCGATTTGTACCAGCAGGTCAAAGCGGCCCGAGGTGGTGTGCACCACCTGCACCGCCGGAAGGCTGCGCAGCCGCGCCAATACGGCGGGGCCAGCACGCAGCTCGATATTGACCAGAGCCGTGGCATGCAGCGGCGCGCTGGCGGCTTCCCCCAAACGCAGCGTATAGCCGAGGATGGCGCCGCCGCGTTCCAGCCGTTCCAGCCGGGCCTGAACGGTGGTGCGTGCAAGGCCAAGGCCGCGCGCCAGATCGGCGACCGGTTGACGGGCGTTGGATTGAAGTGCCGCGATCAAAGCGCGGTCGGTGTCGTCAAGCTGTACTATCATATCGTCATTTTGCCCAAAGTTCGCATCACTTTAGGCGGTCTGACACGATGAATCGACCGAAATTCACGCTTTACTGGAGAAAAGCAGTGAAGAGGCCCCCATGCAGCATATCGCCCCCCTTTCCGATAGTCCCGCCGCCTATTTGGCGAAACACAGCCCCGATAAGCCGGTGTTGTTTCTGGCTCCTTCAGTGCTGCAAGCCACCGCGCGGCGGTTTCAGGCGGATTTCGACGGGCTGGTAACCTATGCAGTCAAGGCCAACGACCGGGCGGAGGTGCTGTCGAACCTTGTCGCGGCGGGGATCACCACCTTCGATGTCGCCTCCCCGGCAGAGATGGCGGCGGTGCGGGCGGTCTGCCCGCAGGCGGTGCTGCATTACAACAACCCCGTGCGCTCGGCCTCCGAGGTGGAGGCCGGGATCGCGGCGCGGGTCTATAGCTGGTCGATCGATGACATGTCGGAATTGGCCAAGCTGCGCGACGTGCCGCGCGATAATGAGGTGGCGGTGCGCTTCGCCTTGCCGGTCAAGGGCGCGGCTTATGATTTCGGGTCCAAATTCGGCGCGGCCCCTGAACAGGCAGCGGACCTGCTGCGCGCGGTTGTCCAGATGGGGTTCACGCCGTCGATGTGTTTCCACCCCGGCACGCAGTGCAATGATCCGCAGGCTTGGGTGCAATATGTCCATGCGGCGGCGGATATCCTGCGGACGGCGGAGGTCTCGATCAAACGGTTGAACATCGGCGGGGGCTTCGCCGTGGACCGTGGGTTTGACGCGCCCGATCATCGGGCGGTTTTTGCTGCCGTGAACGCGGCGCTGGCCGAGAGTTTTGGGGTGGATGCGCCTTTGCTGCTGTGTGAGCCGGGCCGGGCGATGGTGGCTGACGCCGCCGTATTGGCGACCCGTATCAAGGGGATGCGCAACGATGGGCGGACGGTTTTCCTGAACGACGGTATCTATGGCGGGCTGCCCGATCTGCGCGATATGGGGCTTTCGGGGTTGGTCGATGTGGTCGGCCCCGATGGCACGCGGCGTCTGGGGGCGGCCAAGCCGCGTGTGGTCTTCGGCCCCACTTGTGATTCGCTGGACCGTCTGCCCGATGGCCTGCCGCTGCCCGAAGATGCGCAGACCGGGGATTATCTCTTGTTCGGCGGCATGGGCGCTTATTCCATCGCCATGTCGACCGCCTTCAATGGGTATGGGCTGGCGGGGGTGACGCTTGTCTCGGACCTTGAGGGCGCGCCCAAACGCAAGGCGGCCTGAGCCTCTGGACACTGGCGGCGCGCCCGTTACTGTTGCGCTGAAAGAGGCAGGGCAGCAGGGGCGGTGTCAGATGGAAAAGTTCGGGAAAAGCCAACCGGTCAAACGGGTGGAAGACCACCGCTTCCTGACCGGTGCGGGCCGCTATGTCGATGATATCGCCCCCGCCGGGGCGCTGTATGGCGTCTTTTTCCGCGCGCCCGTGGCCCATGGGGTGATCACTGAGTTGGACGTAGATGAGGCCCGCGCGGCGGATGGCGTGCATCTAGTGCTGACCTGCGCCGATCTGGAAGCGGCGGGAATGAATATCGCCTTGCCGCATACGGTCGTCGACAACCGCGATGGCAGCAAAGGCGCGACGCCGCTGCGCCCGATGCTGGCCAAGGACCGCGTGCGCTATGTGGGCGAGCCGGTGGCGCTGGTGGTGGCCGAGAGTTTGCAACAGGCCCGCGACGCGGTTGAGATGATCCTTTTCGAGGCCGACGATCTGCCCGCCAAGATGGATGTCGCCCCGGGCGGTGAGCCTCTGCACGCAGAGGCCCCCGACAACCGCGCCTTTGACTGGCATATGGGCGATGAGGCCAAGGTTGAGACGGCTTTTGCCAAAGCCGCCCATCGCGTCCGGCTCGAGGTTGGTGACAACCGCATCATCGTCAACTCCATGGAGCCGCGTGGCTGCTATGCCGAATGGACCGAGGGCCGCTTGCATGTGGCGCTGGGCGGGCAGGGCGTCTGGGCGCATAAGGGGTTTCTGACCAAAGCCTTCGGCCTGCCCGAAGACGCGGTGCGCGTGACCAATCCCGATGTGGGCGGTGGGTTCGGCATGAAGGCGATGACCTACCCGGAGTATTTCTGCGTGGCCCAAGCCGCGCGGGCGCTGGGCCGTCCGGTGCGCTGGATGTCGGAGCGGACCGAAGCCATGCTCACCGACAACGGCGGGCGCGATCTGGTGTCTTGGGCCGAGTTTGCCTTTGACGAAAACCACAAGATCACCGCCTACCGTGTCGACACGCGCTGCAACCTTGGGGCTTATAACAGCCAGTTCGGCCAGCCGATCCAGTCGCAGCTCTTCTCCAAGGTCTTGATGGGCGTCTATGACGTGCAAGACACCTATCTGCATGTCGAAGGGTTCTACACCAACACCGTGCAGGTCGACGCCTATCGTGGGGCCGGACGGCCCGAGGCGATCTATGTGTTGGAGCGGTCGATGGACCGCGCCGCGCGTGAGTTGGGCGTCGATCCGTGGGAGTTACGGCGGATCAACTTCATCAAACCTGAGCAATTCCCCTATACCACTGCCACGGGCGAGCTTTACGATGTGGGCGATTTTGCACGCCTGCTGGCCCGGGTGGGGCAAGAGGCCGACCGCGACGGTTTTGCCGCGCGCCGGGCGGCGGATGCCAAACGCGGCCTGCTGCGGGGGCAGGGGCTGTGTTACTATATCGAGAGCATTTTGGGCGACCCCTCCGAAGGGGCCAAAGTGGTTTTCGAGGGCGATGGCCGGGTGACGATCTATGTCGGCACCCAAAGCAATGGGCAGGGGCATGAGACGGTCTATGCGCAGTTCCTCTCGGACCAGACTGGCATCCCCGCCGAGCGGATCGACGTGGTGCAGGGCGACAGTGATCTGATCAAGAAGGGTGGCGGCACCGGCGGCTCGCGCTCGGTCACCACGCAGAACACGGCGACCTTGGCCACCGTGGCGAAGATCACCGAAGTCTTCACCGCCTTTCTGGCCGAAGAGTTGGGCGTTGCCGCTGCGGATATCACTTTTGACGATGAACGCTTTCGCGCGGAAGGGTCGAACATCAGCCCGACCATGCTGGAGGTGGCCGAGATGGCCCGCGCCAAGAGCCGCGACGATCTGCTGAGCCACCACGAACGCGCCAGCCTGCCGGGGCGCAGCTATCCCAACGGGGCGCATGTGGCCGAGGTGGTGATCGACCCCGAGACCGGGGTGGTGACGCTGGACCGCTACACCGTGGTCGACGATTTCGGCAATCTCATCAACCCGATGCTGGCGGAGGGGCAGGTCCACGGCGGCGTGGCGCAGGGCATTGGTCAAGCGGTGCAGGAGCGGGTGGTCTATGACGAGGACGGCCAGCTTTTGACCGCCACTTTCATGGATTACGCCATGCCCCGCGCGGCCGATCTGCCGATGATCTCTTTCACCTCCGAACCAGTCCCCTCGACCGCCAATGTCATGGGCATGAAGGGCTGCGGGGAGGCGGGCACCGTCGGTGCCTTGGCGGCGGTGTCGAATGCGGTGCAAGATGCCCTGTGGGAACGCGGCGTGCGGCAGGCGGATATGCCGTTCACCCCGCACCGTGTCTGGGAGATGCTGCAAGGTGCCGCAATCGCAGCCGAGTAAAAACCTATTCCAACGGCTTTTCGGGCGGTTCTGGCGGCGGCCTGAAAGCGATTTCGGCCCGCGCCGGGGGGCGGTGACCCATGTCATCATCCTTGATGGGACCATGTCCTCGCTCGAACTGGGGCGCGAGACCAACGCGGGCATTGCCTATGGCCTTTGCCGCGAGATGGGCAGCGCCCTGTCGATCTATTACGAGCCGGGGCTGCAATGGCGCGATTGGCGCAGCGCTTTGGATGTGATCTTGGGCCGCGGGATCAACCGGCAAATCCGCCGCGCCTATGGATATCTCGCCTCGCGCTACCGACCCGGAGATCGGATTTTCCTGCTGGGCTATTCGCGCGGCGGCTATGCGGTACGCTCCCTCGCCGGGGTGATCGACCGGGTGGGGCTTCTGCGCGCTGAAGTGGCGACAGAGCGTAACATCCGCGATGTTTACCGCCATTATGAGGCGCATCATCTGAGCAAGGCGGGCGAACTCTTTGCCCGCGCCAACTGCCACCCCGAGGTCGAGATCGAGGCGATTGGCGTTTGGGACACGGTCAAATCGCTGGGCCTCAACGCGCCGCTGTTCTGGCGGTTCTCGCAGCCGCTGCATATGTTCCACAACCATGACCTCAGTCGCAACGTGAAGAACGGCTTTCAGGCGCTGGCGCTGAATGAGACGCGCGTTGCCTATGCCCCGGTGCTGTGGACCACGCCCGAGGGCTATGACGGCCGGTTGGAGCAGGTCTGGTTTCCCGGCACCCATGGCGATGTCGGCGGCCAATTGGGCGGGCATGAGACTGCGCGCCCCTTGGCCAATATCCCGCTGGTCTGGCTGCTGTCGCGGATGGAGGACAGCGGCCTGCCGCTGCCCGCAGGCTGGGCCACGCGGTTCGATCAAGACCCCGCCGCGCCCTCCATCGGGCGCTGGCGCGGCTATGGCAAGATGCTGGTGACCCGCCGCCGTCGGGTGGTGGGCGCGGACCCGTCCGAGCGACTGCACGAAAGCGTGGAGCAGCGCCGCGAACAGTCTCAGCCGCAGCCGGGGCTGCTGGCCCGGATGCAGGGTGTGATCTCCGGCCTTCAGCCGGGGTCGCGGTCCGAGGGGTGATTGATGCCATCGCTATAGGGCAGCGGCTCCATCTCCCATGGCAAGACCCCTTCAATCGCACCAAGGTTCACGCCGCATTCATCGGGGTCCGAGCGGCGGCGGTGGTGGGTATAGATGCCGCAGGTCTTACAGAAGTAGTGCTGCGCCGTATGGGTGCCCCATGTGTAGCGCGTAAGATTCTCGGCCCCTTTCAGCACGGTCACCGTCTCGGCCAGCGCGGTCACTGTGGCGGCGGCACGGCGGCGACAAAAGGAGCAGGTACAGCGCGCGGCCGAGGCTAGCCCACGCGGAAACAGCGCTTCGATCACCACGGCCCCGCAGTGGCACGAGGCTCGGCGGGTTTCGGAGGTTTCGGTCATTTGCGTCTCACTTTCGGAATGCGGCTCTCGCTCAGGTCATAGTCGGCGGCGGCATGGGGCGGATGGCCATGGGTCTGCCGCCAAAAGGCAAAACCGCCCCGCCGCAGCCACAGCGGCAGGGTCAACACAAGCCCCGCGATGAACCCGCCCGCATGGGCCCAATAGGCCACCCCGCCGGTGCCCGGCGTGGCCCCGATCCCGCCGATGAACTGCATGCCGAACCACAGGCCCAGCATGATCCACGCCGGGATGGCGAAGATGCGGAAGAAAACGATGAAGATCACCAGAATGTCGACCTTGGCACGCGGGAAGAGCAGCAGGTAGCCTCCCATCACCCCAGCGATCGCGCCCGAGGCGCCGACCATGGGCACCCATGAGAGCGGTTCTGTCACGACTTGGCCCAGACCCGCGGCGATGCCACAGGCAAGGTAGAACAGCAGATAGCGCCCATGGCCCATCTCATCTTCGACATTGTCGCCGAAGATCCACAAAAACAGCATGTTACCCGCCAGATGCATCCAGCCGCCATGCAGAAATTGCGAGGTGATGAGGCCGAAATACCCCTCCCCATGGCTCAGCCGCGCGGGCAGCAATGCGTAGCTGTAGTAAAACTCGGCCAAGGCCCGCTCATCCGCCATCAGCGACAGGGAAGACAGGAACACCCCGATGTTGAGCGCCATCAGCGCATAGGTGACGAAGGGCGTTCGGCCCGAGGGGTTGTGATCGCGGATCGGGAACATGCGGGCCAGCCTTTGCCAAGTCGTCCGCAGCGTCAAGCGGCGCGGGGGATCGTCATGACCTTAGCTGCGCCCGCGGGGGCTTCTGTCAAGCGGAACCGAGCAAATCCCGCGCGATCCGCTCAAAAATTCCGGCGCCCACGGGGATCAGATCATCGGGGAAATCGTAATCAGGGTTGTGCAGGGCGGCATAGCCCTCGCCGGGGCCGAGGCAGAGCATTGCGGCCTTGGCATCGCGCCCGAACAGGCCGAAATCCTCTGAGGCGCGCATCGGCAGATTTTTCTGCCCGTGTGACACGCCAAGCGCGTCCATCGCCGCGGCGGCGATCGCGTAGGCCTCGGGGTGGTTGATGGAGGCGGCGAAATGGTCGGATTCCGCGAAAGCTGCGGTCAGCCCATGGACCTCGGTCACGCGCGCGACATCGGCGCGCAGGGCCGCTTCGATCTTGGCCAGCGCATCGTCTCGGGTGCTGCGCAGGGTGGCGTAGAGCGCCGCTTCGCCCGGGGCGACGCCAAAGGTCGGCTCACCCATGCGCAGATGGGTGAGGGTGACGAGGCGGAAGTCATCATCAAGCGGCCCGCCGGGGCCGAGCGCTTGCAGCGCCGGGATCAATTCGGCCAGTGCAGGTGCGGGGGAGGTGCCGTCTTCGGGGCTGGCGGCATGGGCGGTCTTGCCGTGCAGGGTGACGGAGATGCCTTTCGAGGCGCAGTTGATCAGCGCGGGCGCGGTGTCGACATGGCCAAAGGGGCGGCCCGGCTCGACATGGATGGCAAACGCGTAATCGGCAGCGATCTCGGCATAGCTCGGATCGTTCACCACTGCCCGCGCGCCGCTGCCGTCTTCCTCGGCGGGTTGGAACATCAGCACCACGCGGCCCTTCGCGACGGGGCGGCGCCCGATCATCCGGCCGAGCGCCAAGAGCATGGTCATATGGCCGTCGTGGCCGCAGACGTGGGACTTGCCCGGTACCTTAGAGACCCAAGGAATGTCATGATCCTCGGGGATCGGCAGGGCGTCGAGTTCCGCGCGGAAGAGCACCGTGGGGCCGGGGCTGCCGCTGTCGAAAACCGCCGCCACCCCATGCCCGCCAAGGCCGGTGAGGATGCGCGTAGGCGCGAGCTTTTCCAGTTCCGCCGCGATGGTCCGGGCGGTTTCCACTTCCTCGCCCGAAACCTCGGGGTATTGGTGGAGCGCCCTGCGAAACTGCGTCAACTCTTCGATATCGCGGTTCGTCAGCATGGCGCTCCCCCTAAGTGCGCGGCCCGTTCAGGCCATCATCCCCAAGAGCTGTGCATTGCCGCCCGAGGCGGTGGTGTCAACACAGACATGCCGCTCAGCACGGACGCGCGCGGTGTCGGGCTTGCCGCGCAGAAGCGGGATGATCGCCCCCTCGCGGGCCGCCAGCGCCTTGTCGATTTGCCGCGCCGTCTCCTCATCGCCCCACCAGAGCACGCCGCCATAGGCCGGGCCGGTGGTGAGCGCTTCGGGGTCGATGGGGCCTGTGGCCTCAACCGCGACACCGCCGAGGGCGCGCACGGCTTTGGCCTGCGCCGCCGCCGTCTCGGCCCCCGGGCCCATGCAGAGAAGCGCGGGGCGGGGCAGGGTCGACAGGCGGTTGCTCTCGCCGGTGGGTCCGGGCATTGACTGGGTCTCTAGAACGGTCGGCAGATGCGCGGGCAGGGCGGGCAGGCTCTGCTGCGCGTTGTCCCATGTGCCGGAAGCCTCCTGATGGTCGGGCGCGGCGAAACGCGGCAAGTAGTTCGGCCCGCCCGCCTTCGGCCCGGTGCCCGAAAGCCCCTCGCCGCCGAAGGGCTGGCTGCCGACGATGGCGCCGATCTGGTTGCGGTTCACGTAGATGTTGCCCGCCTCGATCCGCTCCGAGACATGCTGCACCCGGTCGTCGATCCGCGTGTGCAGACCGAAGGTAAGGCCATAGCCGGTGGCGTTGATCGCGTCGATCACATCGTCGAGCTCATGGCTCTTGAAGGTCGCCACATGCAGCACGGGGCCGAAAATCTCCCGCTGCATGTCGCTGATGCCATCAACCTTCAGGATCGCTGGGCCGACGAAGGTGCCGCCTTCGGGCGCTTCTAGTTCGGCGATCAGCCGGCCCTCCGCGCGGGCGGCCTCGACATGATCGACGATGGTCTGTCGCGCGGCATCGTCGATGACGGGGCCCACGTCGGTCGACAGATGCCATGGATCGCCCATGCGCAGCGCCTGCATCGCGCCCTTGAGCATGGTGATCAGGTCCTCGGCGATGTCCTCCTGCACGTAGAGGCAACGCACGGCGGAGCAGCGCTGGCCCGCGGATTGGAAGGCGCTTTCGACGATGGCCTGCACGGCCTGCTCGGGCAGGGCAGTGCTGTCGACGATCATGGCGTTGAGGCCACCGGTCTCGGCAATCAGCGGGGTGCCGGGGGCGCAATGCTCGGCCATGTTGGCGCGGATGCGCAGGGCGGTGGCGGTTGAGCCGGTGAAGGCCACGCCGTTGACGCGGGCGTCGCCGGTGAGCGCCGCGCCCACCTCGCCGCCGCCCGGCAGCAGTTGCAGCGCGGCGCGCGGCACGCCGGCCTCGTGCAGCACCTTGACGGCAAGCTGTGCGATCAGCGGGGTCTGCTCGGCCGGTTTGGCGAGCACGGCATTGCCTGCGGCCAGGGCTGCCGTGACCTGCCCGCAGAAGATCGCCAGCGGGAAGTTCCACGGCGAGATGCAGGTGAAGATGCCCGCGGGCGGCTCGTTGGTGGCTTGACCTGCGTAGTAGCGCAGGAAATCCACCGCCTCACGCAATTCGGCCACGCAGTCGGGCAGACCCTTGCCAGCCTCGCGGGCGAGGATGGCGAAGATCTCGCCGTAGCGGTCCTCGAGCATGTCGGCGGCGCGCAAAAGCGTGTCGCGGCGGGTGTTGAAAGGCGCGTCCCAAGGCGCGGCAGTGTCGAGCGCCGTGGCCACATCGGCCTTGGAGGCAGGGCGCACGGTCCCAGGGGAGGCACCCCCGGTAGGGTTGGCGACGGTTTCAGCCGCCTCGGGCGCAGCTTCGCCCGCTAGTAGCGGTGCGGCTTCCCATGTCGCCTCCGCGAAGTGCGCACGGGCTTCTTCGATCGCGGCGAGGGTTGGGGTATGCGCCAGATCGAAGCCGCGCGCATTGGCGCGTTGCGGCTGGAACACTTCCGGGCCTTTCGGGATCGAGGGCACGCTGTCGTGCAACTGGTCGAAGGGATCGGCGGCCACGACCTCGGGCGGCACGTCCTCGTCAACGATCTGGTTCACGAAGCTGGAGTTCGCCCCGTTCTCCAAGAGACGCCGGACAAGATAGGCCAGCAGATCGCGGTGCGCACCGACGGGAGCGTAGATGCGGCAGCGGGTGCCGTGTTTCTGCATGACGATGTCATGCAGGGTCTCGCCCATGCCGTGCAGGCGTTGGAACTCGTAAGCCTCCGGATCGTCGGCCATATGCAGAACGGCGGCGACGGTATGGGCGTTATGGGTGGCGAACTGCGGGTAGATGCGGTCGGTCATGCCCAGCAGTTTGCGGGCATTGGCGATGTAGCTCACATCCGTCGCGGCCTTGCGGGTGAAGACCGGGAAACCGTCGATCCCCTCGACCTGCGCGCGCTTGATCTCGGTGTCCCAATAGGCGCCCTTGACCAGCCGCGCCATGATGCGGCGGTCGTGGCGCTGCGCCATTTCGTAAAGCGTGTCGATCACCACGCCCGCGCGCGGGCCATAGGCCTGCACGACCACGCCGAAACCGTCCCAGCCGGCCAGCGCAGGCTCGCCCATCACCGTGTCGATCACCTCGAGCGAGAGTGCGAGGCGATCGGCTTCCTCTGCATCGATGTTGAGGCCCATGCCAGCCGATTTCGCCAAGAGTGCCAGCGCCCGAAGGCGCGGCACCAGATCGCGCATCACGGCCTCTTCCTGCGCCAGCTCGTAGCGCGGGTGCAGGGCCGAGAGCTTGACCGAAATGCCGGGGTTCTTGCGGATGTCGTCATGGGTGCAGGCATCTGCAATGGCCGAGATCGCGCGGGAGTAGCTGAGGTGATAGCGCTTGGCATCGGCCTCGGTCCGTGCGGCTTCGCCCAGCATGTCGTAGCTATAGGTGAAGCCCTTCTTTTCCATTCCGCGGGCGCGTTTCATCGCGGCCTGAATGTCCTCACCCAGCACGAACTGGCGGCCCATCTCGCGCATGGCGCGGCTGACGGCGGTGCGGATCACCGGCTCGCCCAGACGTTTGATCGCCGCCCGCAGGTGGCGCACCGGGCCGGGCTGGTCGTCGTCGAGCACGCGGCCCGTCAGCATCAGCGCCCATGTCGACGCGTTGACGAGGCTGGAGGTCGAATGCCCCATGTGGCGGCCCCAGTCCGAAGGGGCGATCTTATCCTCGATCAGCGCGTCGATCGTCTCGGCATCTGGCACGCGCAAGAGCGCCTCGGCGAGACACATGAGCGCCACGCCTTCCTCGGTGCTGAGCCCGTATTCGGCGAGGAAGACTTCCATCATGCCGGGGGCCGAGGTGCCGCGGATGTCACGCACCAGACCCGCCGCATCGGCGGTGATCTTGGCGCGGTCCTCGGGCGAAAGATCGGCCTGCGCCTTGAGCTCGGTGAGCAGCGCGTCAGGCTCGGCATAGGTGCGCGCGTCGATGGTTTGGCGAAGGGCGGGGGCGTGATCGAGGGCCATGGCAAGCTCCAGTTGATGTTTGGACCAGAATACCGCATGTTGAGAAGGCTAATCGACTTAATATGTATTGCATTATAGTCGTTATGACCGAACTAGCGAGGAATCACATGTCAAATGAACTTTTCAATCTGGACCGGTTCGACAGCGCGATTCTATCGGTGTTGGCCGAAGACGGGCGCATCAGCATCACCGATCTTGCCCGACGCATTGGCCTGTCGAAATCCCCCACCCAAGCGCGGCTGCGCCGGTTGGAGGAAAGCGGCGTGATCCTTGGCTATCGCGCCCTTTTGGACCCGATCCGGCTGGGGCTGGATCACGTCGCCTTTGTCGAGGTGCGCCTGAACGACACGCGCGAGGCGGCCTTGCGGGCCTTTAACCTCGCCGTGGCCAAGGTGCCCGAGATCGAACAGGCCCATATGATCGCGAGCCATTTCGACTATCTGATCAAGGTGCGGACGCGGAACATGTCGGAATATCGCCGCTTTCTGGGGGAGGTGATTTCAACCCTGCCGCATGTGGCCAGCACCTCGACCTATGTGGCGATGGAGGCGGTAAAGGAAACCATGCTGGCCGATACGGCCTGACGCATCGTGCCAGAACCATGGGGCCGGGGGCATTCGCCCATTTACACCGCCCGCGTGATGCTTATTGTGCGCCCCGATGCGGGCGTGATGGAATGGTAGACATACCAGACTTAAAATCTGTTGGGGCGTAGCCCCGTGTGGGTTCGAGTCCCACCGCCCGCACCACTGTTTTCAAAGACTTAGCTTGCCTTCGCCAGCGTCGCAGGCTCTGCCAATTGCGTGGCGCCGGGGATGAAGACGGTAAAGGTCGTGCCCTGACCGAGCGTGCTTTTGACCGTGATGTCGCCGCCATGGGCAAGGGCCAGTTTCTTGCAGATCGCCAGCCCCAGCCCAGTGCCGCCCTCGGCGCGATCATCGGCGTCTTCGATCTGGGTGAAAGCCTCGAAAATGCGGTCCAGATCCTGCGCGGCGATGCCAACGCCATTGTCTTCGACCTCGAAAACAAACCCGCCCGCGTGCAGGCGCGCACGCAGATAGATGTCCCGCGCCTTGGAGAATTTCAGCGCATTGCCGACGATATGGCCCAACAGTTGCAGGCTGCGGCGGCGGTCAGCGGTGACGGTGAGCGGCGGGGTGTCAATATGCAGCGTGGCCGTCTTGTCATGCGCGGCGCCGTGGTGCTCTTCGACCACTTCTTCCAAAAGCGCGCGGGTGTCGAGGGCGGTCTTGTCGAGCGCGAGGTCGTTCAACTCCATATTCGTATAGTCGAGGATGTCGTTGATAATGGTCAACAATTGCCCGCCCGCGAATTTGATGCGCTGGCCGTAGAGTTCCGCTTGATCGCCCATCTTGGTGAAATGCTCGGACTCCGGTTTTTCATCCGGGCCGAGCTTGGCGAGGTTGTGGCGTTTAAGTTCCGACAGGAAGCTGGCGTAGCCGATGACGATGGTCAGCGGGGTGCGTAATTCGTGGCTCAGCACGCTCATGAATTCCGATTTCGCCCGGCTGGCGCTTTCGGCGGCATCGCGGGCCTTTCGCAGTTCCTCGACGCTTTCGTTGCGGGTGCGGTTTTCGACAACATAGCTAAAGAGCGCGGCCAGCGCGATGATGGCGGCGGTGCCGGCGATGATCAGCGCGATTAATCTATATTCAACCGGGTTGGCGTAAAGCGGCTGCGCGGCCAGCGGGGTGACCTGAAAAGCGGCCATGCCGGTGAAATGGAGCAGGATGATCGCCAGCGCCAAAAGCGCGGTCATCCACAGCACGCTGCCCTTGCCCCCACGGCCCGCCGCGCCAAGCGCGAGGGTTGCAAGGACAACCGCGATGATGACGGAGGCGGTCAGATAGCCCATGTCCCACTGGATCGCGCCCTGCACGCGATAGGCCACCATGCCGGTATAATGCATGGCCGAAATCGCCAGCCCAAAGATCGTCCCGCCCAGAACCGTGGCCCGCCGGGATTTGAGCAGCCCGGCGATGACGACGCCCAGAATCGAGCCGACGATGGCGATGATCAGCGACAGGAAGGTGAGCGAGAAATGGAACGTCGCCGGCGCGTCGAGCTGATAGGCGAGGATCGCAATGAAATGGGTGCACCAGATCGTCACCCCCGCTGTCATCGCGGTCAGATAGCACCAAATCAACGCTTGGCGACGCGGCTGTTCAAGCACATGCCGATAGAGCCGTGCCACCACCCAGCTGCCAAAGATACAAAGAAGTGCTGCAAGCAGCACGAGCCCGAGGTCGTGATCGTGATGAATTGTATGGGCGACCCGGAACATCTTTATCCTATCTGATATTAACACTTGGTTAATTGCTGTCGGAATAGGACGAAAATAAGTCTCTCGCAAGTTCACACTGTGCCTACATTTTTTAACTCCGTGGTAAGACCTTGTCGCTAATCCTCTCCCAAGGTCGGCAGTGGGGCGGGATGAGGCAGAGGCGGCAGATGGCAGGTTCAGGGAAAGGAGGGCGATCGTTTAACCTCTTACGGCGCATGGTCTTTTGCCTGCGGGGCTATGTTTCTCGGATGCTGGGCTCCGCTGTGCGGTGCGGCGCGTCGGGACCCAACGGGCCGCGTGAGAGGGTGAGCATGTCAGCCGGGAATACCGCTGCTGTAGAGGACAGCCTTACCTGGGGGCAGCTCCCGCTGATCTCCATCGTTTTCGCGGCAGAGCGGCGCATGTTTAGGCAGAACCTTGATGGCCCGCCCAAGGCAAGGCTTCGCGGGGCGCTTGTGCCCTCTCTCGGCCCCGCGGGTGGGAAGGGGGCCGCGGGTGAGGCCATCCTATCCCCGGTCAAGGCCGATATGGCCGAAATCGACGTGGTTTTCTCTCCCGATGGGCGCGTTTGCCATGCCAATGAGGCGGCCTGCGGTATCACCTATGGGCTGGGGGATTGTCTGATCGGGCAGCATATCAGCGATCTGTTCGGGCCGCGGCTTTGCGATGGGGCTGAGATCGGCACGCTTTGGGCGCAGGCGCTTGAGGGGCTGGCCCCGCAGGGCGGCTTTCAAATGCACCCGGGGGAAGAGACGGCCCGCATTGTCCACGGATGGCTCACGGCGGAGCGGGATCCCGAAGGGCGGGGGCATGGCGTCCGGTTTCGGGGTGTCGAAGCGGCGGCGAATGGCGTGGGGCCAGTGCGCGCGGTCTCAGTGGGAAAGCGCGCGCGGCGCGGTTAGCGCAATGCCCGTGCCGCAAAGTGAACCAGCGGCGCATAACCCGCGCCGCTGTTCCTAGATTTCTGATCAGTCGCGCTTACCGGCGAAACGTTCGGCCCAGCTTTCGCGGTGCTCATCGCTGATCTTGGCAAAAAGCACCTCGGGCACTTCAAACCCGTGGCCGGGGGCAAGCTTGCCCAAGGCAGCGGGCACATCGTCGGGCCACGGCATGTCGTCGACCTTCATCGCCGCCAGCATCGAGGCCGAGGCCGTGGGGATGAAGGGTGCGGAAAGCACGGCGTAGAGCGGGATCAAGTTCAACGCCAGCCGCACCTGCGCCGCCGCGCGGTCGGGGTCGGTCTTGAAGGTGGTCCAAGGCGCTTGGGCTTGCAGATATTCATTGCCCGCCGCCCAGATGCCGCGCAGTTCGGCGGCGGATTTGCGGACCTCCATCGCCTCCATCAACGTCTCGTAACGGGCGACGCGGGCGGTGATGTCTTCGATCAGCGCCTGTTCCGCCTCACCGTATTCGCCGGCCTCGGGTACCGCTTCGCCGAATTTGGAGCGGCAGAACTTGGTGATCCGGCTGACGAAATTGCCTAGCACGTCGGCCAAGTCCTTGTTCACGGAGGCTTGGAAATTTTCCCAAGTGAATTCGGCATCCGAGGTCTCGGGCGCATGGCTCAAGAGCCACCAGCGCCAGTAATCCGCCGGCAGGATTTCCAACGCCTGATCCATGAAGACGCCGCGCCCGCGCGAGGTGGAGAACTGACCGCCGTCATAATTGAGGTAATTGAAGGACTTGATGTAATCCACCAGCTTCCACGGCTCGCCCGAGCCCTTGATCGTGGCGGGGAAGCTGAGCGTGTGGAAGGGGACATTGTCCTTGCCCATGAACTGGGTGTAGCGCACGTCCTCGGCGCCCTTGTCGGTGCGCCACCAGCTTTCCCAATCGGTGCCTTTGCCCGCATCGACCCATTCCTGCGCGCAGGCGATGTATTCGATGGGCGCGTCGAACCAGACATAGAAGACCTTGCCCTCCATGCCCGGCCAATCCTGATCGCCGCGTTTCACCGGCACGCCCCAGCTGAGGTCGCGGGTGATGCCACGGTCTTGCAGCCCGTCGCCGTCATGCAGCCATTTCTTAGCGATGGAGGTGGTCAGCACGGGCCAGTCGGTCTTGCTGTCGATCCAAGCGTCGAGCTCGTCTTTTAGCTGGCTTTGCTTGAGGAACAGGTGCTTGGTCTCGCGCATTTCCAGATCGGTGGCGCCCGAGATGGTCGAGCGCGGGTTGATCAGGTCTTCGGGGTCAAGCTGCTTGGTGCAATTGTCGCATTGATCGCCGCGCGCATCCTCGAACCCGCAGTTGGGGCAGGTGCCCTCGACATAGCGGTCGGGCAGAAAGCGCCCGTCGGTCGGCGAATAAATCTGCCGTTGGGAGACCTCTTCGATCAGCCCCTGATCCGCCAGGGCACCGGCAAAATGCTGCGTGAGCTTGCGGTTCTGCGGGCTGGACGAGCGGCCAAAGTGATCGAAGGAGAGGCCGAACCCTTCGGCGATGCGAGCCTGTGTTTCATACATCTCGGCGCAATATTCATCGACCGGCTTGCCCGCTTTCGCGGCGGCAAGCTCGGCGGGGGTGCCGTGCTCGTCCGTGGCGCAGAGGAACAGAACATCCTGCCCCCGGCCACGCTGATAGCGCGCGTAGAGGTCCGCAGGCAGCTGGCTGCCCACGAGGTTACCCAGATGTTTGATCCCGTTAATATAGGGGATGGCGGAGGTGATGAGGTGGCGTGTCATATAAATATTCCCGTGCTTGGCGCAGCCTTATCGCAAGGGCTGCGCCAGTTCCAGCAAAAGACGGGACCGGTCAGTCGCGGTCCCGCGCGCGGCCCAAGAGCCGCCCGATGAGAAAGCTGGTCCGTGGGGCGTAGACGTAGGGCGTCCGCTCGGCCAAGGTGGGGCGCGCGCGCATCCGGGCAAGGCCAAAGACCACCAGCCCCCCATGCGCCGCCGCGATCATCGCGAATAGCGCCGCCGCGCCGAAATTGTCGATCAGGACCGAGGCGAGATAGGGCGCGCCGATGGCACCCAGAGCGAAAAAGAACATCAGGGCGGCGGAAAGCTCTACCCGCTCGTCGGAACTGGCAAAGTCATGGGCATGGGCGGCAGAGACCGAATAGATTGGAAAGGTCGTGGCGCCGAAGAGCCCGGCCGAGAGCATGATCCCCGCCGTGCCATAGCCCGCGCCCATCACGGTGACCGCACAGCCGCCCATCGCGGCGACCGAGAGCCAGATCAGCACCCAGCGGCGGTCGAACTTATCGGCCAGCATCCCCATGGGATATTGCGCGAGCGCGCCACCCAGCACGAAAGCGGCAAGGAACCACGCGATCTGCGGCGCGCTGAGGCCGACTTCTTGGCCGTAGATCGGCCCGACCATGCGGAAAGATGCGCTTGAGACGGCGGCCACGATGACCCCCGCCGCCGCCAGCGGCGAGCGGTCAAAGGCGAGGCGTGGGCGCAGCCGTGGCTGGCTGGGTGTTTCGGGCGGGCGGACCTTGGTCAGCGTCAGCGGCAAGAGGGCAGCACAGCAGCCGATGGCCAGCAGGTTGTAAGAGACGTAAGACGCCGGGGCGAGCACGCCCACGATCAACTGCGCGGCAAGCGAGCCGCTCATGTCGACCACCCGGTAAACGCCCATGGTGCGCCCGCGGGTCTCATTGGTAACCTTGGCCTGCATCCATGCTTCGATCACCGTGTAGCAGCCCGCCACGCACATGCCTGACGCGACACGCATCAGCCCCCATGCGTAGGGGTCCACCACCATCATATGCGCCATCAGGCCGATTGATCCGGCGGCGGTGAAGGCGGCAAAGGCGCGGCTGTGGCCGACGCTGCCCATCAACCGAGGCGCCCACCAGCAGCCGATGAAGAACCCCAGAAAATGCGCCGAGCCAAGCATACCGATTTCCTGTCGGCTGAACCCAAGCTGCACGCCCGACAACACGTCGATCGGCCCCACACCTCCGGTGGAGAGTTGCAGGAGAATGACCGAGAAGAACAGGGCGGCGAAGGATATGAGCAGACGCATGGGCGCAGATTGCGTCCATTGCTGCCCAAACGGAAGGCCGAAAACTACCGGGGCCGCGCTTTTGTCGGGGAGCTAGGATCGGCGCGGGCCAATTGCCCTTGCGAAGGCCGGGCAGGCGGCTAGGTTGCGGGCAAATCACAAGCGAGGACCAAAAGATGAAGATGAAAAAGCTCGGCTCTAGCGATATCGAGGTCTCGCATTTCTGTTTGGGCTCCATGACATGGGGCACCCAGAACACCGCCGAGGAGGGCCATGCGCAGATCGACCGCGCGCTGGAGGCCGGGATCAACTTCATCGACACTGCCGAGATGTACCCCGTGAACCCGATCAGCGCCGAGACGATTGGCCGGACGGAAGAGATCATCGGCCAGTGGTTCGCCCGCGACAAGCGGCGAGACGAGGTGGTTCTGGCCAGCAAACACTCCGGCGAGGGGATGCAGCACGCCCGCGACGGCGCGCCGATTTCCTCGGACACGATCCCCGGCGCCATCGAAGGCTCGCTGAAGCGCTTGCAGACAGATTACATCGACCTTTATCAATTCCACTGGCCCAACCGCGGCAGCTATATGTTCCGCAAGAATTGGCACTACGACCCGTCGAGCCAGAACCGGGCCGAGACCATTGCGCATATGGAAGATACGCTCGGCGCGCTGCAACTTGAGGTCGAACGCGGGACGATCCGCGCCTTTGGCCTGAGCAACGAAAGCGCTTGGGGGCTGACCCAATGGGCCGCCGTGGCCGAACGTGTGGGCGGGCCGCGCCCGATCTCGGTGCAGAACGAATATTCGCTGATGTGCCGACTGGCCGATTCCGATGTGTCCGAGACCTGCATCAATGAGCAGATTGACATGCTGGCCTTCTCTCCGCTGGCCGCGGGGTTGCTGACCGGGAAATATCAGGGCGGGAAGGTCCCCGCCGGGTCGCGTCTGTCGCTGAACGAAGATCTGGGCGGTCGGGTCACCCCCCGCGCCTTTGAGGCGGTCGCGGCCTATCTTGACGTGGCCGAGAAACATGGGCTCGACCCGGTGCAGATGGCGCTGGCATGGTGTGCGACACGGCCCTTCATGGGCTCTGTCATCTTTGGCGCGACCAGCCTTGAGCAGCTTGACGTGGCGCTTGGCGGGGCGGAGCTGACCTTGAGCGATGAGGTGATGGCCGACCTCGACGCGGCGCATAAAGCCCATCCGATGCCCTATTGATGGGCCGCCTTGGGATGCATTTGGCGCGGCGGGGGGGCATGTTGCTGCTGTTGGGCGCCCTCGCGGCGTGTAGCGGCGGCGAGGCACCGCCCGCGAAGACCGGGTTTCGCAATGCGGGGGCCTTGATCGGGGCCACCAGCCGCTATGACGCGGCGCGCTTTGGCGGCGACTGGCAGGTCCGGGCGGCATTCCCCGGTGACGCCGACCTGCAAGCCGTGACCTTCGCGCCGCAAGGGCCGACCTTGATCGAACAGCGCCAGATCTGCGACAGCGCCGGATGCCGCAACACCCGCACCCTTTGGGCACTGAGCGCGCAGGGGCCGGGCCGCTACACCATGCGCGCCGCCGTCGGCGGGGCCGAGCGGCCTTTCTGGGTGCTTTGGGTCGACGAAGGGTTCCGCACCGCGGTCATCGGCAGCCCCGATGGCGGATATGGCTGGATCCTTGACCGTCAGGCGACGGGCGGGGCGGACCGGATCGCCGCCGCGCAGGAGATCTTGGCCTTCAACGGCTATGACCTCCGCGCCCTGCAAATGAGACCCTAGGCCGCGTGGCACTGGCCCTGCCGCCCGCCTTCGGCCTATAGGCTGTTATGGACAGTGCTTTCGCCCCCGATCTGTGGATCCTCGTCACCCTTGCTGCCGCCGTCTTCCAGACCGGGCGCTTCATGCTTCAAAAGCATCTGGCGACCGATACGCTTTCGGCAGGCGGGGCGACCTTTTCGCGGTTTCTCTATTCCGCGCCCTTCGTGGCGCTGTTGCTGCCGCTCTATCTGGCGCTGAGCGGGCAGGGGGTGCCGCCGCTTGAGGCGGGGTTCTGGCTGTATGGGGCGATGGGCGGCACGGCGCAGATCATGGCGACGGTCTGCGTGGTGCTATTATTCAAGCAGCGCAATTTCGCGGTGGGCATCACTTTCAAGAAGACCGAGGTGATCCAGACCGTGCTGATGGCCTGGATCGTGCTGGGCGAGGGTGTTTCGGGCGCGGGCTTTGCGGCCATCGCCCTTGGCGTGCTGGGGCTGCTGTTGCTGTCCGGCGGGGCCGAGGCGCGGGGGCTGCGCCTTAGCGATCTGCGCAACCGTGCGGCGGGGCTGGGCATCGCCTCGGGTTTTCTCTTCGCGATCTCGGCGGTCTGTTATCGCGGCGCTTCGCTCGCCGTGGCCTCGGGCGATCCGCTGTTGCGTGCGGGCGTGACGCTGGCGGCGGTGGTGCTGATGCAGACGCTGATCATGGCCCTTTGGCTGCGCCTGCGCGAACCGGGGCAGATACGCCGGGTCTGGGCCGCGCGGCGGGTGGCGGTCTGGATCGGGCTGACTTCGATGGGCGGGTCGCTCTGTTGGTTCATCGCCTTCACCCTGCAAAACGCGGCCTATGTGAAGGCCTTGGGGCAGGTAGAACTGATGCTGAGCATCGCGGCCACGACCCTGTTCTTTCGCGAGCGGATTTCGCGCCGGGAGTGGGCGGGCATGGCGGTGCTGGCGGTCTCGATCCTGATGCTGGTTTTGGTGACCTAGCCCGTCATCGGGCGGCCATGCAAACGCAGGAACAGGCTTTCTTCGTCGTTGTTCTTGAAAAACGGGACCGAGGCAGGCGGGCTGGTGTCACGCGCGCGGGCGGCGACCTCGGCCAATACGACCTCGGTGATGAAGGGCATGTCGAAAGACCGCGCCCGGCTCAGCGGCACCCATTGCAGATGTGACAGCTCATCACAGGCGGCGTCAAAATCATCGGGGTCGCTGGCGATGTCGTCGGCATCCACCAGAAAGAAACGCGCGTCGAAACGGCGCGGGCGGCCCGGCGGTGTCAGGGCGCGAAACACGAATTGCAGGGCGGAGGCATCGGGCAAATGGCCCGTGGCTGCAAAGCTCTGCCAGTCGGGCGGCACATCCCCCTGCCATGCGCCCTTGCGGCCCAGCACCAAACCGGTCTCTTCCCAAAGCTCACGAATGGCGGCAACGGCGATGGCATGGGCGAGCGACGGTTCGGCATCATCACAAAGCCTGCCATGGCAAAGCGCGTTCACCGGGGCGGCAAGGGGCACATCGGCATCGCCCGCGTCCACCGCCCCGCCGGGAAAGACGAATTTATTCGGCATGAAGGCCGCCTTGGCCCCGCGTTGCCCCATCAGGATATGCGGGGTCTCATGGCGGTCGCGCAGCACGATCACCGTGGCGGCGTTGCGGATTTTGGTCTTGTCGATGGTCATGCGGCGATGCTCCGGCAGTCAGGGGCCGAAGGGCGGGCCGCCTTAGTTTGACCGGCCGAAGCCGCCCATCCTTTTGGCCCATTGAAAGCCGATCATGGCCCCCTTCAGTCTGGGCAGAAGGTAAAGCGACAGCGCCGTGCAGCCAACCGCAAAAATGGTGAACAGGGTCAGAGGTTCGGGCCGCCAGACCACATAGGCGATGTGCAGCCCCGGTGCCAAAAGGTGACCGACCAGCAGAATGGTCAGATAGGCCGGGCCGTCATCGGCGCGGTGGTGGTGGAACTCCTGACGGCAAACCGCGCAGTCGTCGTTCACTTTCAGATAGCCATGCAGCAGCTCTCCGCCCCCGCAGGAGGGGCATTTGCCACGCCAACCGCGCAGCATGGCAGGCAGGCGGGGCCGCTCTTCGCTGGCATCGGTCTCTGCGGTGTCGGGGGACAATTGCTGGGTCTGTGACATGGGGGCGATCCTCTGGTTGAGGGATAGATGCAGTCTGGGGCGTGAAATGAAAAGACCGGAGGTTGCCGTTGCGGCGCCATGTCGCGCAGGGGGGCTTTGCCAAATTTTTCGAAAAAAAGTTTGAAAACCTGCGACGGAAGTTTCTGGCTCCGCCGTTTGACCCTGTGATCGCGGCGCAAAAGCGTGAGACGATCTTTAAAAAAACGAGGAGTATCAAGATGACCATTCGTACCAATATGAAGATCGCAGCCCTCAGCGGATTGTTGGCCGTGGGTGCCGTGGCCGCCACCGCCCAGCAAAGCGGGCAGGACCGGTTCCAGCAGCTTGACGCAGATGGCAACGGTGCGATCACGCAGGCAGAGTTTCAGGCCCATGCCGAGGCGCGTTTTGCCAAGGTTGATGCCGATGGCGACGGTTTCGTGACCGGCGAAGAGCTGAAGGCCGCAGGCGATGCGCGCCGCGCCGATCGCGCCGCCAAGATGGTTGAGCGTTTCGACACCGACGGCAACGGCAGCCTCGACGCTTCCGAATTGGAAGCCATGGGCGATAAACACGGTGGCAAGCGCGGCGGCAAAGAGGGCGGCAAGCACGGTCATAAGGGCGGTGACAAGGGCGCCCGCATGATCGAGCGTATGGACGCCAATGACGATGGCAAACTCTCAATGGAAGAGATGACGCAGCGCCACGATCCGGCCAAGATGTTCGAGCGTCTGGACAAAGACGGCAACGGCAGCGTCAGCGCCGAAGAGTTTGAAGCGGCGAAAAAAATGCATGGCAAGCGGCACCATAAGGGTGACAAAATGGACCATGACAAACCGCAGCGCGACTAAATGAAGCCTCGGGCGCGCTTAATCATGGCGCGCCCGGACCTTAGCCATGGACGGGATGCAGGATTTGCCCAACGCGCAGCAAGATGCGGATGCCGAGTTGTTGCAACGCTATGCCAATGGCGATGCGGCGGCGGCGCGGTTGCTGACCGCGCGGCTGGTGCCGCGCCTCCACGGCCATGCGCTGCGGGTGCTCGGTGACCGGGCCGAGGCCGAGGATGTGGCCCAAGAGGCGATGCTGCGGCTCTGGCGTCAAGCGCCGAAGTGGCGCAGGGGCGAGGCCAAGGTGACCACTTGGCTTTACCGTGTCGTGGCCAACCTCTGCACCGACCGTCTGCGCCGCCGGGGGGCGGGGGTGTCCGGGCTCGATGATGTGGCGGAACCTGCCGATCCGACCCCCGGTGCCGCGCAGCAGATGCAGCAGGCCGCCCGTGTGGACGCGCTGCAACAGGCGCTGGCCACTTTGTCCGACCGCCAGCGGCAAGCGGTGGTGTTGCGCCATATCGACGGTATGGCCAATCCCGAGATCGCAGAGGTGCTGGGCATCGGGGTCGAAGCGGTGGAAAGCCTGACCGCGCGGGGCAAACGGGCATTGGCCGCGCAACTGTCGGCACAACGGGACGCATTGGGGTTTGAAAATGAGTGACGTCGACGATCTGGAAGATTTCTTTGCCGCGGCCCGGGCCAATCCGCCACAGGTCTCGGCCGATTTGCAGGCCCGCGTTCTGGCTGATGCCGAAGCGCATATGCCCAAAGCGCTGCGCCAGCCGTGGCCTCAAGCGCTCTGGCAACTCTTGGGCGGTGCGGCGGGGCTGAGCGGTCTTGCGACTGCTGCGGCTGTCGGAGTTTGGGTCGGAGTGGCACCGCCCGAGGGCATGCCGGATTTGGCCGGGCAATTCGTGACCGGCACATGGGAGACCGAGACCTCGGACCTCACGGCGGCTGACACCGGCAGCGAATTCGGGGGATTTGGTTGGGACATGGAGGAAAGTTGAGATGACACAGGATCCGACACCGCGGCGCAAGCGCCTCATGCGGGTGGCCCTTGGCCTGTCGCTGGCGTTGAACGTGATGATCCTTGGCGCGCTTGGCGGGGCGATGTGGCGTCACGGCGGGCCGGGGCCGCATGGCGGGGGTGATTTGCCGGGGCTGCGCAGCTATGCCTCGCCCTATGTGCAGGCGCTGCCGCCCGAAGCGCGACGCGGGTTGCACGGCAAAATGCGCACCAGCGGTAAGGCGCATCACCTCGACCGGGAAGCGCGGCGCGCGCTTTACGACGAAATGCTTGCCGCGCTTCGGGCCGAGCCGTTTCAGGCGGACGTGGCCGCCGCGGTGCTCGCCGCGCAAGGCGAGGCCGCCGCGGGTGTTCAGCAAGTCGCCCATGACGCTTGGTTGGCCGAGGTCAGCGCGATGGATGCCGCCGCCCGCCAAGACTATGCCGACAAGCTGCAACAGCGGCTGGAAGCGGGGCCGCCCCGCAAAAAAGGCAAACGCGACGGCAGACCCGAACGGTGAGCGGGCCGGTACCCGGTCTTGCCCTTTGCCGGACGGCGGGCTAGGCCGAGGGCGAATGACCCCGGCAGGGGGCGGCGTTAACCGGCCCCTTGCCCCTTAGAAAGCCCGGCCCATGATCGACACCTCTCAGACGATGCACAGCGGCGCGGAAACCGTGCTGGCCACGGCCAAGGCGTCACTTGCGCGGCGGGCGGTGGGCCTGTTGTCACTGGCGGGGCTGGGGCTGCTGCTGATCTATTCCGCGCTGACCCGCTCGCCCGATCCGGTCTGGCAGAGCGTTCTGGTGCTGGTGGGGCTTGGTTTTATCGCGATTGCCGAGGTGATGCGCCGCGCCACCGCCAGCGCGGTGGAACTGACCGACGAGGCGCTGCGCGATGCCGATGGCCGGGTGATCGTCCGCATGGACGAGATCGCGCGCATTGATCAGGGCGCTTTCGCGGTCAAACCCTCGAACGGTTTCCTGCTCAAGACCAACCGCCGCGTGGCGCGGGGCTGGCGCTTGGGCCTGTGGTGGAGCCTTGGCCGCCGGATCGGTGTGGGCGGTATGACCCCAGCCAATGAAACCAAGCTCATCGCCGAGATCATCCGCGCCAAACTGGCCGAGCGTGAGGCCGCTTAACCGTCCGACCAGACCGTGCGCGGCGCATAGCGCGGGCGGGTGAAGACGAAGTTGTGAATGTCGCGCCGCTCCAACCCGGTTTTGAACAGCGGCTCGAAGTCGCGCCATGTCTCAACCAGCGTGACGCGTTCGTTATCGGGCATAACGGGCAGCTTGTCATGCCAATCGCGCACATCGTCGCTGGTCAAAGGCTGAACCGTTCCGCGCACTTGTGACCAATCCGCGTGGTAGCGGTCGTTCGCCTGATCATACCAGATCGAACTGACCCGAAGGGCCGTTTGTCCGGTGCCGCGGGTGAGATACTCGAAAAGCTGTTGCATCCCTTGGAGATAGTCCGCGTCAATCGCCTGCGTCTCGCGCGAGATGGCATCGCCCACGGTATAGGCCGCCGTCTGGTTGAGGTTGTACATCCGGAAGGTGTCAAAGGTCGAATACATGGCCAGATAGGCCCAGAACATCAGCGGCAACATGATCACCGTCTCGACGGCGATGGAGCCGTCCTCGCGCCCTTTGAACCGGGCCAGTAGATTGCGGAAAACGCGCATCAATTCGGCTCCTGCACGAAGGCCGCGCTCGAGACCATGGAAACACGGCCCGCGCCGTCTTTCTCAAGGGCATAGCCAAGGCCGGTGGTCGGAAAGAAGGGCTCAAACCGTGCGCAGGCGCGCAGCAGCATCAACTGATGTTCGACCCCAAGGGTCCAGCCGCGCACCGGTCTGGGGTCTTCGGAAGTGTCGACGCAATCGGGCGACTGGTCGAAGCTGGCGAAATTGCGCGGGTCCACGCGGATCATCTCAAGGCGCAGGGTCTCTTCGCAGTCATCCAAGAAGATCGCGGCCTCGCAGATTTTGTCCTTGATGGTCTGATGCGTCATCGGGGTATTGGTGTTCAGCCGGATGTAGCGCACCGTCATGTCGAGCCCCCGGTCAAGGAACATGTGGCGGATGGCGTAAAAGCTCATCTCGACGGACATGAGCAGGCAGCCGAAGAGCAGCGGCGACAGGATGGCGAACTCCATCAACATGGCCGAGCCATCCTCATCGCCGCGAAACCGGCGCCATGCCTTGATGCAGCGCTGTATCATTGCGTCAGCCTCAACTGGTTGATCTGGCGGGCGATGGCCTCGAATGCGCTGACGATCTCGACCCCTTCGACGCGGAAGAAATGGCTGTCGGAGGAGGCACAGTTCTTCATCACCGATGCACCATGGTCGGTCACTTCAAAGCCGATCGACCAGATCACGATGCCCTTGGCCTTGGCCGCGTCGCAGATGTTGTCGAGCAGGGCGTCGGCCTGCGATGCGCTGTATTTCGTCCAGTACCAGCGGTGACGCTCGCTTGAACGGACATTGCGGTTCAGCCACCAGTAGAAGGGGTAATCGCTCCAATGGCGGTAGTGGTCCCGGTTGGCGTAGACTTGGCGGTTGATCCGGCGGGTGGTCACGTTCACCCCATCGGTCATCAGGATCACCGTTTTCAGCGTGTCGATATCGCCGTAATCAGCCGGGCGCCCTTGGAAGGCCGCATCGCCACCGATGGCTTGATTGATCGCGCGGAAGGACGGGTCGAGCAGCGCCACGCCCCATTTCATGCCCAGATGAATGGCGGTGTTCGCGCGGGGCTGGAAATTGGAAATCCGGGCTTTCAGCGCGGCGGCGTTCTGCGAATAGGGCGCGACTTCTTCGTAGTCCTGCTTCGGGCAGCCGGGGTTGTAGATGTTGTCATAATGGCCGGTGTTGTCGCGGTGATAACCGTTCCAGCTATAGCCCGCCTCGAAGTGCTGCATATGCTCATAGCTGCGGGTCTGGCTGATGGCGGTGAGGTCAAACTCGCTGTCGTCGAAATCAACGCAATGGGAGAAGGAATGCAGCTGGGTGATGTTCAACTCATCCATGATGTCCTTCCCGACGTTGACCTGCGCGGTATAGGGCACGACGGAGATTGAGATCAGGTCCGCGTTCTCGGGCTTCAGCACGGTGTCGATGAAGGCGTCGCTCGCGTCATGGAGGTTGGCCATCTTGCCGTTCTCCCGCATGGAGCCGGAGATATCGAGCACCATGGAAATCTCGACCTTGTTCACCTTTTCCTCCGCCGTGGATTTGGCAGGGACATGCAGCCGGTCTTGGCCGAATTTACTCATGAACATCGTGTTGAGCGTGCGCGAGGCATCGACGGTGACACGGCGGTAGTTCAGCCCTTCGTCGACCGTCACGCTGGATACATATTCGGCCAGCCCCGTCTTGTCGAAATAATCGCGGGCCACGGCCTCGGGGCTGAGCGTCTGGTCGAGGTCCGCCGCCGCCAGCACGGCGCGGTCGGCCACGGCTTGCACCCTTGCGCGTTCGCGTTCATGGCGCATCAGGTCCACGCCGATGCCGCCCATGAGGATCATCAACAGGATCATCATGATGGCGAACAGCGTGACCAACCCGTCTTCCTCGCGTGCGAAGCGCTGGAGAAACGCGGGCAGGGGCCGCAGGGAGCTGTCTGATCTGTGAGATGTATCGCGCATCGTCATCAACCTCTTTTCCGGTGGCGTCCTGCGGGCACCAAAGGGAATGGGCGGCATTTGCCTTGTTTCTGTTGTGCTGCGGGAAAGTGTCCAGAGTTTGGCGCGTCTGGGGCAATAGGCGGCGCTTGGGGCCGGTTTTCGGGGGCGTTTTGACCGATTTCCACCGGGCGGGGAGGGTGGCGCGGGCCGCCCCTACCCACAGTTGATAAAGTTTCGCAAATCGCGAGGAATTGGGTCGCGCCCCGCCATGAGGCGTCCTACGGTGCGACTGCAGGCCCCTAGGGCAGCCAGATGAGTCGCGCCCGCAAACAAAGGGACCGCGACCGGACAAGAAGAGGAGAGACCGATGAATCCAGCCAATGAGCCGAGTTTCCGCGACAGTGTGGATCTGATGTTCAATCGCGCGGTCGCGCTGATGGATTTGCCGCCCGGTCTCGAAGAGAAAATCCGCGTTTGCAACGCCACCTACACGGTGCGTTTCGGCGTGCGTCTGCGGGGCCGGATGCATACGTTCACCGGCTACCGTTCGGTCCATTCTGAACATATGGAGCCTGTGAAGGGCGGTATCCGCTATTCCATGGCCGTGAACCAGAACGAGGTCGAAGCGCTGGCCGCGCTGATGACCTATAAATGCGCGCTGGTGGAGGCGCCCTTTGGCGGCTCCAAGGGCGGGCTCTGCATCGATCCGCGCGACTACGATGAACATGAGCTTGAACTGATCACCCGGCGTTTCGCCTATGAGCTGATCAAGCGCGACATGATCCACCCCGCGCAGAACGTGCCCGCCCCCGATATGGGCACCGGCGAACGTGAGATGGCTTGGATCGCGGACCAGTACAAACGCATGAATACCACCGACATCAACGGTGTGGCCTGTGTCACCGGCAAGCCGATCAACGCGGGCGGCATCCAAGGCCGGACCGAGGCGACAGGCCGGGGTGTGCAATATGCGCTGCAAGCCTTCTTCCGCGATCCCGAGGGGCTGAAGAAAGCGGGCCTTTCCGGCAAGCTCGACGGCAAGCGGGTCATCATTCAGGGTCTCGGCAACGTGGGCTATCACGCCGCCAAGTTCCTCAGCGAAGAGGATGGCGCGAAGATCACCGCGATCATCGAACGCGACGGTGCGCTGCACAGCGAAGACGGGCTGAACGTTGAAGCCGTGCACAAGTGGATCGAAAAGCACGGCACGATCAAAGGCTATGCCGATGCGAAGTTCGAAGAGGATGGCGCCAAGTTTTTGGAAGCGGATTGCGATATCCTGATCCCCGCCGCACTTGAGGGGGTGATCAACCTCACCAATGCCGAACGTATCAAGGCGCCCCTGATCATCGAGGCCGCGAACGGTCCGGTGACCGCCGGGGCGGATGAGGTGCTGCGCAAGAAGGGCACGGTGATCGTGCCTGATATGTATGCCAACGCAGGCGGTGTGACGGTCTCTTACTTCGAGTGGGTCAAGAACCTCAGCCACATCCGCTTTGGCCGCATGCAGCGCCGCGCCGAGGAATCGCGTCACCAACTGGTGGTGGATGAGCTTGAGCGGCTGAGCGCGGATAAGGACCTCGGCTGGACGCTGAGCCCCGACTTCAAAGAGAAGTACCTGCGCGGTGCGGGGGAGTTGGAACTGGTCCGCTCCGGTCTCGATGACACGATGCGCACGGCCTATGAGGCGATGGCCCATGTCTGGCACAGCCGCGACGATGTCGATGACCTGCGCACGGCGGCCTATCTCGTCTCGATCGAAAAGGTCGCGGCGAGCTATCACGCCAAGGGGCTTTGAAGGGGCGTAACCCTCTCGCAAGTGATCGAAAAAGGGGCGTCCTGCGCCCCTTTTTGCCGTCTGGGGCCGGGATGGGGGCGAGAGGCATTTTCGGTCATTGATACTTGCGCCCCAAGTTGCTTGACTGCGCCAAGACCGGGGGAGGCGAATGATGCGATTTTCAGGACTGCGGGTGTTGCGCGAAGGCTTGACCGGCAATCGGGGTTGGACGGCGCAATGGCGCGATCCAGAGCCGCAGGCGGAATATGACGCGGTGATCATCGGCGGCGGCGGGCATGGGTTGAGCACGGCCTATTACCTCGCCAAGAACCACGGCATGACGAATATCGCGGTGCTTGAAAAAGGCTACCTTGGCGGGGGCAACGTCGGGCGCAACACGACCGTGGTGCGCGGCAATTACTTTCTGCCCGGCAATTCCGAGTTCTACAGCCATTCGCTGAAACTCTGGGAGGGGCTGTCGGAGGAGTTGAACTACAACGTGATGTTCAGCCAGCGCGGCGTGATCACCCTGTTCCACTCCGACGCGCAGCGCGATGCTTCGGCCCGGCGCGGCAATGCGATGATCAACCAAGGCGACGATGCGGAACTGCTTGACCGCGAGGGTCTGCGCAAACTGCTGCCCTATCTGGATTACGACAACGGGCGCTTTCCGATCCACGGCGGGTTGCTGCACCGACGCGGCGGCACCGCGCGCCATGATGCGGTGGCGTGGGGCTATGCCCGCGGCGCGGACCAGCGCGGTGTCGATCTGATCCAACAATGCGAAGTCACCGGCATCGACATCGAGAACGGCCGCGTGCGCGGCGTGCAGACCACGCGCGGTGCGATCCGGGCCAAGAAGGTGGCGATCGTCACGGCAGGGCGCTCGGGGCAGGTGGCGGCGATGGCCGGGATGCGCCTGCCGATCGAGAGCCATGTTCTGCAGGCCTTCGTCTCCGAAGGGTTAAAGCCTGCGATCCACCATGTGATCAGCTTTGGCATGGGGCATTTCTATATCAGCCAGTCCGACAAGGGCGGGTTGGTCTTTGGCGGCGATCTGGATTTCTATGCCTCCTACGCGCAGCGCGGCAATCTGCCGATGATGGAACATGTGATGGAGGCGGGGATGACCCTGATGCCGATGATCGGCAAGGCCCCCGTGCTGCGCTCTTGGGGTGGGATCATGGACATGACGCCCGATGGCAGCCCGATCATCGACAAGACCGAGACCGACGGTTTGTTCGTCGATTGCGGCTGGTGCTACGGCGGCTTCAAGGCGGTGCCTGCCTCGGGCTATGCGCTGGCGCATCTGATGGCCACCGGGCAGCCCCATGAGACGGCGGCGGGCTTCAGGCTCGACCGGTTCCGTTCGGGCGAAGGCCTGTTGGATGAAGAGGCCACCGGGTCTCAGCACAACTTGCACTGAGGGAGGGCCAATATGCGGATCGAATGCCCCATCTGCGGCAGCCGGGATCGGCGGGAGTTCTATTATCGCGGCGATGCCATCGCCTTGGCCCGGCCTGCGCCCGATGCCTCGGATGATGACTGGGACGCCTATCTGCATCTGCGCGACAACCCGGCGGGAGAGACCCGCGACCTGTGGCAGCATGAGACCGCCTGCGGCGCGTGGCTCGTCGTCACCCGCGATACGGTGACCCATGCGGTACGGGCCGTGGAATTGGCATCGGATGTGAAAAGGGCCATGGCATGAGGATTGCAGGGCGCGGATTGATCGACCGGGAGACGCCGGTCAGCTTTACCTTCGACGGGCGGCGCTATGGCGGGTTTGCGGGCGATACGGTCGCCTCGGCCATGCTGGCGAATGGGCAGCGGCTGATGGGGCGGTCGTTCAAATACCACCGCCCGCGCGGGGTGCTGAGCGCAGGCAGCGAAGAGCCGAACGCGCTGGTGACCACCGGCGTCGGCCCCGCCTCGGATCCCAACGTCCGCGCCACGACGCAGGAGATTTACGAAGGGCTGGCGGTGCGCAGCCAGAACGCTTGGCCGAGCCTTGATTTTGATCTCATGGCGGTGAACGATCTGGCGTCGCCGTTCCTCGGGGCGGGGTTCTACTACAAGACCTTCATGTGGCCGCGCAATTTTTGGAAGCGCGTCTATGAGCCGGTGATCCGCCGCGCGGCGGGTCTGGGGCGGCTGAGCGGCCAGCCCAACGCGGACGCCTATGAGAAAGCCTATGCCTTTTGCGATCTCTTGGTGATCGGTGCAGGCCCGACGGGTCTGATGGCGGCGCTGGTGGCGGCGCGGGCGGGGGCGGATGTGATCCTTGCCGACGAAGATGCGCTGATGGGCGGGCGGCTGAATGCCGAGAACGAGCGTGTCGATGGTGAGCCGGGCCATGCATGGGCGGCGGGCGTGGTCGCGGAACTCGCGGCGATGGACAATGTGCGGCTGATGCCCCGCACGACGGTGACCGGCGCCTATGACGGCGGGATGTTCGGCGCGCTCGAACGGGTCAACCAACACCGCGCGCGGCGGGGCGAGGGCGCGCCGCTTGAGTGTTTCTGGCGCATCGCAGCCAAGCAATCCATCCTCGCGGCAGGTGCTTTGGAGCGCCCGGTCGCCTTCGCCAACAACGACCGCCCGGGCATCATGACCGCAGGCGCGGTGCGCGCCTATCTCAACCGCTGGGGCGTGGCCCCGGGCAAGCAGGTCGCGGTTTTTGGCAATAACGACGACGCCCACCGCACCGCGCACGATCTGGCGGCAGCAGGTGTGCATGTGGCCGCGCTGATCGACAGTCGCGAGGGCGTCAGCCGCGAGGGCGCGGATTTTCCGGTGCTAAGCGGGGCGGTGGTCTGCAACACCTCGGGCGGCAAGGAGTTGGAGGCGGTGTCGATCCGCACCGCCGGGGGCGTGCATAAGATACAGGCCGATTGTCTGGCAATGTCGGGCGGTTGGAACCCATCGCTGCATCTTACGTGTCATATGAACGGGCGACCGACATGGTCGCCGGAGATCCATGCTTTTGTGCCCACCCCCGGCGCGGTGCCGGGGATGCATGTGGCGGGAGCCTGTAACGGCAGCTTCTCGACCCACGGCTGCCTTGCGGCGGGTGTGGCAGCGGCAGGGGACGCGTTGGCGGCTTTGGGCCGCAAGCCAGAGCCCATCGATCTGCCGCAGGCCGATGACGCGCCCTACCGCCTTGCCTCGCTTTGGGCGGTGCCGGGCAAGGGCCGGGCGTGGCTGGATTTCCAGAACGATGTCTGCGTGAAGGATGTGCAGCAGGCGGCGGCAGAGAGCTTCCGCTCGGTCGAGCATATGAAGCGCTACACGACCCAAGGCATGGCCCCCGATCAGGGCAAGAACTCCAACGTGGCGGCGCTGGCGGTGCTGGCAGATGCCACCGGGCGCGGCATTGCCGAGACGGGCACGACCACCTTCCGCCCGCCCTATACCCCGGTTGCGATTGCAGCGATGGGCGCGGGTGGGCAGGGCAAGGGCTTTGCGCCCGAACGGCTGACCACCAGCCACGCGGCCAGCCTTGCCATGAACGCCCCGATGGTGGAGGCGGGGCTATGGTATCGCCCCAGCTATTTCCCGCGCGGGCAGGAGCGCAACTGGCGTCAATCCTGCGACCGCGAGGTCGGCTTTGTCCGCAAGACGGTGGGCATCTGCGATGTCTCGACCCTAGGCAAGATCGACATTCAGGGGCCGGATGCGGCCAAGCTGCTCGATCTGGTTTATACGAACAAGTTCAACAGCTTGAAGGTCGGTAAGGTGCGCTATGGTCTGATGCTGCGCGAAGACGGTTTCGTGATGGACGATGGCACCTGCGCGCGTTTGGGTGAGACGCATTACCTGATGACCACCACCACCGGCGCTGCCGGTGAGGTGATGCGCCATTTGGAATTCATCACGCAATGCCTGCACCCCGAATGGCAGGTGCATCTGTCTTCGGTCACCGAACAATGGGCGCAATTCGCCGTGGCGGGGCCGAAGTCTCGTGAATTGCTGAACGGGCTGCTGGCGCAGCCGATCGACAATGACAGCTTCCCCTTTATGGCCTGCGGCGATGTGCGGCTCGGCGGGGTCGCGGCGCGGCTGTTCCGCATCTCCTTCTCGGGCGAACATGCCTATGAGATCGCCGTGCCCGCGCGCTATGGCGCGGCGCTGTTCGACCTGCTGGTCGCGCGGGCCGAGGCGCTGGAGGGCGGCGCCTATGGGATGGAGGCGCTGAACGTGCTGCGGTTGGAAAAGGGCCATATCACCCACGCAGAGATCGACGGCCGCGCCACGGCAGAGGATATCGGCATGGGGAGGATGCTGTCGGATGCCAAGGACTGTATCGGCAAGACCATGTCCGAACGCCCCGGCCTGCGCGACCCAAACCGTGCGCAACTGGTCGGGCTGCGGCCCGTCGGCGCGGTGAAACAACTCACGGCAGGGGCGTTTCTGTTCGAGGCCGGGGCCGAGGCCAGCCGCGAGAATGCGCAGGGGCATACAACCTCGGTCGGCTTTTCGCCGGATATCGGCACTTTTATCGGGCTGGGCTTTGTCACCCGGGGCCGCGCCCGGCATGGGGAGGTGATGCGCATGGTCGACCATCTGCGCGAAATCGAGGCGGAGGTAGAGATCTGCGCCCCGGTCTTTGTGGACCCTGAAGGAGGGCGGACCCGTGGTTGAATTGAAAGCGCAAACACCGTTCGGCGATCTGCTCCCGCTGCACATCGGTGAGATGACGATGACGGCCCGCGATCTGGGCCAGTTGACCGTGCTGGGCGTGTTTGATCGGGCTGGCCTCACCAAGGCGCTGGAGACGGCTCATGGGGTTGCCCTGCCGGATCCGCTTCAGAGCACCGCCAAGGGCGATGTCCAATGCTTGTGGTTTGGCCGGGAAGAGGCGCTGCTTGTCGGGCCCGTACCGGATGAGGCGCTCGCGAAACATGCAGCCCTTGTCGATGTCTCGGACGGATGGGCAGTGGCGGAGTTGCAGGGGCCGGGGGCCGAAGATGTACTGGCGCGACTGGCCCCGGTGGACCTGCGCGCGGCGGCCTTCAACTCCGGTCAGACCCTGCGCAGCCCCTTGCGCGACATGCCCGCCGCGATCACCCGCACCGATACCGGCTTTTTGTTGATGGTCTATCGGTCGATGGCCGCCACTTTGGTGCAGGAGTTGCGCCGCGCTATGGAAGCGGTGGCATCGCGGCGCTAGGTTGTCCCGCAGGGGCCCGAATCCCCGTTTGGCAAACAACGGAGCATAGACATGAACAAATCGATTTTCGCCGCATTGGCCGCGATCAGCATGGCGGTCTCGGGCCCGGCGCTGGCGGCCTCGAAGAAAGAGACGAGCTGCATGCATCAGGCCGCCGTGGTCGCCGCCGTGCAGCAGGCCCGCCTCGACCGGGTGAAAGAACGCCAGGTCCCCGCCGCCGTGAAGGCCAAGGCGACATGGCCCGAAAGCTTTAACACCGCGATTCCGCTGGTGACCCCTTGGGTCTACGAGATGAAGATGCGCGACGTGAAAAAGAACGATCTCGCCGCCGCGTGGAAAGAAATGTGCCTCGCCCAATAGGCTGACCAACGCCGTGCCGGGCAGGGGGCGCTGCCCGGCAAGAGGGGCGTTTTACCGCCCGCTGCCGCTCTACCTCCTCTGGACTCTGAACTGCCCCAGCCGGTATATGAAGCCATGAGCCTGCCCCCCGGATTTTTGGAAGAACTGCGTGACCGCGCCAGCCTGTCTCAGGTGGTGGGGCGCAAGGTCATTTGGGACAACCGAAAGTCCAATCAGGGCAAGGGCGACATGTGGGCGCCATGCCCCTTCCATCAGGAAAAATCCGCCAGCTTTCACGTCGATGATCGCAAAGGGTTCTACTACTGCTTTGGCTGCCACGCGAAGGGGGATGCGATCTCTTTCGTGCGCGAGACCGAGAATGTGAGCTTCATGGAAGCGGTGGAAATCATCGCCCGCGAAGTCGGCATGACGATCCCCAAGCAAGACCCCCGCGCGCAGGCAAAGGCCGACAAGCGCACGCAATTGGCCGAGGTGATGGAGCAAGCGGTGCAATGGTTCCGCCTGCAACTGCGCACCGGGGCGGCGGGGGCGGCGCGCGATTATCTGGCCAAGCGCGGGTTGTCGGAACAGGCGCAGGCGCATTGGGAGATTGGTTTCGCCCCGAACAGTTGGCAGGGGCTTTGGGATGCGCTGAAGTCCAAGGGCGTGGCGGATGAGTTGATCCTCGGCGCGGGGCTGGCGAAACCCTCCTCCAAGGGCGGCAAACCCTATGACACGTTCCGGGGGCGCATCATGTTCCCGATCCGCGATGCGCGGGGCCGGGCGATTGCCTTTGGCGGTCGCGCGATGGACCCGGAAGATAAGGCGAAATACCTCAATTCGCCCGAGACCGAACTCTTTGACAAGGGCCGCAGCCTTTACAACGTCAAACACGCCCGCGCCGCCGCAGGGCGGGGTCAGCCGCTGATCGTGGCCGAAGGCTATATGGATGTGATCGCCCTGCATGAGGCGGGGTTCGAAGGGGCCGTGGCCCCCTTGGGCACCGCGATCACCGAGAACCAATTGCAGATGTTGTGGCGGATCGCGCCTGAGCCGATCATCACTCTGGATGGCGACGCGGCGGGCCAACGCGCCGCGCTGCGCCTGATCGATCTGGCCCTACCGCTGTTGGAGGCCGGGCAGAGCCTGCGTTTCGCGGTCATGCCCGAGGGGCAGGATCCCGACGATCTGCTGCGCGCGCAGGGGGCCGGGGCCTTGCAAAAGCTCTTGGACAATGCCCTGCCCATGGTGCGCCTGCTGTGGCAGCGTGAGACCGAAGGCAAGGTTTTCGACAGCCCCGAACGCAAGGCGGCGCTGGACAAAAGCCTGCGCGAAAAGATCAAGCTGATCCGCGACCCGTCGATCCGCAGCCATTATGGGCAAGAGATCAAGGACCTGCGGTGGGAGCTGTTCCGCCCGCAAAAGAAACGGCCCGAATTCCGCCCCGTCGGGGGCAAAGCGCCGGGCAAGGGCAAAGGCGGAAAGGGCGCTGCTTGGGGCGCGCCGCTGGCCCCGCTGGCCAGCACCAAAGCCTCGGCCCTCGTGGCGATGAGCGATGAGCAGGTGGGCATGCATCTGCGCGAGGCGGTGATCCTTGTGGCCCTCGTCGATTGCCCGCAGTTGATTGAGACCTTCGAGACCGGGTTGGAGGCGATGCGCTGCGATGATCCTGATCACGCGCGGCTGCGCGATCTGCTGCTGCGCTTTGGCCATGCGGGGCAAGAGACGCTGCGCGAGGAGATTTCCTATTCCCTCGGCTGGGAGACACTTGAAAATATGAAGGGGCAACGCCACGTTGCCATCACGCCCTGCATCCGCAATCCCGGCAATGTGGACATGACCCGCCTCACCGTGGCCGAGGAACTGGCCAAACTGGATGCCGCCCGTGGGCTGAACGAAGAGATCGCCGAAGCCGTCGAAGACCTCAGCGGCCCGGCGGATGAGGGGGTCACCTGGCGTTTGAGCGAAGCGGCCCGTGCCGCCGATCTTGCCCGCCGCAGCGCACAGGAAGAAAGCAACGGGGAATTCGACGTGGGCGACAACGGCATGACGATGGACCGCGATGAGCGCAGCGCATTGGACGCGCTGTTGGGAACGATTAAATATGACAAGTCAAAGGGCCGCGGATGAGCATCGGCGTGGCCCATTTGCAGGACTTTTTGAAAATGCTGGGCAACGGGTTTAAGAATCACCGATAACCCCGCATGATTCGGAAAACCGAATCGTCTGCGGATGATTCGCGCTGACGCGCTGAAGGAGCATGAGATGGCTGCCAAAGATACGAATGACGACGCAAAGAGCAACGATTCAGAGGCCGGCCACTCGCTCGACATGAGCCAAGCCGCCGTGAAGAAGATGATCGGTGAGGCCCGCGAGAAGGGCTATATCACCTACGATCAGCTCAACACGGTGCTGCCGCCCGATCAGGTCAGCTCGGAACAGATCGAAGATGTGATGTCGATGCTCTCGGAAATGGGCATCAACATCATCGAAGACGAGGAAGCCGAAGAGGAAGAGAACAAAGGCTCGACTGAGGTTGCGACCACTGAGTCCAACCGCGATGTGGCGCTGTCCTCTGGCACCTCCGAGAAGCTCGACCGCACCGATGACCCGGTGCGCATGTACCTGCGCGAAATGGGCAGCGTGGAGCTTTTGAGCCGCGAGGGCGAGATCGCCATCGCCAAGCGGATCGAGGCTGGCCGCAACACGATGATCGCCGGGCTTTGCGAAAGCCCGCTGACCTTCCAGGCCATCACCATCTGGCGTGACGAACTTCTCTCCGAAGACATTCTGCTGCGCGATGTGATCGACCTTGAAGCCACCTTTGGCACGCAGATGGGCGATGAGGAGGAGACCTCTCCGGTCGTCGCCCCCGCCGCCGGGGCCGAGAGCAAGACCGAAGAAGCCAAGCCCGAGTATGACGCCGACGGCAATCCGATCTCGTCGGATGACGACGACGACGAGGACGAACAGGCCAACATGAGCCTTGCGGCCATGGAAGCGGCGCTGAAACCGCAGGTTCTGGAAGCGCTCGACATCATCGCGGACGACTATGAAAAGCTCAGCGCGATGCAGGACAGCCGCATCTCGGCCACGCTGAACGAAGACGGCTCTTTCACCAAGGAGCAGGAAGAGACCTATCAAAAGCTGCGGTCGGAAATCGTGCTTTTGGTGAACGACCTGCACCTGCACAACAACCGTATCGAAGCGTTGATCGACCAGCTTTACGGCATCAACCGCCGCATCATGCAGATCGACAGCGCCATGGTGAAACTCGCCGACCAAGCGCGCATCAACCGCAAGGAATTCGTCGACAACTATCGCGGCTATGAGCTTGATCCCAACTGGATGGAGCGGATGGCCGAGAAGTCCGGTCGGGGCTGGCAGATGTTCATCGAACGCTCCTCCGAAAAGGTTGAAGAACTGCGCGCCGACATGGCGCAGGTTGGCCAGTATGTCGGGCTCGACATCTCGGAATTCCGCCGCATCGTGCAGCAGGTCCAGAAGGGTGAGAAAGAAGCGCGTCAGGCCAAGAAGGAAATGGTCGAAGCGAACCTGCGCCTCGTTATCTCCATCGCCAAGAAATACACCAACCGTGGTCTGCAATTCCTTGACCTTATTCAGGAAGGCAACATCGGCCTGATGAAGGCCGTCGATAAGTTCGAGTATCGCCGCGGCTACAAGTTCTCCACCTACGCGACATGGTGGATCCGTCAGGCGATCACCCGCTCGATTGCTGACCAAGCACGCACCATCCGCATCCCGGTGCATATGATCGAGACGATCAACAAACTGGTCCGCACCGGTCGCCAGATGCTCCACGAGATTGGCCGCGAGCCGACGCCCGAGGAACTGGCCGAGAAGCTGCAAATGCCGCTCGAAAAGGTCCGCAAGGTGATGAAGATCGCCAAAGAGCCGATCAGCCTTGAGACGCCCATCGGCGACGAGGAAGACAGCCAGCTGGGTGACTTCATCGAGGACAAGAATGCCGTGCTGCCGCTCGACAGTGCCATTCAGGAGAACCTCAAGGAAACCACCACGCGGGTCCTCTCGTCGCTCACCCCGCGCGAGGAGCGAGTTCTGCGGATGCGTTTCGGCATCGGCATGAACACCGACCACACGCTCGAAGAGGTCGGCCAGCAATTCTCGGTCACGCGCGAACGTATTCGCCAGATCGAGGCCAAAGCACTGCGCAAGCTCAAACATCCGAGCCGCTCGCGCAAGCTGCGCAGCTTCCTGGACCAATAAGCCAAAACGCGGCCCCGGTGGCCGCGTTTTCTTTTGCGGGGCGGGTCTTTGATCTGCCGCCCGCGCCGCTTACATCAAGGGGGTATCCCAAGAAGGTTCCCATGATGCGCAAAACTGTCCTTACCCTTCTTTGCCTTATGCTGCCGCTGCAAGCCGCCGCACAGGCCTACCGGGCCGAGAACCGGCTGATCGTCGTGCCCCTCACCGCGCAGGAGTTCGAGGTGATCGAAGACCACGGCGCAGGCGCGCGTCACATCTGGTGCGCCGCGGCGGAGTTTGCGCAGGACGTTCTGGGCCTCCCGCGCGAGGAGCGGCTATTCATCAAAACGCCCCGCGGTCCGTCGGTCAGCGGTGTGGGCCGTACCGGCGTTGTTTTCACCACCGATCCTGAACGGGCGAGCGGCGACAGGGGGCAGTCCTATTCCGTCACGATCAACCGCGCGGGAGAGAACTTGCCCAGCCATCATGCGCGGCAGTTCTGTCTGGATCGCATAATTGAGTTGCGGGATTTCTAAACCGGGGAAGCCGTTGTTTTCACGCGGTGGCAGGCTTATTCTGCGGGTATTGTTACGACGGATTGATCTCATGCGTTTTTTGCTCGCCAGCCTGTTTTTGACCCTCGGCACCAGCCAAGCTCCTGCCCACTGCCACCAGCGCAGCGCCACGGTTCTAACCTGTACGATTGACCATGGGACGAAGCAGTTGGAGGTCTGCCTCGACAGGGAAGAGGCGATCTACCGCTTCGGCCCGCCTGACGCGCCCGGTCTGACCCTGAGCGCTCCGATCACGGAGGTGGCGCATCAGCCTTGGCCGGGCATAGGTCGCGCCATTTGGGAGAGTACGACCTTCCGGAATGGCGATTTTACCTATGAGGTCTATGGCTCTTTCGACAAACTCGATCAGATCAGCGATGGCGGGGTGACGGTGCGCGAGAATGGGCGCGAGATCGCCTCGCTTTCTTGCGACAGGGGGTCAACGGAACTGGGCCTCTTTGCCATAAGCGACGCGAAAGAGGCGGCTGGCCAATGTTGGGACGCAGAGGCGCAGCACTGGGGAGCCTGCTGAGATGCAGACAGTCTTTACCATTCAAACCCGCGGTCAGGTGCTCTACGAGTTCACGAATGACGTGGCCCGCTGGATTGCAGGGCAGGGGGACGGGCTGCTGACGCTCTTGGTGCAGCACACCTCGGCCTCTCTGCTGATCCAAGAGAACGCAGACCCGGATGTGCAGCGCGACCTTTTGGCCTATTTCGCCCGGCTGGTGCCGCCCGCCGATGCGCCAGAAATGAGCTATCTCACGCATCTGATGGAAGGGCCGGATAATATGCCTGCGCATATCAAGGCCTCGGTCTTGCCGGTGACCCTTAGCATCCCCGTCACGCGGGGGCGGATGATGTTGGGGACTTGGCAAGGCATCTACCTGTTCGAGCATCGCGACGCCCCGCATCAGCGACGCATCGCGGCGCATTTCCGGCCCGACTGACGCCGGACGGGGCAGGGGTCACCCTGTCGGCATCAGGTGAATTTCACGCACCGCGGCCCGGGCGGGCGCTTCGAGCGCATGCATCACCGCATCTGCCACATCCTTAGGCTGCAACTTGTCGGGTTTGGCCTCGTCGAAAAAGGCGGTGTCGACCATGCCGGGCGAGACCACCATGCAGCGGCCACCCCATTCGGCCATCTCATCCGCCAGATTGCCCGCGTAGCCGTGGATAAACCACTTGGTCGCCCCGTAGATCGACCCTTGGATATGACGCCGCCCGGCGGCAGAGCCAGTCACGACATATTGCCCAGTGGTCTTGCGCAGATGCGGCATGGCGGCATGGGCGGTATAGAGCGCGCCCATGATGTTCAGGTCCACCATCACTTTCCAATCCTGCGGGTCGCCATTCTCCGTCCCCGCCGAGCTGGTGCCGCGCCCGGCGTTGGCGAAGGCAGCGTCAACCTGTCCGAAGTGGTCGGCCAGTTTGTCGATCGCTTGTTTCTGCGCGTCGTAATCGGTGGCGTCGCCCACCAGCACCAACGCCTGATCGCCGATCTCATCGGCGAGGTCGTTCAGCTTGTCTTCGCTCCGGGCAAAGAGGCCGATGTTCCAGCCCGCTTTCGCGGCGGCGCGGGCGGTGGCGGCGCCGATCCCGCTGGAGGCGCCGGTTAGGAAAAGTGTCTTGGTCATGGTATGCTCCGTTTATAGCCTTCGTTGACCAACGCGGCGGCATGCCGTTGGGTCCATGACACATATTTGAACGCAAGATGTAGCTGTGGAAATCTTCTCTACCCAAAACCTCGCGGCTCCCCTATAAGTTTTGACAAGAGGGCCGCGCGCCCCACAAGTGAGGCAGGATGAAGAGGGGGACGGCCGATGCGCTGCCCGTTTTGCGGAAATATCGACACCCAAGTGAAAGACAGCCGCCCGGCCGAGGATCACGTCTCGATCCGGCGCAGACGGTTCTGCCCGGCCTGCGGGGGCCGCTTCACCACCTACGAACGGGTGCAATTGCGCGACCTTGTGGTCATCAAAACCTCCGGCAAGCGTGAGGATTTTGACCGCGACAAGCTGGAACGCTCGATCCGTATCTCCATGCAGAAACGCCCCATTGATCCCGAACGTATCGATCAGATGATCTCGGGCATCGTGCGCCGGTTGGAAAGCATGGGCGAGACCGACATCAGTTCGAAACATATCGGTGAGATCGTGATGGAGGCGCTGGCCCGGATCGACACCGTGGCCTATGTGCGTTTCGCCTCTGTTTACAAAAACTTCCAAGCCGCGGACGATTTCGATAAATTCGTTCAGGAACTGCGGCCCGACGCCCTGCCGGAAGAGTGACCGGCGAGCGGGTGAGCGACGCGCGGTATATGGCGCTGGCGCTATCCTTGGGGCGGCGCGGGCAGGGCAATGTCTGGCCCAATCCGGCGGTGGGCTGCGTCATCGTGCAAGGCACGCGGATCGTCGGGCGCGGTTGGACCCAGCCGGGCGGGCGTCCCCATGCCGAGCCGCAGGCGCTGGCGCAGGCGGGTGCGGCGGCGCGGGGGGCGACGGTCTATGTCACGCTTGAACCCTGCTCCCACCACGGCAAAACGCCGCCCTGTGCGCAGGCGCTGATCGACGCAGGCGTGGCCCGCGTGGTGATCGCGACGCAGGATGACGACGCGCGGGTCAACGGGCGCGGCATCGCGATGTTGCAAGATGCCGGGATCGAGGTCTCAGTCGGGCTGCACGAGGATGCGGCCCGCGCGGATAACGCTGGTTTCTTCTGCCGCACCGATCTGGGCCGCCCGATGCTGACGCTGAAGCTGGCCAATTCCTTTGACGGGCGCATTGCCACCGGCACGGGCGAAAGCCAATGGATCACCGACGCCCCCGCGCGGCGGCTGACCCATGCCATGCGCAGCCGCCATGACGCGGTGATGGTCGGGGCAGGCACCGCCCGCAAGGACGACCCAAGCCTGACGGTGCGCGGTCTCGGGCTTGCCCAGCAACCGGCGCGTGTTGTCGTCTCGCGCAGGCTCGACCTGCCGTTGATGGGGCAACTGGCGCGCACGGCGGCTGAGGTGCCTTTGATCCTCTGCCACGGTGCGGATGCCGATCCGGCTTTGGTCAAAGCCTGGGCGGATCTGGGGGCGACACTGCTGCCCTGTGCCGCACGCGGGGCGCAGTTGGACCCGCAGGATGTGATGCGGCAATTGGCGGCGCATGGTCTCACAAGGATCTTCTGCGAGGGCGGCAGCGCCTTGGCCGCTTCGCTTATCGAGGCGGATTTGGTCGACCGGCTGGTGGGGTTTACCGCCGGGCTGGTGATCGGGGCCGAAGGTCTGCCCGGCATCGGGGCGCTTGGTCTGTCGCGGCTGGCTGAGGCCCCGCGCTTCGCGCTGCAATCCAGCCAGCAGATCGGGCCGGACCTGTTGCACGTCTGGCGGCGCAACGCAGCCGATTGAGCGCTATCGCCGCCAGAGGTGGCTCTGGCTGGCAAAGACCCCTTGGAGCTTCGATAGCATCCGGTTGCCCAACCCGGCGCGGGGCAGGCGGCCCGTGGCCAGCCGTTCGACGACCACCTCAACGGGGCAGGGCAAGCCGCTGACCGGGTCGCGGTAGCGTGGGTAGTCGATGAGCGCGGCATGAACGAGCCCTTCGAGCGTCGGTGTCGCGCGGCGGCGGGGGGGCACATCGCCCCGGTCTTCGGTCAGCCCCCAGCCCGCGTAGAAGGGCGCGCCCAAGGTCACCACGGGCACCCGGCGGAGGAGCGCTTCGAACCCCAAGAGGGAAGTCATGGTCCAAACCGCGTCGACTTGGCTGAGAAGCGCCACCGGGTCGGCGTGATGCAGGATCAGATCGGCGTCGCCCGCCTCGGTTGCGCCTTTGCGCAGGCCCGCTTCGACATCAGGGTGGGGTTTGTAGAGGATCACAGCATCCGGGTTTGCGGCGCGTGCGGCGGCCAGCAGGGCCGCGTTGCTGTACACATCGCCCGTGCCGGTGAGGATGGAGGCGTCGTCTTCGACCTGTCCGGGGACGAGGATGCGCCGCCCCGGCGGCAGGTCGGGCGCGGCACCGCCGAGGTTGTATTTGCTGAGGCCCGCCCCAGTCAGCGCCGCGATCAGCGCGCGGGCGCGGGCCAGTTGATCGGGGCGCAGGTCGGCGCGTTTCGCGATCCATTGCTCTAACCGGCTGGGTCCTTGGGGATCGTAGTAAATGCCCAGATCGTCACAGACCAGCGACAGGGGCGGGACCAGTTCGGCCCCCAGCCCGCGCGAGCGCAGAAACCCGTCCTCGACCCGCAGCGCATCTTGGGGCCCGTCATCGGCCTTGCTGGCCCAGACCATGGCGCGGCGGGGCGGCTTGGGGGCTTCTGCCGGGCCTTTGCGAAAGCGAAGGGGCGTGGCCGTTCCGAAGAACTGTTGCAGCGGGCGGCGCTTCCACAGGCGCATGCCCCATGCGTCCCAGCCGCGATGATCCTCTCGCCACGCGCGGGCCTGCGCGGCGAGGGCGGTGAGGGCCGTCTCGAAACTGCCGAGTTCGTCGCGATAGGGGTCGTACCAGGTCGGATAGAGGATCATCGCGGCGGCGAAGAGTTGCGCGCGGCTAAGGCGGCGCTGGCGGCGTTGAACGGGGAATTCATCCTCCGTTAGCCCCCAACCGGCATAGAAGGGCTGGCCGAAGACGCGCGGCCTGTGGCCTGCAAAAATCGCCTCGAACCCCATTTGCGAAGAGACCGTGTAGACACCCACCGCCCCTTCGAACAGTGCCCAAGGGCTGATGGGATCGGTCAGCAGGGTGATCCGGTCGTTGGTATCCTCGGGGCCGTAATGCCCGGCGCGGTAGCCCCGTGCCGTCTCGGGATGGCTCTTGATGATGACCCGTGCGCCGGGGTGTTCCTCTTGCGCGAAGACGAGCATTTCCAGAAACCGCGCACGATCCGCGCCCGAGGCGGTGACCGAGGCGTCGCCGCGGGTCTGGTCGATCACCAACACATAGCCCGGCTCCGGCGCGGGCATGTCGGGGTCAAAGCCCGCATATTTTGTCAGATGCGCCTCGGCCATCTGCGCCATGCCGCCCCGGGCGCGGTCCAGAAGGGCGGTATCGTCCAGCGGGTGATGGGCGAGCAGCTCTTCGAGGTCTGAGGGCTGGGAGGGATCGAAATGCGCGCTTCGGCTGTCGATCAGCAGGCCCAAGGGCGGCTCGCCCGCGCGACCGGGGTGGAGCGAGCGCAGCCATGCGTCCTCCACCCGGATCACTGGCACGCCGCGCTTGGCCGCCACGGCCAGCCCGCGATGCGCGGTGGGGGAGTTGCCCCAGACCGCCACCGCATCATCCGGCCCGGGCAGACCGATGCGCAGTTCATGCCCCGCCAGATGCAAGATACGCCGCAGGCGGCGCTGCGTCAGAAAGCCGCCGTTATATACGAAAAGCCGCCGGCTCCTTTCGGGACCGGCGGCGGGGTATTGGTATGGGTCAGCTTCGAATGCCACCGGGGTGGCTCATTCGGTCAGCGAGGTGATGCTATCCGCCGAACCCGCCGTGCCGGTGATGGCCGAGATTACCTTGCTCCACTGGGTGAAGGGCGCTTCGGTCACATAGATCGTGTCGCCGTCGCGGATCACGAAATCGCGGGCCATAAACATGCCGTTAGGTTTGGTCAGGTCGGTGACATAGACCATGCGCTGCGCGCCAGTCAGATCGCTGCGCCCCAGCACCTGTTCGGCGACTTCCTCAGGCTCATTGCGGAACACGAAAACGCCGGTGGGGTCGGCCGAGAGGGGGCTGAGCCCGCCCACCTGCGCGATGCCCTCCAAAAGCGAGAGGTTTTGCGATTCAAAGGGCACGCGGGCCTGTCCACCGGTGGCGCCAAGCGCGGTGAAAGAGCGGGTGTCTTCCTCGACCAAAATCCGGTCGCCCGGGCGCAGGGCGATGTCGAGTTCGGGGTGGTCATAGAGGTCTTGGAACCAAATCTTACCGCGCTGCCCGCCGCGGATCACGGTGACCTGTGCGATTTCGGGGATGATGGTCACACCACCCGCGCGCGCCAGCATGGCGGCGAGCGTGCGGGTCGGCCGTTCGATCGGGTAGACGCCCTGCGCCCCGATGGAACCGATGAGCGAGACGGTCGAGCCGTCACCGGCGGCGCGGCGCACTTCGACCTGCGGGTCGGGGGTCTGTTCGCCCAGCTTGTTGGTGATGATGCGGCGGATCGCTTCGGGGGTGTTGCCCGCGGCGCGGATGCGGCCCGCGTAGGGGATAAAGATAAAGCCCGCGCCGTCGACCTGCACCTCTTCCAGCATGGTGGCTGGGGCGCCTTCGACGCCGAGAAGCGGATCGTCCACGTTCTCATAAACCGTGATGCCAAGGATATCGCCCGGCTGGATCGTGTCGGAACCGACCCGGCCCGCATTCTTGAAGCTTTCCGAAAAGCCAAGCGCCGGGGCTACGGCGGTGGCGCGGGTCACACGGTCATTCACACTGACGACAAAGGCATCGCCTTCGCGCTGAACGGAGCCTGCGTAGATTTGCCGTTTGTTCGGTCCGACCTGTGGCAAACCACATGATGAGACGACGGCCACCGCCGCCAGCGCTGCGATGGGGCGCGCCCACCGGAAAGATACGGATTTCACTGCCCGGTCTCCTCGACCTGAAATATCTGCCTCGAAATCGCCAATTGTCTTGACGTATTACTTTACAACTTAGCGCAGCCTAGCGAAAAAATCTACAGGGCGGAATGGGTTAACTCAGGTGACGACCCGCAACTGTTGCCGAGGGGCCGCGGTGCCCTGTTCCAGTGCGTCATAGGGATCCTCGGCGGCGAGCATCATATCGACCACTTGGCGCAGCAATTGCCGCCGCCCGCGTGCGGCATAGAAACCGCCGGGAACCTGAGAGGTTTCAAGCAGATAGCGGCGGTAATCCTTATAGGCGCGGTTGTCGGGGCGGTTGGCGGTGGCAAAGAATTCCGGCAGCGGCTGGTCCGAGACAAACTCAGGCTGGGAATAGACCGCGCGGCCAAAGACCTTGAGGGGGATGCCGCGCCAAAGCACCTGTTGCCCGGCGGTGGAATTCACCGTCACCGCGCTGCGGGTGTCGTTCAAAAGCTGCGCCAACTTGCCGCCGCGCACGAAATGCACGCGGTCTAAGACGCCATGCAGGCGGGCCAGCCGTTTGACATCGCGCCGCACCGGCACGCGGCCATCCTCCAAAGGATGCGCCTTGATCACGAGGTGGTGGTGCTGCGGCGCGCCCTTGGCGAAACCTTCGATCACCAGTTCAAGGAAATCGGCCATCGTGTTGAAGGGCGAATGTTTCTGGAATGAGGAATCATGCTCCAGTTGCAGCAGCGCCAGATGGTAGGGAAAGCCGCCCAGCCGGATCTTCAGCGTGGCCAGCAGGCGGTCGACGGCCAGCACCGGCATCAGCAAGAGCCGCTTGAGGTAGAGGCGGAATTCCTTGGTGACCGGCAGGCTGCGGTGTGGTTTGAAATTGCGGTAATCGCCGTTTCGGAACATCACGAACCAATGGTAAAGCGCGCCGTAAAAGATATGGTGGCGCATGTCGCCCCAATGGCCCGGGGGCAGGGGGGCTTCCATGTCCGAGCGGGCGAGGGCGGCCTGCATTTGGGGAATGGTCATCTCCATCAGCCGCGAATTGCCGTTCGAGCCGCCGCGCTCATAGGTGACCCAATAGGGCCGCATATAGCCTTCCTCAAAGACATGGACGGTGATGCCACGGCGCTTGGCCTCGGCCACCGCTTCGGCGTGGATGGGGCGGGTGTCGCCGTAAAGCACAATGTCGGTGACCTGGTTGTCGTCCAGCAGACTGGCAAAGACGCCCGGCCAATCCTCGACCCTGCCGCGATAGGGGATGTAGGTCGACGGGTGAAACCAAAAGGCCCGGTCGCCCGCGTTGAAGCCCACGCGCCAGACCTCGGCCCCCGCGCGGCGTAGCATCTTGCCCAGACTGTTAAAGAAAGGGCCGTGTGGTCCTTGCAGGAACAGGAAGGTTCTGGTCGGGGCGGCGGTCACGGTCATTCTAGTCCTTCGGTGGGTCTTTGCCCTCTTAACCACCATATAATAGGGGCGACAATGTGGCGTCACCCGCTCTTGCCTGTGGCGGTGACCGGGTTTACCACTGCGCGGAACCAGCAAAGGAGCCTACCCCATGTTCACCGGCATTATCACAGACGTTGGCACCGTCACCAAGCTGGAGCAGGAAGGCGACCTGCGCGCGCGCATCCAGACCAGCTATGATACCGGCAGCATCGACATGGGCGCCTCCATCGCCAGCGACGGCGTCTGCCTGACCGTCGTGGGGCTGGGCGAGGATTGGTATGAGGTGCAGATCAGCGCCGAGACCGTGGCCAAGACCAACCTCGGCCAGCACTGGCGCGAGGGCAAACGCGTGAATCTTGAACGTGCTTTGAAGGTGGGCGATGAGCTGGGCGGGCATATCGTCTCGGGCCATGTCGATGGCGTGGCCGAGATCATCGAGATGAAAGACGAGGGCGACAGTACCCGCGTGACCCTGCGCGCGCCCGAGGATCTGGCGCGGTTCATCGCGCCCAAAGGTTCCGTGGCGCTGAATGGCACCTCGCTGACGGTGAATGATGTCGATGGCTGTGATTTCGGCATCAACTTCATCCCGCATACCAAGGAGGTGACGACTTGGGGCGATGCAGGCGTCGGCGATCTGGTGAACCTCGAAATCGACACGCTGGCCCGTTACGTGGCACGCCTGAACGAGATGTGACGCCGCGCCCTTCGGGGCGCGCTCTGGCCAAGCGGCGCGGGTCAGGCTAAGAGCCGGGCAACAGATAGATGGAAGCAGCCGATGCAATTTGACAAACCCGGACCGGTCGAGACAGGGCTGAGCGATGCGATCTCGCCCATCGAAGAGATCATCGAAGACGCGCGCCAAGGCCGCATGTTCATTCTGGTGGATCATGAGGACCGCGAGAACGAAGGCGATCTGGTGATCCCGGCTGAGTTTGCCGATGCCGCGGCGATCAACTTCATGGCGACCCATGGGCGCGGGCTGATATGTCTGCCGATGACGGCGGAGCGGGTCGATCACCTTGGCTTGCCGATGATGGCGGTGAACAACTCCTCCCGGCATGAAACGGCCTTTACCGTCAGCATTGAGGCGCGTGAGGGTGTCAGCACCGGCATCTCTGCCGCCGACCGTGCGCTGACCGTGGCTGTGGCGATCTCGGAACAATCCGGTTCGGCAGATATTGCCACCCCCGGTCACGTCTTCCCCCTGCGCGCCCGCGATGGTGGCGTGCTGGTGCGGGCGGGCCATACCGAAGCGGCAGTCGATATTTCGCGCCTCGCGGGGCTGCATCCTTCGGGCGTGATCTGCGAGATCATGAAGGACGACGGCGAGATGGCGCGTCTGCCCGATCTGGTGGAATTCGCCGCCGAACACGGGCTGAAAATCGGGACGATCAGCGATCTAATCACCTACCGCCACAAGCATGACAATCTGTTGGTGGAGCGCGACAGCCGCACCGTGACCTCCGCCTATGGCGGCGACTGGCAGATGCGGGTATTCTCCGACCAGATCACCGGCACCGACCATGTGGTGCTGACCAAGGGCGACATCTCAACCCCCGAGCCGGTGCTGATCCGCACCCATGCGATCAACGCGCTGGAAGATATTCTGGGCCTTGGCCCCAGCCCGGCGGATGAGTTGCCCCGTGCCATGCAGATCATCGCCGAAGAGGGGCGGGGGGCCGTGGTGCTGTTCCGCGATCCTTACCCGCGCCTCAAGCTCGATCCAGAGGATGACGACCGCCCGCGCACGATCAAACGCACTGGGCTTGGCGCGCAGATCCTCTCGACAATGGGGCTGCATGAACTGGTCCTGCTGACCGACAATCCCGACACGCGCTATCTGGGCCTCGACGCCTATGCGCTGGAAATCGTGGGCACCCGGCCCATCACTACGGAGTAATCGCCATGGCATCCGCCGAAGAGCATACCATCCTGCCGCGCCCCAGCTTCGACGAACCGGTGAAGCTGCTGATCGTCGTCTCGCCCTATTACTCGGACATCGCGAATGGCCTTCTAACCGGTGCCAAGGCCGAGTTGGAGGCCGCGGATGCCAGTTATGAGGTGATCGAAATGCCCGGCGCGTTGGAGATTCCCACCGCCATCGGCATTTCCGACCGGGGCAGCAATTTCGACGGCTATGTCGCGCTTGGCTGCGTGATCCGTGGCGAGACCACGCATTACGAGACCGTCTGCAACGACAGCAGCCGCGCCTTGCAACTGCTTGGGCTGCAAGGGCTTTGCATCGGCAATGGCATCCTGACGGTCGAGAATAAACAGCAGGCCGAGGTGCGCGCCGACCCTCAGGGGCAAAACAAAGGCGGCGGCGCGGCCGCTGCGGCCTTGCATCTTATCGCGCTCGCTCGTAAATGGGGCCGCCAGAGCAAGGGCATCGGGTTCAAGCCATTCGGGCAGGACACTATGATGGCCGGCGACACGGATGGATCAAACATCGCATGACCAGCAACGGGCCTTCGGGCAATCAGAAACGTAAGATGAAGTCGGCCTCGCGGCTCTATGCCGTGCAGGCGCTGTTCCAGATGGAGCATTCCGCGCAGACGGTCGATGTCGTGCGTCACGAATTCATCGACCACCGTTTCGGTGCCGTCTATGAGGGCGACGAGATGCAGGAGGGGGATGTCGATCACTTCTCTCGCGTGCTCGAAGATGCGGTGAACTATCAAGCGCCGATCGACCAGATGGCCAACCGCGCCATCGTCGCCAAATGGGCCATTGCGCGGATCGACCCGACCCTGCGCGCACTGTTCCGCGCCGCCGGGGCCGAGTTCCGCCATGACGACACGCCGCCGCGCGTGGTGATCAAGGAATATGTCGACGTGGCCCATGCCTTCTTCCCCGATGGGCGCGAGCCGAGCTTTGTCAACGCCGTGCTTGACCATATGGCCCGCGAGGCGCGCCCCGAAGCGTTTTAAACGCGCGGGAAAGTGGCCCCGAGGGGGCCATCTACCACATTGATGTCTTGGGAAAGTGACGGGAACCGCGCCTGCCGCTGCTGTTTTATATTCCCGAGGACCTGTATGTACAGGTGGGCGCCAGGTAACCGAACCAGGGCTCGGACAGAGCCAGCTCCCTCGGATTTGCTTAAGGCCACTGGAATGTAACGTTCACGAACAGGGCAGAACCCGTCGACCCCCGATGTAGGGGCCAAGTGGGGCTGCGGCAAGGGGGCGGAAGTGGATTTGCAGAACTTCTCTGCCGCGCTCAATCTTCGGCGGGGATAAAGCCATAGCGGCGCAATTCTTCGGGCAGCAGCACATAGATTTCATCGGGTGGCGTGACCAGCGCGTGCTGCATCACCATCGGATCAATGCCCATATCATCTAGGTATCGCATCACCTCACCTTGGCCGCGCTGGATGTCCTCCACAGCGACAAAGGCGGGCAGGATCGTGCTTTCGCCAAAGTAATGCTGATGCACCCCGACCGAGGCGCTCTCGGGCACGGTCCGTGTCGCGCCGGCGGCCAGCAGATAGGGGCAGGCGGAATAGCAGATGTCCCCCTCCCGCAGCGCGGTGTTCAGCCCTTTGCGCCGAAGATAGCGGCCCAGTTCCAAAGCGTCGCGGACCGATCCGCCGGGGGAATTGAGATAGATTTCCTCGGGCGCGGGGGTCAGTTCGCTCAACTGTTTGACGATCCGCTCCGCATCGCCCGCTTCGATGGCCCCTTCCAGCAGCGCCGCCCGCCCGCCGGAGACGGGGGTGAGCACTAGCCTGTCGGGCAGGGCGGTCTCGGGCATCGGCTGGCCGGGGGTCGGCGCGCGTTCGGGGCGGAACCGACGGGTCTGGTCGCCGGGGCGGATCGGCTCGGTCAGTTCCGGGGCGCGCGGGCCAAAGCCCGGCAGGCGCAGCCCTTCCCCTAAGTCCCCCCAGAACAGCAGCACCGCAAGGCCAAGTTGAAAGATCAGTACGCCGATCAGCACCCGCCCGACAATCGGCTTCCGGTGGGGGGCTTCGGCTTCTGGTGGGGTCCCCTCGCTCATGTGCTTTTGATCGATGTGACGGGGCCGGGGGCCGGTTCTTCGGGCGCATCCGCAGCGGGCGGCGCTTCGGCGGCGGGGCGTTTGTGGGCGGGGCTTTCCTGCATCGCCACATCGACATCGCGCACGGCGGCCAGCGCGGCGCGCAGTTCTGCAAGGGTCAGCGTGTCTTCGACCGCGGCCCCCTCCCGGCCCGAGCGGATCGCGCCTTGGGTGATGGCGAGGATCAACACCAGCACGGCGGGCAACAGATCAATCGCGATGGCCCCGGCCCAAGAGGGCACGAAATTGCGCGCATAGAGGATCACCGCATCGGCGCTGGAGATCGGCGTATAGGTCGTTTCAGCAGCGGGCGGCATGGCCTGCACATCCTGCGCCGCGCGCTCCAATGTCGCTGCACGCTGGGCGAGCACCTCCAGAACCGAAGTGATGGTCGCCCCTTGCGCGCCGCGTTGCTCTTCGTTGCTGCCGTCAAGCTCAGGCAGCACGACGGAGGCCGCCAAATCCTGCGCCGCGCGCTCCACCAGCGGGGCCACGGAAAGCTGCCGCAGCCGGGTGATCAGACCTGCAAGCCGCACGGCCTGTTCGGAAAACTCGACCGAGCGCGCCTGAACTGGGCCGGGCTCTACCGTAAGGGCGCGCATGCGGCTGAGGATCTGGTTCCCTTCTGCAAAGGCGTCATTCACCAGCGGGGTCTGGGTGGCGATCTGCGCCTCCAGCGCGCCCAGTTCTGCCGACTTCTGCCGCAGCACCCGGAACACCGCGCCGCGTCCGGCAAGACCCGACAGGCTGCCAGCGGCCTCTTGCTCGCTCAGGTCTTCAAAGCTTTGTCTGACCCGCGCCACGTCCCGCTCAAGCCCCTGAGCAGACAGGGCAATCTCATGGGTGCGCTCCAACGCGCCTTGGTAGTCCTGCACCGTCTCGGCCAGATGCTGTTCCACCGCCGCCGATCCGGCGAGCGCGGCGGCGTTCAGCCAGCTCGACATCGCGATGATCGCGACGGAGCCGAGGCCCATCGCCCCCAGAAGCCCCATCCGCGCACGGGTCGTGCGCACAGCGGGGAAGAGCCGCAGCAGATAGGACCAGAAGACAAAGATGCCCACCGAGACCGCCACCGAATAGGCGATCGCGGCAAAGGCCGACATGGCGCCATTGTCGTCCAGCAGCGACGACACGCCAAGGTAGGTGTAAATGCCCGAGGCCACGGCCAAAACGCCAAGCGCCGTGCCGGAGAATGTATCGAGCCATGTCAGGTGGCCCTCCAATTCACGGGCGTAACGCACCCCGCGCGCCTGCGTCTCACTCATCGGTTCGCGTTGTGCCATGGGCCTCCCTCGCTTTGCTGGGGTGAAGATAGGGGGTCGCGGGGGAATTACCAAACTTTCCGGTGCTGCCCCTTGTGGATGTTCATCAAATGTTCATATTTGTCGCCATGATGGAGAATGACATACGACAACTCCAACCCGGCCAATTATTGGCGCGGGGGGTGATGCGGCATCTGGCCGATCTTGGGTTTGCCTCGGTCGAGGAGCTTGTGCCGACGCGCGGTTTGCGGGTCGACGTGATGGCGCTTGGCCCGAAGGGGGAGATTTGGATCGTCGAATGCAAATCCAGCCGCGCCGATTTCATGGGCGACGCAAAATGGGAGGGCTATCTGGAATGGGCGGACCGGTTTTTCTGGGCCGTCGACAGTGATTTCCCGGTGGAACTGCTGCCCGAGGAAAGCGGCCTCATCATCGGTGACGCCTATGGGGCTGAGATTGTGAGGATGTGCGATGAGACCAAGCTTGCGCCCGCCCGGCGCAAGGTAATGGTGCAAAAAATCGCGATCCATGCCGCCCGGCGCCTGCATCGCCTACGCGATCCCGACATGGCGCCGAACTGGTCTTGAAAGGGGGGGGGCGTGATCTGAGGTCGCCCGTCTATATCGTGGGCGAACCCGCGTTTAGGCGGCTTAGCGACCTTTTTTGCCTGCGCGGTTCGCGGCGGCCATGATCTCTTCCGCGATTTCGCGGGCTTCCTCCGGGGTAAAATCCATCGGAATCTCAACGCCGCCGCCTTCGACGAAAAGGCGGACCATGCCCTTGTCTGTCGGGCCGATTTGCAGGTTTGCTTCGATGTCGCGTTCGGTGTCGATGCCCATGGGAGCCTCCGGTTTGGTGGGGCTTATCGCTAGCGCGGCATGGGCGGAAAGGCAAGATATCTTGGCGGGTTGCGGCGCAGGGCAGGGGGCTCGTTGGCCTTAGGTGACGCTGCATCATCACCGTTCTGGAAGAGGGTTGGGTGCCGTTCTGGCAGATCGGGAGATTGCCGCGACGCGCAGCTCGAAGACCGAGGGCGGAATCGCCGCGTCATCCACCCGCGTTTCCCGCATGAGTGCCGATGACACAGGGCGCGCGAAAAATCTGACGGAAACCGGCATTTCTTCTGACTTTGAGGTCTTGCATTCCTCCGCCACGGGCGCTAAATCCGCCCCAGTGCCGCCTTAGCTCAGTTGGTTAGAGCGCTTGATTGTGGATCAAGAGGTCCCTGGTTCGAGACCAGGAGGTGGTACCACCCCCCCCCCAATTCATTCTATCTGCGCTTTGGGGCGAACGGCCTTTTCGCGGCGCGCGGCATGATGCTGCCAACGCGCTGGCACCCTAACCCATGGTAAATTTTAGATTTTCTGGAACGTTCTGTCCGAGCTTTCGTTGTGACCATAGCAAATAACGAAGAGGAGAGAGACATGAAAACGCTTACAGCCAGCACCCTTGCCCTGACACTCGCAGGCACCGCCGCTTTCGCTGAAACGCATATGACCGACTATTCCAACGTCGACAGCATGCAGATGAACGAAATGCGCGGCGATCTGATCCGCTCGCGCGATATCACCGGCGGTGAGATCTACACCCTCAACGAAGCCGGCGACGAATGGAGCCCCAACACGGCCTATAACGAAATCGGCGCCGACTGGAACGAAATTGGTGAGATCGAAGACATCGTTCTGTCCAAGAACGGCCAGATGGTCGGCATCGTGGCCGAGGTCGGTGGTTTCCTCGATATCGGTGACAAGCACGTCATGATCTCGACACCCGATGTGAACCTGGTGGCCGTCGATGACCAGACCTACGCCTATGTGACGCGCCTGAGCGAAGAAGAGCTCGAAGCGCTGCCCGGCGTTGACGAAGGCTTCTGGGACTAATTTGAGCGGTTGATGCTTAAGTTAAATTCTTGGACCCCGGCGTGGAGCTTTCCGCGCCGGGGGTTATTCGTGAATGGGCTTAGCTTAGCTTCATTACGATGCAAGTGGTGGAGCCTGTGGCATAAAGCTTGCCATCTTCGACGCCGCGAATCTCTCCATGCGCGACACCGGTCGAACGGCCCACATGATCGGTCACCCCGATACAGTCGATCTCCATCCCCAAGGGCAGGCCGCGCAGGATATTAATCTTGTATTCCAAAGTGGTATAGACCGAGCCGCGGGGGATTTTCGTCATCACCGCGCAGGCCATCGCTGAATCGAGCAGCGTGCCGTACCAACCGCCGTGCACCGTGCCCATCGGGTTGGTCATGGCAAAGCTCGGCGCGCCGCGAAAGACGATGCGGCCCTCTTCGACCGAATGCAGCGCATAGCCCATGGTCTGGCCGATGGGCGGGCCGGGGTTGGTGCCATCGAGAATGGCCTGCATGAACTCCAGCCCCGAAAGCTTGAGCGCTTCGGATTGGGACAAAAGGTCGGCAGGGCTTTGGGCGATGCGGGGCATGGTCTTCTCCGGCAAGTGAATTTTGCCGGAGGATACGCCCGCGCGGGGCAGGGGCAAGCCCCCCTGCTGGAGGGGCAGCGCTTACGCGACGTCCGAGAGATCGACCTGCGGGGTCACACCGATGGCACGGCAGACATCGCGGGTGAGTTCCGCGCGGTTGAGCGTGTAGAAATGCAGTGCGTCCACGCCTTCATCGATCAACTCGCTGCACAGTTCGGTGCACATGGCTTGGGCCAGCAGGTCGTGCCGGTCATCGCGGATCGCGGCCTCATAGGCTTGGTCGACCCATTCCGGGACCGGCGTGCCGCATTTGACGGCAAATTTACGGGCCGAGGTCCAGTTCACCACCGGCAGGATGCCCGGCGTGATCGGCTTGTCGATGCCTGCTTTCACACAGGCATCGCGGAAACGCAGGAAGGTCTCCGCCTCAAAGAAGAACTGGGTCAGGGCCTCATCCGCGCCCGCGTCGAACTTGCGTTTCAGCCAGTCGATATTGGCCTGCTCGTCCGCCGCCTCGGGGTGCGGATCGGGGTAGGCGCCGACGCGGATTGTGAATTTGCCGGTTTTCGCCAGCGCCTCGATCAGCTCGCAGCTGTCGGCGAAGCCTTCGGGGTGGGGCACGAACCTGTCGGTGCCTGCTTGCGGGTCGCCGCGCAGGGCGACGATGTCTTTGATGCCCGCTTCGGCGAATTTATCGGCCACGTCGAGCGTCTCCGCCCGGCTGGCGCCAACGCAGGTCAGATGGCCTGCGACGGGCAAGCCCGAGGTGCGGTGTAGCACATGTGCCGAATCATGGGTCAGATCGCGTGTGGTGCCGCCTGCACCATAGGTGACCGAGAAGAAGCGCGGCGCCAGCGGGGCCAATGCCTGCGCCGCATCCCACAGTTTGAACGCCGCGCCGACGGTGCGGGGCGGGAAGACTTCGAAGGAAACGGCAGGGCTGGTCATTGAAAGATCCTTTTGGCGGTTTCACGTCTTGTCTCACATCTAGGCTTGTGAGACAAACTCATAACATTCATCTTGAACATGAGTAATGCCTCAAATGCATATTGAGTTCCGTCACCTGCGCACAATCAAGGCCATCCACGAGGCGGGCGGCTTGGCCCGCGCGGCGGATCAGATGAATATCACGCAATCGGCGTTAAGTCATCAGGTGAAGGGGTTGGAGGATCAGGCGGGGGTCGAACTCTTTGTGCGGCGCTCGAAACCGTTGAAGCTGTCGCCCGCCGGGCAGCGGCTGTTGAAGCTTGCGCAGCAGGTCCTGCCGCAGGTCGAAGCCTTGCAGGACGAGTTTTCGGGCCTGCGGGCGGGCAGCACGGGGCGGATGCATATAGCGATCGAATGTCACGCCTGTTTCGAGTGGCTCTTCCCGGTGTTGGAGCAGTTCCGCCGCCATTGGCCGGATGTGGATGTCGATATCCGCCCCGGTCTCGCCTTCGACGCTCTGCCTGCGCTTTTGCGGGAAGAAGTTGATCTGGTGGTCTCCTCGGACCCTGAGGAACTGCCGGGCGTCGAATTTGTCGAACTCTTTGATTATAATCCGGTTTTCGTGGCCTCTCAGAACCACCCTTTGGCCGAAAAGCCCTTTGTCGAGGCGGCCGATTTTCGTGGGGAGACGTTGATTACCTATCCAGTGGAGCGGACCCGGCTGGACGTGTTCAGCCAGTTGTTGATCCCCGCCAAGGTCGAGCCTGCGACGATCCGGCAGGTAGAGCTGACGGCGGTAATCCTGTTGCTGGTGGCGTCCAACCGCGGGGTCTCGGTCCTGCCGGATTGGGTGGTGCGGGAGGTGAAGTATTCGTCTGATTACGTCACGCGGCCCCTGACGGCCGAGGGGATCACACGGCGGCTTTATGCGGCGGTGCGGCGGGATGATCTGGGCAAACCGTATATGGATGAGTTGCTAAAGCTGGCCGGGCAGGAGGCGCGGAAGTTGCAGCGGGCCTGAGCGGGGTGCCGAGGGCCAGCGCCTGCCCGTGGGTGGGCGATCTGACCGTGGTTCATGCCGCTTTATGGTTCAGCCATGACGCACGGACGCGAAGTTGCACCAAGCCTTTCTAAATCGCTTACCCGGGGACGGGCAAGCGATGGCCCGGCGCCTGCGGCTTGACGCCGGGCCGGGTGGGTGAACGCGCCGTTCTACAAGGCGGAACGACGCACTCCAACGTTTACTTCACCTTAACGATGGCCTTGCCGGTGTTCCCGCCATTCAGCATGTCGATGAAGGCCTGCGGTGCATTCTCCAGCCCTTCGGTGATGTCCTCTTTCACCTTCACGCGGCCATCGGCGACCATCGGCGCCACTTCGCGCTGGAACTTCGGCATCTGGTCCCAGTGGTTCGAGATGATGAAGCCGCGCACGGTGAGGAAGTTCACCAAAATCGTCCGCCACAGCCGCGGCGCGGTGAGGCCAGCGCCCTCGGCATCGGCACCCAGCCCGCCCGCGTTATACCACGCGATCATGCCGCAAAGCGGGATGCGGCCATGGGGGTTCATCAGCGGCAGCACCGCGTCCAGCACCTTGCCGCCGACGTTTTCGTAATAGATATCAATGCCATCCGGCGCAGCCTCTTTCAGGGCGGCGCGCAGGGATTTGGCATCGTCATAGGCGCGGTGATCAAGGCAGACGTCAAAGCCGAAATCGCGGGTGGCGATCTCGCATTTCTCGGCGCCGCCTGCGATGCCCACAGTGCGCAGCCCTTTGGCCTTGGCCAATTGCCCCACGATCGAGCCGACGGGGCCGGTGGCTGCGGCCACGACGAGGGTCTCGCCCTCTTTCGGTTGGCCGATGTCGTTCAAACCGTACCAGCCGGTCAGGCCGGGCATGCCCAGCACGCCGAGCGAGGCGGTGATCGGCACGCCTTCGGCATCGACCTTCTGACATTGTTTCGCCGGGGCGACACCATGGGTGGCCCAGCCGAAGGCGCCAAAGGCAAAATCGCCTTCGGCGAAGCTCGGGTCATTCGAGGCGATCACTTTGCCCACACTGCCGCCTTCCATCAGCCCGCCGATGGGCACAGGTTCGGCATAGGACTTCGCATCGTCCATCCGGCCCCGCATGTATGGGTCGAGCGACATGTAATGCACTTCGACCAGAATTTCGCCGTCGCCCGGCTGTGGGATATCCGCGCTTTCAAGGCGGAAGTTCTCGGGCGTGGGTGCGCCATCGGGGCGGGAGGCGAGGACGATTCTCTGCATCTGGTCGGACATGGGGTTTCCTTCGTGCTGGTTGCTACAGCGTCCAAGGTGTTCCCTCGCGCTCTGAATGCAACCCGTGAGGTGCGCAAGAATCAATAAGCGGTGCAGGTTTCTGCCCCCTTGGCAATTGCGCTCTTGCGCCCTATACGTCCCGCCTTATCCATCAAAGGGCGCGAACAATGATCGGCAGTGCGAATCTCAACATCATGATCAAGGCGGCACGCAAAGCGGGGCGTGCATTGGTCAAGGATTTCCGCGAGGTCGAGAACCTTCAGGTCTCGGTCAAAGGTGCGGGCGATTTCGTGACCAAGGCCGACATTGGCGCCGAGAAGATCATCAAAGACGACCTGATGGGCGCGCGCCCGACCTATGGCTGGCTGGCCGAAGAGGGGGGCGAGGAAGAGGGCCAAGACCCGACTCGTCGCTGGATCGTCGACCCGCTGGATGGCACGACCAACTTTCTGCACGGTCTGCCGCATTGGGCCATCTCCATCGCGTTGGAGCATAAGGGCGAGATTGTCGCCGGTGTGGTCTTTGACCCCGCCAAGGACGAGATGTTCTTTGCCGAGAAGGGCACCGGCGCTTGGATGAACGAAGGCCGTCTGCGGGTTTCTGGCCGTCACCGCATGATTGAGTCGATCTTTGCCACAGGTCTGCCTTTCGGGGGCCGTGCCGATCTGCCTGAAACGCTCAAGGATTTGGGCCGCCTGCTGCCCGTCTGCGCCGGTGTGCGCCGCTGGGGCGCGGCATCGCTCGATCTCGCCTATGTCGCCTCGGGCCGTTACGATGGCTTCTGGGAGCGTCGTCTGAAGCCGTGGGATGTGGCCGCGGGCATGTTGATCGTCAAAGAGGCCGGTGGCCTTGTCGAGCCGATCCGCCCTGAGCGCAACATCCTGCAACATGGTGAGATCATCTGCGCGAACGAGCCGATCTATTCGACCTTCGCCAAGACGATCCGCGGCTGATCACTCGATCGCGACCGTCTGGCGCAATGCGCCGGTCAGCTGGTCAAAGATCAGGATCTCATCCGCATCCGTCACCACCGCATACCAGCCGCGCCCCTGCGTAAACGCTTGGGCGCTGCTGCCATCGGGCAGGGTGATGCTGCGCGGCATGGTTGGGCCTTGATCGCTCAGGCGGGTGACAAGCACGAAGATCAGCACTAGAACCCCGCCAATCATCACGACGGTCAAGACCGTCACCATCCGCCGCAGAAACCGCAGGTTCGCCGGTTCATCAGGGTTGTCCGTGTCCATGTCTCACCGCCGCATTGATTTCATTCTGGGCGATAGCCCGCCCGCCCGTCTTGATAAGGCGCTGGCCCGCGATGTGCCAGAGGAAGCGAACCTGTCGCGCACCCGTTTGGGCCGTTTGATCACCGAAGGCGCCGTCACGCTGGACGGTGTCGTGGTCCAAGACCCCCGCGCCAAGGTGGCCGAAGGGCAGGCGGTGCAGATTACGGTCGAAGAGGCGGCGGAAAGCCATATCCTGCCCGAAGACATCCCCCTTTCGGTGGTCTTTGAGGATGACGACCTGATCGTGATCGACAAGCCCGCGGGCATGGTGGTGCACCCCGCGCCGGGATCGCCTTCCGGCACCCTCGTTAATGCATTGCTGGCGCATTGCGGTGATGACCTCTCTGGCGTGGGCGGAATGAAACGGCCCGGCATCGTGCACCGGATTGATAAGGATACCACCGGCCTGCTCGTCGTCGCGAAATCTGATGCGGCGCATCACGGGCTGGCGGCGCAGTTCGAGAAACATACCGTAGAGCGTTATTACCAGACCCTCGTCTATGGGGTGCCGGATGCCAATGACCCGCGCCTGCGGGGCGTCAAAGGCGCGTCCTTCGAGGCGGGGAATATCCTGCGGATGACCACCCAACTGGCGCGGCACAAGACCGACCGCCAGCGGCAGGCGGTGCTGTTTCAAGGCGGGCGGCACGCGGTGACCCGCGCCCGCACGGTCGAGCGTTTTGGCACCCCGCCCGTACTGGCGCTGCTGGAATGCTGGCTTGAGACGGGGCGCACGCACCAAATCCGCGTGCACATGTCTCACGCGGGCCATGGTCTCGTGGGGGATGCGACCTATGGCGGGCGGCGCAAGCTGGCCAAGACGGCCTTGCCTGAGGCCACCGCCGAAGCAATCCGCGCCTTCCCCCGCCAAGCGCTGCACGCCGCCGTTCTGGGGTTCGAACATCCAGTAACCGGTGAAAACCTGCGTTTCGAAGCACCCCTGCCGCCCGATATGGCGGCCCTGCTGGACCTGCTACGCGACAGCCCCACCGCCCCATCGGCGTGACCCCGCCACCCCGCGGAACCGCCTAAGGATCGGTTACGTTTTGTTCACAGAAACTGTGCAGTCATGAACAAAAGCGTGAATGCTTCTGTCTTGAAAGCACGAAGGGGGCCGCCCATATTGCATGTTAAGCGAAATAACATAGGCCCCGATTAAACTGGGGAAAGGGACAAGACATGGCAAATTATGCAAATCTGCCCGCACCAACGCCCGAAGGCGGGCTGAACCGCTATATGCAAGAGATCCGCAAGTTCCCGCTGCTGGAGCCTGAGGAAGAATACATGCTGGCCAAACGCTGGGTCGAAGAGCAAGACACCGAAGCCGCGCATAAGATGGTCACCTCTCACCTGCGTCTCGCGGCGAAGATCGCGATGGGCTACCGCGGCTATGGATTGCCACAGTCCGAGGTGATCTCGGAAGCGAACGTCGGCCTGATGCAGGCGGTGAAACGTTTCGACCCTGAGAAGGGCTTCCGCCTTGCCACCTATGCGATGTGGTGGATTCGCGCCTCGATTCAGGAATATATCCTGCGGTCGTGGTCGCTGGTTAAGCTCGGCACGACCTCGGGTCAGAAAAAGCTGTTCTTCAACCTGCGTAAGGCCAAGAACAAGATTGGCGCGCTGGAAGAGGGCGATTTACGCCCTGAAAACGTGAAAGAGATCGCGACTCAGCTCGGCGTGACCGAGGATGAGGTCGTCTCCATGAACCGGCGGATGTCGGGCGGGGATGCCTCGCTCAACGCGACTGTCGGGTCCGAAGGCGAAGGCACGATGCAGTGGCAAGATTGGTTGGAGGATGAAGACGCCGACCAAGCGGGCGACTATGCCGAGCGTGACGAGCTGGAGACCCGGCGTGAGATGCTGGCCGAGGCTTTGGACGTGCTGAACGACCGCGAGAAGGACATTCTGACCCAGCGTCGCCTGTCGGATGAGACGGTCACGCTCGAAGACCTCTCGGCGCAATACGATGTCAGCCGCGAGCGGATCCGCCAGATCGAAGTGCGCGCCTTCGAGAAGCTGCAAAAGCGGATGCGCGACTTGGCGAAGGAAAAGGGCATGTTGGCGGCCAGCTAACGGCTGAACCAGATGATGCAGAGGGCCCCGCTTCTTTGAAGCGGGGCTTTTCTTTATTAAATTCGGGGTTCGATGAGCTGGCTTTCGAGCCTTGCGACTTCTCCGAAACAGGCGCCGATCGTGCCCGACTGCATCGCCCGGGCAGCGGCTTGCAGCACCGCCTGCAGATGCACGATCTGAGGTTCCGGCGCGGTGCCGAAATCCCGCAAGGACCATCTGATCAGCCGCCAATAGGCCGCGCGAAAGGCGTCGCTGAGGATCGGGTTCTCGATCATCTCCGATAGGGCGTTCAAAAGCCGGGCACGGATGTCGAAAAACGCCTCGGCACTATTTAGCGGGGCGAGGTCCATCATTCCCAGTATCCCGGCGAGCGACATGAGATGCGCGGATGGGGCGGGGGAGGGCGCTGCACATTTGCCGGCCGCTTCGATAATCGCCACAGCCGCGCGGATGTCATCCGCGCGCATGGGCGCGTCCAAAGGGGTCACGACAGACCCCACGCCGGATTTCACGGCGATCATGCGTTCATAGGCCAAGCGTTGCAACGCTTGCCGGATGGGCGTGCGGGACACGCCGAAACGCTGGGCGAGGGCCACCTCATGCAGCATGCCGGCGGCGATGTTCCGGTTCAGGCAGATGTCCGTCCGAAGCGCTTCTGCAATCGCGGCGCTGGATTTGACTTGGGTAGACATTGCCCGGCATCCTTCGTCTGTTCGATTTTACCTATTTAACATGTATACAGGTGCTCCTGCCGTTACTCAAATTCTATGGATGTTTTTATGTCTCATGATGTGCCTTTTTTCGATCCTGAAGCGACCTCGATACGCGCCGTTATCCCCACCCCCCGCGGCGGGCATCTGGCGATGACGGGTTTTCCGGGGCTGTTGACCCATGTGGATGGCAGCGCTTACCTCGATCCTCAACAGATGCGGGAAACCTTGGGAGGCCTGCGCGCGGCTGGGGCGCGTGAGTTGCTGGTTCTTACCGAGGAGGTCGAGCTCCCTGACGGAGCTTTTCCCTTGATTTTAAAGACTTCACAGTCTCTTGGCTTAAGGCTCTCTTTCGCGCCGATCGAAGATTTCAAAGTCCCTTGCGATAGATTCTTACCCGAATGGCCTGCACACCGGGTGCGTTTCGAGGCGGCGCTAGAGGCGGGAGAGACGGTTGCCCTTTCCTGCCAATACGGCGCGGGGCGCAGTGGGCTGATCGCGGCGTGGTTGCTGATCGGGGCCGGAATGCCCGCCGCGGAAGCCATCGCCTTGGTGCGCAGTCATTTCCCCGAAGCGATCGAAAACCGGCTTCAAGAAAACTGGCTGCTAGAGGTCGAAAAGGAGAGGTAGACCTCCCTTTCGCATAGGAAATGTGAAAAAAGTTTGGCGAATTATACGATTGCCCCATTGCCGGCAATTTGTTGCCACATTTACGCCACAATTGGGCCCGACAACATGTATACAGGTTGGGCAGGAGCGTCACCTCAGGGAACGCAAAGGCCCATAGAAAGGGAAGATAAGCGACCAGACGATTAGGAAGAGGATCAGACATGCCAAGCCGCTCTACCGCGCCAGAAACACTCGGCCCCATCACGTCCCTCAATGCAGGTGACATTCTCCGCCGCAAACGCAGCTATGATCCCGTCACCGTTGGTCACCCGTCCGATGAATGCCCCGTCACACTTACCATCTGCGACGCCCGATTTCACAGTGTACAGTATGCCCGCGACTTTGGCCGGGTCGAGGCGATGGTTGAAGTGACCTATACCTGCCATCCCGCCGCCATGCCGCAAAGGGTCCACCTGCGCACCAACGTTCCGCTGCGCCCTGCCGGCCAGCGACAAGAGCTTCGCCGACGGCTTATTCAAAGCGCCGTCACCCTGTCCACCCTGCTAAACCGCTTGAATGGAGGAGATACGACCCTGCGTGCTGCTTGACTCACAGCCCAATGCCTAGCAACTGCACCCCCTTTTGGGGGTGTTTTTTTGTCTGCGCGCCCCCATTTAATAAACCTTGGGGCGGGGGACATATCCCGGGTGAGGCCGTGACAAGCCGCCACTGCGCCCCATATCTAGGAAGTGAACCGCATGAGGAGGGCGCAACATGGCAGGTGGATGGACACGCGATGGCGCGGTGAGCGAGCAGATCGAAGCCTCCATTTCCGACGAATTGGCGCGGCTAAAAGCGCGCCGCGCGCCAGTGGGCGAGAGCCGCACCCATTGCGCGGAATGCGAAGAGCCGATTCCAGAGGCGCGGCGCATGGCGCTGCCGGGGGTAAAGCTTTGTATCGACTGCGTGCGGGAACGAGACGGGCAGGCGCAGATGCGCGGCGGAATTAATCGGCGAGGCTCGAAAGACAGCCAGTTGAAGTGACCTCAAGGCCGTTCTGCCCGCCGTCTGCGGCGAAGGGAGCGCCAGCGCCGAAATAGCCGCACATCCATCGCCGCCACCATGAGGCCAAGCGGCAGCATCCAGAATCCGAGGATCGGCAAGAACCCGAGGATGCCGCCACAGATGAGCAGCAGGCCGAGCGCAAATCTAAATCCGGGCGGCACCCGCCGCTGAATCCAGACAAAGAAGGGGGCGAACCTTTCTTTCAAGCGCTCGGCGCGGGACATCAGTCCTCCATCGCTTCCAATTCGTCGATCATGTCAGAGATCATCGACAGGCCCTTGTCCCAGAAAGCCGGGTCGCTGGCATCAAGGCCAAAGGGAGCGAGCAGTTCTTTGTGGTGCTTCGATCCGCCCGCTTTCAGCATGTCGAAATACTTCTCTTCAAAGCCCTCTTCACCTTCCGCGTAGACGGCGTAGAGCGCGTTCACGAGGCCGTCGCCAAAGGCATAGGCATAGACGTAGAAGGGCGAATGCACGAAATGCGGGATATAGGCCCAGAAGGTCTCGTAGCCCTCCATGTACTCGAAGGCCGGCCCGAGGCTTTCGGCCTGAACGCTCATCCACAGCGCATTGATGTCGTCGGGTGTCAGCTCCCCGCCGCGGCGCGCCTCGTGCAGTTTGCACTCGAAGTCATAAAAGGCGATCTGGCGCACGACCGTGTTGATCATATCCTCGACCTTGCCCGCCAGCAGCACCTTACGCTCGGCTTGGGTCTGAGCCTTGTCGAGCATCTTGCGGAACGTCAGCATCTCGCCGAAGACTGAGGCGGTCTCGGCCAATGTCAGCGGGGTGGAGGAGAGCATTTCGCCCTGATCGGCGGCCAGCACCTGGTGCACACCGTGGCCCAGCTCATGCGCCAGCGTCATCACGTCGCGCGGTTTGCCGAGGTAGTTCAGCATGACGTAAGGGTGCACGTCCGTCACCGTGGGATGCGCGAAGGCCCCGGGCGCCTTGCCCGGTTTCACGCCCGCGTCGATCCAGCCCTTGGTGAAGAAGGGCTTGGCCAATTCGCCCATGCGCGGATCGAAGGCGTTGTAGGCTTCCATCACGGTCGCTTCGGCCTGCGCCCAGTCGACCACCTTGGGGTCTTCCATCGGCAGCGGCGCGTTGCGGTCCCAGACCTGCATCACATCAAGGCCCAGCCATTTGCGCTTGAGCTCATAATAGCGGTGGCTCAGCTTCGGATAGGCTTCGACCACGGCGTTGCGCAGGGCCTCGACGACCTCCGGCTCTACGTGATTGCTGAGGTGACGGCCCGTCTGCGGCGTCTCCATGCCGCGCCAGCGGTCGAGCACTTCTTTCTCTTTCACCTGCGTGTTGTGCACGCGGGCGAAGGTGCGGATGTTGCGGCCCAGCACATTGGCCAACTCCCGCGCACCCGCCTCGCGCTTGGCGCGGTCGGGGTCGGTCAGCAGGTTCAGCGTGCCTTCGATGTTCAGCGTCTCGCCCTCGACCTCGAACTCCAGCCCGGCGATGGTTTCGTCGAACATGCGTTCCCATGCGTCGCCGACGACGCCGAGGTCGTGCAGGAACTTTTCCATCTCGTCCGACAGCTGGTAGGGCTTCATCGCGCGGATCCGGTCGAAGACGGGCTTGTAGCGCGCAAGATCGGGGTTCTCGTCCAGCAGTTTGGAGAGGTGATCGTCAGGCAGCTTGTTGAGCTCCAGCGTGAAGAACACCAGCGGCGTGGTGTAGTCTGTGATTTTCTCCTGCATGTCGGACATGAACTTGGCCCGGCCCGCGTCGGTGGTCTGCTGGTAGTAGCGTAGGCCCGCGAAGGACATGATGCGCCCGGCGACCTGATTGATTTTCTCGTTGCGCAGCACGCAGTCGAGCAGACCCTTGGCATCCAGCGCGGCCAGATTGCCTTCGTAATCGGCGGCGAAGCTGGCGCAGGCTTCCTCCAGCCAGTCGAGGTCGCGTTTCAATTCGGGCGCGTCCTCACTGGTGTAGAGATCGCTCAGATCCCATTCCGGCAGATCGCCAAGGTCTTTGCCCCCGGCGCTGGCGTTGGCATCGTGAAGCGGGAAGGGAAGCTGAAACATCGGTGTACCTCATTTGCGTTTCGTCACATCTATGCCTCCGGGCGGGCCGGAACAACCTATCCGTAGATGCGCAGCATTTCTTTCAGATCGTCGAGTGTGTTGGCCTCTTGCAGCGGCTTGTCCTTGCGCCAGCGCAGCATCCGCGGGAAGCGCAGGGCGACGCCGGATTTGTGGCGCGGGCTGGGCTGGATGCCCTCAAAGGCGATCTCGAAAACATGGTGCGGCGTAACCTGCCGCACGGGGCCGAAGCGCTGCTGCGTGTTCTTGCGCACCCATGCGGTGATCTGGCGGAACTCGGCGTCGGTGAGGCCCGAGTAGGCCTTGGTGAAGGGCACCAGATCGTTGCCGTTCCAGACCGCGAAGGTGAAATCGGTGAACAGGTTCGCGCGGCGGCCCGAGCCCGATTGCGCGTAGATCATCACCGCGTCGATGGTCAGCGGGTCGAGCTTCCATTTCCACCAGTCGCCCTTCTTGCGGCCCGAAAGATAGGGGCTGTCGGCGCGTTTCAGCATCAGCCCCTCGGCCTGCGCCTCGCGCGCCGTTTCGCGCAGGGTGGCCAATTCGGCCCAGTCGGTGAACTGGTGCTGGGGCGACAGGCGCACGGGTGCGTCCTCGGGCAAATCGGCGGCGGCCTCTTCCAGCAGGGCGCGGCGCTCGGCGAAGGGGCGGTGGCGGATGTCTTCGCCCTGCCATTCCAGAAGGTCATAGGCGTGCAGCACGACAGGGGCCTCCTTGAGCAGCTTCTTCGGTACGGTCTTGCGTCCGATGCGGGCTTGCAAAGCATTGAAAGAGGAGGGGAATTCCGCCCCCGGCTGCCAGACCAGCAATTCGCCGTCGAGCACGGTGCCCGGCGGCAGGTGATCGGCGGCGCGGGCCAGTTCGGGGAAACGGTCCGTCATCAACTCCTCGCCGCGCGACCAGACGAAATAGTCGCCGTCGCGCAGGATGAGCTGGCCGCGGATACCGTCCCATTTCCATTCCGCCCGCCAATCGCTCGGGTCACCCAAGCCTTCCGGCCCGTCCTCCAGCGCATAGGCGAGGTAGAAGGGGTAGGGGCGCGAGGCGTCGGCGCTGGCGTCCTCGGCCTCGATCAGGCTGTGCCATGTGACGTCGTCGGGGTGCCAATTGCCCATCAGGCGGTGCGCCATCTCCGCTTCGGGCCGGCCAGTGGCGCGCGAGAGCGCCCGGGTCATCAGCTTCTGGCTGATGCCGATGCGAAAGCCGCCGGTGATGAGCTTGTTGAAGAGAAACCGCTCGGTGCCGCCGAGTTGCTGCCACGCCGAAAGCACGAATTCCTTGCGCGCCGTGTCGTCGACATCCTTCAACCCGCGCAGGGCGTTGATCCAAGAGGTGAGCGTGCCGCTGTCGTCGCTTTCGACCGGTGGCAGGACCAGCGCGATGGTCTCGGCCAGATCGCCGACGATGGCATAGCTGTCCTCGAAGAGCCAGAGCGGCACGCCGGAAGCCTCGGAAGCCCATTCGCGCAGGCGGGTCGTAGTCACGGCGCGTTTCGGGCGGCGGCCTGAGAAGAGCGCCACGGTCCAGAGCCGGTCATCCTCGGAGGCCGTGGTGAAATACTCGGCCAGCGCGGCCACTTTCACCGTGGTCTTGGTGGTCTGGTCGACGGCGTTAAAAAGCGCGGCAAAATCCTTCATTCGCTGTCGCCCCCGTCGCCTTCGAACTGGGTGGGCACGACTTCGGCGTTCCATCCCTGATCGTTCAGGTATCGCGTGAAGATATCCGTGTAACCATGCGTTACATATATATTTTCTGCGCCTGTTTCACGGATCGCCCAAAGCAGCCCATGCCAATCCGCATGGTCCGAGATGACAAAGCCTCGGTCCCCCGCGCGCCGCCTCCGCACCCCGCGCAGCGCCATCCAGCCCGAGGCGAAGGCGCTTTCCTGCGCGCCAAAACGCCGCGCCCATTGGCTGCCGAGCGCGGAGGGCGGGGCCAGCACCAGCGCGCCGGGGTGTTCTTTAGGCGCCAGTTCGGGCGCGACCAGCGTGGTCTCGGGCAGCGCGATGCCTTGGCCGCGCAGCACCTCGTTGGTGTTCTCCACCGCCGTATGGGTCAGGATCGGCCCGATCTCGGGGTCGAGCATCGACAGAAGCCTCTGTGCCTTGCCCAGTGAATAGGCGCCAAGGAAAGCGGTCTTGCCTGCCGCCTTGCAGCCCGCCCACCAGTCGTTGATCTGTGCGGCCACCTCGGCCTGTGGCGCCCAACGGAAGACCGGCAGGCCAAAGGTGCTCTCAGTAATGAAATGGTGGCAGCGGACGGGCTCGAAAGCCTCGGACATGCCATCGTCGATCACCTTGTAGTCACCCGAGGCAACCCAAACCTCGCCACCGACCTCAACCCGGATCTGCGCGCTGCCGGGCACATGGCCCGCGGGGTGGAAAGAGACCGTGGCCCCGCCGATCTGGCGCGTCTCGCCGTAAGCGATGCCCTCGATGGCGATCTCGCCCAACCGGTGGCGCATCACGGGCAGGGCGGCATGGGTGGCCAGATAGCTGCCCATCCCGTCGCGGGCGTGGTCGGCGTGGCCATGGGTGATCAGCGCCCGGGCGACGGGGCGCCAGGGGTCGATGTAGAAATCACCGGCGGCGCAGTAGATGCCGTTTTCGGTGAAGCTGAGGACGGGTTCGCGTGTCATCCAAAGCAATCTAGGCGGCGCGGGCGGATTGCACAGGAAAATGACGCGGGCGCGGGGTTAAGGCGCGGGGTTAACCGGTGATATTGCCCAGATAGAGCTTTTCCAGCCCGTCGAAGATCGGCTTGCGCAACTCGGGCCTCTCCAACAGCACCTCATGCTCGCCACCCGGTACGATCTCAAGCCGCCCGCCTTTCCACTGCGCCATGCGCTTGTGGACGCGGTCGGTCGCGACGATACGCTCGTTGTTGCCAAGGTAGGTGACGCAGGGAATGTTAGGTGCGGAGCGTCCGGCGAGGTGTTTGGTCTCGGCCAGCGCCTCGCGCAGCCAGACGAAGCTGGGGCCGCCGAGGCTTAGCTCCGGATGGGCGGCCAGTTGATCGCGCATCATCGCGTACATCTGCGGATCGGTGGTCAGCAGGTTGTCCTCGAAAGGGGCGATGGCGGGATAGGCTTCGATCTTGGTGCCCGGGGGCAGGCGGTGGCCCTGTCCAACCCGGGGCATGAACTGCGCCAAGGACCACGCCAGCGCGCGCAGATGCGGGACGACATAGATGCCCCACATCGGGCCGGTGAAGGCGACGGCCTGCACCGGCAGCCCTTCCATCACGGCACGCAGGCCGATGCAGCCGCCCATGGAGTGGGCCAGCAGGAAATAGGGGCGCGGCAGGTTCAGGCTGCGCGCGGCGCGCAGCATGGCGGCGACGTCTTTCTGATAGTCGCTGAAAACATCCACATGGCCGACGCGCGCATCAGGCAAAAGCCGGTCCGACAGTCCCTGACCGCGCCAGTCGATCGCCATGGTGGCAAGGCCGCGCCGCGCGAAATCGGCGGCGCAAAGCCCGTATTTTTCGATATATTCGGTCCGCCCGGGAAAGAGCAGCACCGTGCCCCGCGCGCCTGCGCAGGGCCAATGACCCAGCCTGATCCGCTTGCCATCCGATGTCTCCGCCCAATGGGCTTGGCCCCCATCGGGGCCGGGGGCGATATCGGTGTAAAGCCGGGCCGGGTCCAGATGCATCAGCCGAGAACAGCGGCGAGCTTCATCGCCATGCCCATGTCGCCGTCGATCTTGAGCTTGCCGGTCATGAATGCGGATGTAGGGTTGGTGTCGCCTTCGAGGATGGACTGGAATGTCTCGGCATCCGCGCTCAGCGTCACGTCCGCCTCTTCGTCCGCCGCGCGGGCGCCGTTTTCGTCCATCATCACGGTGCCTTCACCTTCGATGTCGAACTTGGCCGTGCCGTCAAAATCGCTGCCGGCCAGCTTTTCGTTCAGCACCACTACCGCTTCGTTCACAATATCGCTCATCGCTCGCCCTTTTTTGGCATTTGGCCCCGCTACGTCTGGAATTGCGGCGGCAGCCTGTTACATTCAGTTTTGTTATGCGCATCATACCCGTCAACCTCAAACATACCGTTGCGGCAGTTGGTAGCTTTGTGTTGCTTGCGGGCATGGCCGTGGCCGAGAAGGCCCCGCCCGAGCTGATGCAAAAGCTGCGCGAGGCCCCAGCGGAGGAGGCCCCCAGAATCGCCCATGAGATCGAGGCGCATTGGCAGCGCTCTGGTTCGGCTGCGATGGATTTGCTGCTGACGCGGGGACGGGAGGCGATGGCGGATGGCGATGCACGTCTGGCGATCGAGCATTTGACCGCGCTGACCGATCACGCCCCCGGATTCGCCGAAGGATTCCATGCCCGGGCGCAGGCCTATTACGGGGCCGACCTCTATGGCCCCGCGCTGGATGATCTGGAGCGGACGCTGGCGCTGAACCCCGACAATTACAACGCGATCTTCGGCCTTGCCGTGATGATCCAGGAGTTCGGAGATCTGGGCCGTGCGGCCGCACTTTACCGCAAGACGCTCGCCCTCAACCCGCATCACGAGGACGCCCGCGCGGCCCTTGAAGGGCTGCGCCGGGACGGCATCGGGCGCGAGCTTTAATTCAAGGATAGACAGGTGGCAGGCAACAAGCGCGTCGTGGCCGTTCTCGGCCCGACAAATACCGGCAAGACGACCTATGCAATCGAACGGATGCTGGCCCATCGGACCGGGGTGATCGGCCTGCCGCTGCGGCTTTTGGCGCGTGAGGTCTATGACCGGATCGTCAAGGCGCGCGGGCCCTCGGTGGTGGCGCTGGTCACGGGCGAAGAGCGGATCGTGCCGCCGCGCACGCAGTATTGGGTGTGCACTGTCGAGGCGATGCCGCAGGAGATGGGCGCGGATTTCGTAGCCATCGACGAGATCCAGCTTTGCGCCGATCCCGAGCGCGGCCATGTCTTTACCGACCGTCTGCTGCGCGCGCGGGGCCTGCATGAGACGCTGTTCATGGGGGCCGACACCATGCGCGGCACCATCGCGGCGCTGGTTCCGGGGGTCGATTTCATGCGCCGCGACCGGATGAGCGAATTGATCTATGCAGGTCAGAAAAAGATAAGCCGAATGAAGCCCCGCAGCGCAATCGTCGGCTTTTCTGTTGAGAATGTATATGCCATCGCCGAGCTGATCCGCCGCCAGAAGGGCGGTGCGGCGGTGGTGATGGGCGCACTCTCTCCGCGCACGCGCAATGCGCAGGTGGCGATGTATCAGAACGGAGAGGTCGACTATCTGGTTGCCACCGATGCCATCGGCATGGGGTTGAACCTCGATGTCGATCATGTGGCCTTCTCGGCGCTCAGCAAATTTGACGGGCGGCGGATGCGGCCCTTGGCCCCGAATGAACTGGCGCAGATCGCGGGGCGGGCAGGGCGCGGGTTCAAATCTGGCACCTTTGGCACCACCGGGGACGCGCCTGCGCTGGACGATCACCTTGCCCGCGCGATCATGGATCACAACTTTACCCCGCAGAACAAGATCAACTGGCGCAATCACGCTTTGCAATTCGGCAGCATTGACCGCCTGATCAAGACCTTGGAAATGCCGCCCGAAGACGAGCGGCTGGTCAGGGCGCGGGAATCCGACGATCTGCGCGCGCTCAAGGCGCTGGCGCAGGTGGATGAGGTTTTTGCCCGGGCCACGGATGGCGCTTCGGTGCGGCTCCTGTGGGATGTGTGCCGGATTCCCGATTTCCGCGGCATCAGCCATGCGGAACATGCGGGGCTCTTGGAGACCATTTTCAACGATTTGCACCAGCGCGGATATATCCCCGATGATTGGCTCGCACGACAAATCAAACGAATTGATCGAACCGATGGCGACATTGATGCGTTGTCCAAACGACTCGCGTTTATTCGCACATGGACCTACGTTGCGCAGCGCAAGGGCTGGACAAAGGACGAAAGCCATTGGCGCGACACGACGCGTGTCGTAGAAGACCGCTTGTCGGACGCTCTGCACGAGCGTTTGACTCAAAGATTTGTAGATCGGCGCACGAGTGTATTGCTGCGCCGGCTTGGACAGAAGGAAGCCATGGTGGCCGATGTAAACGAGACCGGTGAAGTCACCGTTGAAGGTGAATTTGTAGGCAAGCTGGACGGGTTCCGCTTTCGGGTGGACAAGGGCGCGGGTGCGGCTGAAGACAAAACGGTGAAAACCGCCGCATTGCAGGCCTTGGCTCCGCAGTTCCATCTGCGCGCCGACCGGTTCTACAACGCCCCGGACACCGAGATTGATTTCACCGAACAGGGCGGCCTCATGTGGGGCAGCGCCGCGGTGGGCAAACTGACCGCTGGCAGCGACGCGCTGAAGCCGCAGGTCGAAGTCTTTGTCGACGATATCGCCGGGCCTGAAGTGGCCGAGAAGGTGAAACGCCGCCTTCAGCACTTCATCGACCGCAAGGTCGCGGCCCTGTTCGAGCCGCTTTTGGGGCTGAGCAAGGACGACACGTTGACCGGCCTGGCCCGTGGCTTTGCTTTCCAACTGGTTGAGAATTTCGGCATTCTGCCCCGCGCCCAAGTGGCCGAGGATGTGAAGGCGCTGGATCAAGATGCTCGCGGTGCGCTGCGCAAACATGGCATTCGTTTTGGCCAGTTCACCATCTTCATGCCGCTGATGCTCAAACCCGCGCCGACACGTCTGCGTCTGGTGCTCTGGTCGCTGGCCAAAGGGCTGAACGAATTCCCAGAATCCCCCCCGCCCGGTCTGGTGACCATCCCGGTCGAAGCCGAAGCGCCTGCTGGGGCCGACACCATGTCGGGCTACCGCAACGCCGGCAAACGCGCGATCCGCATCGACATGCTGGAACGTCTCGCCGATATGCTGCGTGCCGAAGATTCGCGCGGCGGGTTCGAGGCCAAGCCTGACATGCTGTCGATCACCGGCATGACGCTTGAGCAATTCGCCGACCTGATGGAAGGTCTGGGCTACAAGGCCGAAAAGGACGAGCGGACCAAGGTGAAACCCGTCGATGTGGTGATGCCCAAAGACGGCAGCCATGACGCGATGGACCCTTCCGCCGATACCGTGGTGCCAGAGAAACTCGACAGCGATCTGCCCGGTGACGACGCAGCCGACAAGCCGATCATGGATGTCGCCGCCGAGGAACCTGCAGGCGGTATCATCGAAACCCCTTCGGATGAGACTAACCCCGATGACCGCCCTGCGGATGTGGCGCAGATGCCCGACGATGGCATCGCCCCCATGGCCGATGTGGCCGCCGAAGAGCCTGAGGTCGACACCAACATCCCCGAAGTGCCAGCGGAAGAAATCCCGCAGGGCACTGCGCCCGACGCGGATGTCGCCGGGCCGGAGATGGAGACCTATTACATCTTCACATGGGCCCGCAGCCCGCGCGGCAATGGCGGTGGCAACCGTCGCGGCGGGGATCGCAATCAAGGGCAGGGCAAGCCGCGTGGCAAACCTGCCAAGGGCAAGGGGCGCAAGCCCGGCGGTGACAAAGGCGGCAAGTCGCAGAACTTCTCTGCCCGTCCTCCGCGCAAGGAAAAGCAGATCGACCCTGACAACCCCTTTGCCGCCGCGCTGATGGGGCTGAAGGACGACAAGTAAGTGGAGGCGGGCGCGAAACTGCGGCTGGACAAATGGCTGTGGCACGCCCGCTTTTTCAAAACCCGTTCGCTCGCTGCCGCGCAGGTGGCGGGCGGCGCGGTTCGGATCAACGGCACGCCGACGCAGAAACGCGCCAGCAGTGTCGGCCCCGGCGATGTGCTGACTTTTTCGCAAGGCGACCATGTGCGGGTGATCCGCATCGAGGCGATCGGCCATCGCCGCGGCCCGGCCCCCGAAGCGCAGACGCTCTACACCGATCTGTCCCCGCCGCAGCCCAAATCAAAGGACAGACAGCCCGAGAATCCCGGTTTTGAGGGAAAGGGCCGCCCGACCAAGCGCGACCGCAGGCAGCTTGATCTTTCTAAGGCGCGCCACCTTGAATGATCCCGCGCCCCAGTTTAGCTAGTCCCTCACATATCCAGCCAGAGTTTCCGCATGACCTATATCGTGAATGACGCCTGCATCGCTTGCAAATACACCGACTGTGTCGAAGTCTGCCCGGTGGACTGCTTCTATGAAGGCGAGAACATGCTGGTGATCCACCCCGATGAATGCATCGATTGCGGCGTTTGCGAGCCTGAGTGCCCCGCCGATGCAATCCGCCCGGACACCGAACCGGACATGGAAAAATGGGTGGAGTTCAACCGCAAGTATTCCGAACTTTGGCCCGTCATCATCACCAAGAAAGACCCGTTGCCCGAAGCAGAGGAGATGGATGGCAAAGAGGGCAAGATGGAGCTCTTCTCCGAAAAACCGGGCGAGGGCGGCTAAGGCACGGCGATTCGCGCTTTGTTGCGCCTCTGTGACCTCAACTTTAAGTGTTAACCCGCTGAATTGACCGGGAAACCGCCGAGGCTGGCTTGGGGGCGCTTCCGAAAGGCGTGATTCTGTGCTATAGTGTCTTCAAGCTGTAACACACGAGCCTGATAATGTTTCGACCCTGCTGCCAAGGTTGACCTCACATTTCTAACTCAAACGCACCCGAACGCAGACCGCTCAGGCTGCGCTTCGCATGCGTTTTACGTGCTGTTCAGGTGTCTGAGTTAATGGCGGGGCTTCCCCCGCGCGCCAAGGAGCGATCTATATGACCAAATCGAAAAAGCTTGATTTCCGCCCCAATGAATTCGTCGTCTACCCTGCGCATGGCGTCGGGCAGATCGTCTCGATTGAGGAGCAGGAAGTTGCCGGCATCGCGCTGGAGCTCTTCGTAATTTCCTTTGAAAAAGACAAAATGACCCTGCGGGTGCCGACCCATAAGGCGACCGAAATCGGCATGCGCGCCCTGTCGACACCCGATGTGATCAACCATGCGATGAAAACGCTCAAGGGCAAGGCCAAGGTCAAGCGCGCCATGTGGTCCCGCCGCGCGCAGGAGTATGAGCAAAAGATCAACTCCGGCGATCTAATCGCCATTGCCGAGGTCGTGCGCGATCTGCACCGCACCGACGACCAGCGCGAGCAGAGCTATTCCGAGCGTCAGCTTTATGAAGCAGCGCTTGAGCGCCTGACCCGTGAAGTGGCCGCTGTGTCGGGGGGCGATGAACTCGCCGCCGCAAAACAGGTTGGCGACGTGCTGGAAAGCCGTGTGGCCGCCTAAAGATCGCAGGATTTAGGATAATGCCGCGTCCCTTCCGGGGGCGCGGTTTTTTTATGGAATGGCCTGCCAGCCGTAGGCCATCATCTGGCAACCGGTCAGCAGGGCGATCTCGGTCACCTGTTGGGTCGCACCCAAGACATCGCCGGTCTGCCCGCCGATCTTGCGTTTGGCGATCTGGCGGACCACCAGTGCGGCAAGCAGCGCCAAAAGCGCCAAGCGCCATGCGGAATAATCCGGCGCCAGAACGATCACGACCACGCCGATCAGCACCGCCACCGCCGTCGCCAATTCCCCGGGGCGGCCCGTGCGGTCAGACAGCCCATCGCGGCGGGCGGTGGGCAGGCTGTCCATCACCCAGACCATTGCCGCCCGCGATCCGCAGGAGGCGACGACCAGCGCCCAGATCAGCGCCTCATCCGTAATCAATTCGCTGATGAGATACCAACGCAGCAAAAGCGACAGCACCAGCGCCACGACACCATAGGTGCCGATCACGCTGTCTTTCATGATTTTCAGCCGCTTTTCGCGGGTCCAGCCGCCCCAAAACCCATCGGCGCAATCGGCAAGGCCGTCTTCATGGATCGCCCCGCTTAGCATCACCAGCGTCAGTAGCACGAAGGCGGCCACCAGCGGCGGCGTCGCGCCCATGCGCGTCAGCGCCATACCAACGGCTCCGGCAATCAGCGCCAGCACGATCCCGACCAAGGGGTAGGCCCATGCGCTGCGGGCCGGGGGGCGGAGCGGCTCGGTCGGGAAGTGGAAATGCGGCAGGGGCAGGCGGGTCAGCAGGGCAAAGGCTACGGCGATGTCGCGGGGCCGAAAGGCGCGCCTCAGGGCGGTGATGTCGGGAATGGCCATTATTTCGCCCCTTCGGCACTTTCAGCGCCGACAGGCTAAGGCTAGAAACGATTGAATATCAATCCGCAAAGGGCCGCATATGAACACGTCTTTCGCCAGTCTTACCGAATTTCGCAGCCTGCTGCGTGCGATGTCCGCCTGCGACGACGCGGCGATGGCAGAGGCGCGGGCCCATGACGCCATGCTGACCAAACCCCCCGGCGCGCTTGGCCGGTTGGAGGACCTCGCGGTCTGGTATCGCGGCTGGCGCGGCGGTGCGCGCGCCGAGATCGCCGCGCCCCAGATCATCGTGTTTGCAGGCAACCACGGGGTCGCCGCGCGGGGCGTCTCGGCCTTCCCGGCAGAGGTGACGGCGCAGATGGTGTCGAACTTTGAACAGGGCGGGGCGGCGATTAACCAGATCGCGCGGGTCAATGGGGCGAGCCTCGACGTGGTGCCGCTGTCCTTGGACAGGCCCACCCAGGATTTCACGGTCGCGCCCGCGATGGCGGAAGACGAATTCGTCGACGCGCTGCGGGCGGGTTGGGAGGCTGTGAATGCCGAGGCCGATCTGCTTGTCGTGGGTGAGATGGGCATCGCCAACACCACGTCGGCTGCGGCCCTCGCCGCGGCGCTGTTGGGCGGCGGGGCGGAGTTCTGGACCGGGCGCGGCACCGGGGTGGATGACGTGGGCCTGTCGCTGAAGACCGAGGTCGTGGCCGAGGGGGTCGCCCTGCATGCGGACAAGGGCGATGGGCTAGAGCAGCTGCGCCGCCTCGGGGGGCGGGAATTGGCCGCGATGGCCGGAGCTTTGGCGCGGGCGCGGGCCTTGCGCATCCCGGTGATCCTCGACGGTTTCATCTGCTGTGCCGCCGCGCTCAGCCTCGCGCGGACGGCACCCGGCGCGCTGGATCACTGCGTCGCGGGGCATCTCAGCGCGGAAAGCGGTCACCGGCGGCTCTTGGGTGCGTTGGACAAGGAGCCGCTGCTGGAGTTGAACCTGCGTCTGGGGGAAGGCTCTGGCGCGGGCTTGGCGATTGGCATCCTCAAGACCGCGCTTGCCTGTCACGCGGGCATGGCCACCTTTGCCGAAGCGGGCGTCAGCGACGCATAGGGCGGCGCGGGTGGCCCCCCGAAAGGGGCTGCCCGGTTCAGGCGCTTTCCTTGCCCTTGTCCTCGCCAAGGTTGAGAAAGGCGGTCTCCAACTCCTTTTGCAATTCCTTGGCGCGGGCCACATAGGCGGCGTTCTGCGAGGGCGGCACATCGGGCCGCCAAAGCGCCGCCAATTCCCGGACCGAGACCCGGTCGTGGGCGTAGAAAAGCTTTTGTGCCTCATTGGCCTCGAAATCCGAAAGCCCCATGTTTTCCAACACATAGCGCCCGGCCCGAAGTGAGCTGTCGAACATTTCGCGCACGATGTCATTCGACCCGGCCTGATAGTGGCGGTAGACCTCCTCCCGGTCGCGCGCGCGGCTGACGATATGCAGGTTCGGGTTCTCTTTGCGCGCGTAGGAGATCAGAGAGACCGCCGATTTAGGGTCATCAAGGGCCACCACCAAGACGCTGGCCTCTTGCAGCCCCGCTTTGCGCAGGATGTCGGGCCGCGTCGGATCGCCCAGAAACCCCTTAAAGCCAAAGCGCCGCATGACGGCAATGGTCTCGGGGTTGTGGTCCAGCACGACGGTTTGAAATCCGCTGGCTTGGACCATCCGGTTCACCATCTGGCCAAAGCGCCCGACGCCCGCGATGATCACCGGGCCGCTGCTGTCGATCTCATCGGCGATGACGGGACCGCCGTCGTCAAGGCGTCGGCTGATCAGGTCGTGCAGGATGAAAAGCAGCGGCGTGATCAGCATGGTTAGGGCCACGACCAGCAAAAGCGTTTCGCCAATCGGGTCGGGCATGACGCCGGTGGCGAGGGAAAAGCTGACCAGCACAAAACCAAATTCCCCGGCCTGCGCCAGCGCCAGCGTGAAAAGCCAACCGTCGCGGCCTTTGAGGCGGAAGAGGCGGCCCAGTACCATCAGGATCAGCGCTTTGACGATGATGACCAACAGCGCCATGCAGATCAGGATGAGCGGTTTTTCGAATAGCAGGACAAAGTTGATACCCGCCCCCACGGTGATGAAAAACAGCCCCAAAAGCAGCCCCTTGAAGGGTTCGAGGTCGGTTTCCAACTCGTGGCGGAACTCGCTGCTGGCCAGCACCACGCCCGCCAGAAAGGCGCCGAGGGCGGGCGACAAGCCGACCACGGTCATCAGCGAGGAAATCCCCACCACGATCAGCAGCGCCAATGCGGTGTACATCTCGCGCAGCTTGGCGAGGTGGATGTAGCGGAACACCGGACGGGTCAGGTAAATGCCCACGAGGATGATCGCGGCCACGGCCCCGATCGTGACCAGCGTAACGCCCCAGCCCGGCAGGCTTTGCACGAAGGTCTGCGCGGCATGGGCGACCTCTCCGGCGTGGCTGCCCTCGGCCCCGTGATGGGCATTCTCCACCGCCTGCGGGTCGAGCGAGATGGACCCATCGGGCAAAAGCCCGCCCGGAATGCCCGTGGCCAGCAGCGGCAGGAAGGCGAGAATGGGGATCACCGCAATATCCTGCGTCAGCAGGACAGAGAAAACGGAGCGCCCCCCTTGGGTTCGCATCAGCCCCTTTTCCGATAGGGTTTGCAACACGATGGCCGTCGAAGACAGCGCCAGCGTCAGCCCGATTGCTAGCGCCACGCGCCACGGCTGGTCGTAAGTCATGGCGATGGCCATGAGCGCCGCGGTCGACAGCAGCACTTGCAAGCCCCCCAAGCCCAGCAGACGGTGGCGCATGTCCCAAAGCGCGCGCGGCTCCAACTCCAGCCCGATCAGGAAGAGCATCATCACAACGCCGAATTCCGCGAAATGCTGCACGTCCTTCGTCTCGGACCCGACAAGGCCCAGCACCGGCCCGATCAGAATGCCCGCCGCCAGATAGCCCAGCACCGACCCCAGCCCCAATCGCGCGGCGATGGGCACCGCAATCACCGCGGCGGCCAGATAGACGGAGGCTTGGAACAGGAAACCTTCCATTGCGGTCCTCTTTCAGCGTCAGGTGGGCAGCGGCCCGTCCTGTTTCAATTGATCCATGACAATCTGGCTATGCACCCGGCTCACGGCCTGATGGGGCAGAAGAACGTCGTGAATGAGCCGGTTCAGGCTCGGCAGATCGTCACAATAGACCCTCAGGAGGTAGTCCGCATCCCCCGTCATCGTCCAAGCGCTCACAATCTCGGGACGGGTGGCCATGAGCCGGGCAAAGCTTGCCGAATGTTCCGGCCCGTGGGTGCCTAGATGGACCTGCACGAAGCCCTGCACGTTCAGCCCCATGCGCACCGGATCAAGCCGCGCGTGATAGCCGCGAATGTAGCCTTCCGCCTCCAACCGCTGACGCCTGCGCCCGGCTTGGCTGGGGGAGAGGTTCAGCTCTTGCCCCAACTCCTGCGCCGTGAGGTGGGCGTTCTTTTGCAGCGCCGTTAGCAGCCGCCTGTCGATCTCATCGAGCATGATGCGCGTTCTCCGCATGGTTTGGAGGTAATATGCGTCACTTCCGCGAAATTGACCAGTTGAATGCTGCGATACGCGCAATTCGCGCGGCGGTTGCTGCGTAGACTGGGGCAAATCCCAAAGCAGAGGAGACTGACATGGGCCCTTTCCCGCATGACGCCCCGAAATCGCAGATCACGGCAGAGAACCCCGCCGGCACCGATGGTTTCGAGTTTGTCGAATTTGCCAGCCCCGACCCACAGGCGCTGCGCGATGTCTTCACCAAAATGGGCTATGCCCATGTCGCCAACCACAAGACCAAGAAGATAGAGCTTTGGCAGCAGGGCGACATTACCTATGTCCTGAACCACGACCCCGCGAGCTTTGCCGCGCGTTTTGTCGAAAAACACGGCCCTTGCGCCCCCTCGATGGGCTGGCGCGTGGTGGATGCGCAAAAGGCGCTGGAGCACGCGGTAGCGAATGGCGCCGAGGAGTATAAAGGCGATGGCAAGGTGCTCGACGTGCCCGCGATCATGGGCATCGGTGGCTCGCTGATCTATTTCATCGACCAGTATTACGACACCTCGCCCTATAACTGGGAATACGACTGGATCGCCAAATCGAAACCCGAAGGCGTGGGGTTCTACTACCTCGACCACCTGACGCACAACGTCCACAAGGGCAATATGGACGTCTGGTTCAAGTTCTACGGCGACCTGTTCAACTTCCGCGAAATCCGCTTCTTCGACATTGAGGGCAAATATACGGGGCTTACTAGCCGCGCGCTGACCTCGCCCTGCGGGCGCATCCGCATCCCGATCAACGAAGACCGGGGCGAGACCGGCCAGATCGTGGCCTATCTCAAGAAATACAACGGCGAGGGCATCCAGCATATCGCCGTCGGCGCGCGCAACATCTATGACGCCACCGATGCGATTGCCGACAATGGGCTGAAGTTCATGCCCGGGCCGCCCGAGACCTATTACAAGATGTCGAAAGAGCGGGTGACCGGCCACGAAGAGCCGCTGGACCGCATGCAGAAACACGGCATCCTGATCGACGGCGAAGGCGTGGTCGACGGGGGCGAGACGCGCATCCTGTTGCAGATTTTCTCGAAAACCGTGATCGGGCCGATCTTCTTTGAGTTCATCGAACGCAAGGGCGACGACGGTTTTGGTGAGGGCAACTTCAAGGCGCTCTTTGAATCGATCGAGCAAGAGCAGATCGACAATGGTGAGCTTGAGGCCACCTAGTCAGAAGTACATCCGGGGGAGGGAAAAGGGGCGCTGCGGCGTCCCTTTTTATGTGGTGAGACCTAGTTCGGCATCTTCAGCACGACATTCCGACCCCGGCGCACATAGCGCAACTCGCTATCGCCAATGGCCGAGACGCGGCCCCCGTCGATCCGGTCGCCGACCTCAACCTTTTGATAGCGCCCGTTGCTGAGCCGAACCAGAGCGCGGCGGTTCGAGGGCTTGCCATAGACGCCGATCAGATTGACGTCGCGCAGGTTGATCGCATTCTTCACCGTGGCCTGTTTCGCCACGGAGGTTTTCGATGGAAAGCGGGGCTGCACGGCCTTGGGTGCCACGCTCGCGACCTGCGCAGGCGCAGCCCGGCGGGCGGCGCGTTTCACGATCCGGTCGAAATTGCGGGGCCGGGTATCGGGGCGGCGCGACTGGGTTGTGGCCTGTTTCGTCGCGTTCTGGGTTGCGGGCGGCGTGGCGAGGGCGGCGGCGACCGCGCCACTGGTGTCGATGGGGGCAACCTCGGGCTCAGGCGTGGCAGCGGCGAGCGCTTCCTGAGCGATTTCTTGAACGGATTTGGGCCGCAGTTGCGGGCGCAGATCGGCCAATTCGGACCGTGTCAGCCCGCCAAGCTGGGAGCGTTCGGTCGTCTCTGCCAAATCGTCGGGGCGCAGACGGGGCCGGGCCTCGGCCAAGGCACTGTCGACCTCGGGCTCAGCCGGTTCGGCTTCTGGCCGGGTCAGAGTGGCGGGGGGCTGCACGGCGGGGCGTCCGAGGTAGACCAGATGGCCATCGGGGCTAAGCGCCCCCTGCGCCGTGGGTTTGACCAAGCCGCGCGCGTCCAGCGCAAAGCGTGTGCCCGCCGCCGCCGGAGAGCTGACCGCGCCGGGGGCAATGTCGGTGCCGAACCCATCGGCGGGCGGCAGGGCCACGGCATCCGTCGTGCTGCTGATCGGGTCGATGCTGGTGAGGTAGAGATCGTCGATATCAATTGCCGCTGCCGGGGCCGGGGGCACGTCCGGGGCGCGGGCCCAGATGCCGGTGGTGGCATATTTGGCGTCGATCTCGGCCTCGGTCATCTCTGACAGGGGGCGCGGCTCAGGGTCACGCAGCGCGTCGAGGACGGCACCGTCTTCGTCGGTCAGACCGGCGTCCAAGGCGGCGGTTTCGATCGCGTCGGGCTCTGCCGGTTCAGGGGGCAGTACGGCGATGTCCTTCTCGATTTCAGGGGTTTCCGCAGGGGCCAAGGCTTCGGCGGTGCTGCGCGGGCTGCGGTCGCCAAAGAGCCGCGAAAGCGCGCTGCCCTCGTCGAGGAAGATTGAGGCCCAAGCCGCGACACCGGCCAAGAAGACCAAAAGCGCCGCCGTCAGGATCAGGCCAAGGAAACGCGGCTTGCCACCGACTTCGTTCCGGCGGCGCGCGCCGAAAACGGTCATCCGCTCGGCCTCTGTTGCCGGGCTGGCCGCGGCGGGGCTGGCAGGGGCGGTCCGGCGGTCTTTCGACGCTTTCGGTTTGCGGCGGCTGAGGAAGGTGCCGGTGGAGGTGGTCGCCTCGGGCGTCAGCGAGCTGCTGTCGGGCTGGGGGGCTGCAGCCTCTGTCGCGGCGGCGGCTGTGGCCGGTTCGACGGGCATCTGCGGCGCAAGCGGGGCCGCGGCGGGCGAAGGTGCGCCGACGGGCAGGGAGGCTGTGCTGGGGGCGGGCGCGGGCGTCGGTTCCGTTTTGGCGGCAGGCGGGGGCGGGGGTGCCTCCCGGCTCGCGCCGCCAAGGCTGGGCGCGTTGTCTGACCCGCCACGGCGGCTTGCAAAACCGGCGGCAGGGGCGCTGCGCGAGGCCGGTGCGGAGAAATCAACCTTGCGCGAAGGCTCGGGCTGCGGCGTGGCCTGCGTGCTTGCCGCCGCCGCGAGGGGGGCTGCGGATGCCGCAACGCTGCCCGTGGGGGCGGGCGGCGCGTCCGCCTCCGTCTCTTCCGGTTCCTCGCTTGGCGCGGGGGTCTCCAACGCGGGCAGGTCTTCTGCCAACGGCGGTGGGGTTTCCTCTGGAGTGGGGGCCAGTTCGGCCTCTGCCGGGTCTTCCGTCGCCTCCGTTTCCGCCGCAGCGTCCAAGGCGGGCAGGTCTTCGTCCAAGGGCGGTGGCGTGTCTTTGGGGGTCGGCTCCAACGTGGGGGAGGCTTCCGAAGCGCCTTCGGTCGACCCCAAATCCGGCAGGTCTTCCTCTACCGGCGGCGGGGTCTCCTCCGGCGTCGGGGCAAGCTCAGGCTCGGCGACGGGGTTCGTCTCATCCGTGTCCACGACCGGCCCTTCGGGCGCGTTTATCACGCCGGAAATCACGATGGGAGCCGTCTCAGGCTCCACGGTTTCGCCGGGTTCCAGCAGGTCTGACGCGGCTTTCGTCATGCCGAAATGCGGCGCGCCCTCGAAATTTTCATTGGCCGGGGCGGCGGCAAAGCTGACCGGGTGGAAACGGTGCTCCACCGCGAAGGCCTCGGCTTCGTCCAAGGTCTCGCGGGCCACGGCGGCCACATGGCTCTGCCCGCCATCGGCATGCACGTCGAACACCAGATCGGAAACCGGATAGGGCGTGGCCCCCTCCAGCGCCTCTGCCGCTGCCGCACGGCGGGCGGCGGGGTCCATATCCGGCGTGTCGAGGGTGAGGTATTTGATCTGCGCGTCGGGGATCAACAGCAGGCTGCGCAGCCCGCCCGGCTCCAACGCCGTGGCAGTTTTGCGCAAGACCGCCAGTTCCGCCGCCAGATCGGCACTGTCGAGCGCCACTTCACCAACAAGCTGCCATCCGCCCGATGTGCGGTGGAGCAAACGAATGCCGTCGAACGACAGGGAGAGGGTAAAATTCGGCTTCATCGCGGTCGACTTTAGCATGGGGTCGGGCGCACTTACAGACGCGCCGCAGTCATGGCGAAGGATAGAGCAGGAGTTCGCCCAAGGGAAGGGTGCGCACCGTGCGGGTGCTTGTCAGAACCGGGCCGCGATGGGCAAATGGCGGCGCATTGATGCACGGAAAGGAACGAACATGCGACTGATGAATTGGGTGGCGCTGGCGTGGATGGCGGGGGCCGGATTGGTCTCGGCCCAGCAGGGACCGGAAGAGGGGATTATCGTCACGGGCCAAGGCACCATCGCCGCCGCGCCCGACATGGCAACGATCACTCTGGGCGTGACCGAAGAGGCCGAAACCGCCAAGGCCGCGATGGACGGGGTGAATGCCGCCGTAAGCGCGATCCTGACCCAGCTTGATGCGCAGGGCGTCGCGGCGAAGGACCGTCAGACCAGCCGTTTCTACCTGCGCCCGGTGCATGACAACCGCGCGCATAAGGACGGCCAGCCGCCGCGGATCACTGGCTATCAGGCGGGTAACTCCGTCGCCGTCAAGGTGCGCGATCTCGACCGCTTGGGCGCGATGATGGATGCGGTGATCGACGAGGGCGCGAATGATTTCAACGGCTTGGACTTCGGTCTTCAAGACCCGAAAGATGCGCTGGCCGAGGCACGCAAAGCCGCCGTTGCGGATGCCACCGAACGCGCGCGGCAGTTGGCCGAAGCCGCGGGGGTGAAGCTGGGCACGCTGATCCGTATGACCGAAAACTCCCACGCGCAGCCCAAGATGTTCGAATCCGCTCGTATGGGGATGGCGATGGACAGCGCCGTGGCCGAAGGCGAAGTTGAGGTGCGGGCGCAGGTCTCGATGACCTTTGCCATTGCCCCTGGGCAGTAAGTTGCCGCAGATGGAAAACCCCCGCCGAGGTGATCGGCGGGGGAAGGTGGTTTAGCTGGTCGCCTTGGTCAGTGCCTGATCGAGATCGGCGATCAGATCGTCGGCGTCCTCGGTCCCGATGGAGATGCGCACGACGCCCGGACCGGCCCCTGCCGCTTCCTGCTGCTCTGCCGTCAGTTGCCGGTGGGTGGTGGAGGCCGAGTGAATGATCAGCGAGCGCGTATCGCCCAAGTTCGCCACATGGCTAAAGATCTCAAGGCTGTTGACCAGTTTCACACAGGCGTCATAGCCGCCCTTGACCGCAAAGGTGAAAAGCCCGCCCGCGCCCTTGGGACAGACCTTTTGCATCCGCTCGTGATAGGGCGAGGATTTCAGTCCGGCATAGGTAACATACCCAACTCGGTCGTCCTGTTCGAGCCATTCCGCCACCTTCACCGCGTTTTGCACATGCCGCTCCATGCGCAGCGACAGGGTCTCGATCCCCATCAGTGTGTAATGGGCTGCCTGCGGGTTCATCGTCATCCCCAAGTCGCGCAGCCCGATGGCGATGCCGTGGAAGGTGAAGGCCATGGGGCCGAAGGTCTCGTGGAACTTCATCCCGTGATAGGCTTCCTCAGGCTGGCTGAGCGAGGGGAATTTGTCATTCGCGGACCAGTCGAATTTGCCCGAATCCACGACGCAGCCGCCCATGACGGTGCCGTTGCCGGTGAGGTATTTGGTGGTGGAATGCACCACCAGCGTCGCGCCATGCTCAATCGGGCGGCAGAGGTAGGGTGTGGCGCTGGTGTTGTCGATGATCAGCGGAATGCCCGCCGCATCTGCCACATCCGCAATAGCGCGCACATCCATGATATAGCCGCCGGGGTTTGCGATGGCCTCACCAAAGACCGCGCGGGTGTCGTCGTCGATCGCATCGGCCACGGCCTGCGGATCGTCGAAATCGACAAACTTGCAGGACCAGCCGAACCGCTTGATCGTATGGCTGAACTGCGTGACCGTGCCACCATAAAGACGGGTGGAGGCGACGATATTCTTGCCCGGCCCCATCAGCGGGAACAGCGCCATGATCTGCGCCGCATGCCCCGATGAGCAGCAGACCGCGCCGACACCGCCTTCGAGCGTGGCGATCCGCTCTTGCAGGACCGCGTTGGTGGGGTTGGTCAGGCGCGAATAGATATAGCCGACTTCCTCAAGGTTGAACAAAGCCGCCGCGTGATCGGCATCGCGAAAGACATAGGCTGTGGTCTGATAGATCGGCGTCTGCCGCGCGCCGGTGGCCGGGTCGGGGTTGGCGCCTGCGTGGATTTGCAGCGTGTCGAAATGTGGGGTGGGGCTGTCGGCCATTGGTCTGTCCTCTCAGAAAATGGTTCTCGCGCAGCCTAGGCGCAAAGACCCGTCCAGACAACGGGGCAGGCGGGGCTCAGCGCATCCAGAAACCGTTTGATTTGATCCGGTTGCGGATCGCCTGTTCGCGGCGGGGCAGGTTGTCTTGATCGAAAAGCGCGCGCACCTTGGCCCCCCGGCCCTGATAAACCATCCGCTTGATCGCATCGCGCTGCTTGAGCAGCTTTTTCATTCGGTTGGGGGCGGTGATGGCCTCTAGCACCTCGATCGCATGATCGCTCTCTCGCGCGTAGAGCAGGGGCAGAAAACGATAGTGGCAGGAGACCGTGCCATCCAGCAGACCAGCGGGCAGGGCGTCCCGCCCGCCGCCAAGGGCGTGGATCACCAGCGGCAGCACGATTTGGTCGAGCCAAGGGTCAAAGCTCTGCGCGCAAAGCTCGACCGGAGGATCGTCGCGCACCACAAGTGCGTAGCGCAGAAAGAGATCACCGAATTCCCGTGGACAGCGGTAGTAGAAGAACCCTGCGTTAAAATAGAGATAACGCCGCCAATATTCATCCGGTTGGCTCAGGTCGAGGCTGCTGGCGAAGTCGAGGCCGAACTTGTCGTAAAGCGACTTCCACAATGCGCTATAGCCCGGCCCGTAAAGCTGCGGCTTGGGCCATGTGCCCTCGCGTTTGAGAGAGGCCGAGGGGCGGTCAAAATCAAACGGCACCGCCGCCAGATCGCCGGTGATCAGCGTATCGGTGTCAAAGAAAACAAAGGGTTCGCCCGCGGGCAGGGCGCTGAGCATTTCGATCTTATTGCCATTGGGGTAGGCGCTGCCGAAATGCTGATTGTCAAAGGGGACGAACTCCGCCCCAAGCTCGCTCAGCGCCTCGCGCAGGGCGCTGTCGGTGATGCGCGGGTCACTGTCCCAAAGCGGGCCGGGCTGCGGCTCGGCGATCAGCAGGCGGCCTTGGAACTCCGGGCAGGAATGGCGCAGGGAGGCAGCGAAAAGCAGCGCCTCATAGGCCAGCCGCCCCTCTTGGCCCACGATGACGACGTTGAAAATTTGCGGGATACGCGAATTGCGTGTCATACTTAACTGCGGCCTTTGGTTTTCGGCCAGTATAGGGGCAGGGCTCTGTCGGCAAAAGCCAGCAATTTGAGCGGTCTGCGAAAGGGGTTCGAATGTTCGATTTTGTCTTTGCCGTGATCGCGATCAGCTTGGGCGGCCCCTCTGCGCCTTCGGACGGGGTAGGCCGACCGGATGCGCCGATGACGGTGCAGGCTCCGGCACGCCCCGCAGCCCCGGCCAGCCCGGCGGCGCCCCCGGCGCCCGCGGCCCCGCCGCCTGCGTTCTACATGGATGCCGTGCCCCCCGGCTTGGTCGCCGAAGACCAGACACCCACGGGCCGTTTCACCACCGCCGCAGAGGTGCGTCCGATCCTGAACGCCACCCGCGGCAATTGGATCGCCGTGCGGGAGTATGATGGGCGAGACTTCCTCTATGTGACCCACCTGTGGAGCTGGCGCTGCGGGCTGGCCGCCATGGCAATCGCGGTGAACGACGCGCCGATGCGGAACCTGCCGATGCCGCCCTGTCACGATTCATCGCCGACGCCGAATGCGATTCTGGAGGGGGATCCGCAGCCTTACCTGACGTTCGATCTCGGGTCAGTTGAGAGGATTCGGGTTCAACTGGTTTACGACGATTTGGGAATGGCGCTTGAGGGGTTTTTGCGGAGCGATGTGTTGATCCCGTGATGGCCATCGGGCCCGACATTGATTGGTCGCCACGAGCGCGCCTTAACTGCGCATACGAACTATCGCGAGGGGGGAGAAAGTGGTGGGCGACCCTGGAATCGAACCAGGCGTGCGTCTCCGCGAGGGAGCCGCAGGCGGGCCCTGACACATGGCTATTTCGCGCAGGATCGATCCGGGGGATCGATCGGTGGCCATCCGCTCAGCGCCAGCATGTTACGATGTCTGAAAATAGAGGGAGAAAGTGGTGGGCGACCCTGGAATCGAACCAGGCGTGCGTCTCCGCGAGGGAGTTACAGTCCCCTGCCACACCTTGCGGCCTGTCGCCCACTTTGTCCCGGTGCATTGCACCTGACGTGGGGGCGTGATTACAAGCGAGCCAAAGAAGCGTCAAGGCGAATTCCTGAGAAATCTTGGGGAAATCGCACGAAAGGATAAAGAGATGAAGAAACCCAAATGGGTCGTGCAAAAAGAGCAGGACAAGAAGGCCGAAGCGGCGCAAACGGTCTGGCTGTTCGGCCTGCATGCGGTGCGCGATGCGCTGATGAACCCGCGGCGTGAAAAATTGCAGTTGATGGTCACGCCGAACGCGCAGGCGAAGCTGGAAGAGGCCATCGCCGAGGCGGGAATCACGCCGCAGGTCGTGGACCCACGCAAGTTCCGCCCGCCGCTCGATCCAAACTCGGTCCACCAAGGTGCCGTTTTGGAGGTGAAGCCGCTGAACTGGGGCCGATTGGAAGATGTGGCCATCGGTGATTCCGCGCCGCGGCTTTTGCTGCTCGACCGGGTGACCGATCCGCATAACGTCGGCGCGATTCTACGCTCTGCCGAAGTGCTTGGCGCCTCGGCGGTCATCGGCACCAAACACCATTCCGCGCCTGAGACCGGGGCGCTGGCCAAAACCGCCAGCGGTGCGCTGGAGCGCCAGCCCTATCTGAGGGTCCGCAACCTTGCCGATGCCATCCGGGCCTTGCAGGAGATGGGCTATCTTGTGCTGGGGCTTGATGGCGAGGCGACGCAGACCATCGAGGAAACCGTCGAAGGCCGCCGTGACCGCCCCGTGGCGCTTGTTCTGGGGGCCGAGGGGCCGGGGCTGCGGGAGAAGACCCGCGAGACCGTAGACGCGCTGGTGCGGATTGATGCGGTGGGCGGATTCGGCTCGCTCAACGTCTCTAACGCGGCGGCCATCGCGCTTTATGCCAGCCGGGTTGGCGGCTGAGAATCGGCAAGAACTGGCTCAAATGCGAGCAGGGGGCAGGGCGGCCGGGCCCGGCCCCTTTGAAAACGGCCAAGGCTTCCTAAATTTAAGACTGACCGCAGGCCCGGAACGCCTGCCGGCCACCTACTGTCCCTCGTTCCGTACCTTACGCCCCGTGTTCGTCATGGGGCGTTTTTTTATGTAGGGCTAGATACACAAAAGCCGCCCCTAAGGGCGGCTTTGCGTTTCCTACGGGGTGGTAGGATCAACCTGGAGCGGGCGAGGCGATTCGAACGCCCGACCCTAACCTTGGCAAGGTTATGCTCTACCCCTGAGCTACGCCCGCATCCGGTTGGTGAGGGGGGAATACCCATTCCCGCAGGGGGCTGCAAGGGGGAAATGAAGTGATCTAAGCGTCGCGCGGCAATTTTTTTCGCGGTGGTTTTGGGGGCGAAAAACACAAAGGGCCGCATCCAAAGATGCGACCCTGTGAAGTCCAGATGGAGCGGGCGAGGCGATTCGAACGCCCGACCCTAACCTTGGCAAGGTTATGCTCTACCCCTGAGCTACGCCCGCTTACCGTCTGGTGAAGGCGAGATACCTATTGGGGCGGGGGGCTTCAAGAGGGAAATGTGGTTTTTGGCGGAAAAATTTGCGTAAGGCGGGGGCTCTGCCCCCGGACCCCCGAGGGTATTTGAGAAAGGATGAAGTTGGAGGGGAGGGGCGGCTGTCAGAGGAGTGGGGGCAAAAGAAAAGGCCCCGCGGGAGAGCGGGGCCTTTGTGGTTTGGGTCAGCTTAGTGGCTGTGCTGCTTGTCCCAGTCTTCCTGTTTCGGAAGCTGCTCGAAGGTGTGTTCGGGCGGCGGGCTGGGCAGGGTCCATTCCAGCGTATCCGCGAATTCGTTCCACGGGTTGTTTGCTGTGGAGCGCGCGCCGCGGGTCAGCGTGTAGGCCATCACCCCGAAGAAGAAGAGGAAGGAGGCGAAGCTGAGGAAGGCGCCGATCGAGGACCACTGGTTCCAGTAGGCGAATGCCTCAGGATAGTCGATGTAGCGGCGCGGCATGCCCTGACGGCCCAGGAAGTGCTGCGGGAAGAAGGTCAGGTTTGCACCGATGAACATCGCCCAGAAGTGCAGTTTGCCGGCCCATTCGGGGTACATGCGGCCCGTCATCTTGGGCAGGTAGAAGTAGATGCCCGCGAAGATGGCGAAGACGGCGCCGAGCGACATCACGTAGTGGAAGTGCGCCACGACGTAGTAGGTGTCATGGTAGGCGCGGTCCACGGCGGCCTGGCTCAGCACGATGCCGGTGACGCCACCGACGGTGAAGAGGAACAGGAAGCCAAAGGCCCAGAGCATCGGTGTTTTGAACTCGATCGAGCCGCCCCACATAGTGGCGATCCAGCTGAAGACCTTCACCCCCGTTGGCACCGCGATGACCATGGTGGCCAGCATGAAGTAGGCCTGCTGGTTCAGGGTCATGCCCACGGTGTACATGTGGTGCGCCCAGACGACGAAGCCCAATGCGCCGATCGCGATGATCGCCCAGACCATCGGCAGGTAGCCGAAGACCGGTTTGCGCGAGAAGGTCGCGATGACGTGGGAGATGATGCCGAAGCCGGGCAGGATGATGATGTAGACTTCGGGGTGGCCGAAGAACCACAGGATGTGCTGGTAGAGGATCGGGTCACCGCCGCCTGCGGGGTCGAAGAAGGCGAAGCCGAAGTTGCGGTCCATCAAGAGCATGGTGATCGCGCCCGCCAAAACCGGCAGGGACAGGAGGATCAGCCAGCTTGTGACGAAGATCGACCAAGCGAAGAGCGGCACTTTGAACAGGGTCATGCCGGGGGCACGCATGTTCAGGAAGGTGGTGATCATGTTGATCGCGCCGAGGATCGAGGAGGCACCGGAGACGTGCACCGCGAAGATCGCGAAGTCCATCGACATGCCCGCTTCGCGCACCGAAAGCGGCGGGTAGAGTACCCAGCCCACCCCGGAGCCGAGCTGGCCGTTGCCACCGGGTGTCAGCAGCGAGCAGACCGCGAGGGTGGTGCCCGCGACATAGAGCCAGAAGCTGAGGTTGTTCATCCGCGGGAAGGCCATGTCCGGCGCGCCGATTTGCAGCGGCATGAAGTAGTTGCCGAAACCGCCGAAGAGCGCGGGAATCACGACGAAGAACATCATCAGGATGCCGTGGCCGGTGATCAGCACGTTCCACAGGTGGCCGTTTGGCGTACAGGCGGCAGAGCTATCCGCGATGAAACGCGCGCCTTCCATACACATGTATTGAACGCCCGGATCCATGAGCTCGAGGCGCATGTAGACGGTGAATGCCACCGAAATAAGACCGACCAAGGCCGAGACGATCAGGTACAGAATACCGATGTCTTTGTGGTTGGTGGACATGAACCACCGGGTAAAGAACCCCCGGTCGTCGTGATGATCTTGGCCGTGAATGGCTGCGTCTGCCATGCGGTGCCTCCTGCAAATGAATTGGACACATGGCGCCATAGGCGGCACATGCGGTGTCGCGCCCGTTTTAGAGCGACCGTCTCGTGGGGGCAATGGGCGCGATGGTCGCAGGGTGGGTATTTTTTGCGCTGTGGCTGTCGCCGTAAAATCCGGCCTTTGGGCCGCTTGGCGCGTGCTTTGCCGCTGTTAGGGGGTGATGTCGCAGCTGCCTGTGGGGGCGCTGGCAAAGACCTCATCAAAGGTGGCGCGCAGGGCAAGATCGACATCGTCCATCGTCACGGGCAGACCCAGATCGACCAGTGAGGTCACCCCATGGTTCGTGATGCCGCAGGGCACGATGCCGCCAAAATGGCTGAGGTCCGGCTCCACATTGATGCTGATGCCGTGGAAGCTGACCCATTTGCGGAGCCTGATTCCAATGGCGGCGATCTTGTCTTCGGCGGGGCTGCCATCGGGCTGGGCGGGTTTCTCGGGCCGTTGCACCCAAACGCCGACGCGACCGGGGCGGATTTCGCCGCGCAGGTTGAATTGATCCAACGTGGCGATGACCCAATTTTCGAGCTGGCGCACGAAACAGCGCACATCGCGTCCCCGAGCGGCGACGTTGAGCATCACATAGGCCACACGCTGGCCCGGCCCGTGGTAGGTATACTGCCCACCGCGCCGGGTGGGGTAGACGGGAAAGCGGTCAGGCTCTGTCAGGTCTTCGACCCGCGCCGAGGTTCCGCCGGTGTAGAGCGGCGGATGTTCGACCAGCCAGATGCATTCCTCGGCCTCACCGGCGGCGATGGCGGTGGCGCGCGCCTCCATCCACGCCTCGGCGCTGCGGTAATCGGTCAAGCCGTCGGTGATGATCCATTCAACCATGGGGATGCCTTAGCAAGACCCGCGCCGCACCGCCAGAGGCACAGTGTCAGGCGGCGGCGTCGCGTTCCTCCAAGACCTTGCGCAGGATTTGGGCGTAGTTTTCAGCCCCCTGCGCCCCGGTGATCAGGTATTTGCCCTCGAAGATCATCGACGGCACGCCGGAGATGCCGCGCGAAGTCCAGAATTGCTGCGCTTCGCGGGTCTGTTCGGCAAAGCTGCCGCTGCGGAGCACCTCAAGCGCCTCATCCCGGTCCAACCCGACGGAAGCGGCAACATCGGCGAGCACATCAGTGTCGTTCACATTGCGCCCTTGGGTGAAATGCGCGTCAAAAAGGGCCATCTTCAGCGGGTGTTGCAGCCCTTGGGCCTGCGCCCATGTCAGCAGTTGATGCGCGGCAAAGGTGTTTTGCATCCGCGTGTCGTCGGAAAAGTTGAAGGTAAAGCCCAAGTCTTGGCCCATCTGCGTTAGCCGTTTGCGATTCTCGACCGACTGAGCAGGGGTGGAGCCGTATTTCTCGGCCAGATGTTCGGCCATGTTCTGGCCTTCGGCTGGCATCTGCGGGTTCAACTCAAAGGGGTGCCAACGCAGGTAGGCGCCGACGCCAACCGCGCCGAGTGCTTGCTCAAGTTGTTTGTAGCCCACGATACACCAAGGGCACATCACATCCGATACGATGTCGATCTGCACGGTGGGGGTATCTGTGGGGGTGGCGGTGTCTGCGGGCATGGCGTGTTCCTTCTTGCTTGCGTCACAGATGGCCCGCCGAACGCGCGCTTTCAACGGTTGAGCCGTCAGATTGTAGGGCGGTAAGGGGATTGTGATCGGGGGTGCGGCTGCGGAAAATCGGGGGCTGAACCCGCTTTCTGAAACGCATTGAAAAAATTTGCAGATTGCCTCTTCACAAGCCCTTGGTCTTTGGCTAAACCCCGCCCACCAACCATGGCGTGCGGTCGTGGCGGAATGGTAGACGCGCAGCGTTGAGGTCGCTGTGGGGTAACACCCGTGAGAGTTCGAGTCTCTCCGACCGCACCACGATGCTTTGCAATGCAAAGCGATGGTCGGACCCCCTGAAAGAAAAAACGTTTTTGCCCTCGTCTCGGGCCGTGGTCAGCCTACAGTCTTGCTGCGCGGTATCTTGCCGATTCCGCGCGTGACACCTGCGCGGGGCGGGGCAGGCCGTTCTCATTGCGCGATTCCCCCGGCAGAGTGTTTGCAGCCAAGGCGGCAATGCCGTTTAACGGTTGCTAAGAATAAGGCCCGTTTGGGCGGGCAAAGGAGAACCGGCGCGAAAACCGGGGTGACGAACGCAAGGAGGGTAGCGCGTGGCGCAACAAGGGCAGACTCAAGGGGCGGCGCTTTGTCTCGCTCTTGGACTACTTCTTGGCGGGGGGGCTGCGGCACAGGCGGCGGAACTGGCCATCACTGGCATCGCAGCGGATTCGGACCTCTATGCCACCCTGCGCGATGGGTCCTTGTTGGCCGAGCAGACCGATGAGGATGCCGAGCCTGCCACGCCGCAGGAATTGGTCGCCGCGGCGCAGGCCGATTACGGGCGGCTTTTGGCGCTGCTTTACGACAACGGGTATTTCGGGCCGACGCTCAAGATCACCTTGGATGGCGTCGATGCCGCCGCGATTCCTCCTGTGCAACCGCCGCGCCGCATCGACCGGGCCGTGATCACGGTAGACCCGGGGCCGAAGTTCCGCTTTGGCGCGACCCGCATCGCGCCCATAGCCCCGGGCACCGAGTTGCCGGACGGATTTGCCGCGGGGGAGACCGCGAGCCTTGGCGTGCTGAAGGAAACCGTCTCGGCCGGGGTCAGCGGTTGGCGTGACGTGGGCCACGCGAAAGCGGCATTGGCGGATCAAGATCTTGTGGCCAAACACCGTGAGCGCCAGATCGACGCTGCCCTGCGGCTGGCCCCGGGGCCAAAGCTGCGTTTTGGCGTGCTGACTGTGACCGGCAACGAAGACGTGCGCACCGCGCGGCTGATCGAAATCGCAGGGCTGCCACAGGGGGAGGTCTTCTCGCCCGAAGAGTTGGAACTGGCCACCGAACGGCTGCGCCGCACCGGCGCGTTCGACGCCGTGGCGCTCATCGAAGCGGATCGGATTGGCCCCAACGACACGCTGCCCATCACCGCGCAGGTGACCGAAGCGCCCAAGCGGCGCTTTGGCTTTGGTGCGGAACTGTCCTCGCTCGAAGGGCTGACGCTGAGCACTTTCTGGCTGCACCGCAATCTGTTGGGCGGGGCCGAACGTCTGCGCCTCTCGGCTGAGATCGAAGGGATCGGCGGCAATTCGGGGGGGGAGGACTATACGCTCTCTACCCGGTTCGAACGTCCGGCGACCTTTAACGAAGATACCGATTTCTACGCGCTGGCCACGTTGGAACAGCTTGATGAGGTGAATTACTTCTCCCGCCAGTTGGATCTGGAGGCGGGGATCGAGCGGATTGCCAACCAGAATCGCACCTATTCCGCGGGCCTCGGCCTGCGTGTGGCCGAGACCGAGGATGCCTTCGGCACCAACCAATACACCCTGCTGACCCTGCCGCTGGGGGCCGAGTTTGACTACCGCGACAAGGAACTGGACGCGACCGAGGGCTATTACATCGACGCCAATATCACGCCCTTCGTCGCGCTGTCGGGGTCTGAAAGCGGGCTGCGCAGCTATCTTGATGCGCGCTACTACCGCAGCTTCGGGACGGAGCGCCCGGTGACGCTGGCCTTCCGGGGGCAGCTTGGATCGGTTGCAGGGCCGGACCTGTCGGAAGCGCCGGCGGATTACCTCTTTTACTCCGGCGGGGGCGGCAGCGTGCGCGGACAACCCTATCAAACGCTTGGGGTTGAACTGCCGAGCGGCGACACCGTGGGCGGGCGCAGCTTTGTCGGGCTATCAGCAGAGGCGCGCGTGGCCCTGACCGAGAAGATCGGCGTCGTGGGCTTTGCCGATGCGGGCTATATCGGGTCGGAAGAATTCTACGACGGATCAGGCACTTGGCACTCGGGCGCAGGTCTGGGGCTGCGCTATGCCACGGGCATCGGGCCGATCCGGCTGGACGTGGCCGTGCCCACATCGGGGCCGGAAGTGGATGAAGATTTCCAAGTCTATATCGGGATTGGACAGGCGTTTTAATGCGACAGTTTTTGCAGATCCTCACCGCCAGCCTTGTCTATCTGGCCTGCCTCACACCGGCTGCCGCACAGGATGACGACAAGGGCTTTCTCACCCGGACCATTCAAGACGCGCTGAGCGGCGCGGGCCGCACCGTCAGCATCGACGGATTCGCAGGGGCGCTGAGTTCGGAGGCCTCCTTTGATCGGATGACGATTGCGGATGACGATGGCATCTGGCTGACGCTTGACGATGTGGTCCTGGATTGGAACCGTTCGGCCCTGCTGCGCGGACGGCTGGAGGTCGAACAACTCACCGCCGGACGGCTCGATGTCGAGCGTCTGCCGGTCAGCAATGAAGTCGATCTGCCCGATGCCGAGGCCAAACCCTTTGCCTTGCCCGATCTGCCTGTCTCCATCGAAATCGCGGATTTCTCGGTGGATGAGATCAACTTGGGCGAGCCGATCTTGGGCGAGGCGGCGCAGCTTTCGGTAAGCGCCAATGCACGGCTGACCGATACGGTCGGCATCGTCGATTTTCAGGCCCGCCGCACCGATGGCAAACGGGGCGAGTTCGACATTCAGGCCGATTTCGACCGCACCGAAAATGCGCTGGACCTGTTGTTGAACTTGACCGAAGATCCCGAAGGCATCGCGTCGAAACTGCTGAACCTGCCGGGGCAGCCTTCGGTGCAGATGACCGTGAAAGGCGCAGGGCCGCTGGATGATTTTGCGACCGACGTGACCATCGCCACCGATGGGCAAGAGCGTTTGGCGGGGCAGGTGACCCTTGGCACGCAGGCCCCACGCCGCGCCAGCGATACACCGGACCGCCGCATTCAAGCCGATATCGGCGGCGACATCACTGCGCTGCTCGCCCCGCGCTACCGCGACTTCTTCGGCGAGGACGTGCGGCTGGCGCTGGATGCACTGCTGGAAAGCAACGGTGCGGTTGAGGTCAGCAGCTTTGCCCTTGCCGCGAATTCCGTCGATCTGCAGGGGCAGGTCACGTTGAACCAAGAGAAATGGCCGACACTGATCGACATCTCAGGCCGGATCGCAAACCCAGATGGCACCTCGACCCTGTTGCCGATTTCGGGTGAGGGCACGCGGGTCGAGGCCGTGACTCTGCGCGTGGACTACGATGCCGCGGATGGCGACCGCTTTGAAAGTGCGTTCGACATCACCGGGCTGGACACGGGCGCGCTGCAAATTGCGCAGACCCAACTGGCGCTCGACGGTATTCTCGAAGGCAACCTTGGCAGTTTGGGGCAATTCTTTGGCGATGTGACCTTTGCCACCGAGGGGCTGACGCTGACCGATCCGGCAAGTGCCGAGGCCGTCGGCGATGCGATCACCGGCAGCGCCGAAATCCGCTTTGTCGAAGGTGAACCGATTGAGATCAACGGGCTGACCCTATCGGGCGAAGACTATGGCCTGACCGGCGAAGCCGCGATCGACGGGGTGGATAGCGGGCTGCTCACCCAGCTGAAGATGACGCTCAAAGCCCAAGATATCAGTCGCTTTTCCGCGCTGGCGGGTCGCGATATCGCGGGAGCCACGGCGCTGGCGCTGAACGGCACGGTCACGCCTTTGGGCGGCATGTTCGATCTGGCGATTGCCGGGGGGACCGATGACCTTGAGATCGGGATCGAACAGGCCGATGCGGTTCTCGCGGGGCGGACCAGCCTTAGCATGGTGGCGAAACGCAACGAGACGGGGACTTTCCTGCGCGATCTTGAGTTAAAGAACGATGCGCTGGACCTGACCGGCGATGTCGAATTGCGCAGCGAAGACAGCCGCGCGGCCTTGGACTTCACGCTCGCCGATGTTGGGCTGGTGCTGCCGCAATACCAAGGGCCCGTTGCGGTCAAGGCCACAGCGGTGCAAGAGCCGCGCGGCTGGGTTGTCGACGCGGTCACCGATGGCCCCTATGACGCGGCGCTGACCGTTTCGGGCTTGGCCACGGGAGAGGATGCGCAAATCGACTTCACCGCCGATATCCCCCGGATCGAAGATTTCCTGCCCGAGGCGGATATCACCGGCCCGGTCACCGCCAAGGGCGCATTGCGCCAGACGCCGCAGGGGTGGGAGATCGACACCGAAGCCAGCGGCCCGTTGGAGGCGCAGGCCTCGGTCGAAGGGTTGGTCACGCCGCGCGTCGATGTGGCCTTTGACCTGTCGCTGCCCGATATCCAACCCCTCGTCCCGCAGATCAACGGCGGGGTGGCGGCCAGCGGCACGGTAGAGCAGACCGAACAGGGGTTTGTCGTCGATACCATCGCCAATGGCCCCTACGACAGCCGCGTCGCGGTCGAAGGCTTGGCGACGGGGCCTGACATGGCGCTGCGCTTTGACCTGACCTTGCCGGATGTCAGCCCGCTCGCCCCCGGGGTGAACGGGCCGCTGGCGGCCCAAGGCACGGTGCGGCAGCAGGAGAGCGGCATTGCCGTGGATGTCGCCGCGCGTGGCCCCTATGGCAGCAGCGCCGTGGTTGAAGGGCTGGCCACCGGCCCGAATATGGCGCTCAGCTTTGACCTCTCAGTGCCCGACGTCAGCCCCCTCGCACCCGGTGTGAACGGCCCGCTTTCGGCCACGGGCGACATCCGTCAGACCGATGACGGAATCGCCGTGGATGTCAGCGCCGATGGCCCCTATGGCAGTAGCGCCATGGTCGAAGGGCTGGTGACCGGAGAGGTCTCTCTTCGGTTCGACGTCTCGGTGCCCAACGTGAACCCGCTGGTGCCCAGCGTCTCAGGCTCTTTCGCGGCCAACGGCGTGGCGCGTCAGACCGAAAACGGCGTGGTCCTCGATGCCAGCGCCAGCGGCCCCTATGGCGCACGGGCGACGGTCGAAGGCTTGGTCACCGGCCCCAATGCGGCGGTCGATTTCCAGTTGAACATGCCTGACATCGGCGCCTTGGTGGAACAGGTAAACGGCCCGCTCAGCGTCGCAGGCTCGGCCCGGCGCGAGGGGGAGGCCTGGCGCATCGACACCAGTGCCAATGGCCCCGCAGGCACGCAGGCGACTGTGGCAGGGCTGGTGAATACCGACGGGACGCTGAACCTCGATATCGCGGGCAATGCGCCGCTTGGGCTCTCGCGTCCCTTCCTCGCCCCGCGTAATTTGCAGGGGCAAGCGCGGTTCGATTTGCAAATCAACGGACCGGCGGCGCTGTCGTCGGTCAGCGGGCGCATTACCACCAGCGGCGCGACCTTCACCGCGCCGAACCTGCGGGTGGCGTTGCGGGGGATCGACGCGGATGTTCAGCTTGGGGGTAACCGGGCGCAGCTCAATGTGACCGGTCAGGCCGTCGATGGCGGAGAGCTGCGCGTGGCGGGGGCGATCACCCTGACACCGGCCTTGCCTGCGGATATCAACGTGACCCTGCGCAACCTCGTCTATGCGGACCCGAGCCTTTACAGCACTACGCTGAACGGCGATCTGCGGCTTGCAGGTCCCTTGAGCGGGGGGGCGCAGATTACCGGGGTGATCAACGCGGGCGAGACGAATATTCAGGTTCCCGCAACGGGTCTGACCTCGATCGGGGACATCCCGCAGATCACCCATGTCAACGCGCCTGCCGATGTGCTGGCGACCCGCCGCAAGGCCGGGTTGGAGGGGGTCGAGGCCGAGGACGACCCTGCGGCGGAGGCGTCCGGCCCCGGGTTCGGGCTGGACCTGCAACTCAACGCGCCGAACCGGATTTACGTCCGGGGCCGCGGGCTGGATGCGGAACTGGGCGGCGCGCTGAACCTCAGCGGCACCACCAACCGCATCATCTCGGCCGGGCGGTTCGAGTTGATCCGCGGGCGGCTCGATATCTTGGGCAAACGCTTCTTGCTCGACGAAGGGTCGATCCAGTTTCAGGGCGATTTCATCCCCTATATCCGGTTCGTCACTTCGACCGATACCGAAGCGGGGGAGGTGCGTGTCATCGTGAGCGGCCCGGCGAATGAGCCGGAGGTCACTTTCGAATCCACCCCCGCCGCGCCGCAGGACGAGGTGCTGTCGCAGCTGCTCTTTGGGCGCAACATCTCGGAAATCTCGGCCTTTCAGGCGCTGCAATTGGCCAGTGCCGTGGCGACCCTCGCAGGGCGCGGCGGCGACGGGGTGATCGGCAACCTGCGTGAGGGCTTTGGCCTCGACGATCTGGACGTGACCACCACCGAGGATGGCGAGACGGCGCTGAGGCTGGGGAAATACCTGACCGACAACGTCTATACCGATGTGACGGCGGCCTCGGATGGCACGGGGGAGGTGTCGCTCAACCTCGATATCACCGAAAGCCTGACGGCCAAGGGCACGTTGGGGTCGGATGGCGACAGCAGCATCGGCATCTTTTTCGAGCGGGATTACTGAGAAACGGGGCGCCTTGCGGGGCGCCCTTTCGCCTAGGCTTCGTCGCGCGGGGTGAAGCGGCCATAGCGGCCTTGGTCGAACATCAGCCCCGCCGCGCCATCCTCGCGCAGGGCGACCTGCTGAACATGACCTAAGATCAGGGAATGATCGCCCGCCGGGTGTACTGCGTAGGTGTTGCAGTGAAAACGCGCGAGGCAGCCCGCGAAAGTGGGCACCCCGGCGGCATCTTCATCCCAGTCAAAACCGGAAAAGTCATGCCCCTGACCAGCGAAACGCTGGGCCAGATCCTCTTGATCCGCGCCCAGCACGTGAATGCAAAAGGACGCCGCCGAGGTAAAACTGTCATGCCGTTTGGATGAGATAGCAGGCGACCACAGCACCAAAGGCGGGTCGAGCGAGACCGAGGCGAAGGAATTCGCAGTCATCCCCAAGGGGCCTTGGGCGGTTTTTACGGTCACCACGGTCACGCCGGTGCCGAAACGCCCGAAGGCACGGCGCAGCGCCGGGGCATCGCCGCTGTCGGGCGCGAAGGGGATCAGATCATCACTCATAGCGACAAGCGGTGCCATGTGGCGGCTGATTTGTCCAGCGGTGCCGGGGCGTTGCGCATCGGCCCTCTTGCGCGGATTTTTGCCCCCGCGGTTGGGCCGAGGAACCGCCGCCAAGGCCCGGCGTTGGGCCAGCGATGAGAGGCATCATCGGCCCCAATTGGTGTCGATGCTGGCTGTCTGAAAGGGGCGGCGCAGGAGGTCTGCGCCGTCTGTCCAAGGCACCCGAATGCCGTTCACAGCAGAAAAGGCGCGTCTCGTCGCGCCGGAAAGTGACAAAGATGATGTATGCAAGCAAACTCACCCTCGGCGCGGCCCTTCTGAGCGCCACCGCCTTCGGCTCCACCGCGATGGCCGATGACAATGAGACCGTCGACCACGTCGAGATCGGCTCCCTGTCTTGCGATGTGGGCGAGGGCACCGGCTTCGTCTTCGGCTCCACCCGTGAGCTGACCTGTACCTTCAACCCCATCCAAGAAGGTCTCGAAGATGAGACCTATGTGGGCGAGATCAACCGCTGGGGCGTCGATATCGGCAAGACCGAGAACGGCCAGATGTCATGGCTGGTGCTGGCCCCGACCGAGCAGGAATATTCCGAAGGCGGGCTGAACGGCAGCTACAAAGGCGTTTCCGCCGAGGCGACCGTCGGTGTCGGCGCGGGGGCCAACCTGATGACGGGTGGTTCCGAGAACACATTGGCGCTTCAGCCGCTGAGCGTGAATACCCAGAGCGGCGTGAACTTTGCCGTGGGCGTGGGTGAGATCAACCTTCAGCGCGTCGAAGGCTAAACCCGCGCGAAAACGCTTGAACTGACGATCCGGGCCGTCCCTTGGGGGCGGCCTATTTCTATGTGAGAGGCGTCAGAGCTTGGTCAGCCGGTCCCCATGGCGAACGGTGCCGTCTTGCACGATTTTGCACAGAACGCCGCGCAGCCGATGCGGGCGGTTTTCCTTTCGGTTGATCCACCGCAGGCTGTCTTGGCCATAGCGGTCGCGCCATTTGACGCAGCCGGTGTTGAACTTATCGCTCACCTCCAGCACCGCAGACCCGGCTTGAAGGCGCGTGCCGACGGGCAGGTTCTCATGGCCGAGGTCCATGTCCACGATCATCGTATCGCCGGGGTGCGGCGTGTTTGCGCGGTCGCGCCAGCAAAGATCCATCACGCGTTTGGGCAGGATGGAGACCTGTATCCGCGGATCGGGGCTTCCGTCAGGCAGGGTCAGCCAAGGTTTCTCGGTCCAACGTTCGCCAAGGATGCCTTGGGCCACCGTCAGATCCAGTTCATCACGGAAATCCCGCTCCCCGTAATCGGGGCGAAAGCAAAGTTCTTCGATCACGGCGCTATCCTTGGGCGCGGCGAGGATATCCGGCAGGGCGGCGTCACATTCCGCAGCGGAGGCGGGCGGCGGCACTTGGGGGGCGGTTTGGTCCATGTCTCTCTTTCTCATGCAACGCGGTGCGGGGGCAGGCAGCCGCCCGCGCCGCGCAGGGTGTCAGCGGTTCATGCGGTTGCCGATCAGATCGTCCACCACGCCGGGGTCCGCCAGCGTCGAGGTGTCGCCCAATGCGCCGTAATCATCCTCGGCGATCTTGCGCAGGATGCGGCGCATGATCTTGCCCGAACGTGTTTTTGGCAGGCCCGGTGCCCATTGGATCAGATCGGGCGAGGCTATGGGGCCGATCTCTTGCCGGACCCAATTGCGCAGCTCGGCCCGCAACTCTTCGGAAGGTTCCTCACCGCTCATCAAGGTGACATAGCAATAGATGCCTTGGCCTTTGACGTCATGCGGGTAGCCGACCACGGCGGCTTCGGCCACTTTGTCATGGGCGACGAGGGCGCTTTCCACCTCGGCGGTGCCCATGCGGTGGCCCGAGACGTTGATCACATCGTCAACGCGGCCCGTGATCCAGTAGTCGCCATCGGCATCGCGTTTGCAGCCGTCGCCGGTGAAGTAATAGCCCGGGTAATCGGCGAAATAGGTCTTTTCGAACCTTTCGTGATCACCCCAGACGGTGCGCATCTGCCCCGGCCAGCTGTCGGCGATGCAAAGCACGCCCTCGGCGGGGTTGCCGTCGATCTCTTGACCCGATGTTGGGTCCAGCACCACCGGTTTGACGCCGAAGAAGGGTTTCATCGCGGCCCCCGGTTTCATGTCATGCGCGCCGGGCAGGGGGGTCATCAGATGGCCGCCGGTCTCGGTCTGCCACCACGTGTCGACAATGGGGCAGCGGTTCTGGCCGACGACCTCGTGATACCAGTTCCACGCCTCGGGGTTGATCGGCTCGCCCACGGTGCCAAGAATGCGCAGCGAGGACAGATCGCTTTTGGTCACATAGTCATTGCCTTGCCCCATCAGCGCGCGGATCGCGGTGGGGGCGGTGTAGAACTGCGTGACTTTGTGCTTTTCGCAGACCTGCCAGAAACGGCTGGCATCGGGGTAGGTGGGCACGCCTTCGAACATCAGCGTGGTCGCGCCATTGGCCAGCGGGCCATAGACGATGTAGCTGTGGCCGGTGACCCAGCCTACATCCGCCGTGCACCAGTAGATGTCGCCGTCGTGGTAATCGAACGTCACCTCATGGGTCAGCGCCGCATAGGTGATATAGCCGCCGGTGGTATGGACCACGCCCTTGGGCTGGCCGGTGGAGCCTGAGGTGTAGAGGATGAAGAGCGGGTCTTCGGCGCCCATCGCCTCTGCTTCGCAGGTCTCGGCGGCATCCTTGATCAGTGCGTTGTAATCACGGTCGCGGGCATCGTCCCATGCCACGTCACCGCCCGTGCGGCGCACCACAAGGCATTGCACGGACGCATCGCATTGCGCCAGCGCCTTGTCGGCATTGGCCTTGAGCGGTGTGGCCTTGCCGCCGCGCGGCGCTTCATCCGCGGTGATCACCACCTTCGCCTCGCAGCCGTTCACCCGCGCGGCCAAAGCATCGGGCGAGAAGCCTGCGAAAACGATCGAGTGAATCGCCCCGATCCGCGCGCAGGCCAGCATGGCATAGGCGGCTTCGGGGATCATCGGCATATAGATGATCACGCGGTCGCCTTTGCCCACGCCGAGATCACGCAGCACATTGGCCATGCGGCAGGTGGCGCTGTGGAGCTCGCGGTAACTGATGTGTTTGGCCTCATCCTCGGGGCTGTCCGGCTCCCAGATGATCGCGGTCTGATCGCCGCGCGTCTCAAGATGGCGGTCGATGCAATTGGCGCTGACGTTCAGCTCGCCATCCGCGAACCAATTGATGCTGACCGACCCAAGATCGAAGTTCACGTCGCGCACTTGGGTGAAGGGTTTGATCCAGTCGATCCGCTGCGCCTGTTCGCGCCAGAACCCATCGGTGTCGGTGACCGATGCTTGGTACATCTTGTCATAGGTCTGCGCGTCCACATGGGCCCGGGCGGCCATGTCGGCGGATGGCGGATAGGTCTTGGCGGTGGCGTCGGACATGGTGGTTCCTCCCTTGATGTTCGCATCGCCACGGGGCGCGGGTCTAACCCGGTGGCCGTGGCGTCCTCCTCAGCCGGATCATAGCGGCCCGTGAAAAGAAGGGAATAAGCAACTGGATTACAAGGGCTTGCCTGTAAAGGTTTTTCCCGATCGGGGCGATTCCTGTAAATTTTTCGCTCTTACCCGGTGATTGGCGCGGTTTTTCAAAGCCTTGCCAGTCAAACTTGGCGCTACTGTCTTGCGGCTGTCGTATTTGCGCGGCATGACGGGGTTGGCAGGCCAGCCCCCGCGGGGTAGCCTGTGCGCCAATCCGCCCACCCAAGGGCGGCAACTATGGGAGAGAGCCATCATGAAAAATCTGCTCAGCGGTGCCGCCGCCTGTGCGCTGACTGTCGCGTTTGTAAGCGAAGCTGCCGCGACCGAATGGAACGCCTCGGTCTGGGGCAAGCGCCGCGCCTTCACCGAACATGTGGAAAAGATTGCCGAACTGGTTTCTGAGAAGACCGACGGCGAATTCACCATCAACGTCAGCTACGGCGGCCTGTCCAAGAACCGCGAAAACCTCGATGGTATCTCCATCGGCGCTTTCGAGATGGCCCAGTTCTGCGCCGGCTACCACGCCGATAAGAACCGCGCGATCACCGTGCTGGAACTGCCGTTTCTGGGGGTGAGCAACCTTGAAGAGGAAGTCGCGGTTTCCAAAGCGGTCTATGACCACCCCGCCGTCGCCAAGGAGATGGCGCAGTGGAACGCGAAAATGCTGATGACCTCGCCCATGCCGCAGTACAACCTTGTCGGCACCGGCGATCCGCGCACCACGCTGGAAGATTTCGACGGCATGCGCGTCCGCGCCACCGGCGGTCTGGGCAAAGCCTTTGAAGCTGTCGGCGCCGTGCCCACATCCGTGACCGCGACCGAAGCCTATAACGCGATGGAATCGGGTGTCGTTGACACCGTGGCCTTCGCCCAGCACGCGCATCTGTCCTTTGGCACCATCAACAAGGCCGACTGGTGGACCGCGAACCTCAACCCCGGCACCGTGAACTGCCCCGTTGTGGTGAACATCGACGCCTATGAGATGCTGAGCGACGAAGAGCGCGAAGCGCTCGACAGCTCGGTCGATGAGGCGCTGGATCACTACCTCGCCAACTATGCGGAACTCCTGGAGAAATGGGATTCCGTTCTCGAAGAGAAAGGCGTGGAGAAGGTTGAGTATTCTCCCGAAGTCATCGCCGAGTTCAAAGAGAAAGCGGCCGATCCCGCGCGCGAAGCATGGATCGAGAACATGGAAGCGCAGGGCATCCCGGGTCAGGAACTCTATGACCTCGTGATGGAGACGCTGGAAAAAGAGCGTGCCTCGAACTAAGCCCAGCCGGGCATGACTGTGAGGGCCGTGCGGATTGACCGCGCGGCCCTTTCGACTTCCAAAACGCAACAAACAGACTTTCTGAAAAGGAGAGCCGATGGCCGGATCATCCGCCGTGCTGGAGGACAGCAGCCTCCTCAGCCGCCTCGACCGGGGCCTGCTGAAGCTGGAAACCTTCTTTGCCCTGATCTCGGGGCTTGCCGTTTTCTCACTGATGATACTGGCCGTCTGGTCCGTGGGAGGGCGCAAGTTCTTTTCCACGCCGCTGGCGGGCTATGTCGACTGGATCGAAGCGGCGATGCCTTTCATCGCCATCATGGGCATCGCCTATACCCAACGCATGGGCGGCCATGTGCGCATGGACATCCTGATCGGCCAGCTCAAGGGCCGCGCGCTTTGGGCGGCGGAACTGCTGTCGGTGGTGCTGATCCTTTTGCTGATGCTGGCGCTGACATGGGGCGCTTGGGCGCATTTCGACCGCAGCTTTGACATGAACGCCCCGATGTGGAGCCGCGACAGTTCGATCGACATCGGCCTGCCGATCTGGCCCAGCAAACTGGTGGTGCCGCTGGCTTTCGTCGTGATCTCTCTGCGGCTCTGCCTGCAAATTTGGGGCTATGGCCGAGCCTTGGTGCTGGGGCTGGAACGCCCCGTGGCCGTGCCGCTGGTGCAATCGGCGGCGGAACAAGCAATGGCCGAGGCCGAACAACTGGATGGACGTGACTGATGGATCCTATTGAAATCGGCCTTTGGGTCTCGGGCGGTATGCTCGTCATGGTGGTGCTTGGCATGCGGGTGGCCTTTGCCGCGGCCATGGCTGGGCTTGTCGGCCTGATCTGGATTTTCTGGGCCAAGAAGGGCATGGAGTGGGACCAGCTTGGCTGGGCGCTGACCGTGGCGATCAAGACCGCGGGCCAAGTGCCGCACTCGAAGGTATCGAGCCAGACCCTCTCGCTTATCCCGACCTTCATTCTGATCGGCTTTCTCGCCTATTACGCGGGCCTGACCAAGGCGATCTTTGAAGCGGCGAAACGTTGGTTCGCTTGGGTGCCGGGCGGTTTGGCGGTCTCGACCGTTTTCGCCACGGCGGGCTTTGCGGCAGTGTCTGGCGCGTCGGTCGCGACGGCGGCGGTCTTTGCCCGTATCGCCATCCCCGAAATGCTCAAGATCGGCTATAACAAGCAATTCGCAGCCGGTGTCGTGGCGGCAGGGGGCACGTTGGCCTCATTGATCCCGCCCTCGGCGATCCTTGTGATCTATGCCATCATCGTGGAGCAGGACGTGGGCAAGCTGTTGCTGGCGGGCTTCGTGCCCGGTGCCTTCTCAGCGGTGGTCTATGCGGTGCTGATCATCGGCATCGCGATGATCTGGAAAAGCGTCGGCCCGCCGGTGCGCGGCTTTACATGGGGCGAGCGTTTTGCCTCGCTCCCCGCTGCGATGCCGATTGTTGCCGTGGTCGTGATCATCATCTTTTTCGTCTACAACCCCTTCGGCGACGCTTGGGGCACCCCGACTGAGGGCGGGGCCGTGGGCGCCTTTATCGTCTTCTGCATGGCCGTCTTCCGTGGCATGCGGCTGGCCGAGTTGAAGGACGCGCTGCTGGAGACCGCGAAGCTGACCGTGATGATCTTTACCATCATCTGGGGCGTGCTGATCTATGTGCGTTTCCTCGGCTTCGCCGATCTGCCCGGTGCCTTCGCCGACTGGATTTCCTCGCTCGAAACCTCGCCGATGCTGATCCTGATCTGCATCCTCTTGGCCTATGCCGTGCTGGGGATGTTCATGGACGCCATCGGGATGCTGCTGCTGACGCTGCCGGTGGTCTATCCGGCGGTCATGGCGCTTAACGGGGGCGAGATGGTCTCGGCCGCCGACAGTGCCTTTGGCATGTCGGGTCCGATGTGCGCGATCTGGTTCGGGATTCTGGTGGTGAAAATGGCGGAGTTCTGTCTGATCACCCCGCCCATCGGCCTGAACTGCTTTGTCGTCGCGGGCGTGCGCCCCGACCTCAGCGTGCAGGACGTTTTCCGCGGCGTGATGCCCTTCTTCATCGCCGACGCGGTCACAATCGGCCTTCTGGTCGCCTTCCCGCAGATCGTGCTCTGGCTGCCGTCCCTCGCGGGATAAGCGGCCCTAGCCACCGCGCTTTTCCGCGGCGGGTTCATCCGCCGCGGTTGCCGCCACATCGGGAGCGGATTTGTCCAGAAAATGCCCGATCATGTTGAGTGCGGTCACGTTCTCGCAGATCACCTTGAAAACCACGAGGAAGGGCACCGCCACCAGCGCGCCCGCGATCCCCCAAAGCCAGCCCCAAAAGACCACGGTGAGGAACACGGCCACCGTGTTCAACTCCAACCGCCGCCCGACGAGGTAGGGGGTGATGAACTGCCCCTCGATCCCGGTGAGGATCTGATAGCCAAGCGGGGCAAGGATGGCATAGCCGACACTGTCGAAGGTCGCGATGGCATAGGCCCCCACCAGCACCGCACCGATCACCCCGCCGATATAGGGCAGGAAGTTCAGCAAGAACGCCGCCAAGCCCCAGACGTAAGGCACGGGCAGCCCAAGCGCGAAGAGGTAGAGCCCCACCGAGATGCCCAGGCCTGCGTTGATGATGGTGATGGTCAGCAGGTAGCGCGACACGCGGCGCTCCACGTCATAGACCGCTTTCAAGGCGCGTTTCTTGCCGGTGAAGGTCTGAAAGGACTGCACGAGTTTGAGGTAGAACAGATCGCCCGAGGCCAGCAGAAACAGCGCCAAGACCAAAGCCACCGCCACGGTGCCCCCGATCCGCGCGCCGGTATTCATAGCGTTGTCCAGCAAGCCGGGCTGTTTGACCACCACCTCTTCGGGCCTCCCGCTGCCATTCTCGGTGCCGATCTGTTCGACCTGTTCAGTGGCCGAGCGGACATCCTCGACCGTCTGCGCCCAGCCCTGCAGCTTGCGCCGTATCTCATTGCCCATGGTGGGAATTTCGTCAGACCAAGTCGCCACGGTGCCCGCCGACAGGCCAGCCAGCACAAAGATGATCAGTCCGACACAGCCAATCAGCAGCACGGCACCCAATGGGGCGGAGATGCCGAATTTCTCGAAAGAGCGGATCAGCGGGCTGAGCGTCAGCGCAAGGAGGAAGCCCAGCAGGATCGGCAGCAGCAGGTCCTTGGCAAAATAGGCCGTCACGAAGAGGGCGATCAGAACCAGCACCTCCAGCAGCCGTCTGATCGCGGCGATATCGTTCAATGTCTTCCCCCCAGATGCCCTGCGCATACGTCAGGAGGCTAACGCCGAACGGGGGGAAAAGTTCATTCGGCGCTAGGGGGGCACCGCTTGCAGACGCAAAGCCTGCCCGCCAAGGGCGCGAAAGGCGCGTTGGCGGCAGGTCAGGACGATGATTTGCATATCCCCTGCCTGCCGGTGCAGCGCGTCGAACATCCGCTCGATCCGGTCGTCATCGGTAAAGACCAGCGCGTCGTCCAAGATTACCGGCGCGATACGCCCCGCCCGGGCGAGCATCCGCGCGAAGGCCAGCCGCACCAGCAGGGCCACCTGTTCCTGCGTGCCGCCCGAAAGCACCTCGATCGGCTCTTCCCGGCCCTCGCGGATCAGCGCATGGGGCAGGAGCGATTCCTCGCCCCATGTCAGTTCCGCATCGGGCCAAAGCAGTTGCAGCAGCGGTTTCAGTTCCTTGACGATGGGGGTGAAATAGCGCTCTCGCGCCTCGTTCCTTGCATCCTGCAAAGCCTCTTGCAGCCGGGTCAGCACCGCGACCTCATGGGCGATCCGGGCAAGGGCCGCTTCGGCGGCTTGCAATTGGTCTTCGGTCTCGGCCAGCCGTTCCTCCATCGCGTCGCCAGAGGCGCGGGTGATGCGTTCGCTCAGCCGGGCGAGCAGGGGGTGCAGGCGGGCGATCTCTTCTCGGGCCTGCGCCTCGACCGATTCCGCGCGGGTGAGCGCGGCTTGAAGGCTGGCCGCATCCGGCGCGTCTTTGGCCTTCTCTGCATGGGCGAGGCGGGCGGCCTCCAGCGCGGCAGCGGTGGTGACGGTTTGGGCGGCGAGGTCTTTTTCTGTGACATTGCCCAGCTTGGCCTGCTGTGCCTCGGCGCGCTGCAGCCGGTCGCTGAGCGAGGCAAGCTGCGCCTCTTTGCCCGCGGCATCGGCCTTGGCATCGGCTAGCGCCTCGGCGGCGGTCTCACGCGCGATGCGGCAGCGCTCATGTACGGTCTGCGCGGTTTGCAGCGCGTCTTCGGCCTGCGCGAGATCCGGCGCGCCCGAGACCTCTTCCGGCGCAGGAATGGCGGCGAGGGCTTGGTGCAGCGCGTCGATCCCATCGGGGGCGAGGCTGGCCAGCACAGCTTTCGCCTCTCCCTGCCGCGCGGCGGCCTCGGCACGGGCAGCCCCGGCGGTGCGGGCCTGCGGCAGATCGGCCGCGCCGATCTCGTCAAGGGCGGTTTGCAACCGGGTCACGGCGGCGTCGACCGAGCCGTCCTCACCGCCGCCCGCGCCCGGCTCGATCTCCAGATCGCCGATCCCGTCGATCCGCAGGGTGGTGCGGCGTGGCAGGGGCAGGGGGGCGCCATCGGCCAAGGGGCCGTCATCGCCGTGGATGGCGCCCGATTGATTGGGGGCGTAGCGGACTGTCACCTGCGGGGCCGCGGCATCGCGGGCGGCGCGGCTGGCAGAGAGTTCGGCGGATAGCCTTTCCAACCGTTGCAGCGCCGCGGCGTCTGGGCCGGATTCGGCGGCGGCAGCTGCGCTCTCCATCCGTCGGCGGGCGTCTTCGGCCTCTTTGATACGTTCTTCGAGCGCTTGGCGTCGGTCAGCACCATCGCTGGCCGCACGGGCGCGGAGGGCGTAGCGGTGGTCATCCTCGGCGGTCTTGAGCGCCGTTCGGGCCTCCGAGGCGGCGGCCTCTGCGGCCTCCAACGTGGCGCGGCGGTCTGACAGGGCGGCGCGGGCCGCTTCCGCCGCTTCGCGTGCTGCGGCCTCGGCGCGGCCGGCGGCCTTTTGCTCGGCCTCTCCCGCGCGGTAGCTGTCGAGACGCGAAGTGGCGCTTTCGGCGTTGAGACGGGCCAGTTCCACGGCCCGGCTCAGCGCTTCCATCTCTTCCGCGTGGCGGGTCGCGGCGGCATGGGCGGCGCGGGCGGCTTCCAGTTTCTCGCGCCGTTCGGCGACGACCTCGGGCGCTTCAAGCTCGGCCAAGGCGCGCCGCGCGCGCTGGCGTTCGGCCAAAGCGTCTTGCAACGCGCGTGCGGTCGCGGCCAATTGATCGCGGGTGGCCATCAGCGCCTCGACCTGATCCTGCGCCTCTTTCCACGGCCCGCCGGTGCGGGGGCGTCCGGTGCTGGTGGCGTATTGGGCAAGCTCCTCGCGGCATTGCGCCAGCGCCTTGTCCATGCGCCGCCCGCCGGTCATCGCCTCCACCTCGGCCCCGACCGAGGTCATCAGATCGCGCCGCGCCTCCAGCGCCAGTTTCTCTTCCTTGGTCGAGCCGCCGGTCAGCGCGGTCATCCCCTGCCGCACCCAGATCAGGCCCGAGGGGCCGCCCGCATCGCCGCCCAAAAGCTGCGCGATCCATGCTTCGGCCTCATCCGCCTGCGCGATCAGCTTGCCCTCGCGGTGCACGGTGGCGAGGGGCTTTTGAAACCAGCGTTTGTGCAAGGCAAAACTGCCCGCCTCGGTCTCGACCTCGATGGTGACCTCGGGCGCGCCGCCCGCATGGGGGCGCAGGGCCGATACCTCTTTGTCGCGCGAACCGAAGGGTTTGAAGAACAGCGCTTGTATCGCATCGAAGAGGGTGGATTTGCCGTGTTCATTCGGCTCGCTCAGCACGTTGATCCCATCGCCGATCCCGGTGACCTGCGCGGGGTCGGTGAAACGGCGGACGTTGTTGAGGGTGATGGCGCGGATTTTCATGTTTTCGCCCCCTGCACATAGGCATGAAGCCGGGCGAGCGCATCGGCGGCCACGTCACGGTCGGATTGAGGAAGGGTCTCGGACTGCGCCTCGCTCACCAAGGTTTCCGCCGCCATACGCAGCGCGCCGCCGCGGTCGATCTCATCAAGGTCCGCGGCCTCATACTGCGTGCCCAGCCCCTCAGTCAGCAATTCGAAATGGGCTAAATCGGGCGCGCAGGCTTGGGCCGCGTGGGCAAGGGCTGCGCGATCGGGAAGGCTTGCCCAGCCCCCCGCCTTGACGCGCAAGAGGTGGTCCCTGCGCCCTGCCTCGGGCAAGAGCGCCTGCAAGGCCGCCGCGACATCTTGCCGGGGATGCAGCGTGACCTCGGCCTCAGACCACAGGAAACTGCCGATCTCGGCCTCTTCGACCTTGGGCCGCGCGCCGGAGCCTGCGAGCTCGACCGCAAGGCAGACGCCACGGCGCCCGTGTTTGAACCGGTCCTGCTCGGGCGTGCCGCAGTAGTGCACCCGGTCAGAGACGGCCATCCGCCCGTGCCAATCGCCAAGGGCGAGGTAGTCGAGCCGCGCGCGCTGGTCCCGGTCCGGCGCGATGGCCTCTCCGCTGTCAGTAAAATCGGTCACCCCGCCATGGGCAAGGCCGATGCGCATATGGCCTTCGGGGCTGTGCATGCGGTCCAGCGGGGCGCTTGGGTCACTGGCGCCCGCGCGAAAGGCGATGGGGCAGGGCAGGAGGCTGACACCCTCGGCCATTTCGATCGGGGCGGCTTCGGTGAGGGCGCGCAGATTGGGCGGCGCATCGCGGGCGATGACCTCCCACAGGGGTTCGGCATCGCGCAGGTTGTCGTGGTTGCCGGGCAGGAGCCACCACGTCACCTCCACCGCCTCGCCCATGGCGGTGAGCGCCTGCCGCAGCACGCTGGCCGAGGGCGTCGCGGTGTCGAATGTATCGCCCGCCAAGAGCACATGCGCCGCCCCGTGTTCCCGCGCGGCCTGAGCCAGTTTGGCAATGGCGCCATGCCGCGCTTCCATCAGACGCCCCCGGATATTGCCGTCAGGCGCTTGCGGAATATTCGCGAATTTGCGCCCGATATGCAGGTCGGACGCGTGGATGAAGCGGAATGTCATGCGGGGGTCCTGAATGGCTTTGGCAAAGGGCGGGGGTTCAATAGGCAGAGGGCAATGGTCGATCGGCTGCGCGGCCAGCCGGGGCGGCCCATCGCTGCCACCCCATTCATCGCAAACTCAGCGCGGAGTGCAAGGCCATGCAAAATATGCGTGAATTTCTGGCCCCCGGCAGATTGCGCGCTAACTATGCCCGAAACGCGTTTAAAACGCAGCGGCGCCATTGCCCAAACCCGACAGTTCCGAGATAGGATAACATGTAGACCCGCATTCTAAATCCGCCCCCGCGTGGCGGGCACCGCTTGTCAGCTGCGGGCGTCCTCGCGCCCTTCGGCCTGTCGATCAGCACTTTCCATTGGATAGAAGACCCCCAAGATGAACCACCACTTTGAAAGAATCCTCCAAGCTGCGCCGTCGCCTTTTGTATTGTTGGACAGTGAGCTTCGGGTGGTCTGGGCCAATGACGCCTATCTGCAGGTCACGGACCGCCAGTTGGAACGGCTTATCGGGAAAGTCCTGTTCGAAGAGTTCCCCTCGGACCCCGAAAGCGAGTCGGGGCGGATGTTGCGGGCGTCTTTCGAGCGGGTGTTTCGCGACGGCACCACCGATCACCTGCCGGTCATTCCTTATCCGATCGACACGGCCGACGGCACGACCGAAGACCGCTATTGGAGTGCGACCCATACGCCGATCTTGAGCCCGGAGGGGGAGGTCGAGTTCCTTCTGCAGCACACGCAGGACATCACCGAGATATACGCCGCCGAAACGCCAGATGACGCGCGCCCAAACCCGGCTCAAGCCGCCGTGCTGCGCCGCGCCCATCAGGTGACCCAGCAGAACCTTGAGCTTGATACCGGGATCAATCTTTTCAAGATGATCTTCGAACAGGCACCGAACTTCATGGTCACCCTCATGGGGCCGAACCACGTCTTCCGCACGGTCAACGCCGCCTATATGCAACTGGTGGGCCAAAGGGATCTCATCGGCAAACCCGTCCGCGAGGCGCTGCCCGAGATCGCGGGCCAAGGCTTCTTCGAAATGCTCGACGAGGTTTACCGGACCGGAGAGGCCGTCAGCCAACATGGGGCCGAGGCATGGGTGCGCCGCAGCGCCGAGGGTCCGGCGGAACGTGTCGTGGTGGATTTCGTGTTCCAACCGCTCGACAACGTCCATGGCGAGACCATCGGCATCATGATCCAAGGCAATGACGTGACCGCCCATAAGCTTGCCGAAACCCGGCTGCGCGAGGCCGAGGAACGGTTCCGCACCATGGCCCATACCATGCCGGTTCATGTCTGGACCGCCACCGCCGATGGGCGTCTCGATTGGATCAGCGATCAGGTCTACGCCTTTTCGGGCGCGGAACCGGGCAGTCTGGTGGGCGACGCTTGGCCGACGATCATTCACCCCGATGACCGCGCGGAGGCGATCGCGACTTGGGCCCATGCGGTGGAGACCGGTACGGTCTATGCGACCGAGTTTCGTCTGCGGCGGGCCGATGGGGCCTATTGCTGGCATCTGGTGCGCGGCGCACCAATCCGGGACGACCAAGGCGCTTTGATGCGGTGGGTCGGCACGAATTCCGACATTCACGAACAAAAAGAACTGTCGCGCCAGTTGGCCGATCTGAACACGACGTTGGAAGAGCGTGTCGAGAAACGCAACCGCGAGCTGGAAGAGTTGCATGACCGATTGGCGCAGAGCCAGCGGGTCGAGGCGGTGGGCAATCTTGCCGGGGGCATCGCCCATGACTTCAACAATTTGTTGCAGGTGATGACCGGCAGTCTGACCATGGCCGCGCGCGAGATCGCCCCAGATTCGCCTGCGCGGGTGCGGATCGATGCGGCGATGCGCGCGGTGGAGCGCGGTGCCTCGCTCTCTTCGCAACTGCTCGCCTTCAGCCGCCGCCAACCGTTGCAGCCCCGCTCGATCGACCTGCGCGATCTGCTGCGGGATATCGACGACATCATGCGCAGCGCCTTGGGCGAGGGGATGGAGGTCCAGATCGACACGCCCGAGGCCCTCTGGCCCGCCTATGCCGATGCCGCCAGCACCCAGAACGCGGTGCTGAACCTTGTGATCAATTCGCGCGACGCGATGGAGGGGCGCGGCAAGCTGAGGATCGCTGTCGAAAACCGGCACGTCGGCCCCGAGGAACTTTTTGGTGAGCCTGACATGGTGGCGGGCGACTACGTCGAGGTCAAAATCAGCGACCACGGGCCCGGCATCCCTGCCGAGACGCTGGCCAAGGTCTTTGACCCTTTCTTTACCACCAAACCCGTGGGCAAGGGCACTGGGCTGGGCCTATCCACCGTCTATGGCTTCGCGCGGCAATCGGGCGGTCGAGTGACCATCGCCAGCCGTCCCGGCGCGGGCACGACGGTGACGTTGCTGTTGCCACGGGCCGAGACGGCGGCGGAGCCTTTGCAGTGGCATGACCCATCGGAGATCGCAGGCGGGAGTGAGACCGTGCTGCTCGTCGAAGACGACGCCGAGGTGCGCGACGCCACCGCCGCCTTGCTGACAGACTTGGGCTATAGCGTGCGCACCGCAGAAAACCCCACCGCGGCGCTCAAATCAGCGCGGCAAGCGCCGGACTTCGACCTTGTTATATCGGATGTCGTCATGCCCGGCAAGTTCAGCAGCCGCGAGATGGCTGAAACCCTTCAGGCCGAGCGGCCCGATCTGCCGATCCTCTTTATCTCCGGCTATTCGCGCGATGCGATCGTACGCGATGGCCGGGTCGACGCCGGGGTGCAGTTCCTTGCCAAACCCTTCACCAAAGACGCTTTGGCGATCAAGGTGCGCGATGCGCTGTCTTCGGCCCCGGTCACCTCGACCAAGACCGAGACCCCGGCGCAGGAGCTGCCCGACCGGCCCCGTCATGTGCTGCTGTGCGAAGACGACGCGCTCATCCGGCTCGATCTGGCGGATATCCTCAGCGGGCTTGGCACCGAAGTCACGGAAACCGCGTCGGGGCAGGAAACCTTGGACAGGCTGCAAGCTGGCGCGTACGACGTGTTGCTGATCGACGTGGGCCTGCCAGATATCTCAGGCGAAGAGGTGGCGACCCGGGTCCGGGCAACGCATCCCGATATGCCGATCATCTTTGCCACCGGCCAAGCGGAAGTGCCCGCTGCCGAGGCTCTGGGCCGCTGCGCCGTTGTGCAGAAACCTTTCGGTGACCGCGACCTCGAACGGGTTTTCACGCGTTTGGGCATTCTGGCACAGACGGAAACGGCGACGGCGGTGTGACGCGGCCAGCCGCCCTTCGCGATATCCCGCGCGGGGGCGGCAGCGGCATAAGAACAGCTTGCGCCACCCCCCGCAAAGCCATGCAGAAGGCCGTGACCCAAAGACGGCGCCCGCCGCATGCGCGACCAAAAACTCACCCACGCCGAGGTTTACCGCGCCGCGCGCCTGAGCGTGGCACCCATGATGGATCGGTAGTACATTCTTTTTCTCGTTTTGCTTCAGTAGCTTACAGGCCATTTCCGAGGTTTTTAGCGCTTTAGTAGCAGAGTTGGGCGCTCAAAGGTTTGAGCTTAGTTTCCAAAATTGATCGCCGCACCGGATGGGGCTCGATGCCGTCGAGGGCAATGGCTGGGGGAGGCTCGTCTGAGGCTTAGAGCAGGAACTCGGCCGGGAAATCGCGATGCGCGCAACATTTTTCTGCGCCGGCGCGGCCTGTGCGGTTTTGCTCACCTACGCATCGGCGATACTCTGGTTGGAATAGTTGAGTGGAACCGTTCTGCCGTTCGCTGCAGGCGCTCTGTTTTCTCTGCGGATGTGAGAACTTGGGGATAGAGGGCAGAAATCCGTCATTCGCTGCGCGCTGCGTTAACGCCGGCTCACAGGACTGAGCGGACTTTCATTACTTCTGCAGCGAAACGTTTGATCAAACTCTTTCTACCATTCGATTGACGCATGATCGTGTCGACGATATCTGCCGTCATATGGAAAACACTACGACCATCGCAATGATTTGGTGGCTGGCCTCCTGATAGGGTGGCCGGATCACTAAACCTATTCCGAGGCCGCCGCACGGGCGGCCTTTTGTTTTCCAAGCTTCCCGACGCGCTGCCTCTCAATTCATGAGAACACGCAAAATGAACAGACCAACCATCCTGACAGGCGATCGCACGACGGGGCCACTTCACATCGGGCACTATGCAGGCTCACTTTCAAACCGGCTGCGCTACCAGGACAGCGATGAACAATTCCTTCTGCTGGCGGATTCCCAGGCCCTGACAGACAACGCGCATGATCCAGAGAATGTGAATTGGCATGCGAAATTGACCCACTTAGGTGGGTTATGAGCGAGTAAAATTGACCCACCTGTTTTCGTTAACATCCGCACAGGAAGTGCGGAGGAAAGAGCAGGTGTTATTGATGGAAAGTGTATCGAAGATCCGTCTGTGGGTGCTGGTTGAAGGGCGCAGCATCCGGTCTGTTGCGCGGGCGACGGGATTATCGCGCAACACGATCAAGAAGTATCTGAAGGATGAGAGCCCGCCGAGCTACCAGCGCCAGGTCCCGCCGGTTCGCCACAAACTGTGCAACGGGTTTGATCTTCGGCTTCAAGATCTGTTCGATCAGGATCAGAAGCGGCCGCGCTGGGAGCGGCGGACGGCTGTGCGGCTTTATGAGCAGCTTGTGTCGGAAGGGTATACCGGTTCCTATTCGCCGGTTCAGCGATTTGTCCGCGATCTGAAGCGGGCCGGTGCCAGTTCGGGCGAGGCTTTTATCCCGCTGCATTTTGCGGCAGGTGACGCGCTGCAATTTGACTGGAGCGAGGAACGGGTTGTCCTGGGCGGTGTCGAGCAGAAGGTGAAGGTTGCCCACTTCCGGCTTTGCCACAGCCGCAAGCCCTTTGTCGCCGCCTATCCCGGCGAGAGCCAGGAAATGGTGCTGGATGCCTTTGTGCGGGCGCTGTCCTTTTACAGCGGGGTTCCGCGTCGGGTGATCATCGACAATCCCAAAACGATGGTGACCTATGTCTCACGCTCGAAGGACCGAGTGTTCCATCCGCGGTTCCTAGCGTTGATGAACCACTATGTCATGGAGCCGGTGGCCTGCACCCCCGCGTCGGGTTGGGAGAAGGGTCAGGTCGAGAACCAGGTCCAGTTTTTACGAGGCCGTTTGTTTGTTCCCATGCCAGCCTTTAATGATCTGGATGCGCTGAACAATTGGTTGCGGCTACGCTGTGAGGAATTGGCAAACCGGCTCCATCCCGAGCAATCGGATCGCACGATTGCACAGTTGTTCGAAGACGAACGCGCCGATCTGCGCCCCCTGGGGCGGGCATTTGACGGATACGTGGAAAAGACCGTTCGGGTTCGCTCCACCTGCCTAGTTCAATATGCCAGCAATCGCTACAGCGTGCCGTCCCGATTCGCGGGGCAACATGTGTCGCTGCGCGCCTATGCAGGCCGGATCGTGCTGGTGTCGGGCCAGGATGTCATCGCCGAGCACAAGCGTCGTTTCACCCGCAACGTCAGCTACTTTGAGCCGTGGCATTACGTGCCGCTGCTGGATCGCAAGCCAGGTGCCTTGCGCAACGGGGCACCCTTCGTGGACTGGCAACTGCCCGATGCCATGCATCGGATCAGGGAGCGCTACATGGTCGGCAAAGGTGGGGATCGGGAGTTTGTCGATCTGCTTCTTCTGGCCCAGGATCACGGGATCGAGGTGGTTGAGACGGCTTGCGAATTGGCAGTGGAACAAAGCACGCTGCGCCCGCCCGCCATCATCAATCTGATCAACCAGTTGGTGGAGCCGGTCATCACGCCGCTCAGCGACGCCTATACCTATCCGCAGCTGACCCTTCGGCCCGAGGCCGATTGCAAGCGCTATGAGACGCTGTGTGCAGCCGGGGCGGTCGCGGCATGAATGCCCTCATCGACCAACTCACCGCCCTGAGGCTGCACGGAATGGCAGCTTGCGCCCATGATTTGCTGTCCGCGCGCAAGCCACCAAGTCTGACCACAGCGATAAAGCAACTGATCGACGCGGAGACTGTAGAGCGGCGGGTGCGCTCCATCCAGTATCAAATGCGCATCGCGAAGTTCCCCCATCACAAGGACTTCGCCACCTTCGATTACGGTGCGGCCGCCGTCACTCAGACCCAGATCGAACCGTTCTGCTCGGGCCAGTTCACCGAAGAGGCACACAACCTCATCCTGGTGGGCGGAACCGGGACGGGAAAAACCCATATCGCCATCGCGCTTGGAACCGCCTTGATCAACAATGGCAAGAAGGCTCGCTTCTTAAACGCGGTCGATCTGATCAATGCCCTGATCAAGGAGCAGGCCGATGGCAATGCCGGGAAGGTCATCCGGCAACTGTCGGCCCTGGATTGCGTTATCATCGACGAGTTGGGCTATATCCCGTTCCCGAAATCCGGCGGCGCACTGCTGTTCCACCTGATCAGCAAGCTCTACGAAAAAACCAGCGTCATCATCACCACCAACCTGGAGTTCGGGGAATGGGTCGCTGTCTTCGGCGATGCCAAAATGACAACCGCGCTGTTGGATCGCGTCACGCACCACTGCGCCATCATCGAGACCGGTAATAGATCCTACCGCTTCGCACAGAGCAAAAGTCGCACAGAAAAATAAACATGCCGCAAGCAAAGCCCCCAGACGGACTCGCTATATGAGGGCGGCCCGCCTGGGGGCTTGCCATCCGATAGGCGGGTCAAAATCAAACGCTGAACCAGGGTCAGTTTTGAACGCTCATTGACCATCCTGCCGCCGCTTGGCGATATTATTGGTGCCGTCTTCGGTCTTGGCGCCATCGCCTGGTTCGTGGCCGTCAGCGTAGCGCTCCTGCGGGTCCGCCGGGAAACGCTCGGCAAGCGGGTCGCCGCCTGACCCTTGGGGCACTGGCCCCGGACGCTTACCGGGCCGGGGCCGGATGGACCTCGATTACGAAAATGGACCTCGATCACGAAACCCTCTTCCGGCGCTGGTGGGACGAAATGGCGCGAGACCTGCCGGAACTGGTCCTCGGTCACAGCGAAGGGATGCAGGCCCTCCTTGTTCCGCGCACTGAGCCGCTCGAGGCAGACCTCTTCCGGCACATCGAGCAGGTGAAGCACATGCGCGGCATTCGTCCCCATGAAGAGGCCGCGCAGCCAGCCTCGCGCCTCGACGGTGTTCGCCTGGAAGTCGAGGACCACTGAGACACCCACTGTCAGCAGGTCCGTGACATGCGGCCCGACGACCGCGCGAACCTGGCCGGCCCTGCGAATGTAGTTGCGCATCGACGTTAACTCCGCACCGTAGAGCGCCTGGAGCCAGTCGTCTTCGCGGATCACCACCGTCCTTGGACCGTGACCAAGCTCAGTCGCCAGCGTGGACTTGCCTGAGGCGATCCAGCCGCAGAGCAGGCGCAGGGTCGGTTGATCGGCCATATTGTCTTCCACTTCTCGTCATACGGGCTGGGCCTGGGGCAGCGCCGTCAGCCCGAAGAGCAGCAGCGCCAAGAGCGGCTCAGGGTAGAAGGCGATCCTTGCGGTAGCTCGCCGGCGTCGTCCCCATCCAGCGCTTGAAGGCGCGGGTGAAGGCGCTCTGCTCGGAAAAGCCCGTCAGAAAGGCGATCTCTGCCAGCGAATGGCGCTCGTCCCGTAGGAGCCCTTCGGCTAGATCGCGCCGCGTCTCGTCGGTCAGGGCGTGGTAGCTCATCCCGTGCTCGGAGAGGCGGCGCTGGAAGGAGCGCGCGGAAAAGCAAAGACCCCGCGCGATCTCGGCCATCTTCGGTGTGCCCTCGCTCAGCGCCTGGGCGATGGCATCCTTCGAGCGGCTCACCAGATCGGGCGCGTTCGAAATCCGGGATAGCTTCACATCGAGATGCGAAATGAGATAGCGAGAGATCCCCTCGTCACCGAGGACGTTCGACCGATCCAGCGTTTCGTTTGCGTAGAGGATCGCGTCGAGATCCGCGCCGAACCGGACCGGGCAGCCGAACCAATTCTCGTGCGCGGCGACGGATTGCGGGCGGCATGTCGCACCAGCACTATCTCGGGCAAGACCGGCTCCGGGCTGACCTGCCGGGCGATCGACACGGCGCTCGCAAGCGTTGCTTCGTTCGACAGCCGCATCCCAAGGCGTCTGTCGCCCGCCCGGTGCAGGATGAAGAGCGTGCCGCCCTTCGCCTGGCGCAGTTCATACTCGACCATGCTGGTCCAGAGCCGGGCATAGCGCTCGATCCGCGCGTAGGATGCGCCGAGCGTTGTCGCCGCCTTGAAGGCGGGCCACAGCGCGCCGTATTCGTCGAGCCGCATGGACGCGCTGGCGCGCATGGGCAGATCGGTGACATCGATCTGCGCGGCCATGCGCTCAAGCATGTTGTAGTAGCGTTCGGCCGGGATCATCTGCCCGGTGTCCCAAGCGCTCTCCGGGTCGATCCCGACCGAGGACAGCATCTCACTGGCGTCGATGCCATCGCCTGCCGCGGCGACAATCTTGCGAGCAAAGAGTGACGTCACATATCCCATGCGCGGCAGTCTACGGCGCGGGTCGGGATCGGCCAAGCTCGACGCTATGCGGATGTCCGATGGGCTCGTTCGATCACGCCCGCCCCCGACCATCAGAAAGTGCTGCACCATAGACGAATGGCCGGTCTGGTGAAGCTGCAACACATCGCTTGACTACATCGGCAAGGGCCGGATTGGGCCGTAAAGCGCCAATGCACCTGATGGTCAGACAGCAATCGTTCGTTGCGTCAAGCAAGAGCATTAGCATAGCGACAGGTCATTCAGCAGGTCTCGCTCTAGTGTCGACCAAATTGCAAGAACCTACTCGAAGTCCGTTGAAAACGAAGGCCAATTGAGTAGCGTCTTTTGACCTAACTCTAAAAGTCCCCCGGAGCGCATTGCAGACATATCAATCCTTCAGCGCGCCATGCCTCGACCACAGAGCTACGATCATCGATCACCAACCAAGGCTTGAAGCCATCCGCCTGCATTTCTTTCAATGCGCGTCGTTTCACTTCGGGATCGGTGGCTTCATCCTGATCTTCGGCGCGCAGGTATATCCCGTCGAAAGGCAGATCGTGTTTGCGCAGCCATGCAATCGTATGTTCAGCCCAGCCCTTTGGCCGTCCGGAGCAAATTAGAATGGTTTCACCGCTTTCTTTTAACCGTCGCATCAACTTTGCGACCGGGCCAATCAGTGCGGCATCTGCCATTGCGAGGTGGAAGTCACCCCAGTGCTTTTCCACGCCATGCACAAGATGGCCCAGACGCTCTGCGTCGAACTCAGCAAGGGTGCCGTCGACATCGAAAACCACACATGGGGTCGCTGCGGTTTGGGTCATAGGGTTTGCTCCAGTAGTTTATTCTCGGCGATTTCGAATAAGAGGGGTGTCGCATTGGGCGGACGTTGGCCAACATCACCCGTCGTCCAGAGCACGCGTGCGGCGCGAATGACACCGGAGTGACATACAAGGACCGGCAAGGCCGTCGGAGACGCTGCGCAAATCCCCCTTATCGCGATCTGTACCCGCTTGAGCATATCGTGCCAGCTTTCGCCTCGGTCCGGAGTGGCTTCCCTGAGGGGCTGATCGCTCAGCGGTCGCCCTTCGAAGACGCCCCAGTCTCGCTCACGCAACCCGTCGTGCAACTCAATTCGCTGACCCGGAAAGGCGAGCCGCGCCGTATCCTGCGCCCGTGACATCGGACTGGCGTAGATCGCAATCGGTTCTGGCCATATTCTTTGTGATAGCAAGCAGGCCTGATCGCGGCCCGCCTCGGTCAGCGGCACATCGGTTACCCCGGCGATGATCTCGTCTGCATTGGCGGTCGTCTCGCCGTGGCGGATCAGGCAAAAGCTGCGCGATGGCAAAGCTGCGGCGGTCATAGGCGCACCCGATCGTGAAAGAATACCTCGGCGTCGAGCCCTTCGACGAGGTAATCTTCGGGCTGGGTGCAAAACGCGGGCGCAAAGCGTTTTGCACCCAGGCGTTCCAGCATCTTGCGCTGATCGCGCAGCGGTGGGTGGACGTTCCAACGCTGAAAATATCCGCCCGGGACGCTGCAGATGCCCCGTGCGTGTGCCGTCATATGGCCTGTGAACACGACATGCGCGTCACGCCCCAGACGCCCGCTTTCATGCCAAGCCCGCACATAGCCCCAAGCGGCACCGCCGTCGGCGTTGGGTGTGTCGCAGATCAAGAACCGCGCCTGCTCCATCGGGCCGCGGTCCAACAGCGGGGCGATGAGGCGGGCCTCGGCACTGACGCCACCGCTGCTGAGTGCAGCGCGCAGCGTATCTTGGCATTCAGGGTCCAACATCACGCTTTCGCAGCCGTAGCGCCGCACAAGATGCAGCGCCATCTCGCCCGCGCGGCCAGAGGGGGGGACGGGCAAAAGCACTTGACCGTCGACCCTGTCGAGTAAGGCATTCAGCGCGTCGAACCGATCCGACTGTGGCACATCATCAAGGTGATAAGAGCAGTCCAAAATCGCGGTCGCCGCAGGGGGTGGCGCATCAAAAGTGAACCAGTCGGATTCCTCCGACCAGTCGCCAGAATAGAACAGCCCTTCGCCCAGATCGAAGTGGAACCAGACGCCGCCCATCGCATGGCCATTGCGCCCGGTGGTGAGGGTCACGCCGTTGATCGCCGTCTGACCCTGTTCGGGCAGCAGATGCACATTGGCCGCGGGCGGCAGGGCTTTGGCCGTTTGCGCCGTGGCATAGATGGGCAGACCCGCTTCAACCGCATGCGACGCGCCGCCGATATGGTCGATGTGATCATGGGTGATGAACACCGCCTCGGCCCCTTCAAGCCACGCGGGATCGAAATGCGCGTTGGCCTCAGGGCCGAAACCGCAATCAAGCAGCCATATCCGATTATCCACGGTCAATTGCATGCACGCGGGGCCTTTGTCCCCGATGCCGGAAAGTAGTCGTATGCTTTGCATTTAATCCTCTGAAAAGGCCCAAGGGGTGGTGATTGTCAGGCCCAGTTGTGCGCCGACGTCAAAGCGGGCGCGGGTTTCTGCAAACAGGCGCGCGCCGCAGTCGGTGACTGTTTCCAACAGGTATTTGCCGCCCATATAGGTGACCCGCGCGACCTTGCTGCGCAGATCGCCACTCTCCGAGATGGTCAGGTTTTCGGGGCGCAGGCAGACATGGCTGACCCGCGTCTCAGCCCTTGCGGACTGAACCGCAACTTCGGCGCCCAGTATCCGCGCCTGACGGGCCTCTCCGGCCTGCGTGACCTCTTGCACCGGCACCACGGTGCCGCGCCCGACGAATTCAGCAACAAAGCGGTTTTTAGGCCGTTCATAGAGGGTTTGCGGTGTGTCGAACTGCTGAATGCGGCCCTGATCCATCACGGCGATCCGATCGGCCATCGCCATGGCTTCGGCCTGGTCATGAGTGACATAGACCATTGTGGCCCCGGTGCGCTTGTGAAAATCGGTAAAGACGCCCTGCATCGTGGCCCGCAACGCCACATCAAGGTTGGCCAAAGGCTCATCCAGCAGCACGGCACAGGGATCAGAGACAAGGCAGCGTGCCAAAGCCACCCGTTGCCGTTGTCCGCCCGAAAGGTCAGAGGGCATGCGATCAGCGTAATTCTCAAGCCCCGTCGAGGCGAGGGCCGCATCGGTGTGTTTTGCTACCTCGGACTTGGAGAACCTGCGGATTTCAAGCGGGTAGGACACGTTGCGCCGCACCGACATATGCGGCCAAAGCGCGTAGGATTGAAACACAAACCCGATGTTGCGCTCTTCGGGCGGCAGGTTCACCCCTGATTGAGCATTGGCCATTTCGCGGCTGCCAATGCGGAGTTGACCGCTGCTGGGCGTCTCGAACCCCGCCAAGATGCGCAGAAGGGTGGTCTTGCCACAGCCCGACGGCCCCAAAAGTGCGATAAATTCGCCGTCGTCGAACCGGGTTGTGATGTCTTGTAGGGCAGGGGTGCCTGCGAATGTCTTGCTGACCGAAGACAGGTTTATGTCTGCCATGGGACAACTCCTTTTGGAAAGCGGCGGGAAAACAACTGGATCAGCGACATGAGGACGATGACCACAAAGACGATGGTCATTGCCAAGGCGCTGGCCATGCCGGTTTCGCCACTGTCATCGAGGTTGAAAATCACCACGCCTAATGTCTCGGTGCCCGAGGACCACAAGAGCGCGGAAACCGTGAGCTCGTTGAACGCGGTGAGAAACACAAGGATCGCCCCCGCCGCTGCCGCTGGGGCCGAAAGCGGAAAGATCACATCGCGTAGCCGCCTGTAGAGCGAGGCACCAACCGATTGCGCGGCCTCATCCATGGCAGGATCGAACTGTTTCAGGCTTGCCTGAACCGGGCGGAACATCACCGCGAAGAACCGCGCGAGATAGGCCAGAAAGATGATCCAAATGGTGCCATAAAGCGTGGCTTCGGTGAAAGGCAGCTTGATCAGCAGCAGGATCATCGCGATCGACAGGACAACACCCGGCAGGGCGTAGGGCAGATCGAGCAGGCTGTCGAACAGCCGCGCGAGCCACGTTTTGCGTCGCTCCATCAGCCAGGCAAGAGGCAGGCAGATTGCTGCCAAAACCGCAGAGGCGCCTGCGGCCAGTCCAAAGGAGTTGGCAAAGGCACGCGAAGTGACAGGTTGGCGGAACAATACCTCGTACCAAGATGCAAGCGTCACAGTATCAAAGCGCAGGGTCACGCCATAGGCAGGCACGAGTGACGTGGCCAAAAGGCCGCACATCGGCAGGACGAGGATGGCAAAGACCACGGCCCAGAGCACGATTTCAACCGGCAAACGGGCCGCCCTCAAGGGCAGGGCCAGCGGCCGCGAGGTGCTGCCCACAAGATGCAACTTCTGGCGCGATTGACACAGGCGCTGCAATAAGATGCCCGCCACGGCGACCGCCCCGATCAGCATGGCCAGAACTGAAACCTCGGCCAGAACGGTCGTGCCCATGCCGGCCAGCTTTTGATAGACCAGCGTCGGCAGCGTCGCATAGCCTGCAGGAATACCCAACATCGCGGGAATGCCAAAATTGCCAAGCGCGGTGACAAAGGTAATTGCCGTGCCCGCCGCGAGACTGGGCAAGGTCAGGGGCATGACGACCTGCCACCATGTGCGCAGCCCTCTGGCACCGCTGATCCGGGCGGCCTCTACCACATCTTGCGGGATGGATCGCAGGCCCGCGCGAAGGGTCAGGAAGATGATCGACATATGCTGGATGCCCAGCAACAGGATGATGCCCTCGGGCGAGTAAAGTGGCTGGGGCGCGCCAAGCGGGGGGGCAATGCCCAATGTCTTTAGCAAAACCGAAGACGGCCCCATGATCTGGGTCCATGATAGTGCGGTGATCTGCGGCGGGATCATCATCGGGATCATCAGGCAAAAGACCAAAGCCGCCTTGGCCCGCAGGTCTGTCAGCGCCACCAAAAAGGCAAAGGCCGCGCCAAGCACCAGCGACACCAAAGTGCCAAAACCCGCCGTGACCAGCGAATGCTTAAGCGCGCTTAGAGTTGAGGGTTGCGCCAGTACATCGCGCATAAGGGTCAGACTGGGGCTGCCTTGATCGGTGACACCCTCGACAAAAAGGCGCAGGACCGGCGCAAGCGTCAGACAGATGGCGACAATCAGAATGGCAGAGAGCAGCCGGGCCTCGGTCCGGCTGCCTCCAGTTTGTTGTGCGGCACTCATCATTCAGCGCCGAAAAGCTCTGCGAATTTGGCCTTGTTGGTGTCGGCATTTGCGAGGGCCTCGGCAGGATCGAAGGCCATCAGTTTGATGTCTTCGCGGGCGGGGAACCCTTCGGGTACGCCCATGCCGTCACGAGCAGGGATATAACCCATGTCCAGAACCAATTCTTGGCCTTCAGTGCTGAGCAGGAAGTCGACGAATTTCTCGGCACCTTCGACGTTCTTGGCAGAAGACATGATCGCCACCGGCTCGGTCACATAGGAAACGCCCTCTTCGGGAAAGACGAAATCAACCGGGGAGCCTTCAGCCTTGTTGCGGATCGCCAGAAAGTCGACGACCATCCCATAAGGCTTCTCACCCGAAGCCACGGCTTTGAAGGTGCCGCCGTTGCCACCCTGCGCGCGGGCCTCATTTGCGGCGAGGTTCTCGTAATACTCCCAGCCCAAAGTCTCATCGCCGGTCAGCGTGGCAAGGTGGATTAGCGCGGCACCGGAATAAAGCGGAGAGGGCATCGCGATTTGCCCTTTGATGGCTTCGTCCGAGAGGTCGGTCCACGCGGTCGGCGCGGTCTCGACACCTGTGTTGTAAACGATCCCGGTGGTGATCAATTTGGTCGAGTGGTAATAGCCTTCGGCAGAATGCAGCGCCGCGTCATAGTCACCGGCTTCGGGCGATTGATAGGCGGTCAACAGACCCTCTTGCGCCATGCCCTCCAGCGTCACAGTATCGGCGATCAGCAGGACATCGGGCTGCGGGTTGCCCGCTTCGATCTCGGCGCGCAGGCGGGCCATAAGTTTGGTTGTGCCGTCGCGGACCCAATCAACTTCGGTGCCAGGGTTGGCAGCCATAAATGCGTCCACGGTCCTCTGCGCATCCGCATTCGGCTGCGATGTGTAGAGGGTGATCGTATCGGCCATGGTCGTGCTGGCCAAAAGCGCGAAAGCGGTGGATGTAACGAAGGATTTCATGGAACTCTCCTAGGGTTTTTACTTTCGAACGAAAGCAGTTCACGAGAGCCTTATCCCTGAGTTTTCTGACCGTTTTGTAACGGTTCTTTGAAACTTTTATTTATATTGCGGGGCCTGAGTTCATTTCCTAACCTATTAGAAAAAATCATTATTTTTCGAAGGAAATGACCGTGCGACGGGATATTACCCAGAGAAGAGACGAGATTATTGCCCTACTCTCCAAGCGCGAAACGCTGTCGGCAGCCGAGCTTTCGTCCGAGCTTTCGGTTTCGGTACAAACCATACGAGCCGACCTGCGCGATCTTGACGAAGCGGGACTTGTCCAGCGCCGCAACGGCTATGCCCGGCTGCGTCAGCAGAGTGAGAACATCGGCTATCTGCCCCGCGAAGGCATCGCGCGACAGGAAAAGCAGCGCATCGCATTAGCAGTAAAGGGTCTCATTCCCGATGGCGCACGGGTGGCCTTGGGCACCGGCACAACGGTAGAAGCCTGCGCGCGGTTCTTGGCTTCGCATAAAGACCTTTTCGTCGCGTCAAACAGCATTCACGCTGTCTGCGCCCTGCAACAAGCCCCTGGCGTTGCTGTCGAACTGGCAGGCGGAACCGTAAGAATGCGCGATTTGGATATGATCGGCACGTCAGCGCTCAATTTCTTCTCACGGTATCGGGTTGATTATGCGGTGTTCAGCTGCGGCGGCCTTTCCGAAGAGGGCGAGGTACTGGATTACAACGCCGACGAAATGTCCGCCCGCAAGGCCATTGCCGGCTGTGGGAAGAAGAGCATTCTGGTGGTGGACAGCACGAAGAACGGCTTGGACCTGCCTTTCCAGATGGGTCACGCTTGGGACTTTGATGTGATCGTGACAGGGGCACGTTTTTCAGCATCGGTAATTGATAGCTGTTCGCGACATGGATGTCAGATTGTGCAAGTTTGACACCCTCGTTCGCTGGCTAACCTGCACGTCAGCCCGTCACATCCTCTGGAAGAGTATTGGCACGGATCAATGTCCGCTTGCAGGTGCTAAGGCGGCATCCGGGCTATCTTGGGAGGTCGGTTTAGGGCCGTTCGCGTCGGCGCTCCCTCATGTAGGAAGGGCGGTTTGCCGACATTCACTGCAGGTGCGTAAGGCGGTGCCAAAGTGCATGATCGCCAGGTGGAACCATAAAGTTGAAGCCGCGTCAGCCGCCAAAACCAGCAACCGAACCGGACGTCACCCATGCGCTAGAGCACTTGCCGTCATAGGCAACATTCGGTGGCCAGCTAGCCTCGTTCAGGCCGCAGGCGACAAGACGTGCGTCGAAATCGAGCATGGACCACGGAAGGTCATCGCCGCGCTTGTCCCTATCCGGCCAGACGATGCCGCTGAAACCGTTTTCATTCCAGCATTCGAAGGCTCCCGTGGCGTCGTAGGGGCTGAGATACCCCATGATCGCGGCGCCCTCAAAGGCGGCGGTGTAAAGCGCGATTTGACCCGCGTCAGAGCCTTCCTTACTTTCGACCAGACCGACTTCGCGGCAAGCATAGCCGCCATAAGGCGTATCTCCAGGCAGTCTTTGGCGCGGGATGTAGAAGGGGCGGCTGTCTGCGGAAGGGCCGGTGCGCGCGCCATTTGGCGCAATGCCGCGTGTCGTCAGCAGAGCGTCAATTTCAGCGCGCAGGGCGGGCACCATACAGGTTAAAGTGCGCTGCGGTTCGGACCCGCGTCCGAACAGGTCGAGCGAGATTTCAACGTGACTGTTATCCACGGCATCAATCGCACGGCGCAGGTTGAGCACGGCGTGTCCGCCTTCGTCGAAGAAAGTCAGGCCATAACTGTCCCAAGGGTAGCCACCTGTCCCGAGTGTCATCGCAAAGGGAATATCCCGTGCCACCTCGCTGTGTGGTCCCTTAGAGATCGCCGGATCGACGTTAAGAGTCAAAATCTCCATCTCGGTCATCGGGTGGACCGTGCGGCAGAGTTTGATTTCTTCTGCCTCTTCGGTCACACAAAGCACATCGGTTTCCAGAATGCCTTCGTCGCAAAACGCAGCGGCTTGGCTCGCAGCCAGCACAGCTGCAATTGTCATAGTTTTCCGCATCTTCCCCCCACTGCGCTCATAATTGAAAATGTCATGTGTTTTGTCTGTGTCGTAGATCTAAGCTTCGGCGATCCGTTACTGGATCATCTGTAGATACTGCTGATCTACCCAGCCCGTAGCACAGGGGCCGTTGTAGGGATGCCCCATGTCTTCAGGGCGGACTACGCATTCACTAACGCCGATCGGGATCGCCACCGCGCCGAAAGCGCCATGCACGGCCAGCACCTCAACTTCGTCACCGTCATATAGCTGCCACCACACGGGTGTTGCGGCATTGGGGCTGCTCCACTGGTAGACAGACACCGTTGTATCGGTCTGCACGCGTGCGCGACCGACTGTCTCTGGGGTCGGCACGATTTCATCACCCGAGAAAAACAAGCCCACAGGCCCGCGATCCACAAACCCGAGCTCCATCGTGGCGAGGTCGGCGTAGACGGTTTGCGGCAGGCACAGTTCCTGTTCAATCGGCATCTGCCAATCAGCGGTTTGCAACCAGGCTTCGGCAGGAAGATCAAGCCGCTGTTCGTCCTCCTCTTCGTTCCACGGCACCGCCATATGAAGAATGCGCGGCATGGCGTAGGGTTCGTCCCAAAATCCCAGTTCGACCTTGATCGTTTCCTCGTCGAGCCAGCCAAAAGTGTAGTGGGTCAGCGCCCCATCGGCGGTCAGAGGAACGTCATAGCGCAGCTCACCGGAGGCCAAGTGGTGCCGCACCATTTCAAACCGCACGTCAGACTGACAGACAGTGATCTGCTCCCGCTCCGCCTCGGGCGCGTTGGTGGCGCATTGAAATACCACCTCGCCCGAACACACCCCCTGCGCCTGTGCAGCAGAGCCGAGGCCCCCCGCGATCACGGCCGCAGCCCAAGGTCTCATGGGGAGACCTGCGCATTGTCGATCATCATGATGAACTCACCAAGGCTTTGCTGAACAGACCCCGCATCGCAGGACAGGTCGGCAATCTCGCTGCCGTCCTGATAAACGGTGAGGCCACCGCCGACCTCGGCGTCGCCCCGTTCGGCCCACCAGTATACCTCGTAGCCATAGCCGTCTTCGGTTTGGAAGGTGACCGACTCGCTCATCATCGTGCCCATGCCCGTGCCCTCGTTGTAAAGCAGGGAGGCTTTGTCGACGATGATTTCCTTCTCGAGTTCACCGCTGGTTTGGAAAAAGCCATAGGAGGCCATATCGCCGTCCATCCAGAAGGCATCGCAAACCTCAACGGCCTTTGCGCCACCGTTAAAGGTGCAGCTGAACATCTCTGACCCGTCCAGTTCGCAGTAAGAGCCGGCCATTGCGGCAGAGGAGGTCATCATGGCCAAAGCCGTCAGAAGTGCACGTTTCATGGGAATATCCATTTAAGAAGTTAGAGTAATTGGGAATGTGTCTTTTGAACCTTGCGGCGGACCTGAAAAGCCCCATGAGCGCGAAGCCGATAAATGCCACCCCGAGCCCGACATCCTTCAGGGCCTTTTTTACGCGCGACCCAAGCTCGACATGGGTGGTTTGAGTAAGCTTGCTCATGGAGAATACGCTCCGAATTATACGTTTTGAACCGCTGCCGCGGCAAGGCGCGATCCACACATAGGCGGAGCCTAATGGTCTGAAAGTAGTAATTAAAAATCTGTTTTCGCTTTGCGCAAAATTGATAGTTGCAACAACGCTACAATGCAAGTCGGCGCGTCCGCGAAAAAATTCTCCTTGGTTTGATTCCCGACTTCCCTGGTTCAGACAGAGAAGCAGGGGAGGCGGCGCGCGGGGTGAACACGGGCGGAGTAAGTGGCGGTGTTCTGGCAGTTCAGATGTGCTACACGGTAGCAATCCTGAATCGAAAACCCCGTAAAACCAGGGGAAACCCCCGGAAATCCACGCCAAGCGTGCTACATCAAGCTCATTCGGAGATGAGGTTAAGCTATTGAAAAATAATGTTGAAAAGGCAGCGCGCCTTAGCGTGGCACCCATGATGGATTGGACCGACCGCCACTGCCGCTACCTCCACCGTCTGCTCAGCCGCGAGACCCTGCTTTACACCGAGATGGTGACCGCCCCCGCCTTGGTGCGTGGCGGCGCGTTGCATCTGCTGGATCACGACCCTGCGGAACATTCGGTTGCATTGCAACTGGGCGGGTCGGACCCGCAAGAGCTGGCGCAGGCGGCGCGGTTGGGGGCCGCGGCGGGCTATGATGAGATCAACCTTAATTGCGGCTGCCCCTCTGACCGAGTGCAATCGGGCGCATTCGGGGCCGTCTTGATGCAGCGGCCGGGGCTGGTGGCCGATTGCGTCGACGCGATGCGCGCGGCCTGCGATGTCGAAGTGACGGTGAAATGCCGTATTGGGGTTGACGATCAGAACCCTGAAGAGATCCTGCCCGAGTTCCTGTCGCAGATCGTGGCGGCGGGATGCACCCGTGTGACGATCCATGCGCGCAAGGCGTGGTTGCAGGGGCTAAGCCCCAAGGAAAACCGCGATATTCCGCCGTTGGATTATGACCTCGTCCATCGGATGAAGGGGCTGTTTCCGAACCTGCATATCTCGGTCAATGGCGGGATCACCTCGCTCGATCAGGCCGAAGCCTTTCTCAATGCGGGGCTCGATGGCGTCATGGTGGGGCGCAGCGCCTATCACGCGCCTGCGGATATCCTCGCCACGGCAGATCGGCGCATCTATGGCCAGGGCAGCGACAGCAGTGCTGAGGCGGCGGTGCAGGGGATGTTGCCCTATATCGAGGCCCATTTGGCAAGCGGCGGACGGCTGGGGCAGATCACCCGGCATATGCTGGGACTTTTCGCCGGGCGGCCCGGTGCGCGGCAGTGGCGGCGTATCCTCTCCGAAGGGGCGCATAAGCCCGGCGCGGGTCCAGAACTGGTCGAATCGGCCTTAGCCGAAGTCGCCGCGGCGCAGGAAGTGGCCGTGGCGGGGTAGGGTCAGACGCCGGGTTCGGCCAGTGGGCGGGGCTGCAGCAGTACCAGCGTGAGTAAAGCCGCCACCACACCGCAGGCCGCGATTGCCCCCAGCATCGGCGTGACGGTGCCGTCGAAGAACGGTCCTGCCAGCGCGATGGAGATGCCCCCGGCCACCATCTGCAAGGTGCCGCCCAGTGATGAGGCCAGCCCTGCGATATCGCCGTGGTCATCCAGCGCCACGACCATCACCGTCGGCACCACCACGCCAAGGCAGGCATTGGCGCAGAACAGACCCGCCATCACCAGATAGAGCTCCGGCTCGGTAACCAACGCGGTGACAAAGATCGCGGCGGAGAAGAGCACGAAGCCCGCGACCCCGCGCCGGACGAGGCTGCGCATGCCCCAGCGTTCGCCCAGCCATCCCGCCAATTGCGAGGCCGAGAAGAAGCCCACCGCGTTGACCGCGAAGGCCAGCGAGAACCCCGTCGGCCCCAGCCCGTATTGCCCGGTATAGACGAAGGGCGCGAAGGCAATGAAGACAAAGAAAGAGCCCATGGCGAAGCCGCCGATAAAGGTCAGCCCCATGAAGATCGGATCGCTCAGCAGCACTTTCGCCCCGCGCCAGAGGCTGCGCGGGTTGATCCGAACGCGGCGCTCTGCGGGCAAGGTCTCAGGCTGTGCGGTGGCGGTGAGTGCCAGCGCGGCAACCGCCAGCACGCCAAGGGCTAGGAAGATCGCGCGCCAATCGGCCAAGGCCAGAACCGCGCTGCCCGCCAGCGGGGCCAGCATGGGCGAGATCGAGATCACCAGCATCAACATCGCCATCAAGCGCGTCGCCTGTGTCCCGGTATATTGGTCGCGGATGATCGCGCGGGGCACCACCATCAGCACCGCGCCGCCCAGCCCTTGCAGGGCGCGCCAACCGGTCAGCGCCGCCATCGACGGGGCGAAGGCCGCCCCGAAAGAGGCGACCAGAAACAGCGCGAGCCCGACCATGATCGGCAGTTTGCGCCCCGCCTGATCGGCCCAAGGGCCGTAGAAAAGCTGCCCCAGCCCGAAGGCGATGAAATAGGCGGTGATCGTCGCCTGAACCGCCGTCTCAGAGGCGCCATAGCTGGCGGCGATGGCAGGCATGGCGGGCAGATACATATCAATGGCGAAGGGGCCGACCAGCCCCAGCAACCCGAGAATGAGCGCTGAACGTAGCACGAGATGTCCTTTCGGATGGAATGGCCGGGGCCATATGGGGCAGGCGGCAAACGGTCGGTGCGCTTGGGGCCCACAGTCGCGGGCAACCTAACTGGCCTTGGGCAAAGTGCAACCCCGGCGTTATCGCCTTGAACCCTTCGCGCGAAACGGCTTGATAGAGCCAACGACAGCCGGGGAGGGGCTCATGCCAGAATTGAACGATCTATTGCCGATGCTGGTGCTTCTTGCCCTGATTGGCGGTTTTGCTGGGATTTTGGCAGGGCTCTTGGGTGTCGGCGGGGGCATCGTCTTGGTCCCGGCGTTCTTTTATGTTCTGCAATCGCTGGGCTATGGCGGGCCGCAGTTGATGCAGATTTGCCTTGCGACCTCTCTGGCGACGATCATCGTCACTTCGGCGCGTTCGGTGCATGCGCACAACAAGAAGGGCGCGGTGGATTGGGAAATACTGCGCACTTGGGCACCGGGGATCATGCTGGGGGCCATTCTGGGCGTGCTGCTGGTGTCGCAACTGCGGACCCAGACGCTACAGGTGATCTTTGGCGGGTTGGCGCTTTGCGTGGGCCTCTACCTTGGCTTTGGACGCAGCGAGTGGCGCTTGGGGGAGACCATGCCCCGCGGCCTTAAACGCGCGCTCCTGTCGCCGATGGTGGGCTTTCTGTCGGTGCTCATGGGGATCGGTGGCGGCAGCTTTGGCGTGCCGCTGATGACATTGCACGGGCGGCCCATTCACAAGGCCGTAGCCACGGCGGCGGGCTTTGGCCTCTTGATCGCTGTGCCTTCGGTGATTGCCTTTCTGTTTGTCGACATCGGCCAGAACCGCCCGCCGCTGACCCTCGGCGCGGTCAACCTCGCAGCCTTTGGGATCGTTGTGGCGATGACGCTGATCACCGCGCCTTGGGGCGTGCGGCTGGCCCATGCGATGGACCCCAAGCCGCTGCGGCGGGTCTTTGCCGTCTTCCTCGTGCTGGTGGCGCTGAACATGCTCAGAAAGGCGCTTTGGGGCTGAGGCGACCCGGTTTTGACCTTACTCCTGCCGGAATGCGGCTCTTTCCGCCCAATTTCGGACAATGTTCACTGAATTGCCGCAATCTCGACACAAACTGCGGGCTAAATGCCATAACGAACGCAGAATCATCCGAACCAAGGGACGTGACGAGATGCGCCGAAGCGGGACCAAAGCGATCATTCTCAAAGGGCAGGGCACCGACCTTGCTTATTGGAGACCTGCACGCCGTGGCCGTCGGGCGTTTCGTTTCGATGGGATGTTCACCCGTGAGACCAGCCTGACCTTCGCCCGCGCCGCTGTGCCTGCCGCCAACTACAACGCGGCCCCGATGGGGCATCAGGATGTCACCCACGGCGAAGCGGCCCTTATTTTCCTGAACCAGATCGTCCAGCGCCGCGGCGCCTGAGCCCGCCTTAGTCGCGCCGCCGGGCCAGCCGCGCCGCGCGGCCCCCGCGCCGTTTCGCATGGGCGCTTTCGCGTGAGGGCAGTTCCGCCATGATGGCGCGGCGTTCCTCGGCGCTCATCGCGGACCAGCGGCCAATCTCGTCGATCGAACGCAGACAGCCGGTGCAAAGACGGCTTTCGGGATGCACCACGCAGATGTTGATGCAGGGGCTTTCGACCTCATCACGTTGCCAGACCTTTTTAGTCACGGCGCATCACTTGCAAACGGTCCAGAAGCCCCTGAAGGATATAGCCCGCCGCCACATGATCGATGACCTCGGCGCGGCGTTTGCGGGTGGTGTCGGCCTCGAGCAGCGCGCGCTCGGCGGCCACGGTCGACAGGCGCTCGTCCCAATAGGTGATCGGCAGCGGGCTGAGCCGGTCGAAGTTGCGCGCGAAGGCACGGGTCGACTGGCAGCGCGGCCCCTCGGTGCCATCCATATTCCGCGGCAGCCCCAGAACCAGCCCGCCGATGCGGCGTTCGGCGATGATCTCGGTCAGCCGGGCGGCATCGACGCCGAACTTCTTGCGCCGCACGGTTTCCAGCGGGGTGGCGACGGATTGGAAACTGTCGCTCACCGCCACGCCGATGGTTTTCTCGCCCAAGTCCAGCCCGATCAGCGCCTGCATCGGGGGCAGGGCGGCGATGAAATCTGCGGTTTCGTCGTAAATCATCCTGCCACCCCTGCGCGTTCCCCGGCGCTGCGGATCATGTCCAGCGCCGCATTATCGCCCGAGAAGACCTCAAGCGCGTTATCATAGACCGCCCGGGCCTGATCGGTATCGCCCAAGACCCCCAGCGACGTGATCAGCCGCGCCCAGTCCTGCGGCGGGCCGCCTTCGCTGGCCAGACGGTCCGACAGCCCTGCGACCATGCCGCCGATCATCTCCATCCGGTCATCCGCGCTCATCTCAGAGGCGGCTTCGATGTCTTCGGCCGAAGGGCCGCGCGCGGGGGTGCCAGTGCCAATCTGCGGCATCTCGTAATTCACCCCGGCAAGGGCGGCGACCTGAGCGATCTGCGCGCGGATCGGTTCGATCCACGGGGCATCGGCAGGCCCGCGCCGCAGCAGCGCGTCCCAGATGCGAAAGCCCACATCGGGCCGTCCGGTCTGCACCATCATCAGGCCGAGGTAATAGCGCGCCCGGCCATCCTGCTCATCGCGGTTCAACACCTCGCGCAGGGCGGTTTCCGCCTCGGGCGAGACATAGCCGCCCGCCGCCAGCACCAAGAGTTCGGCATAATCCGCTATATCCTTGGCGGTGCGGTCGGCCCCTTTGAGACGCAGCACATTGGCCTGCGCCTCGGCAGCGGCGGGGAAATTGCCGATCCGGGCTTCGTTCTGCGCCAGAAGGGTTTGCCCTTGCAGATCTTCGGGCCGGTCTTTGACCGTGACGCGCAGCTGCTGCATCAGGGCGAGGTAATCGGCGCTCAGCCCTTCGGTGGCAGGGCTGGGGGGCAGGCTGTCCACCGCGCTTTGCTGGCTGGGACGGTTGCGGCGCATATCCTCGGCAAAGGCGATGCGGTCAGCAAGGGCCAGATCGCCATAGCCGGGCTGCCCCAGATGCCAATAAAGCGCCAATGACCCGGCCCCCAAGGCCGCGACCCCGGCGATCAGCACCAAGGGCGCGGGGCGCGAAGCGGTTTGCGGGCCACCGTCGCGGGCGGCATCGGCCGCGAGGATGCGGCGCGAAATCTCGGTCCGGATGCGGGCGGCGTCGGCCTCGGGGACAATCCCGCGTGCCACGTCGCGCTCAACCTCGTCCAACTGGTCGCGGTAAACCTTCAGATCATAGTCCGCCTGAGCGGGCAGGGGCGTATCCGCGCCGCGCCAAGCGGCCCGCGCCAGAAGACCGCCCACGACAAGCGCCATCGCGCCAGAGAGAAACCAGAATATCATGGCCTCTACCTAACCTTTGACCGGCCCCGACAAAAGCCCGCAAATGCCGCGTGCCCTGCGGCATTTTTCACCAATCGCGCCGCATGTCGCAAAACCGCGTCCAAATGCCGTGGTGGTCATTTCGCATATCTGCTCCTAGGCTCAGAACTGAGCACAGCCGCCCGCGCGGCCCGAATCCTTGCCGGGAAGTGACGTGATGAAGAAATACTCCGTTTTCGCAGTGGCCCGAGAGGCGATGCGCCATCATACGGGCTGGACCCGCGCATGGCGGGATGCGCAGCCGAAAAAGCGCTATGACGTGATCATCGTGGGCGCGGGCGGGCATGGGCTGGCGACGGCGTACTATCTGGGCAAGAACTTCGGCATCACCAATGTTGCGGTGCTGGAAAAGGGCTGGCTCGGCGGCGGCAACACCGGGCGCAACACGACGATCATCCGTTCGAACTACCTGCAAGACCCTTCGGCTGCGATCTACGAAAAGGCACGCAGTCTTTATGAAACGATGAGCCAAGACCTGAACTACAACGTCATGTTCAGCCCCCGTGGCGTCATCATGCTAGCACAGACCGAGCATGAGGTGCGCGGCTACAAACGCACCGCTCATGCCAACGCCCTGCAAGGCGTACAGACCGAATTCATCGGGCCGGACCGGGTCAAACAACTGGTGCCGATCATCAACATCAACGGGCCGCGCTACCCGGTGCTGGGCGGGCTTTGGCAGGCCCGCGGCGGCACCGCGCGGCATGATGCGGTGGCTTGGGGCTATGCGCGGGCCTGCTCGGATATGGGCATGGACATCATCCAGAAATGCGAGGTCACCGGCGTGCGCCAGACGGGCGGCAAGGTGACCGGCGTCAGCACCACACGCGGCGATATCGACTGCGACAAGCTGGGGATCGTCGTGGCCGGGCATTCGGGCCAGCTGGCGAATATGGCGGGCTTTCGTTTGCCGATCGAAAGCGTGGCCTTGCAGGCGCTGGTCTCGGAGCCGGTCAAGCCCTGTATGGATGTCGTCGTCATGGCCAACACGGTGCACGGCTATATGAGCCAGTCCGACAAGGGCGAGATGGTCATCGGGGGCGGCACGGACGGGCATAACAACTACACCCAACGCGGCAGCTTTCACCATATCGAAGAGACGGTGCGCGCGCTGGTCGAGACCTTCCCGATGATCTCGCGGCTCAAGATGCTGCGGCAATGGGGCGGCATCGTGGATGTCACCGGCGACCGTTCTCCGATCCTCAGCAAAACCCCGGTCGAGGGGGTGTTTATCAATGGCGGCTGGGGCACGGGCGGCTTCAAGGCGATCCCCGGTTCGGGCTGGGGCTTTGCGGAGTTGATGGCCAAGGGGCATTCGCCCCTGACCGACGCCTTCGGGCTTGAGCGTTTCGCCGAAGGGCGCTTTATCGATGAATCCGTGGCCGCCGGGGTGGCGCATTGATGTTGTGGATCGGCCACAATTCGCCGCTGCTCAGCACGGGGGGGAACGCCAGTGCCCGGCCCGGGGTTACCCGTTCAGACATTGAATATAACGGAGCTGAACAATGGCAACCCCGGACCACAACCGCACGGATCACGTCGATCATACCAACACCACCACAACCACGACCACGACCGATCGTGGCGGCAACAGCGGCCTTGCATTCATCGTGGGCGCAGTCGTCGTCGTGGTGGCTTTGCTGGCCTATTTCCTCTTCGCGGGGGGTGACCTCGATGGCGCGAATGACGTTAACGTTAATATCGAAGGTGCAGCCGAAAGCACTGGTGAGACTATTGAGGGCGCGGCCGAAGGCACGGCGGATGCCGTCGATGAGGCCGCAACCCCGACCGAGTAAACCCCCCTCGGCCACGCGCGCAGCGTCGCCTTTTCACGATTCACGCCGCTCTGCGCAGTCGCGCCGGGGCGGCGTTTTGCCGTTCTCTACCCGCGTAGGAGCTTGCCCATGCTGATCCTCACCTGTCCTTGCTGCCATGTCACCGCCGAAGAGACGGAGTTTCACGGCGGCGGGGAGGCGCATTTGAAACGCATCGGCCCCGGCGGCTCCGAAGAGGATTTCGAGCGCTACCTCTTCATGCGCGAAAACCCCAAGGGCGTGCATCTTGAGCGTTGGCGGCATGTCTATGGCTGCGGCAAGTGGTTCCACATGGCCCGCGATACCGCCACGCTCGAAGTCTTTGGCAGCTATCCCGCGCAGACCCTCGCCCCGCCCGATCACATCCTTGAGGCGATCCGCAAACGCCATCCCGATTGGCAGTGGCAGCGCGCCAGCTAGCCCCCGACCTCGTGTTTCGCCCCAGCATTCACCCCATCCTCAGCCCCCAAGGTTTTCCACGATGAGCACAAGACTGGCCACAGGCGGCCGCCTGCTGAACAAAAGCAAACCGCTGAGCTTTACCTTCAACGGCAAGCAGATGCGCGGCTATGAGGGGGACACGCTGGCCTCGGCGCTGTTGGCCAATGATCAGGCGCTGGTCGGGCGTTCGTTCAAATACCACCGCCCGCGCGGCATCGTGACCTCCGGCCCAGAAGAGCCCAACGGTCTGGTCGGTCTTGGCCAAGAGGGGCATTTCGAGCCCAATGCCCGCGTCACCACGACCGAGCTTTACGAGGGGTTGGCCGCGGAAAGCCAGAACCACTGGCCGAGCCTTGAGTTCGACGTGGGCGCGATCAACAAATACCTCAGCCGCTTTCTGCCCGCGGGCTTCTACTACAAAATGTTCATGCATCCGCGTCCGCTGTGGAAGCATCTCTATGAGCCGATCATCCGCCATTCCGCCGGTCTGGGCAAAGCGCCCAAGGCGGCAGATGCCGACACCTATGAACACTTCCACGCCTTCTGCGATGTGCTGGTCATCGGCGGCGGTGTCGCGGGGCTTCAGGCCGCCTTGGCCGCGGGCCTAAGCGGTGCGCGTGTCATCGTGATGGAGCAGTCAGCCCATTGGGGCGGGCGGGCGCCGGTTGACGGTGGCACGGTCGACGACGCGCCGGTGGAGGACTGGATCGCCCAAACGCTCAACCGTTTGCGCGGCATGGAGAATGTGGACCTGCGCGACCGGACCATGGGGGCAGGGGTTTTCGATCACGGCTATGTGCTGGGCTATGAACGGCTGCGGGATCATGCCCCCGAGAGCGCAGGTCCGCGCCATCGGCTTTGGCGCGTGCGGGCGGCCCATGTGATCACCGCAACCGGCGCGATCGAGCGGCCGCTGAGCTTTGCGGGCAATGACGTGCCGGGCGTGATGCTGGCCTCGGCCATGCGCGACTATGTGGCGAATTACGGAGTTTCACCCGGTGACCGCACCGTGGTGGTGACGAATAACGACAACGCCTATCTCACGGCGATTGCGCTGAAACAGGCGGGGCTTGATGTGCCCGCCGTGCTGGATGCCCGCGTCCTGCCGCAGGACAGCGAATTGGTCGCACAGGCCCGCGCGCTTGGCATTCGGGTGGTCATGGGCCATGCGGTATCCTCGGTTCAGGGGGGCAAGCGGGTGACCGGTGTGGCCGTCTGTTCGCAGGCGGGCGAAGGGGCCGTGTTGGAAGAGATCGCCTGCGATGCGGTGGCCATGTCGGGCGGCTGGTCGCCGGTGGTGCATCTGTGGTCGCACTGCGGTGGCAAGCTGACGTGGGACGATGCAAAAGCCTGTTTCCGCCCAGATCAGGACCATCCGCCCACCGGGGCAGACGGCCATGGTTTCGTGACGCCAGCGGGGGCGGCGGCCGGGGTCTTTGCCCTCGACGACGTGCTGCATGACGCCCATGCCGCTGCCGATGGGGTGGCGACGTCGCTCGGCTTCAAACTGCCACGCGATCTCACCGCGCCCACGGCGGCCCGGCGCGAGGAAGCGCCGATGATGCCGGTCTGGCAAATGCCGCAGGGCGCCAGCGTCAAACTGCGCGAGAAGACCTTTCTGGACTATCAGAACGACGTGAAGGTCTCGGACGTGCGGCTGGCGGCGCAGGAGGGCTTTGTCTCGGTCGAACATGCCAAACGCTATACCACGCTCGGCATGGCGACGGATCAGGGGAAGCTTAGCAATATCAACGGGCTGGCCACGCTTGCTGGGGCGCTTGATGCAGAGATTCCCAGCGTCGGCACCACCACCTTCCGCCCGCCTTATCACCCGATTTCGATGGGCGCGATTGCGGGGGCGGCGCGGGGCGATACCTTCCAGCCGATCCGCCGCACCCCGCTACATGACTGGCACGAAGCCAATGGCGCGGTCTGGGAACCGGTCGGCCAGTGGCGGCGGCCCTATGCCTATGCGCGAGACGGCGAAAGCACCCATGACGCGGTGATGCGTGAGGTGACGAACACGCGCCAGAACCTCGGCCTGCTGGATGCCTCGACCCTTGGCAAGCTGATCGTGCGTGGCCCGGATGCGGCGCGGTTCCTCGATATGATGTACACCAATATGATGTCGACGCTGAAACCCGGCAAATGCCGTTACGGGCTGATGTGCAACGAGAATGGTTTCCTCATCGACGATGGCGTCGTGGCGCGGCTGGATGAGCAGACCTTCCTCTGCCACACGACCACCGGCGGGGCCGACAGCATCCACGCCCATATGGAGGAATGGCTCCAGACCGAGTGGTGGGATTGGAAAGTGCATGTGGTCAACGCCACCGAACATTACGCGCAGGTGGCTGTCGTCGGCCCCAACGCGCGGAAATGTCTGAAGAAACTTGGCGGGATGGACCTCAGCCGCGAAGCGCTTGGCTTCATGGAGTGGACCGAGGGCGAATTGGGCGGTTTCAAGGTCCGCGTCTTCCGCATCTCTTTCTCGGGCGAGTTGAGCTATGAGATCGCCGTTGAGGCCGGGCAGGGGCAGGCCTTCTGGGACGCGCTGCTGATCGCCGGGCATGACTTGGGCGTGATGCCCTATGGCACGGAATGTTTGCACATCCTGCGCGCTGAAAAGGGCTTCATCATGATCGGGGATGAGACCGACGGCACGGTGATCCCCCAAGACCTTGGCCTGAACTGGGCGATCTCGAAAAAGAAGGACGACTACCTTGGTAAACGCGCGCAACAGCGCAGCCATATGCAGGATCCGACCCGCTGGAAACTGGTGGGGCTTGAGACCACGGATGGCAGCACCCTGCCGGATGGGGCCTATGCGCTTGGCGAAGGTGAGAATAAGAACGGCCAGAAGGTGATGCAGGGGCGGGTGACCTCCTCCTATCATTCGCCGACGCTGGACCGGGGCATCGCCATGGGCTTGGTCCTGCATGGACCGGACCGGATGGGCGAGGTGCTGACCTTCCCCGGCACCGATGGCAAGGCCTATGAGGCGCGGATCGTCGATCCGGTGTTTTACGATCCCAAGGGGGAGAAACAGAATGTCTGAACCCGTAAGCGCATTGAAGAACGCCCGCTATGACGCTGGTATCGCTTTGATTTCTGAAGTGGCACCCATGGGCATGATTACGATCCGCGGCGATCTTGATGCGCCCTATCTGCGCAAGGTGACCAAGAAGCTCACCGGGGTGGAGCGCCCCGAGCGGGGGCAATGCCGCTTCGCCGGGAACGCCGGGGCGGCTTGGATGTCGCCCGATGAATTGCTGCTTTTTTGCCCTCACGTGCAGGTGTCCGAGGTGCTGGCGCGGCTGCATGCGGCCTTCGAGGATACCCATACCACCGCCATGGATGTCTCCGGCGCGCGCGCGGCGTTTCGTGTCGAAGGCCCCCATGCGCGGGAGGTGCTGGCCAAGCTCGCCCCCGTCGACCTCGCCCCAGATCAATTCACCCCCGGCATGTTCCGCCGCACGCGGATGGGGCAGGTGCCCGCCGCCTTTTGGCTGCGCGACGATGGCGCCTTTGAGGTGATCTGCTTTCGCTCGGTGGCGCAGTATATGTTCGACCAGCTTTGCGTGGCAGCCCAGCCCGGCAGCGCGGTGGGCCATTTCCAAACGGCGTAAGTCGGGAGAAAAACTGACTATTTCTCTCGGAACGGATGTGATTTGCAGACGTTGACCTTGACGTTGCCGCTTGATCAACATCAAGTGGCCGCAGCGAAATTTCCAAACGAGGAGGCCCAGAAATGGCTTTTGAACTTCCCGATCTCCCCTATGCCCACGACGCGCTTGCATCCAAGGGCATGTCCAAGGAAACGCTGGAATACCACCACGACAAGCACCACAACGCCTATGTCACGAACGGCAACAAGGCGATTGAGGGCACCGAGTGGGAGGGCAAGACCCTCGAAGAGATCATCAAGGGCACCTACGACCCGAACGCCGTGGCCCAGTCCGGCATCTTCAACAACATCTCCCAGCTGTGGAACCACAACCAGTTCTGGGAAATGATGAGCCCCGAAGACAACAAGATGCCCGGTGAGCTGGAAAAGGCGATCACCGAAAGCTTTGGCTCCGTCGACAAGTTCAAGGATGAGTTCAAGGCCGCGGGCGCAGGCCAGTTCGGCTCCGGCTGGGCCTGGCTGGTGAAAGACAAAGACGGCAGCCTGAAGGTCACCAAGACCGAGAACGGCGTGAACCCGCTCTGCTTTGACCAGACTGCGCTGCTTGGCTGTGACGTGTGGGAGCATTCCTACTACATCGACTTCCGCAACGCGCGCCCCGACTACCTGTCGAACTTCCTCGACAACCTTGTGAACTGGGACAACGTCGCGTCGCGCATGTGATCTAGCGGCGGCGCGTGCGAGAGCCGCTCGCGCCTGATGCGTGTGGCGCTCTCCCAGTCACCGACGCCCATGGCTACGCCGCAGGCTGAGTGAACTGGGACAACGTCGCTTCGCGTATGTGATATGACGGCGCGGCCTTACGGCCAGCCGGAACGAGACAGAAACCCCGCAGCCTGCTGCGGGGTTTTTCGTTGGAACCCAAGACCCTTCGCGGATGTTTTTCTCCTGAGACTTCACGTCAAAAAAGGAGGACGAAATGGCCGAGCGGAAGCGATCCAACGACGGTAGCAAGGAAACGGAAAAATTCCTCTCCGAGACCGAGACGCCAGACCAAGGTGGCCGCGCCGGGGGTGATCTGCAAAAGGATGTTGGCACCCAAGACGCCATGCGCCGCGCCGAGAAGGGCGAAGACGGCGTGACCCGCGTCACCGGCGAAGACAAACGCAACCATGGAGAGCCTTCATGACCAAACTCAGCCAAGACACATGGGTGCTGATCGCGGATGGCGAAAAGGCCCTTTTCCTGCAAAACCACACGGACGGCGAAGACCCCTATCTTCAAGTCGTGCGCAAGGAAGAGCAGGAGAACCCACCGGCGCGGGAGCAAGCCGCCAACCGCCCCGGTCGGATGAGCGATGGTCCAAGCGGGCACCGCTCTGCCTTTGACGACACGGATTGGCATGAGCTGGAAAAAGAGCGCTTCGCCAAGGACTTGTCGGACATCCTTTACAAACTGGCCCATAAGGGCCGCTTTGATCGGATCGTTTTGGTGGCCCCTCCGGCAGTGCTGGGCGACCTGCGCGATGACCTCCACAAAGAGGTGCAGAGCAAGGTGGTGGGGGAAATCCCCAAGACCCTGACCAACCACCCCATCGACGAGATCGAAAAGATCGTGGCCGGGGAATTGGCTCAAGCCTGACTTTTCCCTTGGCGCGGGAATTGATTGCCTTCACAAGGAAGCAGTCTACCGCGCCAAGGATTTCCCATGACCGACACCACCAAGGGTTTCGCCGCCATGATCGCGGCCTGCTGTATCTGGGGGCTGTCGTCTATCTTCTACAAATCGCTGTCGCATGTGCCCGCCGCCGAAGTGCTGGCCCATCGCACCCTCTGGTCGCTGGTGTTCTTCGTCATCGTGCTGGCGGGGCAGCGGCGTTTGCGCGCGATCCTTGACGCGATGGCCGGGCCGCGGGCTTTTGGGCTGCTCGCTTTCGCGGCGCTGGTAATCGCGACGAACTGGTACCTCTTCATCTGGGCGGTTCAGAGCGGGCAGGCGACGGAGGCGGCCTTGGGCTATTACATCTTCCCGCTGGTCTCGGTCCTGTTGGGCCGTCTGGTTTTTGCGGAGCGACTGAGCCCCGTACAGCTTTTCGCGGTGGGGCTGGTGACGGTCGCGGTCTCGCTGCTTACCTATGGCTTGGGGACCGCGCCTTGGCTCGCCATGGCGCTGGCGGCGTCTTTTGGGCTTTATGGGCTCGCGAAAAAGCGGTTGGCGGTGGGGCCGGTCGTCTCTGTCACCGCTGAGGTGCTGCTGTTGTCGCCCCTTGCGGTGCTCGTGCTGTGGCAAACGGGTGACAATGGAGCGGGGGCCTTCGGGGCCTCCTTTCGCGATACGGCGCTGCTGATACTCGCCGGGCCGATCACCGCGACGCCGCTGATCCTGTTCAGCTACGCGGCGCGGCGATTGTCGATGGCGACGGCCGGATTGCTGAGCTACATCAACCCGACCTTGCAGTTTTTCTGCGCCGTAGTCCTGTTTCGCGAACCGTTCACGGGCTGGCATGTGCAGGCCTTTGTGCTGATCTGGTGCGCGCTGGCGGTCTATTCCGTCAGCACCTTCCGTCAGGACAAAGCGCGGCGCAGAGCGCTGAGAGCGGCCTCGGCATCCGGCACCACGGTGACGTAATCCAGCAGCGTCGCATCGGCAAAGCCATGGGTCACGACATGGTTCATGAGCGACATGAAAGGCTCCCAGTATCCGTTTGTGTTCACAAGGAAAATAGGCTTTTCATGCAGGCCCAACTGGCGCCATGTCAGCACCTCAAACAACTCGTCCAATGACCCCGCGCCGCCGGGCAGGACCGCCACGGCATCGCAGTTCATGAACATCACCTTTTTGCGCTCATGCATCGTTTCGGTCACGATATAGCGGGTGAGATCGGTCTTGCCGACTTCCCATGCCACGAGATGCGCGGGGATCACGCCGAAGGTGTCGCCCCCCGCCGTTTGGGCGGCACGCGCGACGCTGCCCATCAGCCCGACATCGCCCGCGCCATAGACCAGCCGCAGCCCGGCCTCGGCCAGACCGCGGCCCAATGTTTCGGCGTCTTGGGTGAAGGCTTCGTCGTCGCCGGGGCGGGAGCCGCAATAGACACAGACAGAATGTTGCATGGTAAAGCGTCCTGTTGATTAGGAAAATTCGGCGCGGATCGTCTGCGCTTTTGACCCCTGTTAGCCTGCTTGCTAAAAAGGCTCAACCACAGGGGAAGTAGAGAATGTTCAAGGGATTTGGCCGGTTTGGCGGCATGGGGGCGATGGCGGCGGGCGCCTTTGCGGCGGCGGTGCTGGCGCTTGGCGCTTGGATCGGCAGCAAGCGCGGCGCGCCGGAGGAGGCAGCCCCCGAAGCGGTGGCCGTGCTCCCCGAACGCGATGCCACCCCTGAGAATGCCACGCTGGTGCCAGATGCGGTGAAAGGTGTCTCGGTCGGCCCTGAGGGTGAGGCGGCGACGGAGCCCGAGGCGGTGCCGCAGGCCCCGGCCTTTGACGAAGTGCGCCGCGAAAGCGACGGCATGACGGTGATCGCGGGCCGGGCGGCGCCCGGCAGCACCGTGGCCGTGTTGAAGGATGGCGAAGAGGTGGCCCGCGCCACCGCCGATGGGGCCGGGAAATTCGCGACCCTTGCCATGATCCCGCCCAATGGCAAGGGCCATGTGCTGACGCTTTTGGGGCAGGACGGCGCGGCGGAGCTTGCCTCGGAAGAGGAGATCATTCTCACCCCTCGGGCAGCGCCGGTGCAGTTGGCGGAGGCCGATATCGCGCCGGAGGAAACCCCGGTTGCGTCGGTTGAGGAGGGGGCCACACAGCCGGTTGATACGGCGGAGCCTGAAACCTCTGAGACCACGATGGAAGAGCCGATCCCGGCAACTACGAACGACGCTGAAGAGGAGAGCGCGGCAGCGACGGGTCAAAACCCAGCCGCTGCGCAGGCGGAGCAGGCGACCCCTCTGGCCGGAACGGCCACAGCCGAGGCGGAGCGCGCTGCGTCCGGCAATGCGGACGTGCAAGACGTCGAGGCGGACCGAGGACAGTCGACGCAAGACGAGGCTGACACGGACGAAGACACCGTATCGACAGAGCAAGACCTGGCTATCGCCGAAGAGGAGGTCGCCTCCGCCCCCGCTCAGGCCACCCCACTTTCCGATACCGGGACCGCTAACGTGGAGAGCAGAACGTCGGAGCAACCCTCTCAAGCGATGCCGATGGCGGGAAAAGGCACCGCGGAGGAGGAGAGCGCGGCGGCGTTGGTTCAAGACGGTGCTGCCGAGCAGGGCGCGGATAGCAACACCGCGCCGTCCCAAGCCACGCCGATGGCCGGAACAGGCAGCGCCGAAGACGTGAGTGCCGCGACCGTAGAGCAAGACGATGCCGCCGAGCAGGGCGAAGATTCCAGCACCGCTCCGGCCCAAACCACAGCGATGGCGGGGACGGGTACGGCTAAAGACGTGAACGCCGCGCCGTCGGAACAAGACGTAGCCGCCGATCAGGGGGCAGTCACCAGCGCCACGCCTTCTCAAGCGACGCCGTTGGCGGAAACCGGCACCGAAGAGGGCGAGACCGCCGCGCCAAACGCTGACGGTGAGGCGCCATCTCAAGCCATACCACTGGCAGAGACGGGAAACGTCGAAAGTGACACCACGCTCGCGCAAACACCGCCCGCAGCCGTGACCGAGGCCCCGAACCTCGCCGACCGCAGCCCATCGGCGCCTGAGACCACGACCCCCGCCCCTGCGGAGGAGCCCGACACCACCGCCGCACCGGCGAAGCCGCCCGCGCCCGCTCCGGTGTTGAAATCCACCGCCGAAGGGGTCGAACGGCTCGACACCGCGCCGCCGCAGGTGATGACCAATGTGGCGCTCGACACCATCGGTTACTCCGATCAGGGCGATGTGCAACTGGCGGGCCGTGCTCAACCGGACACCCGCGAAGTGCGCGTCTATCTGAACAACAACGCCGTGATCAGCTTGCCGGTCGATCAAGAGGGCCGCTGGCGGGGCGATCTGCCCAATGTCGATGAGGGCGTCTATACCCTGCGCGTGGATGAGCTTTCCCGCGCAGGCGATGTGACCAGCCGGGTGGAGACACCCTTCAAGCGCGAATCTCCCGAGGTGCTGGCCGCGGCCACCGAAGGGCTGACCGGCCCGCTGAGCGCTGTGACGGTCCAGAAGGGCGACACGCTTTGGGCAATCTCACGTGACCGCTACGGCGACCCGTTGCTTTACGTGAAGGTGTTCGAGGCCAATAGCGCCAACATCCGCGACCCCGATCTGATCTACCCCGGACAGGTCTTCGACCTGCCTGAAGACCCGGCATCGGAGTGATCTAAGCGGCCAAAACCGGGGCGGCATTCGCAGCGCGCAGAGCGGCTGTGCGCCGCCCGGTACTGGCAACCCAAGGCCATGGGGCCTATGTAGCCTGTAATCACTTCAGGAATTTCCATGCCAGCCGATACAGAACAATCTAACGCCGCGCGGCGGCGCGACCGCAAGACGCCCAAGCCCGAACGCATCCCCACAGAGGCCGAGATGATCGACGCCGCCGAGCGGCAGTCGGGCTTTCTGGTGCTGCGCAAGGTCGCGCCCTACCTCTGGCCCAAGGATATGCCATGGGTGAAACGCCGGGTGGTTCTGGCCATGCTGGCGCTGCTGGTGTCGAAGCTGATCATCGTCGCCACGCCGTTCTTCTACCGCGACGCGGTGGATGCGCTGGCGGGCGAGGGGGCGCCGATGCTGGCGCTTGGCGCGATTGGTCTGACCGTGGCTTACGGCATGGCGCGACTGATGGGGGTGGGCTTTCAACAGGTCCGCGATGCGGTGTTCGCCCGCGTCGGGCAGCGCGCCCTACGGATGCTGGCGCTTGAGACCTTCCAGCACATTCACAAACTGTCGATGCGCTATCACATCACCCGCAAGACCGGGGGGCTCAGCCGGATCATCGAGCGGGGGGTCAAAGGCGTCGACTTTCTGCTGCGCTTCCTGCTCTTCTCCATCGGGCCGCTGATCCTTGAGCTGATCCTCGTGGGCGTGATCCTCGCCGTGCTCTTCGACGTCTGGTATCTGGCGGTCGTGGCGGTGACCATTGCGCTCTACGTCTGGTTCACCTTTGCCGTCACCGAATGGCGCGTGCGCCTGCGGCGGCAGATGAACGACAGCGACACCGACGCCAATCAAAAAGCGATCGACAGCCTGCTGAACTATGAAACGGTGAAATACTTCGGCGCAGAGGGGCGCGAGGCCGCGCGCTATGATTTGGCGATGGCCGACTATGAGAACGCGGCGATCAGGACGAACTATTCGCTCGCTTTCCTGAACTTTGGCCAAGCGCTGATCATCACCGCAGGGCTCGTAGGGGTCATGGTCATGGCGGCGATGGGCGTGCAAAGCGGCGAGCTGAGCGTCGGCGACTTCGTGATGGTGAACTCCTACATGATCCAACTGACCGTGCCGCTGAACTTCCTTGGCACCGTGTACCGTGAGATCCGTCAGGCGCTGGTGGACATGGGGCAGATGTTCGGCCTGCTCGAACAACCGGCTGAGATTGACGACAAGCCTAACGCGCCAGACCTCAAGGTTACTGGCGGCCATGTGACGCTGGAGAACGTGCGTTTCGCCTATGACACCGACCGTGAAATCCTCAAAGGCATCTCGCTTGAGGCCAAACCGGGAGAGACGGTGGCGATCGTCGGCTCGACCGGCTCGGGCAAATCCACCATCGGGCGGCTGCTGTTTCGCTTCTACGATGTCGCGGGCGGGGCGCTGAAGATCGACGGGCAGGACGTGCGCGATGTGACGCAGCATTCGCTGCATATGGCGATTGGCGTCGTGCCGCAGGACACGGTGCTGTTTAACGACACTATCGGCTACAACATTGCCTATGGACGCGATGGTGCCACGCAGGAGGAGGTCGAGGACGCCGCGCGCGCAGCACAGATCCATGATTTCATCATGGCGCTGCCGCAGGGGTATAAGACCACGGTGGGCGAGCGGGGCCTGAAGCTTTCGGGCGGCGAGAAACAGCGCGTGGGCATCGCGCGGACCCTGCTGAAAGATCCGCCGATCCTGTTGTTGGATGAGGCCACAAGCGCGCTCGACAGCGAGACGGAGCATGAGATCCAAGACGCGCTGCGCCGCGCGGGCCAAGGGCGCACGGTGCTGACCATCGCCCACCGCCTTTCGACCATCGCCGAGGCCGACCGCATCGTCGTGTTGGAGAAGGGCGAGATCATCGAACAGGGCAGCCATGAGGTGCTGCTCGCCCAAGGGGGGCGCTATGCCCAGCTTTGGCAGCGCCAGCAAGCGGAAGAAGAGTAGATGGCGAAGCTGGCCCCGCCTTCTGTTTCGGCAGGCAGGCGGGGCATTGCCGCCGAGGGGTGCATTTGCGGGCGATCTGCTCTTGCACTGTGCGGGGTGGCGCATGATATCTACCGCCATGACCGATCTTTCGACCTCCTCGCAGACCTCGCTGCGCGCCCGCGCCGCCCGGCTGGCCGACCGCCCTTCGTTCCAGAATTTCATTCTGGGCGTGATTCTCTTTAACGCCGTGATCTTGGGGCTTGAGACCTCGGACGAGGTGATGGCGCAGGCCGGGCCGCTGATCCTGCTGCTGGACCGTATTTGTCTCGCCATTTTCGTCATCGAAATTGCGATCAAGCTTTTCGGGCGCGGGCTTGATTTCTTCAAACGCGGGTGGAGCATCTTTGACTTTATCATCGTCGCCATCTCGCTGATCCCGGCGACACAGGGGCTCAGCGTTTTGCGCGCCCTGCGCATCCTGCGGCTCTTGCGCGTCGTCTCGGTCGCGCCCTCGCTGCGTCGCGTGGTCGAGGGGCTGGTCAACGCGCTGCCCGGCATGGGCTCGGTCTTTTTGCTGATGGGGGTGATCTTCTACATCGCCTCGGTCATGGCCACCAAACTCTTTGGCGCGGATTTCCCGCAGTGGTTCGGCACGCTGGGCCAGTCGGGCTATTCGCTGTTTCAGATCATGACGCTCGAGTCGTGGTCCATGGGCATCGTGCGCCCGGTGATGGAGGTCTATCCCTATGCTTGGATGTTCTTCGTGCCCTTTATCATGGTCACCACCTTCGCGGTGGTGAACCTGTTGGTCGGCCTGATCGTGAACTCGATGCAAGACGCGCATCATGAGGAAAGCAACGAGCAGACCAACACCTACCGCGATGAGGTCATGTCGCGGTTGACCGATCTGGAAAACCTGATCAAGGCGCAGAACACCCCGCCCAAACCCTAAGAGGCCGGGGCGGGGAGAGGGCGTTATTCCTCGCCGATCGCCTTAGCGGTGAGATTGTCTAGCGCCTTGGTCATCTTGGTGAGATATTCCGCCTCTTCGGGCAGGCCGTGGGCGGTGACCAGCGTTTCAGGCGCGGCATAGGTCACATGCACGGCCCCCTCGCCATCGGCGTAGACCAGCACCCGCATCGGCAGGTCCAGCCCGGCGGTCTGGGCATCCTGCATCGCGGGGGTGCCGAGCTTTGGGTTGCCAAAGATCAAAAGCTGCGTCGGGCGCAATTCCATCTCCGCCTTTTCGGCCCCGGCGGCGTGATCGACCCGGGCAAAGACCTCGGCCCCTGCCGCCTCAACCGCGCTTTCCAGCCGGTCCATCGTCGTGGGCACGTCATGGGGTGAGACTTTGGCCACCAAATCCTGCGCCAATGCGGGCATGGCCGCCATCACGACACCCGCCGCCAGTGCAATCGCTTTCATCATCGTCTCCTTTCGCTGCATTCTGCCCCTGACCTAGCGTGCCGCGCCCCCGGGCCAAGCCGTCGGCGAAAAGGCGCTGCGGTTCGCTGGGTCTTGGCTTGGCTGGCCACGCGCGGTAAGAGGGGCAAAATCAGGCCGGGGGCAGGGCGCGATGAGCGATACCGACAGTTTTATTGACGAAGTGAACGAAGAGGTCCGCCGCGACCGGCTGTACGGCTACCTGCGCCGCTATGGTTGGATCGCCGTGCTGGCCGTGGTGGCCATCGTCGGTGGCGCCGCGTGGAACGAATACAGCAAAGCACAGGAGCGGGCCGAGGCCGAAGCTTTGGGGGATGCGATGCTTGCCGCGCTCGAAGCGGATGCCAGCAATGCCCGCGCCGAAGCGCTCGCCCCGATTGAGGCCGATGGCCCCGGTGCCCGCGCTGTGCTGAACTTCATGCGCGCCGATGCGCTGGCCGAGGCGGGTGAAACCGATGCCGCCGTGGAACAGCTGGATGCTATCGCGCTCGACGGTGACCTCGCGCCGATCTACCGGGCCTTGGCGCAGTTCAAGATCGTGACCCTGCAGGGCCAATCGGTGCCCGTGGCTGAGCGGCGTCAGGCCCTCGAAGCGCTGGCCCAGCCCGGTGCCCCGCTGCGCCTGCTGGCCGAAGAGCAACTGGCCCTGATCGACATTCAAGAGGGGGAGACCGACAAGGCCGTGGCGCGCTATCAGTCCATTCTCTCCGACGCGGAAACCACCCCGGACTTGCAACAACGCGCCCTTCAGGTGATTGTGGCCTTGGGTGAAGAACCGGGTGACGAGAGCGCCGCCGCAGAGGCCGCGCTGGAGATCCCCGAAGCAACGGGTGACTGACACATATCCACCCGCCAAAAATGGCGGGGGCGTGAAGGTTGAGGAAAGACAGAAAGTGAGCAGGTCCATGACGAAGCATCGCGAAACCGAACCCGGCTATGCGGGTCTGCGGGGTCTGGGCGTGGCGGGGGCCATTGGTGCCGCGCTGTTGCTGACGGCCTGCGCGGACGAGCAGACTTATCTGCCGGGCAAACGCGAAGACGTGCGCGCGGTGTTGCAAAACCCCGGCGTGCAAGACCCTGCCTTTGACGGCGCCACCGGTCCCGTGCCAGAGAATACCAGCCGCGCCATCGCTCTGGGCGGCACGGTGAACAACGCCAATTGGACCCATAGCATCGGCACCGCAGCGACCCGCATTAGCCATCCCGCGCTGCGGACCGCCTTGCAGCCGGTCTGGAGCGCCGATATCGGCGCGGGCGACAGCCGCAAACAACGTATCACCGCCGATCCGGTGGTGGCGGGCGGGCGTGTCTTCACGCTCGACGCCGGGGCGCAGGTCACAGCGACCTCGACCTCGGGCCAAACGCTTTGGACCCGTGACCTCACTCCTGCATCCGACCGCGAAGGCCAAGCCACCGGTGGCGGCCTCGCCGTGGATGGGGAAACGCTCTATGTCTCCGTGGGCTTTGGCGTTCTGGCCGCGCTCGACGTGACGACGGGCGGCGTGCGCTGGACCCAAGACCTTGACGCCACCGGTTCGGGCACGCCGACCGTCTCGGGCGATCTGGTCTATCTCACGGCGGGCGACGATACCGGCTGGGCGCTGGACAAGGCGACTGGCCGCATTCAGTGGCAAACCGGTGCGGTCACCAGCCTTAGCAACGTTTTGGGCGCGCCTGCGCCTGCCGTCACCAGCGATCTGGCGATCTTTGCCTTCGGCTCGGGCGAGGTGCAGGGGCTGTTCCGCCAAGGCGGGCTTGAGCGGTGGTCGACCTCTGTTCTGGGCAAACGTCCGGGCCGCGCGCTGAGCTTTGTGGGCGATGTGACAAGCGCGCCTGTGGTCTCGAACGGGACTGTCTATGTGGGCAACCATTCGGGCCGTCTGGCCGCACTGGATGTCAACAGCGGCGACCGTAAGTGGGTCGCGCGCGACGGGGCGATCGGTCCGGTCTGGCCTGCGGGCGATTCTGTCTTTGCGGTGACGGACCTGAACGAATTGGTCCGGCTCGACGCCAGCACGGGCCGCCGCATCTGGGGCACGCCGCTGCCGAATTTCGTCAAGGACAAGCCCAAGAAACAATCCGAAGTGGTGGCCCATTACGGCCCGATCATCGCCGGGGGGCGCGTGATCGTGGCCTCCAACGACGGGGTGCTGCGCAGCTTTGACCCCGTAAGCGGCGGGCTGACCGGCACCACCCAAATCCCCGGCGGGGCAACCACCGCCCCCGTCGTGGCGGGCGGCACGCTATATGTCGTCTCCACCAAGGGGCAATTGCACGCTTTCCGTTAGGCCGCAAATAGGCTAAGGCGCGTGTCTGAACTGGCCCAACCGGGGCCCGGAGCCTGAATTATGTCCTTTACCCTTGCCATCGTGGGCCGTCCCAATGTCGGGAAATCCACGCTGTTCAACCGCCTTGTCGGCAAACGCCTTGCGCTGGTCGATGACCAGCCCGGCGTGACCCGCGACCTGCGCGAAGGCGCGGCCAAATTGGCCGACCTGCGCTTTACCGTGATCGACACCGCGGGACTGGAAGAGGTCACCGACGACAGCCTGCAAGGCCGGATGCGCCGCCTGACCGAACGTGCGGTGGACATGGCCGATGTCTGTCTCTTCATGATCGACGCCCGCGTGGGCGTGACCCCCTCTGACATGGTCTTTGCCGAAATCCTCCGCAAGAAATCCGCCCATGTGATTCTCGCGGGCAACAAGGGGGAGGGCAAGGCCGCCGACGCCGGCATGATCGAGGCCTATTCGTTGGGGCTGGGCGAGCCCATTCGCATGTCCGCCGAACATGGTGAGGGGCTGACCGATCTTTACACGGCCCTGATGCCGCTGGCGGATGAATATGCCGAACGTGCCACCCAAGACGCGCCCGAGACGGATGTGGACCTGCCTGAGGATGACGCCGATCTCGAAGCCGAATCCCTGCCGATGCCGACCCGCGCCAAGCCGCTGCAGGTCGCCGTGGTGGGCCGCCCCAATGCGGGCAAGTCGACGCTGATCAACCAGATTCTGGGTGAGGACCGTCTGCTGACCGGCCCAGAGGCTGGGATCACCCGCGATGCGATCTCGCTGACCACCGAATGGGCCGGGCCGGATGGTGAGCCAGTGCCGATGCGCATTTTCGACACCGCCGGGATGCGCAAAAAGGCCAAGGTTCAGGAGAAGCTGGAAAAGCTCAGCGTTAGCGACGGTCTGCGCGCGGTGAAATTCGCCGAGGTTGTGGTGCTTTTGCTCGACGCCGAAATCCCGTTCGAGCAGCAAGACCTGCGCATCGCCGATCTGGCCGAGCGTGAGGGCCGTGCCGTTGTCGTCGCCGTGAACAAATGGGACATCGAAGAGAACCGGCAGGAGAAACTGCGCGATCTCAAAGAGAGCTTCGAGCGGCTCTTGCCGCAGTTGCGCGGTGCGCCGCTGATCACCGTGTCGGCCAAGACGGGCAGGGGCCTCGACCGGCTTCAGGCCGCGATCATGCGCGCCTATGAGGTCTGGAACCGCCGGGTGACCACCGCGCAGCTCAACCGCTGGCTCTCGGGCATGATGGAGGCGCATCCGCCCCCCGCGCCGCAGGGCAAGCGCATCAAGCTGCGCTATATGACCCAAGCCAAGACCCGCCCGCCGGGCTTCGTGGTGATGTGCAGCCACCCTGACAAGGTGCCGGACAGCTACACGCGCTATCTGGTCAACGGGTTGCGGTTGGATTTCGACATGCCCGGCACGCCGATCCGTCTGTGGATGCGCGGCCAGTCCGACGCCAACCCCTATAAGAACCGCAAGAAAGCGGCGCCGTCGAAGCTGCGCAAGCACACCGACGGTCGCCGCAAGGACTAAGCGCGCTCAGCCGCGCCGAAACGCCCTGACGGTGGGCAGCGCCACGATGACGCTGCCCCCGAGCGCCAGATAGGCGACCAAGGGCGTCTCGCCCCAATTGGTCACGACCACGCCCACCAGCCCCCAGATCACCGCGATGCCATAGGTCGGTGTCCGCCCCAGAGCGGTCTGGACGATGGCGCCGATTGCAATCGCCAGCCCGACAAAGACCACCGCCGCCGTCTGCTCTTCCAAATAGCCGTATCCTGCGGCCAGAAGCGCCAGCGACACGCAGGAAGCGGCAGAGAGCCAGCCCGCGTAGAGCCCCATCGGGGCGGCGGCCCAGAGCGGGTCTTCGACCGGGGCGAGGAACAGGGCGATCAGCGCGGTGATCAGCATGATCCAGATCAGTATCGCGGCCCAGACCGGGCTCATGGTGGCCACGGCGAGCCATGTGGTCCCCACAGCGAGCGACAGGCAGAGCGGCACGCGCATGTCGTGCCACTGCCCATCCCGCGGCGCGCGGAGCAGACCATAGCCGAGACCCACGATCAGCCAGAGGTAAATCACCCCCCAGATGGAAAAGGCATAGCCCGCAGGCTGCGCGGGCGGGTTGTCTTGGGGAATGGGAAATTGGTTCGGATCAAAGCCCGAGAAGCTGGGCACGAAGAAGGGCGAGATCGCAAAGGCGATGCTGAGCAGCAGTGCGAGCGCTGCGATCAGGGTGCGGGAGGATTTGGGCAAGCGGGGCCTCGTGGGATTAGCTGTTGCGGTACATCTAATCCTAGAGCGCCTGCTCGCCACGGCAACCAAGGGCCAGCGCTGCCCGCGGGTGGGCGATGGAACGGCTGGACACTGCCACTTTATGGCTCAACCATAACGTGACTTCGCCAAGTCGCCCCAACCTCACTAAATCGCCTACCCGTCCGGGCGGGCAGGCGATGGCCCGGCGCCTGCGGCTTGATCCCGGGCCACGCGGCGGCCCACCCTTAGGCGAGCACACCTTCCGCAGTGAGGGTCGTCTTGCCCCCCAGATAGGGCGCAAGCGCCTCGGGCAGTTTCACCGAGCCATCCGCCTGCTGGCCATTTTCCAGCACCGCGATCAGGCAACGCCCAACCGCCAGCCCCGAGCCATTCAGCGTATGCACGAACTGCGGCTTGCCGCCGCCCTCGGGTTTGAACCGCGCGTTCATGCGCCGCGCCTGAAAATCGCCGGTGGTCGAGACCGAGGAGATCTCGCGGTAACAATCCTGCCCCGGCACCCACGCCTCGATGTCATAGGTGCGTCGTGCGCCAAAACCCATGTCGCCGGTGCAGAGGATCACGGTGCGGTAAGGCACGCCGAGCTTTTCAAGAATGCCTTCGGCGCAACCGACCATGCGCTGCTGTTCGGCGTCGCTCTCATCCGGGTGCGTAATTGAGACCATCTCGACCTTCTCGAACTGGTGCTGGCGCAGCATCCCGGCGGTATCGCGCCCGGCACTCCCGGCCTCGGAACGGAAGCAGAGCGTATGGGCAGTGAGACGGATCGGCAGAGCGCTTTGCTCCAGCGTGTCGCCGCCCACCGAATAGGTCAGCGGCACTTCGGAGGTCGGCACCAGCCACCAGCCATCCGTGGTCTGATAGCTGTCCTCGCCGAATTTCGGCAGTTTATCCGTGCCATACATCGCCTCGTCGCGCACCAGCACGGGGGAGTTCACCTCCGTCAGGCCGTTCTCGTCAACATGGGTGTCGATCATGAACTGCGCCAGCGCGCGGTGGATGCGCGCCACGGCGCCTTTCAGCATGACGAAACGCGCGCCCGAAGTCTTGGCCGCGGTCTCAAAATCCATGCCGGGTTTGACGCCTTTGATCTCGTAATGCTCGACCGGTTTGAAGTCGAAGGCGGGCTTCTCGCCCCAGCTTTTCACCTCGACATTGTCGTTCTCATCATCGCCTTGGGGCACGTCATCGGCGGGGTTGTTGGGAATGCGGGCGAGCATGTCGGTCAGCTTCGCGTCCAACTCCTGCGCCTCGGCGTTCATTGCGGCGACTTCGGCCTTCTTGTCGCTGACCAGCGCGCGCAAACGCTCGAACTCGGCCTCGTCGCCCCGACCCTTGGCGGCACCGACTTCCTTGCTGGCCTTGTTCTGTTCGGCCTTGGCAGTCTCGGCGGCGGCGATCTTGGCGCGGCGCGCGGCATCGAGGGACAGCACCGCGTGCGACATCGCAGCCTCGCCCCGGCGGGCGAGAGCGGCGTCAAAAGCCTCGGGATTGTCGCGGATGGCGCGGATGTCGTGCATGGGTTTGTCCTCAAGATCGGGTGAGTCGGTTTTGCTGCCTTATGCCTTAATGTGCGGTGCGGGGGTAGGGGCCGCAACCATGCGGCGATTGGCCCCGCGCGGGCGGGCAGGCGGCATCGGCTTTCCACCTTGCACCCCGCTGTCACCGCGCATAGGTTCTGGCCAAATTCTCAAGGCCCATTTTGTGGCCCAATACCCATCGAAAAGGACGACCCCCATGGAAGGCATCCAGCAATTCGTGCCGCTGATCCTGATCTTCGCGATCATGTATTTTCTGCTCATCCGCCCGCAGCAGAAGAAGGCGAAGGAACATCAGGCCATGGTGGCCGGTCTGCGCCGGGGCGATCAGGTCGTGACCCAAGGCGGCATCATCGGCAAGGTCTCCAAGGTCAAAGACGACGGTGAGCTTGAGGTGGAAATCGCCGAGGGCGTGAAAATTCGCGTGGTGCAGGCCACCATCGCCACCGTGGTCTCCAAGACCGAACCGGCGAAATAAACCCTACCCCGAGGCCGCAACCCAAAGGCGGAACTATGCTACAGATTGATCTGTGGAAGCGGATTGTCATTGTCCTGACCTGTTTGGCAGGGCTTTGGCTGGCGCTTCCCAATGCCTTTTACGCTCCTGTCGAAAAGCACAATGACGCCGTTGCGGCCATCGAGGTTCAGGGCAGCACGCCCGAACTGGAAGCGCAGCGCGCGCTTTGGCCCGAATGGATGCCCTCGGGGCTGGTGAACCTTGGCCTTGACCTGCGCGGCGGTGCGCATCTGCTGGCCGAAGTGCAACTGGCCGATGTCTATGCCTCGCGCATGGAAGCCCAATGGCCCGAGGTCCGCGACGCTCTGCGCAGTCTCACCCCGGTGCGCCGCCAAGAAGCGCCAGCGGGGGAGTTGCGGGTCCGTCTGAACGATCCGTCGAAAATGGCCGAGGCGCTGCAGATCACCCGTGATCTGGCCCGGCCCGTCACCACCGTGACCGGCGCAGGCGGCAGCGACATCGACGTGAGCGGGGCCGATGGCATCATCACCATCACCCTGTCGGATGCCGAAAAACAGGCGACCGACGAACGCACCATGCAGCAGAGCCTCGAAATCGTGCGCCGCCGCATTGACGAAGTTGGCACCCGTGAGCCGACGATCCAGCGTCAGGGGGCGGACCGTATCCTGATCCAAGTGCCCGGCATCGGTTCGGCGGCTGAGTTGAAAGCCATCATCGGCACCACGGCGCAGCTGACCTTCAATCCGGTGGTCAATCGTGGCTCGAACGAAAACGACAACCCCGGCATCGGCAACGCGATCCTGCCTGCCGCCGACGAAGAGGGCGTCTTCTACACGATTGAGACCGCCCCCGTCGTCACCGGCGAACAACTCGTCGACGCGCAGCCGAGCTTTGACCAGAACGGCGCGCCTGCCGTGTCTTTCCGCTTTGACACCTCCGGCGCACGGAAGTTCGGCGATTACACGGCTGAGAACATCGGCTCTCCCTTCGCCATCGTGCTCGACGATGAAGTCATCAGCGCGCCGACGATCCAGAGCCATATTCCCGGCGGGTCGGGCATCATCACCGGGCGCTTCTCGGTCGAGGAAAGCACCAACCTTGCTGTGCTGCTGCGCGCCGGGGCCCTGCCTGCGGGGCTGAGCTTTGTCGAAGAGCGCACCATCGGCCCGGAACTGGGCCAAGACAGCATCGACGCGGGCAAGATCGCGACCATGGTCGCCTTCGTCGCCGTGCTGTTCTTCATGTGGGCGTCCTACGGGCTGTTCGGCTTTTTTGCCAATATCGCGCTGATCATCAACGTCGGGCTGATCTTTGGCCTGTTGAGCCTGATCGGGGCCACGTTGACGCTGCCGGGCATCGCCGGGATCGTGCTGACCGTCGGCATGGCGGTCGACGCCAACGTGCTGATTTTCGAGCGTATCCGCGAGGAACAACGCAATGCCAAAGGCGCTGCGCGGGCAATCTCGCTGGGGTATGAACGTGCGCTCAGCGCCATTTTGGATGCAAATATCACCACATTCATCGTGGCGGTCATCCTCTTCGCTCTCGGCTCCGGTCCGGTGCGCGGCTTTGCCGTCACGCTGGGGCTGGGCATCGTCACATCGGTCTTCACCGCCTTCTTCGTCACCCGTTTGCTGGTGGTGATCTGGTTTGAACGCCGCCGTCCCAAGACAATCGAGGTTTGACATGCGACTGAAGCTGGTACCCGACAATACGAACTTCGATTTCTTCGGCTATGCCAAGATCACCTTTGGCGCTTCGGTGGTGTTGATGGTCCTGTCCCTGATCGCTTGGAGCGTGATGGGGCTGAACTTCGGCATCGACTTCCGGGGCGGCACCACCCTGCGGACCGAAAGCTCCCAAGCCGTCGACGTGGGCGCTTACCGCGATGCGCTCGCGCCGCTTGAATTGGGCGACGTCACGATTTCCGAGGTCTTCGATCCCGGTTTCGGTGCCGACCGCCATGTGGCGATGATCCGCGTGCAGGCCCAAGAAGGGCAGCAGGCGGCGACGACCGACACGATCGAAACCATCGAAGCGGCACTGCAAGGCGTGGCCCCCGATATCAAGTTCACCTCTGTCGAATCCGTGGGCCCCAAAGTCTCGGGCGAGCTGATCCAGACCGCCTTCCTTGCCGTGGGCGGGGCGCTGGCGGCGATCCTGATCTACATCTGGTTGCGGTTCGAATGGCAGTTCTCGGTCGGCGCGGTGGTGGCCCTGTTCCATGACGTGGTGCTGACCATCGGGCTTTTCTCGCTCCTTCAGATCCGTTTCGATCTGCCGGTCGTGGCGGCGATCCTGACGATCATCGGCTATTCGATCAACGACACCGTGGTGATCTTTGACCGCCTGCGGGAGAATCTGCGGAAATACAAAAAGCGCCCCCTGCGCGATGTGATGAACCTCAGCGTGAACGAGACGCTGAGCCGTACGCTGATGACCTCGGGCACCACCTTGCTGGCGCTGATCGCCCTGCTGATCTTGGGCGGCGATGTGATCCGGGCCTTCGTCTTTGCCATCACTTGGGGCGTGATCGTGGGCACCTATTCTTCGGTCTATGTGGCCAAGAACGTGGTGCTTTACCTTGGCGTGAAGCGCGACTGGTCCAAGCCCGACGCGGGCGCGGGCACGCAATTCGCCAATATTGATGCCTGACCTGCTGCCGCAGGCCATCGCCACCCCCGGGGTGGCATGGCTTGCGCTGGCCGTGATCGTGGCGGGGCTGGTGCGCGGCTTCGCCGGTTTCGGCTCTGCCATGATCATCATGCCCGTCGCGGCCTCTGTCCTGCCTCCGGTCGAAGCGATTCTTTTCCTAACCGCTGCCGAGGTGATCGGCCCCCTGCCAAACCTCCCCGATGCCCTGCGCGAAGGCGCGCCGCGTGAAGTGGGGCGGCTGCTGCTCGGCGTGCTGATCGGCATGCCGCTGGGCCTATGGGGGCTGTCGCTGATCTCGCCCGAGGGGTTCGGCTGGATCGTCTCGGGCGTGGTGCTGGGGCTTCTGGCGCTGCTGCTCGCGGGCTGGCGCTATCACGGGCCGCTTGATGCGAAGCTGGTGACGGCCACCGGCGCTCTGGGTGGCTTTATGACCGGTTTTGCGGGCATCGCCGGGCCGCCGGTGATCCTGCTCTATATGGCAAGCCGCAGGCCCGCTGCGGTGATCCGGGCGAATTTCTTGCTCTATCTACTGGGGCTCGACCTGATGCTTTTTGCCATGCTCGGGGCGACGGGGCAGGTGGTCTGGCCGGTGCTGTGGCTGGGCCTCTTGGCCGGGGTGCCCAATGTCATCGCCAATATCATCGGGGCGCGGCTATTTGACCCAAAGCGAGAGCGGCTTTTTCGCACGGTGGCCTATATCGTCATCGCCGCATCGGCTATCCTCGGCCTGCCGCTGTGGAATATCTGAGCCTGTGAGGGACGCGACATGCGATTGAATGAGATCACCTATACCGACGCCAAACCGATCGACGGCTACGGCCCCGGCTTCTTCCGCATCGACGGAGAGGTCGTTGAGGGCGCGCAGGTGATCGGCCCGGAGGGCATCACCGGCTGGGGCGGTCTGGCCGATCCCGCGCCGGTGTTGGCGCTGGCGGGCAAGGTGGATGTCGTCTTTCTCGGCACCGGGTCGGAGGTGGCGCATATCCCCGATGACCTGCGTGAGACCTTGGAAGAGGCCGGGCTGGGGGTCGAGGTTATGTCGTCTCCCGCCGCCTGCCGCACCTACAACATTCTGCTGAGCGAGGGGCGGCGCATCGCGCTGGCCCTCTTGCCGGTCTAAGGGCGGAGCGGCGCGGCCAGTGCAAGTCAGCAACCTCAGCGTCGCACGCGGCGGGGTGCCCGTGCTCTCGGGCCTGTCCTTCGCGCTGGCGGCGGGGGAGGCCTTGGTGCTGCGCGGCCCGAACGGTGCCGGAAAGACGACGCTGCTGCGCTGTATCGCGGGGCTGCAAGCGCCGCTCACGGGGCAGATCGAGGGGGCGGAGGACCGTGTCGCCTATGCCGCCCATGCGGATGGGCTGAAATCCATGCTGACCGTACGCGAGAATCTGAGCTTTTGGGCGCAGGTCTTTGGCAACACTGACATTTCCGCCGCACTCGATGGCTATCAGCTGCGCCCTTTGGCGGACCGTTTGGCCGCGACCCTCTCCGCCGGGCAAAAGCGCCGTTTGGGCTTGGCGCGGCTCTTGGTGACGGGGCGGCCGATTTGGGTGTTGGATGAGCCGACGGTCTCGCTCGACGCGGATGCGGTGGCGCTGTTCGGTTCTGTCCTGCGCGGGCATTTGGCGTCGGGCGGATCGGCCCTCATGGCCACGCATATCGATCTGGGGGTGGAGGCGCGGATGCTCGACATCAGCGCCTACCGTGCGGCCCCCGATGCCGATCTCGGCGCCAGCGATGCGGCCTTTCTATGAAGGCGTTGCTGCTACGAGACCTGCGCTTGGCGCTGCGGGCAGGCGGGGGCTTTGGCCTTGGCTTGGCGTTCTTCCTGATCGTGACGATGCTGGTGCCCTTCAGCGTCGGGCCAGAGGCCACGCTGCTGCGCGCGATTGCGCCCGGTGTGCTTTGGCTCGGGGCGCTTTTGGCCTGTCTTCTGTCGCTCGACCGTCTGCTGGCGCTCGATCTCGAAGACGGCTCGTTGGAGCTGCTGTTGACGGCACCGCTGCCGCTGGAAGGGGCGCTGGCGGTCAAGGCTTTGGCGCATTGGCTGACCACCGGGCTGCCGCTGGTTCTGGCGGCGCCCTTTTTGGGCGTGATGCTGCAACTCGCGGCCCCGGGGCATCTGTGGCTGCTGGCCTCGTTGGCGCTTGGCACGCCGGCGCTGTCGGTGATCGGCATGTTCGGCGCGGCGCTGACGGTGGGGATCAAACGCGGCGGGTTGCTGCTGTCGCTACTCGTGCTGCCGCTCTATATCCCGACGCTGATTTTCGGGGCCGAGGTCGCGCGGCGCGGGACGGCGGGGCTGGACACCGCCACGCCGCTGTTGATGCTGGCGGGGCTGACGCTGGCCGTGGTGGCCTTGATGCCATTTGCCGCAGCGGCTGTCTTACGGATGGGGTTGCGATGACCCCAACAAATCGTGCATTGAGCACCACCCAACCGCGCGATAGGTAGTCTGCATGTCCCTTTGGCAATACGCAAATCCGGTCAAATTCCTTGCGCTTTCGCAGCGCGTGCAACCTGCGCTTTGGGTGCTGGCGGCGGCCTTCGTGAGCGTGGGCTTGCTTTGGGGTTTTTTCGGCACGCCTGATGACGCGCGGCAAGGCAGCACGGTCAAGATCATCTATCTGCATGTGCCCGCCGCTCTGATGGCGATCAATGCGTGGTTCATGATGCTCGTGGCCTCGCTCATCTGGCTGATCCGCCGTCACCACGTCAGCGCATTGGCGGCCAAGGCCGCGGCCCCCGTGGGGCTGGTGATGACGCTGATCGCGCTGGTCACGGGGGCGATCTGGGGCCAGCCGATGTGGGGCACATGGTGGGCGTGGGATCCGCGGCTTACGTCCTTCCTGATCCTGTTTCTCTTCTATCTGGGTTATATCGCGCTGTGGCAGGCGGTCGAAGACCCGGACACCGCCGCCGATCTGACCTCGGTTCTCTGCCTTGTTGGCTCCGTCTTTGCGGTGCTGTCGCGCTATGCGGTGCAATTCTGGAACCAAGGGTTGCACCAAGGGACCTCGATCCCCGTGGCCACGGGCAACCGCAGCGTGGCGGATGTTTTCTTTTACCCGCTTGTGCTAGCGATGCTGGGCTTTGGCCTGCTGTTTCTGGCGCTGGTGGTCTACCGCACGGGCACCGAAATTCGCCTGCGCCGTACGGCGGCGCTTAGGGCGCGGATGAACAGGGGGGCGTGATGCCGGATCTTGGAAAATACGCGGCCGAGGTGCTCTCGGCCTATGCCCTATCTCTGCTGCTTCTGGCGGCGCTGATCGGCTTGACCCTCTGGCGCGGTCGCGCGGCGCGCCGGGCTTTGGAAGAAACTGAGCAGGAGGCCGGAAGCCGTGGCTAAACTCTCGCCCATGATGATCGCGCCGCCGGTGATCTTTGCCGCCTTCGTCGCACTGGCCGCCGTGGGCATGTACCGCGACGATCCCGAGGGGCTGCCCTCGACGCTGGTGGGGCAACAGGCGCCTGCCATGCCCGCAGACACGCTGCCCGGCTATCCGCAGGCCACGGATGACATGCTGCGCGCAGGGCAAGTGAGCTTGGTGAACTTCTGGGCCAGCTGGTGCCCGCCGTGCCGCGCCGAACATCCCAAGCTCTTGGAGATGCAGGCCGAGGGGATGAACATCATCGGCGTCAATTTCAAGGATACCGAGAAGAACGCGACCGCCTATCTCGAAGACGAAGAAAGCCCCTTTGCCGGGGTCGGTTTCGACCCGCAGGGGCGTGTGGCGATTGATTGGGGCGTGACCGCCCCGCCGGAAACCTTCATCGTCGACGGGGACGGCACGGTGTTGTTCCGCTTTGCCGGGCCGCTGGTTGGCAGCGATTACGAACAGCGGTTCCTCCCGGCGCTGCGGGATGCGATCACCCGCTGATCTTTTCGGCGTATTCAACCAAACGTTTTGCCTGATAGGCGACGGAATTCTTGCCGGTGTCGCTCAGCGGGCCGGGTTCGCAGGAGTATCCGTAGGGGTTGCCGCCATCTTCGAATTTGACGCCATCGGCATAGCCCGGCGGCACGATGATCGCACCCCAGTGCATCGCGGTGACATAGATCGACTGAAGCGTCGTCTCCTGCCCGCCGTGCGGGTTCTGCGCCGAAGTGGTCGCCGTGATCGCCTTATTGGCCAGCGCCCCTGACTGCCAGAGCGGCCCCAGCGTGTCGATGAAGGTGCGGAACTGGCTGGCGGCGACGCCAAAGCGGGTGGGGGCCGAGATGAAATAGCCATCGGCCCATTCCATGTCCTCGGGTTTGGCCTCGGGGATGTCTTGCATCTTGTCCAACTGGGCGCGCCACGCGTCTTGGCCATCGACAACGGCCTGCGGGGCGGTCTCGGCGCAGCGGCGCAGGCGGACCTCGGCGCCTGCCTCTTCGGCGGCGCGCGCGGCTTGCTCTGCGATGGCGTGGTTGGTCCCATAGGTGGAGTAGAACAGAACGGTGATTTTCGGGCTCATGGTTTCTCCTTTCACGAGGTGCTTCGGGATCAACGGGAATTCCCGGTCTTCTGTTCCTTGGGGTCAGAGCGAATAGGGCCGCGCCCATTCGCGCAGGCGGTCGATAAACTGGGCGTTGGTCAGTTGGTCCAAGCGGCCCTCGGGCGCGGTGAAACCGGGCAGCGGCTCAAGCGCGATGCGCAGGCGGCGCATCTGTTCTGGATAGGGGGCGACCCGCTCGGCCAGTTCCACCATTCCTGCGGGCACCCGGCGGGCGGGGTGTTCGGCGCTGTAGTAAAGCGCGAATTGCATCGCATTGAGGTTCGACACAAGATCGGCAAGGGCGGGCAAAATGATCGTGTTCATCTCATCGCTGTCCGCCGCGAACATCGACGCCTTGCTCAAAAGCCCCCGCGCTTGCGCGACCGTGGTGGTGGTCGACAGCACGAAGCTGACCGAGAGGGTGAGGATCACCATCCCATTGACCCCGACAAGCACCGACATCGCCAGCCAGAAGGGGCTTTGCGTTTGCAGCGGCCCGCCGCCGAGGGTCGAAAGCAGATGACCCACAAAGGCGGAGTCGCGGACAAAACCCGCAGGCTCTGTGCTGTCCGACATGACCACGGCATCGCGGCTCAGCTGAAACACCAAAGTCCAGCCGAGGGAGACGAGCACGATCCAAGTCACCGCGATGGCCGTCATCACCACCGGGCCGGAAAGGCGGTGACGGGCGTTTCCCTTGGGCATGACTTTGGTGAAGAGAAAGAACGCCGCCCGCGCCACCCGTTCCGACAGGGGCGCCACAGGGGCCGCGCCGATGGCGGTATAGAGAAAATCCAGCAGGACGATAACAAGGATCACCGCGCCCAAAGCGCCTAGCGCATAACCTGCTATCATTGCTGTGCCTTCCTCGAACGCGATCGTCTTAGAAAGGCAACCCGTGATGCGCGGGCAGGTTCCCGCTCAAGGCCGTGAGGCAAAGAAAAAGGAGCGGCCCGCAGGGGCCGCTCCTTGAATTGTTTCGCAGTGGCGATGGGCGCTTAGGCCGATTTCGCCAGATTGCGCAGCACATAGTGCAGCACGCCACCGTGCTCAATGTATTCGATCTCAATCGCGGTATCGATGCGGCACTTCAGGGTGATATCCTTGGTGCTGCCATCCGCCATGGTGATCTTGCAGGGCACTTCCTGCAGCGGCTTGATCGTGTCCAGCCCTTCGATGGAGACGGTCTCATCCCCGGTCAGGCCCAGCGATTTGCGGGTGTCGCCGCCGGTGAACTCGAAGGGGATGACGCCCATGCCAACGAGGTTGGAGCGGTGGATACGCTCAAAGCTCTCGGCGATCACGGCCTTCACACCCAAAAGGGCGGTGCCCTTCGCAGCCCAGTCGCGCGAGGAGCCCGCGCCATACTGTTCACCACCGAAGATCACCAGCGGAGTGCCGTTCTCCTGATGCGCCATGGCGGCATCGAAGATCGAGGTCTGCTCGCCATCGGGTCCCTTGGTGTAGCCGCCTTCGACGCCGTCCAGCATCTCGTTCTTGATGCGGATGTTGGCGAAGGTGCCGCGCATCATGACTTCGTGGTTGCCGCGACGCGAACCGTAGGAGTTGAACTCCCGCACCGGCACCTGACGCTCGGTCAGGTACTGACCCGCAGGCGTGGTTTCCTTAAAGGAACCGGCAGGCGAGATGTGGTCGGTGGTGATCATGTCCCCCAGCACCGCCAGCACTTTCGCGCCTTCGATGTTGGAGATCGTGCCCGGCTCGGGCGACATGCCTTGGAAGTAAGGCGGGTTCTGAACATAGGTCGACTGCGGCGGCCAATCGTAGGTCTTGCTGTCGGTGGTCTCGACCGCCTGCCACTTTTCGTCGCCCTTGAAGACATCGGCGTATTTCTCTTGGAAGGCTTCGCGCGTCACGGTCTGTTCGACCAGTTCGGCGACTTCCTGTGTCGAGGGCCAGATGTCTTTCAGGTAGACGTCATTGCCGTTCTTGTCCTGACCCAGCGGGCTGTTGGTCAGGTCGTGGTTCATGTCACCCACCAGCGCATAGGCCACCACGAGGGGCGGGGAGGCGAGGTAGTTGGCGCGCACGTCGGGGCTGATACGGCCCTCGAAGTTGCGGTTGCCCGAAAGCACCGAGGTGCCGATCAGGTCATAGTCGTTGATCGCCTTGCTGATCGGCGCTTCCAGCGGGCCGGAGTTGCCGATGCAGGTGGTGCAGCCGTAGCCCACGAGGTTGAAGCCGATGGCGTCCAGATCGTCTTGCAGGCCCGCGGCCTCAAGGTAATGCGATACGACCTGCGAGCCCGGTGCCAGCGATGTCTTGACCCAAGGTTTGCGGGTCAGGCCCAGCTCACGCGCCTTGCGCGCCACGAGGCCCGCGCCGATCATGACATAGGGGTTCGAGGTGTTGGTGCAGGAGGTGATCGAGGCGATCACGATGGAGCCGTCATGCAGCTGGTAATGGCCGTCGTCGGTCATCACATAGCCGCGGTTGTGGTGGCCCTCGTCGCCGGGGATTTCCTGCGGCTCGGGCTGGCCGCCTTCGCCTTCCCAACGGATTTCGGAGTTCGCGGAGGTGTCTTTGCCTTCGCGGATGCCTTTGACGTATTCGGCGAAAGCGGTGTGCGCCTTGTCGAGTGCGATGTAGTCCTGCGGACGCTTGGGGCCCGAGATCGCAGGCACGATGGTGCCCATGTCGAGGCTCAGCGTGTCGGTGTAGACCGGCGCGTAATCCGCATCGCGCCACATGCCGTTTTCCTGCGCATAGGCTTTGACCAGCGCCACGCGATCCTTGTCGCGGCCGGTGTTGGTCAAGTAGCGCAGCGTTTCATCGTCGATCGGGAAGAAGCCACAGGTCGCGCCGTACTCAGGCGCCATGTTGGCGATGGTCGCACGGTCCGCCAGCGGCAGGTGGTCAAGGCCGTCACCGTAGAATTCCACGAACTTGCCGACCACGCCTTTTTCGCGCAGCATCTCAACCACTTTCAGCACGAGGTCGGTGCCGGTGGTGCCTTCCATCATGCGGCCAGTCAGCTCAAAGCCCACGACCTCGGGGATCAGCATGGAGATCGGCTGGCCCAGCATCGCGGCCTCGGCCTCGATCCCGCCAACACCCCAGCCCAGAACGGCAGCGCCGTTGACCATGGTGGTGTGGCTGTCGGTGCCGACCAGCGTGTCGGGATAGGCGACTTCTTCGCCATTCTGGTCCTTGTCGGTCCAGACGGTCTGGCTGAGGTACTCGAGGTTCACCTGGTGGCAGATGCCGGTGCCGGGGGGCACAACGCGGAAGTTGTTGAACGCCTTCTGACCCCACTTGAGGAAGGTATAGCGCTCGATGTTGCGCTCATATTCGCGGTCCACGTTCATCTGGAAGGCGCGCGGGTTGCCGAACTCGTCGATCATCACCGAGTGGTCGATGACGAGGTCGACGGGGTTGAGCGGGTTGATCTTGTCGGCGTCGCCACCAAGCGCCACCAGACCATCGCGCATCGCGGCAAGGTCAACAACAGCCGGCACACCGGTGAAGTCCTGCATCAGCACGCGGGCCGGACGGTAGGCGATCTCACGCGGGTTCTTGCCGCCCTTGGTCGCCCATTCGGCAAAAGCCTTGATGTCGTCTTGGGTGACGGTCTTGCCGTCTTCAAAACGCAGCATGTTTTCCAGAACGACTTTCAACGCCGCTGGCAGTTTGGAGAAGTCGCCCAGACCAGCCGCTTCGGCGGCGGGGATGGAGTAATAGGCGACGTTCTGGCTGCCAACGGTGAGGGTTTTCCGTGTCTTGGCACTGTCGTGACCGACTTGAATTGTCATGGCGGGCTCCCTTCGGGGTCTGATGGGTGGCTAGATTGCCGTCTCAATGCCACTACGGGCGCGGCGGTTCAACTGTTATCGGGCGGTTTCGCGCGATTTTGTATACCATTGTGTACCGACTTTAAAGGGGGCATCATGCGCGGCATGCGGCTGTGGGCGCTAACGGCCGTTTCAACAAAGGTTGATTGGTATTTTACCCTCCCGGCCGTTAGACCAAACCCATCACCGAGATATTGATCCGTCTGGAATTTTATGAAGCCCCTGATTTTTCCCGTCCTTGCCGCATTTTCGCTGCTGGCCGAGCCCTTGCAGGCTCAGCAGGAGCAGCCTGTGGTGGTCGAACTCTTTACCTCTCAGGGCTGTTCCTCTTGCCCCGATGCCGATGCGATGCTCGCCGAATTGGCCGAGCGGGAGGATATCATCGCGCTCGCGCTGCATGTGGATTACTGGGATTACATCGGCTGGGAGGATCCCTTTGGCGATCCGGCCCATGCCGAGCGTCAGCGCGGCTATGCCGCTGTCGGCGGGCGGCGCAGCGTTTATACGCCTGAGCTGATCGTGCAGGGGCAGACCGATATCGTCGGCGCGAAACCGATGAAACTGATGGACGCGGTCGAACGTCACGCAGAGGCCGCGCCGCAAGTGGCGCTGACGGTCGCGCGGTCAGGTGCAGCGGTTGAGATCACGGCAGATCCTTTGGCCAAAGGCGTGGGGCCGATGCAGGTCCACATGCTGCGCTATTCCCCGATGGAGCGGACCAAGGTCACCCGGGGTGAGAACGCGGGCCATGTTATGGAGCACAGCAACGTGGTGCAGGGCTGGCAGGTCTTGGCGGACTGGGACGGGGCGGCGCCCCTGTCACTGCGTGCCGAGGCCGAGGGCGATCTGCCCGTCGTGGTCATCGTTCAGCGCAAAGAGCAGGGCGGGCCGGGGGCGATCCTCGCCGCCGCGCGAGCCAAGTAAGGCGCGCCGTTAGGTTTCGTGAGGCCGCCAGCGGCGGTGCACCCAGAACCACTGTTCCGGCGTTTTGGTGACCTGCGCGGTCAGACTGTCGTTTAGCGCCTGCGTCATGGTCATCGGATCGCTATGCGGCACCGGCGCTTCGAGCACCACGTCAAAGCTGACGCCATCGTCCTGACGAATGCCGTAAAAGGGGATCAGCAGCGCATTATAGCGCAGCGCCAGTTCCGCCGCCGAGATAGCGGTGCGGGCAGGCTTGCCGATGAAATCGAGGATCGGCGCGCGGATGACATGTTGGTCGAACAGCAGCACCAGCCGACCGCCCTGTTTCAGATGCCGCACGAAGCCCGCCGTGCCGCGCCGCCCTTGGGGAAACACTGGCCCGCCGAAAGCTTCGAGCGTTTTGACGTAATGCGCGTTGAAATAGGGGTTTTTCATCTCGCGGTAGAGCCCGCCGATGTCATAGCCCCGCGCCACGAGGGAGGCCCGCGCCGCTTCGTAATTGCCGTAATGCCCGGTCACGAGGATCACCGGCTGGCCCGTGCGGTTGGCCTCTTCCAGCGCCGCCATGCCCGGCCCTTGCGGTGCGATCTCGGCCATGCGTTTGGGAAAGTCCTCGGCGGAGTAATTCTCGATAAAAGACCGCCCGAGATTGTTGAGGCAGCGGGTCGCGATTTCCTCACGCCGGGCAAGCGGCATCTCGGGCCAGACATGCTCAAGATTGTCCAGCGCACGGCGGCGGTAGCCCGCGAGCGGGGCCAGAATATGCTGCACCAATCCGCCGACAAAGCCGACCCGCGTCTTATATGGCAGGGCCAAAGCTGTGCGGATGATGCCGACGATCAGCAGGTTGCTAAGGTAATGCCGGGCCCGGCGACCGAAGGGATAGGGCTTTTTGGCTTTGGTGGCTGGGTCCGACATGGGCTCTGACAGGCTGTTAAACTTTTCCTGACATAGCCTGCGCCGACGCGCGCAACAAGCCATGCCGGGCGGCATAGGCCGGGGTCAGCCGTCAGAGGCCCGGGCAGGGGGCATTGTACTTTGCCGCCGGTGGAAAGCTTAGGCGGTGGCGTCCGGCACGCAGGTGCCGCTGCTGATGTCGAGTTTCATACCCTCCGCACAGGTCATGACCTGTTTGTCATGGACGCAGCCCGAGGCGAGGGCGAGGGAGGGGGCCGTGAGCGCCATGAGGGCGCCGAGTGTCAGTGCGAGTTTCATGTCGTTTGCTCCTTTGACAGGCGCGGATAGGGTACACCCACCCGCGCCAATCTCAAAGCGTTACGATCCGCGTGTTACGCGCCGAAGACGCGCTTGAAGATCGTGTCGACATGTTTGGTGTGGTAGCCCATGTCGAATTTCTCATTGATGCCGTCTTCGCCCAAGGCGGCGACGACCTCTTCATCGGCCAGCAGCAGATCGCGGAAATCGAGCCGTTCTTCCCAGACCTTCAGTGCGTTGCGTTGCACCATGGAATAGGCATCCTCACGGCTCACCCCCGCTTGGGTCAGGGCCAGAAGCACCCGCTGACTCATCACAAGGCCGGGGAACTTGTTCATGTTTTCCAGCATGTTGTCGGGGAAGATCAGCATCTTGTCGACGACGCCCGCCAGACGGTGCAGGGCGAAGTCCAGCGTCACGGTGGCATCGGGGCCGATGCCGCGCTCGACGGAGGAATGCGAGATGTCGCGCTCGTGCCAAAGCGCCACGTTCTCCATCGCCGGGATCACCGACATGCGCACGAGGCGGGCAAGCCCAGTCAGGTTCTCGGTCAACACCGGGTTCTTCTTATGCGGCATGGCCGAGGAGCCTTTTTGCCCCATGGAGAAGAATTCCGCCCCCTCCAGCACCTCGGTACGCTGCATGTGGCGAATCTCGATCGCGACGTTTTCAATGCTGCTGGCGATGACGCCGAGCGTGGCAAAGAACATCGCATGACGGTCGCGCGGGATGACTTGGGTCGAGATCGGCTCGGGGTTGAGGCCCAATTTCTCACAGACATGCTCTTCGACGCGCGGGTCGATATTGGCGAAAGTGCCGACAGCGCCCGAGATTGCACCGGTGGCAATCTCCTCACGCGCGGCGACGAGGCGGGCGCGGTTGCGGTCCATCTCGGCATAGAAACGGGCAAAGGTGAGGCCCATGGTGGTGGGTTCTGCGTGGATGCCGTGGCTGCGGCCCACGCGCACGGTGTCTTTATGCTCAAGCGCGCGTTTCTTCAGCGCGGCGAGCAGCTTGTCCATACCGTCGAGCAGCAGGTCGGCGGCACGGGTCAGTTGCACGTTGAAACAAGTGTCGAGCACGTCGGAGGAGGTCATCCCCTGATGCACGAAACGCGCCTCGTCGCTGCCGACATGTTCGGCCAGATGCGTAAGGAAGGCGATGACGTCATGTTTGGTCACGGCTTCGATCTCGTCGATGCGGGCCACGTCGAATTCGACGTCCTTGGCTTTCCACACGGCGTCGGCGTTTTCGCGCGGGATGGTGCCCAGATCGGCCATGGCGTCGCAGGCATGGGCCTCGATCTCGAACCAGATGCGGAATTTCGTTTCCGGCGACCAGACGGCAACCATATCGGGACGGGAGTAGCGGGGGATCATGCGCGCACCTTTTTAGGACAGGGGATGGGTCAAGGGCGGCATAGACTGACTTGGGGTTAAGGACAAGTCTGAGGGGGGAGGATGACGAGGGCCATCGCCTGCCCGCGGGTCGGCGATCATACGTAAGTCGGTGCCACTTTATGGCTCAACCATGATGTGCGCTCGCGAGGTTACGCCCGGCCTCACCAAATCGCCTACCCGGTCGCACCAAAGGTGCGCCAGTGTATATCGGCACGCCTTTGGCGTGACGGGCGGGCAGACGATGGCCCGGCGCCTGCGGCTTGATTCCGGGCCGGGATGGTAAACCTGTTGTAGCTAAAGCAGTTCGGTCACCACCGTCGAACTCCGCTCCAACGTCCGATGCACCGGACACTTGTCCGCGATCTCCAACAACCGCTGGCGCTGCTCCTCGGTCAAATCCCCCTCCAGCCGGATACGCCGCCGCCAAGTGTCGATCTTCTCTACTGCGCCGGTGCATGCGTCCTGCGCGTGCACCTTGTCGTGGCAGACATCCACGCTCACGCCGTCGAGCGGCCAGCCCTTGCGCCGGGCATACATGCGAATGGTCATCGAGGTGCAAGCGCCCAAGCCCGCAGACAGAAACCCATAGGGAGACATGCCGCGGTTGGTGCCGCCATAGGCCCGCGGCTCATCCGCCAGAGCGTGATGATGCGGGCCTGCGTTCACATCTTGCAAGAACCCATCGGCATCCGCTTCGGTCACGCGCACGATCCCTTCCGGCGCGCCGGGGGGCGGGGCGGGGGATTTCAGCGCCATGTAGCGATCCGCCCATGTGGCGATGATCTCTGCCGCATATTCGGCATCGCGTGGGCGGGTGATCAGGTGGTCGGCGTCGTCGAGGGTCACGAAACTTTTGGGGTGTTTCGCGGCCATGAAAATCTGTCCGGCGTTGTCGATGCTGACGATCTCGTCGCGCGGCGCATGCATCACCAGCAGGGCGGCTTTCAGCCCCGCGATATCGGGGGCAAGCGTGGCCCCCTGCAGATCGTCGATGAACCCCTGACTGATGGTGAAGGGCCGCCCGCCGAGATTGACCTCGGCACTGCCATTTTCAGAAATCTCGGGCAGACTCTCGGCGAAGTTATGGGTCACATGGGCCGGATCGAAAGGCGCGCCAAGCGTGGCGACGGCGCTGACATGGGGCAGTTGGGCTGCGGCTTTAAGCACTGCCGCCCCGCCAAGTGAATGGCCGATCAAAAGGGCGGGGGCCATGTCACGGCCCGACAGATAGCGGCAAGCGGCGAGCAGATCATCGACGTTGGACGAGAACGACGTCTCCTCGAAATCGCCCTCGGAATGCCCCAGCCCGGTGAAGTCAAAGCGCAGCACCGCAATCCCCATCGCCGCCAAACGGCCCGCGATGCGCCGCGCGGCGGGGATGTCTTTGCCGCAGGTGAAACAATGCGCGAAAAGCGCGGTCGCCAGATGCGGCCCCTCCGGCATGTCCAGCCGTGCGGAGAGTTCCGTGCCGCCCGGGCCGGGAAAGGTGATGCGTTCGATGGCCATGAGGCTCTCCAATTTGCTTGGCCTAAAGGTGACATCTCTAGCGGGCGGATCAAGGGCCGGGGCCGCGCGCTCACCCAAGCGTGACGCGAAAGCACTGCGCGTGATCGCATTTGCCCCCGGTTGTTGCTTTGTATACGACTTGTGCAAAACCCCTGTCGGAGACATATCTTGGCCCAGCCCCCCAAACCGAACCTGCACCCTGCCACCATCGCGGCCCAAGCCGCGGGCACCGTCGACCCTGCCTCGGGCGGGGTGGTGCCGCCGGTGCAATTCGCCACCACCTATCTGCGGGATGAGAATTACGATCTGGTCAATCCCGACAACGTCTATTTGCGCTCGCATAACGAAAATACCCGTGTGGCAGAGCGTCTGCTGAACGCGCTCGAAGGGGCCGACGAGACGCTGATCTTCCCCTCGGGCATGGCGGCCATCGCGGCGGTCTTTCGCACCGTGCCCAATGGGGCGAGCGTGGTGGTGCAGAGCCAGATTTACTGGGGCACGACGAAATGGATCCGCGATTTCTGCGCCCGGCGCCAGATCGCGCTGCATGAGGTGGACGCGAGCGACCTTGATGCCTTTGCCGCCCTGTGCCGCGCCGAAAAGCCTGACCTCTGCCTGATCGAGACGCCGTCGAACCCGTGGCTGCGGATCACCGATATCGCCGGGGCCGCTGCCGCCGCGCATGAGGTGGGCGCGACGCTGGTGGTCGACAGCACCGCAGCCTCGCCGGTGCTGAGCCACCCGTTGGAGCATGGCGCGGATATCGTGATGCATTCGGCGACCAAGGGGATCAACGGCCATTCCGATGTTCTGGCCGGATCGCTCGCCACCAATGACGCCGAGACGCCGCGCTGGCAGATGATCCGCGACGACCGCAATGAGGCGGGCGCGGTGATCGGCCCGATGGAGGCATGGTTGCTGGCGCGTGGGATGCGGACCCTGCCGCTCAGGATGCGCGAAATGTCACGCAATGCCATGGCCTTGGCCGAGTTCCTGTCGGATCATCCGCAGGTGGAACAGGTGATGTACCCCGGCCTGCCGGACCACCCCGGCCATGCGCTGGCCGCGCAGCAGATGCACGGGGGCTATGGCGGGCTGTTGTCCTTTGTCGTCAAAGGCGGGGCCGAGGCGGCGTTGAAAGCGGCGGGGCGGTTGCAACTGTTCCACCGCGCGACCTCGCTCGGCGGGGTGGAAAGCCTTGTCGAGCATCGCCACACGATCGAGCCGCATACCGGGATCCCCGAGGGGCTGTTGCGCCTGTCGGTCGGGATCGAGGATGTCGAAGACCTTGGCGCTGATCTGGGCCAAGCGCTCGGGCAGTAAAACGAAATTGGCCGCGCACCCTCGCGGCCAATCTTGCCTCACCGTTCAGACCATTCCTGCAACTTATCGATCACCCCATCAGTCAGCGATTGCAGATCCTCCTGCACCGCCAGTGCCGGGCAGGGCTGGTCCAGCCGCGCGGCCATATCGCCCATGTGGAAGCCATTCGCGCTGTCGAGCGTCTCTAATTCCTCCCAAGTCACCGGCACGGCGACCGGCGCACCGGGGCGCGCGCGGAGGGAGTAGGGCGCGATGGCCGTGGCACCGCGTTCATTGCGCAGCCAGTCGATGAAAATCCGGCCCTTGCGCTTGGCCTTGGACATGGTCGCGACATAGCGGTCGGGGTCTTGCGCGGCCATGACATGGGCAAAGGTCTTGGCGAAAAGTTTGACCGTCTCCCAACCGCGCGTGCGGCGCAGGGCCAGCCAGACATGCACGCCCTTGCCGCCGGTGACGATGGCCCCCGATTGCAGGCCGAGGGCCGCCAGCGCATCGCGCAGCTCAAACGCTGCCGCGCGGACTTCGGCCCAGTCCAGCCCTTCATCGGGGTCGAGATCAAAAACCAGCCTGTCGGGGCGGTCCAGCCGGTCCACCCGCGCGCCCCAGATGTGATATTCCAAACTGCCCATCTGCGCCGCCGCGATCAGGCTTTCGGGGCGCGTGGCATAGAGGTAATCCGCCGCGTCGCCATCGCTTTCCTCGATCGAGACGCGCGACAGCGCGTCGGGCATCCCGCCGCTGTCGTGTTTTTGAAAGAAACATTGCCCGTCAATCCCCGAAGGGCAGCGAAAGAGTGACAGCGGGCGGTGGCCCATGAGGTCGATCATCCGCGCCCCGACACGTTCGTAATGCCGTGCCACATCACCTTTGGTGCAGCCCGCATCGGGGAAGACTCTGCGGTCGGCGTTGCTGATCTGCACGCCGCCGATCTTGCTGTCGCTATCCATTTTAGGCTCCTCTTGCGGTTCCTCCACGGTCACGCTGCCCGCGTCCTTATCTTCGCGCAGGCCCAGAAAACTGCCGTGCCGGATCACGCCATCGGCGGTAAACTCGGCAAAGTCGACCTCGGCCACCAGATCGGCGCGGACCCATTTGGCATCGCGCGCCACCTCCGCAGGCACATCGCTTGCGGGCGGGGTCTTGCGGGCGGTCATGGCGCGGGCGAGGTCGGCCATCACCTCCTCGGAAAACCCTGTGCCGACGCGGCCCTTATAGCGCAATTCGCCGCCCTCATGGCTGCCCAGCAGGAGCGAGGCAAAGGCGCGGCCCTTTTTATCGGAGGGGGAATAGCCGATGATGACGAATTCCTGCCGCCGGGTGCATTTGACCTTGAGCCAGCTTTTGCTGCGCCTACCAGCATAGGGCGCGTCGATGCGTTTGGAGATGATCCCCTCGGCCCCGGCTTTGCAGGCGCGGTCGAAGACTTCGGAGCCATGGCCGACGATATGTTCACTCAGCCGCAGCGGCCCGCCTGCGGGCACGCCGGATAGCAACTGCGCCAGACGCGCGCGGCGGTCCATCTGCGGCGCGTCGCGAAAATCCTCGCCGTCGAGCGACAGCAGATCAAAGGCGTAAAAGACCAGAGGATGCCCCTCTTTCAGCGCTTTTTGCAGCGAGGAGAAGGCCGAGCCGTTGGTCTTGGCCGCCATGACCTCTCCGTCCAAGAGCGCCCGGTCGCAGGGCAGCGGATCAAAGGCGGCCCCAAGCGCGCCGAACTTATCGGTCCAATCTTTGCCGGAGCGGGTGAAAAGCCGCGTGCCGTTCTTGCCCAGGGACACCAGACAGCGGTAGCCGTCGAACTTCGTCTCATGCATCCAACCGTCCCCCTCGGGCGCGTCGGCGACGAGGGTGGCAAGCTGAGGTTTGACGAAAGCGGGGTTCTTGCCTTTGCGCTTGGGGCGTGGGGCGGCGACCTCTTTGGCGGGGGCGTCCTTGGCGATCTCGGCCATTGTGCGGCCCGTTGTGATCGACCGGGCGGTGCCTTTGGTCAGCCCATCGGGCAGGTCGCGGGCATAGTCGTCGCGCTCTTTGATCAGCAGCCAATTCTCGCGCTTTTCCCGGCCCCGCATCCGCACCAGCGTCCAACCGCCCTGCATGTGCTGGCCTTGCAGCGTGAACTTGAGCTTGCCGTCTTTCAGCCCCTTGGCCACATCGCCCTGCGGCATCCATGTGCCCCGATCCCAGAGCATGACCGTACCGCCGCCATATTGCCCCTTGGGAATCGTCCCCTCAAAGCCGCCGTAGTCGAGCGGGTGGTCCTCGGTCCGCACGGCAAGACGTTTTTCCGACGGGTCGGGGGAGGGGCCTTTGGTGACAGCCCAGCTTAGCAGCACCCCCTCCCATTCAAGGCGAAAATCATAGTGCAAGCGGGTGGCATCGTGTTTCTGAACGACAAAGCTTTGCCCCGCGCCGCTGCCGATCTGGCCGCGCGGTTCCGCTGTCGCCTCGAAATCGCGTTTGGCGTTGTAGCTGGCCAGCCTGTCTGGGGATTTGGCCATCACGAGGCCTTCTTACGCGGCGCCTTTTTCTTGGCGCTGGATTTCCCGCCGCCCGCTTCTTTCAGGCTCTCTTTCAGCGCGCCCATGAGGTCGATCACATTCTCGCCCTCGGCGGCGCTGTCATCCCCGGTCTGCACGCGCGGGGTCTTTTTGTTCTTTACCTTCGCATCCAACAGCTTTTGCATCGCCTCGGCATATTTGTCGGTATAGGCGGAGGCGTCGAAGGGCGCGGTTTTCTTGTCGATGAGCGAGGTCGCGACGTCGAGCAGTTCCTTGTCGGTCTTGTCGTCCTCGATATCGGTGAAAATCTGATCCGCCTCGCGCAGCTCATCGGCATAGTGCAGCGTCTCCATCAACAGCCCGTCGCCGCAGGGTTTGACGCAGGCCAGATATTCCTTGCCGCGCATGGTGACTTGACCCAGACCAACCTTGCCGGATTGGCGCAGCGCATCGCGCACCACGCGGTAGGCGTCTTGGGCCAGATCGTCGGAAGCGGTGATGTAATAGGGTTTGTCGAAATAGAGCGGAGAGATTTCGCAGACATCGACGAATTGCACCAACTCAAAGGTCTTTTTCGTCTCCAGCTTGATCTCATCCACCTCATCGGGGTCGAGCAGGATATATTCGTCGCTGCCGACCTCATAGCCTTTGACGATATCCTCGGCCTTGACCGGGCCGATGCCGGGCACGGATTTCTCATAGCGGACCCGCTTGCCCGAGGGTTTGTGAATTTGCCGGAAGGAGACCTTGGAACTGGTCTTGGTGGCCGAGAATATCTCAACCGGGATCGACACCAGCGAGAGGCGAAGTTGACCTTTCCAAAGTGCGCGCGGTGCCATGAGAACTCTCCTATTTGCCCTTCGCGCGGCCCAGCTTATCGGCTTTGACCGCGTCGCGTTGGCCCATCGGCTCATCCGGGCCGGTGGTGCTGTCCTTGCGGGTCTGGGCCTCCATCTCGGAGTTGAACTCAGCCCCCAGAAGCACGATGAAAGCCGAGATCCAGAGCCACATCAGCAGGATGATCGCCCCGGCCATGCTGCCGAAACTTTCATTGTAGCTGCCGAAGTTGCTGACGTAGATCGAAAACCCGATGGAGGCGACGATCCACAAGATGCAGGCGATGATGGAGCCGGGGGTGAGCCATTTCCACTCCGCATCGTCGCGGGCGGGGCCGTAGCGGTAAAGCACGGCCAGAGCGAGCGCGGTAAGTGCGGCAAGCAGCACCCAGCTGCCGTAGGTGAGCAGCGTCTCGACCCAATCGGGCAGGGCGAGAAAGGCGACCACAGCGGGCACAGCCAACGTGGCCGCAAGGCCCAAAAGCAGCACGCCGATCAGCATGAGGGTGAGGCCAAGCGTCCAGATCAGTTTGGAGACGAAACCGCGGGTCTCATCCTCGTCATAGGCGACGTTGAGACCTTCCATCAGACTGCCTACACCCTTAGAGGCGGAGTAGAGCGCGAGGCCCAGACCGATCAGAAAGGCCCAGCCGAGGCCTGTCTCTTCCGACCCGGTCACGGCGACGGCTTGGCCGAGGATGATATTGGCGGCTTCTTCGGGAATGAGGTTCACGAGGGATTCCAACTGCGCCGTAACCTGCGCGGGCTCCATCACCAGACCGGCCAGCGCCATCAGGGCGGTCACGGCGGGGAAGATTGCCAGCAATGCGTAAAAGGCGACACCAGCGGCGACAAGCGACACATGATCGGCGGCGATCTCATCCTTGACCCGCAATAGGATGTCTTTCCATCCGGGGGCCGGTATCTCCATCGGCGTTTCCGCTTTCCGTCCGCGCGCCATATCTGGTCCTTTGACGTTGAATTCGTATCGTAAAATATGCCCGCCCCCGAGGTCGGGAGCGGGCGTGGCTTGGCTTAGCTCTTCACGTCGCCGAGCTTTTGCTTGTCGGCTTCGCTTTTAGCCGCGTCCGCGACGCGCTGACCGCTTTCCTTTGCCTTTTTCACGGCGGCATCGGCGGCGGTCTCTTCGTCGGCGGCGGCATCGGCATTGTCTTTGGTCTCTTTCAAGACTTTGCCTGCCTCATCCGTCGCGGCCTTGGCGACCTTGCCCAGCTTGTCACGCTCTTCCGCGTAGATACGCTCGGCCTCGTTAAAGAGCGCATCGCTGTGCTCGCCCATATAGGCGTCTTCGGTGCGGCTGCGGGGCAGGGCGGCGCCGATTGCGGCACCCACTGCGAGGGCCAGCGCACCGGCGACCATCGGATGCTCTTCGAACATGTCCGAGGCACGCTCACGGCCCTGACGGGCATAGCGGCCACTGGCGTTCCACGCATCCACGGCGCGGGCACGGGCCATCACGATGCGCTCACGCGCTTCGGCGGTCATGTTTTCAGTGCCTTCCGACAGACGGTCCCGCATGGCATGGGCACGCTCATTGGCGGCATTCGCGCTGTCGCGTACGCTGTGGGCCGCGCCGCTGGCGGTGTTGCGGATGCTGTCCACGGCGGAACGGGTGCCATAGGACGCGCGGTCACGGGCATAACGAGCGCCACTGGCGACCGAGGAACCGGCGGAGCGGGCACGCCCGGCAGCCGAGCTTGCAGCGCCCTTGACGCTGCCAGCAGCCGAGCCTGCGGCACCGGATACACCGCTCGCGGCGGAGCCTGCGGCCCCTTTCACGCTGCCTGCGGCAGAGCGGGCACGATCACCCAAACCACGGCCATCATCGTCGTCGTGATGCACGTCACGGGCCCATGCAGGTACATCATCAGCCGCGCCGCGTTCGGAGCCATAGCTGGTGGCATAGGCGCTTGCGGGGGCAGAGGAACGGCGCGCGTCGCGCACGGCGGGGCGGTTTTCGGTATTGGTCACTGGTACCGGCACGGGATGTGCGCGGTCGCGGTCCAGACCTTCGTAGCCCCGGCGGTCACGGCTGTTGCCGCTGCCGAACATCATCCACGCAAGGCCCGCACCTGTCAGCGCCAATGCGACCGGGTTGCGCTTGGCCGCGTCAGAGATGGAGCGACCCCAGTCGCCGCCATGCTCGCGGAACTGGTCAGAAAACTGACGCGCGATGCCTTCGACCGAAAAGCGGTCTTGCAGATCGTCCAGCGTATCGGCCAGACCGGCACGCTCCCGCTCGATTTCGCGTTCAATTTCTTCGGGGTTTCTGGAGTCATTTGTCATCGTAGACCTCCTTCATGGTCTCTGCGTCACGCTTGACGTTTTTGGCGGTGCGGCTCGGTGCAAGGCTGCTGAACTTCAGATCATTGGTGCCTTTCTGGATCATCACATAGGCGACGATGGCCAGAAGAACGCCCACGATCACGGCGGACCAACCGGCGGCGATGCCAGCTTCGGTCAGGGCGGCCACGAGGGCGGCGCTCAGCACGTTCAGGGCGGTGAGGGCCACAACCACGGCGCCGACGATCAGGCCAATGGCCACGCCCGCATGTTTCAGGTTCTCATTCACCTCGGCGCGGGCCAGATCGACCTCTTTGCGCATCAGCGAACTGACGTGGGAGAGGGCTTCGGTCAGCAGGCTCCCGGCGGATTTATTGCTTTCGGTGGTCATACTTTATCTCCTGTAACGACGTTGGGCGCGGCAGGCTGAGTTGTCGGCTGAGCGGCGGTGCGGCCGGGCACGGTGCTGGCAGCACCGGTGGGCGGCGTGCCGGTCATGGGGCGGTCGATGCGGTCATCGTCGTCATATTCGACGCCGGTGCCGCCGTAGCCGCCCTGAGGCCGATCGCTGGAGGCTTTGGCGAAACGGGTTGCCACGAAGCCCAAAAGGGCAGCGCCACCGAGGAAGACCATCGGGTTGCGCTTGGCGAAACCGTTCAGGTCGCCCATCATTTCGCCCAAGTCCTTGTCGCGCATGCTGTCAGAGACATCGGCAAGGCCGTCGGCCAGCTGGCTAAAGCTGCGCTCCTGCGGGGAGCCGCTGCGCAGCTCATCAGCCGCGGTGCGTAGGGCAGAGGCCACACCCTTGACCTCATCAGCAGCGGTGTCGCGCGCTTGGTAGGCATAGTTGGTCGCTTCGGCGGATACGGTGTCGGCCACGTCGCGGGCCTGCGCCTTGGCGGATTCAGCGGCGTTGCTCGCGGCGGCGGCAGCTTTGTCTTTTGCAGCGGTCGCCTGCTCTTTGGCGGCGGCGCTTTGGGTCTGTGTGGTGTTGTTGTCGGGCATGGTGACCTCCTTTAAAATACGAGATTCAGGATCGCGAGAACGACCACGATCAGGCCGATGAGGTAGAAAATTCCGTGCATGGGTCCCTCCATTCGTCTGCAGCAAATATCTTATCTACAGTCCAACGACTGACGCCGCGGGCGGTTCCCCCGCCGGGGCAAAAGAATGCTGGGAACCCTTTGGCCTATAGGAATTAAACGGGCGCAGAAGCCCGCCGAGCGCGCAAACGCAAGCGGCGCGCCCCGATTGGACGCGCCGCCGCTTAACATAGTTCAAGTGGGCTATTAGCCGTCGATGCGGCTGGCCATGATGGCGATGGCCTTTTGATAAACCCCCGCCGCGTTCCACGCCTGAATAACGCGGAAGTTCGGCTGACCCTCTTGATAGCCCGCCCCCGGCTGCCAGCCTTTCTGGCGCAGGAAATTGGCGGTAGAGGCCAGCGCGTCGACCTGATTGTAGAAATCGACCCGACCGTCGCCATTGCCGTCAACGCCATAGCGCAGCGCGTTGCCGGGCAGGAATTGCGTATGACCCAACTCACCATGTTTCGCGCCTTGGGTGTTGGAGGTGATGGCGCCGCGGTCGACCAGTTTCAGCGCGCCGATGGCATGGGGCACGAAAAAGTCGGACCGGCGGCAATCATAGGCCAGCGTGGTGATGGCTGAGACGACAGCGCTATTACCCATGAAACCGCCAAAGCCCGTCTCCATCCCGTGGATCGCCAGCAAGACCCCCGCAGGCACGCCATAGCGCTGCTCAAGCGCGTTATAGAGCCCGGCATTGCGCGCTTTGCGTTTGCGGCCTTGGGCCACGATCGTATCCGCGCCGCGCACCTGCATGAACTTGGACAGGGAGTATTTGAAGGATTTCTGGTTCCGGTCGGCGGCGATGGTGCCATTGGCGTAGCGCGCGCTTGCCAATGCGTCCAAGCCGCGCTGGCCGACGCCTGCGGCGCGGGCCTCTTGGGCGAAAGCGCCTTTCCATGTCTCAAAGCCATTGGCCGTATTGCCGCATTGCGCGGCCAAAGTCGGCGCGGCCATGAAGGTGCAGATGGCCGCGGTGGTGGTGAAAAGTGTTCTGAACATGAGATTGACCCTCTGCGTCTGTGTGCCGAGCAGAGGTTAGCCCATATGGGAAACGGTTCAACTCACTTGGCGACCGAAAGGGAAAATCTTTGGCCCTCAGCGGGGCAGTAGCGCGCGGATATATTCAAAGGCGGTGCCAGCCCAGAGATTGACCTGCGGCGCGCTGTCTTGGGCGAAGCTTGCCCCGCCAAAGAGCAGGCCGATGGTTGCCAGAAAGACCAGCCCTTTGCGGCTGCGCTTGGCGCGGCGCTGCTTGCCGCGCGCCTGTTTCGCGCGCTGTTCAATGCGGTGCAGCCGCTCGTTAAAGGTCGTCGTGGAAATCGCCATCTATCCGCTTCCTTAGCCGGGTCTTGGTAAAGAGTGCTTAAGCGCTGTGGCTCTTTTATGGCGATGGTGGGGCGCGGGGCGGTCAGCCGCCCAGAAAATAGGAGGCACCTGCAAAAGCCGCGATCCCGGCGCCGATAAAGCCCAGCAGCATCAGCAGCCCGTCGCGATAAAGCAGCGCGAGCCCGAAGATGGAAATCACGATCATCGGCGCGGAGGTGGCGAAAGGCACAACCTCAAGCGGGGGGACGGAAAAGCACAGGCAAAGGATGACGACACAGGCGACCTTTTGACCCGTGGGGCCCGCGATGCGCGATAGCCGGGCCTGTAGCTTGTCGTCGATCCATTGCGAGACGGGCCGCAGCCATTCGACGGATTTTAGCACCTTGTCGGTATCCAATGTGCGCTTGCGCAGCCAGTTTGGGGCCCAGAAATGCTCATACCCCAGCAGCATCCGCAGGGCGAGCAGCCCCACCAGAAGGGCCAGCGCAGTGGGAAAACCGGGAATGCCGCCCAAGGGGGTAAGCTCCATCAGCGGCAGAACGGCAAGGGCGGGGCCATAGCCGCGCTGGTCGAGCGCGTCGATCAATTGGCCAACTTCAACGGTCTCTTTCCCCTCGGAGGCGTCTTTCAACTCATCGACAACATCCGTCAGCGCCGTTGAATCATCGGCCATGATGCGCACTCCTTCTTTGCTGCTCTGCCAAGGCAACGCGGTAGGGCAGGCTCTGTTCCGAGGGGTGCCACGCAAAAGGGCGCGGAATGAACCGCGCCCTTTCGATCTTCTCTCTCGCCCCCGCGGGGCCGGTGGCTGATCAGCAGCTGTAGTACATGCCGAATTCAACGGGGTGCGGGGTCTGTTCGAATTTCAGAACTTCTTCCATCTTCAACCCGATATAGCCTTCGATCTGGTCGCGGGTGAACACGTCACCGGCCAGCAGGTAGTCCATGTCGTTGGACAGCTCGTCCAGCGCTTCGCGCAGCGAACCGGCCACTGTCGGAATGTCCGCCAGCTCTTCCGCGGGCAGATCATAGAGGTTCTTGTCCATCGCCTCGCCCGGGTCGATCTTGTTCTTGATGCCGTCAAGGCCGGCCATCAGCAGGGCGGAGAATGCCAGATAGGGGTTCGCCGCCGGATCGGGGAAACGGGCCTCGACACGCTTGGCCTTGGGGCTTTCGGTCCACGGGATACGCACGCAGCCCGAACGGTTACGCGCGGAGTAGGCGCGCAGAACCGGCGCTTCGAAACCCGGGATCAGACGCTTGTAGCTGTTGGTCGTCGGGTTGGTGAAGGCGTTGAGCGATTTGGCGTGGGCCAGAATGCCGCCGATGAACCACAGCGCTTCTTGGCTGAGGTCGGCGTATTTGTCACCCGCAAACAGCGGCTTGCCGTCTTTCCAGATCGACATGTTCACGTGCATGCCCGAGCCGTTGTCGCCAAAGACCGGCTTCGGCATGAAGGTCGCCGATTTGCCATAGGCGTGAGCCACGTTGTGGATCACGTATTTGTACTTCTGGATTTCATCCGCCTGTTTGGTCAGCTCACCAAAGATCAGACCCAGCTCGTGCTGGCAGGAGGCAACCTCGTGGTGGTGCTTGTCGACCTTCATGCCAAGGCGCTTCATGGTCGAGAGCATCTCGGCGCGCAGGTCTTGCGCTTCGTCCACCGGATTGACGGGGAAGTAGCCGCCTTTGAGGCCCGGGCGGTGGCCCATGTTGCCCATTTCATAGTCGGTGTCGGTGTTCCACGAGCCGTCGGACGCGTCAACTTCGTAGGATACCTTGTTGACTTCGTTCGAGAACTTGACGTTGTCAAAGAGGAAGAACTCGGCCTCGGGGCCGAAGTAGGCGTTGTCGCCAATGCCGGAGGAACGCAGGTAGGCTTCGGCCTTCTCGGCAGTGCCACGGGGGTCACGCTCATAGCTTTCGCCGGTGTCGGGCTCAACGATGGAGCAGTGCAGGCAGATCGTGGTTTCGGCATAGAAGGGGTCGACATAGGCGGTGCTAACGTCGGGCATCAGCTTCATGTCGGAGGCTTCGATGCTTTTCCAACCTGCGATGGACGAGCCGTCGAACATGAAGCCTTCTTCGAGGAAGTCTTCGTCGACCAGATCGCTCACGATGGTAACGTGCTGCAAGGCGCCGCGGGTGTCGGTAAAGCGGATGTCGACATATTCGATGCCTTCATCTTTGATTTTGCTCAGGAATTCCTGGGTATCCATCGTGTAGGTCCTTTATGGTCTATTCGTAGTCTGGGCCCGAGGGCCGTTGTCAAAGCGCGTCTGAACCGGATTCACCGGTACGGATGCGAATTGTTTGTTCAACAGGGGAAACGAAGATTTTGCCGTCACCGATTTTCTCCGTCTTGGCGGCGTCGACGATGGCCTCGATAGCGGCATCGACTTGATCGTCATCCAATACCACTTCGACCTTCACTTTGGGAAGGAAATCTACAACATACTCCGCACCGCGATAGAGCTCGGTGTGGCCTTTCTGGCGGCCGAAGCCTTTCACTTCAATCACACTCAGACCTTGAACGCCCACGTCTTGGAGGGCTTCTTTGACTTCGTCGAGTTTGAACGGCTTGATGATGGCTTCGATCTTTTTCATGGTAATCCCCTGACAATTCCCGCGCATTTATGCTCTGGTTTCGACAGAGCATCCCGCCCGCGTAACGTCCAGCGCCGGGCAGGGGGTAACATGGCGCGGCGGATGCATTTGCCAAGGGTCGCTGAGAATTTGCGCAGCGCGCCTAAAAAATAAGCATTCGTGAATCGGCTCCGGGCTGTACCTTTGGGCGCCAGTTGCTAGATCCCCTTGCATGCGTATTTCCGAGATCACCCGCGAGAGCCTGAACGTCGATTTACTGCGCAAAGAGCCGGGGCATAAATATGACCACGGCCATGCGCTCGTCCTGTCTGGCGGGCCGGGCCAGACCGGGGCCGCGCGTATGGCGGCGCGCGGGGCGCTGCGGATCGGGGCAGGGGCCGTGACCTTGGGCGTGCCGCCCGCCGCGCAGCTTGAAGCGGCGATGCAACTCACGGCGGTCATGCTGCAACGGATCCCGGATGGCGCGGCACTGTCCGAAACGCTCGAAGACAGCCGGATCAACGCGCTCTGCCTCGGGCCCGCCTTGGGATTGGGCGCGCGCGCAGCGGAGCTTGTCAAAGCAGCCCTCGCCGCGCCGCATGTCGTGTTGGACGCCGATGCGATCACCCTGCTGTCGCAAGATGCGGATCTGCGCGACGCCCTGCACGACGGCTGCGTTCTGACGCCTCATATGGGGGAGTTCGCCCGGCTCGCCCCAGATCTGGCCGAGGCAGCGAAGGCTGAGGGTGAGGGGGCCAAGGCGCAGGCCACCCGCGAGGCTGCCGCGCGGTTCGGTTGCGTGATCCTGTTGAAAGGCCCGGAGACGATCATCGCGACGCCCGAGGGAGAGGTACGGCGCCACCATGCGACCCAAGACCGGGCAACCCCTTGGCTGGCCACCGCTGGGGCGGGCGATGTCTTGGCGGGGCTTATCACCGGGCTGCTCGCGCGGGGGATCGCCCCGGTCGAGGCAGCCTCCACCGCGGCATGGATACATGCTGAGGCAGCGTTGCTGCATGGGCCGGGGCTGATCGCCGAGGACCTGCCTGACCTGATGCCGCAGGTGCTGCGGGACTTGGGGGTTTAGGCCGCGTGCAGCACCGCGCCGCGGGCGCGGGCGGCATCGGCGGTGCCAAGCTCCAGCCCATCGGCATAGATCACATGCGGGCCGTCGCAGAATATCTGGATCAGGGTCGTCTCTTCCTCCCCCAAATCGGTGATGAATTCATCGTCGACCAAGGCCCGCGCCGCGACTAAGGCGCGTTCGGAATGGAAAAGGGCCCGCGCGCGCCAATCGCGCACCAGCACCATCTGATCACCGGCAAGCGCGACGTCCCGTTCGGGCCGCGTGTGGCCCAGTGAGCCCGCCGCCAGCGCGATGCGCCGCACGCTGCGGGTCGTGCGTTGAATATGAAGGATTTTTGCAAAGCCACTATCGCGCGTGATGACCCGATCCCCGACCGAGAGATACTCAACCGGGATCTCACCATCCAACGTCAAAATAAGGGCGCCCTGCACAAGACCGGTGTCCAGCGCAGCGAAAGGGGAAAACTGCCCCCCATGGCGATCTTTGCCGCCTACGCACCCGACCGTATTCGGTTTCATGGGCGTCTCTTTCTATTGTACCTGCCTCAGGTATCACCAACCATATGCAAACATCCGGTTAATGTCTTGTGCTTTTTTGCTCTCGCATCTGCCGCGCGGGTTTGCTAATCAGCGCGGGCACCGGTTGGTGCAGTGCGGGTGTGGCGGAATTGGTAGACGCACCAGATTTAGGTTCTGGCGCCTTTGGCGTGGGGGTTCGAGTCCCTTCACCCGCACCACTTTTCCCGGTAAATCACAGATATAGCAAGCTTTTCACGGGTGGCCCGCTCAGCCCAGCACCGTGAGCCAAAGCCATACCGTAAGGATCGAACTGCCCGTCGCAATCAGCACGGAGCTGGCCGCCACACGGCGCGCGCGGCCGTACATATTGGCGAAAATATAGGCGTTGAACCCCGGTGCCATGGCCGCCGTCAGCACGCCCGACCGGAAACCGGCCTGCGGCAGCGACAGCATGGTGCCAAAGCTCCAGACCAGCGCGGGATGTACCAGCAGGGCGATGGCGCAGACCATCAGGATCGCTTTCATATCGCCTTCGGGCTTGTATTGCAGCAGCACGCCGCCAAGCGCGAAAAGCGCGGCGGGCAGGGCGGCGCGGACAATGAGCGACAGCGCGTCATCCACCACGCCGGGGATCGGCAGACCGCTGAGGTTGACGGCAAAGCCCCCAAGGATCGCCAGAACCAATGCGTTGCGAAACATTGCTCGGCTGACGTTGCGTAGCAGCGACAGGCCCGATTGCCCGCGGTTGCGCACGAATTCCATCACCGTGATGCCCAAACCGTAGCAAAAGGGCGCGTGGAACGACAGGATCGCATAGTTCCCGGCCAGCGCCTCGGGCCCGTAAGCGCGTTCGGTGATCGGCAGGCCCAGCAGGATCGAGTTCGAGAACAGGCAGCAAAACCCGATCGCCACGCTGTCTTCCCAATCGCGGCGGAACAAGAGCCGTGCGCCAAGGATGCCAAGCGCAAAGCAAAGCGCCGCGCCGCCGTAGAAACTGCCCAGAAGGCGCGGGTCATAGCTGCTTGATAGGTCAATGCGGGCGATGGCTTGGAACAGCAGACAGGGGATCGCGAAGTTTTGGGTGAATTTCATCACCCCGTCGATACCAGACACGGGGAAGAGCCCACGCCAGACCGCAACATAACCAAAACCGATGACCAGAAAGACCGGCAGAATGACGTCTAAAAGAGTTTGCACTTGAAAGGGGCCTTATGGGGTGCGGCGGGGGCGCCGACCCTCAGGCCCGCGCCCGGCGCTGCCTAGTCTGAATGGGGAAGGGGGAAATGAAGGGTCAGCCCGTCATAGGCCGGTTGAATGTGATCCGGCGTCTCTGCGGCGACGGTGTGGTAATCGAGGTCATTGTGCATATTGGTCAGGACCGCCGTCTGCGGCGCCACCCGATCGATCCAGCCAAGGGTCTGCGCCAGGTGGCTATGGGTCGGATGCGGCTCCCGCCGCAGGGCGTCGACGATCCAGCAGCGCAGGTTGTCCATCATCGGCCAGCAGTCCTCGGGGATGGCCGAGACATCGGGCAGGTAGACGATATCGTCAAAGCGAAAACCGAGCGCGTCGATATTGCCATGGGTGACGGTGAAGGGGTTGAACTTCAGGGTGCCACCCGGGCCGTCGATGCTGACCTCGCCAGTGATCTCATGCATGTCGAGGATGGGCGGGTAGCTTGACCATTCGGGCTGCACGAAGGCATAGCCAAACCGTTCGATCAGCGCGTCCCGCGTGGGCGCATCGGCCCAGACCGGCAGCCGCGCGCGCATGTTCATCACCACCATGCGCAAATCGTCCAGCCCGTGAACGTGATCCGCGTGGGAATGGGTGTAGATCACCGCATCGAGCCGCCCGATGCCTGCGTCCAAGAGTTGGCTGCGCATGTCGGGGGAGGTGTCGATCAAGACGGCGGTGCTGCCTGCCTCCGTCACCCGCTCCACAAGGATCGAGCAGCGGCGGCGGGCGTTCTTGGGCTCATTCGGGTCGCAAGCGCCCCAGTGGCCGCCGATCCGTGGGACCCCGCCGGAGGAGCCGCAGCCCAATATGGTCACCCGCAGGTCAGCCATCAGCGCGCAGGCTCCCAAGCGGCGGCTTTCGCGAAGATGCGTTCAAAATTCTCCTGCGTGCGGGCCGCGAAATCGGCGTAGTCGAGGCCAAAGGTCTCTGCCGCGCGGCGGGCGGTATGGGCGGTAAAGGCAGGCTCATTCGGTTTGCCGCGATGCGGCGGCGGGGCGAGATAGGGCGCGTCGGTTTCCACCAGAATACGGTCGAGCGGGGCGGCGGCGAAAATATCGCGCAGATCCTGCGATTTGGGGAAGGCGGTGATGCCGGACATCGACAGGTAGAACCCCAGATCGAGCGCGGCACGGGCCAGTTCAGCGGAGGAGGAGAAGCAATGCATGACGCAGCTATAGGCGCCATTCGCATGTTCCTCGCGCAGGATGCGGGCCATGTCGTCATCCGCATCGCGGGCGTGGATAATCAGCGGCAGGCCACTTTCCCGCGCCGCCGCGATATGAATGCGCAGGGAGGTCTTTTGCACCTCGGCACTCTCGGCGGTGTAGTGGTAGTCGAGGCCCGTCTCACCGATGCCGACCATCTTGGGGTGCTGGGTCAGGGCGAGAAGTTCGTCGACCGAAGCCATCGGCTCTTCCGCGGCGGACATCGGATGCGTGCCTGCGGCGTAGAACACCGGCTCATGCGCCTCGGCAATGGCCCGCACGCTGGGCTCGTTCGTTAGCCGGGTGCAGATGGTGACCATACGCGTCACGCCCGCCTCCGCCGCGCGGGCGATGACGCCGGGCAGGTCTTCTTGCAGGCTCTCGAAGTCGAGGTGGCAGTGGCTGTCGGTGATTTGGGGCGTGTCGGTCATGCTGTCCTTTCGGCTATCTTGGCGCCGTCTGGCCTATTTGCCGCAGGGTATCTAGGACCAGCGCGGCAGGGTCAAGGTTCACCGCCAGCCCGTGACGGGCGCGGTCGGATATCTGCTGCGCCGCGTCGGCCCATGCGCGCCCCTGTGCGGGGTTGGGCGAAAGGCGTTGCAGCACGGCGATCTCATCGGCGCAGGCGGGCTGGGCGGGCGGCGCACCGGTGGCTCCGGTGCGGGCCAGACGCACCAGCAGCAGGTCCAGCAGAGTAAAGAGCAGGTCGAGTTTCGCCTCCCCCCCGCGCTGTGCTGCGGCTTCGGCCAGTTTGATGGCGCGGCCCCGGTCAAGTTGCGGCAGCGAAGAGATCAGCCCGACGAGATCGGCATAGGTTTTGACCCCACCCATCAGCGACAGGCGCAGCGCCCCGCCGACCGACCCGCCAGAAAGCTCGGCCAGTGCGGCGGGATCGTCCTCGACTTCCATGCCTGAGCCGTCCAGCGCCTTGGCCATCTGGCCCGCGTCGAGCGTGCCGAGGCGTAGAGTGCGGCAGCGCGAGCGGATGGTGGGCAAAAGGCTGGAGGGCTGGTGGCTGAGCAGCAGCAGGACGGCGCGCTCTGGCGGCTCCTCCAGCATTTTGAGCAGCGCGTTGGCGGCATTGGGGTTCATCTCATCCGCGTCGTCGATGATGACCACGCGGCGGCCCCCATCGGCGGCGGACATCTGAAAAAAGCCGTTCAGCGCGCGGATGTCATCGACGACGATTTGCTTGCGCATCTTCTTGGTGTCGGGGTTCAGTGTGCGGGTGACGGATTTCAGCCCCGCTTCGGCCCCGGCGGCGACGCGGCGGGCGACCGGGTGCTCGGGGTCGATCTCAAGCGTCTCGGCCGGGGGCAGGTCGAACATCCCGCCATCGGGGTCGGGGGTCGCCAAAAGGAACCGCGCGATGCGCCATGCCAGCGTCGCCTTGCCCACACCGCGCGGGCCGGTCAGCATCCATGCGTGATGCAATTTGCCGCTGTTAAAAGCGTCGAGAAAGGCAGCCTCGGCGGCGCTTTGGCCGATCAGTTTCGGCGTGTCGCGCGGGTGGCGGGCACCTTCCACACGGTCTGGCTGGGGAGCGTCGTCTGTCATGGCCTCGGTCTAGCATGTTTCGCCGCAGAGGGAAGCGGGCAGGGCGCGTGGATCAGCCCAAACGCGCGGTGACGGTCGCGGTCACGTCGCGGGCCACGCTGTCGATGTCGCGGCCCCCGTCGATCACATGGAAGCGGTCGCAGAATTCCTCGGCGAGGCTCAGAAAGCCCCCACGCATCTTGGCTTGAAGTTCCACGCCGAAATCCTCGAACCGCTCCTCTGCCGTCTGGCGCGAGAGGGCGCGTTCAAGGCCATGGGCCGGATCCATGTCGATCAAGAGGGTCAGGTCAGGCTCGACGCCGATCATCAGCGCGTGCAGGTCGTCGACCATCTGACGCAGATCGCCGCGCGAAAGGCCCTGATACATCCGCGTGCTATCGGCGAAACGGTCGCAGATCACGACCTTTCCGGCGTCGAGCGCGGGGCGAATGGTGCGTTCAAGATGATCGCGGCGGGCGGCGGTGAAGAGCAGGATTTCCGTCTGCGCCGACCAGCGGTCGGGGTCACCCTGCAAGACAAGCGCACGAATTTCCTCGGCCCCCGGGCTGCCGCCCGGTTCGCGGGTCAGTACCACGTCATGGCCCTGTGCCGTCAGATGATCCGCCAAAAGCCGCGCTTGGGTGGACTTGCCAGAGCCATCAATGCCTTCGAAAGTGACGAAGAGGCCCGGCGCGCGGGCCTTCTCTGCGCTGGTCACGAAGTTTCCGCTTCCACGGTGGGGGCTGCCTGCGGCCCGGCGTTGAGGCGGTTCATCAGATGCAGGGCGGCGGCGGTCATCTTGACCATGAAACCGCCCGGCGCGATGGAGGCGGAGGCCACCAGCGGCACGCGCATCGCGGGCAATTCGCCGCGGTCGACCACCAGTTCGCCCAATTCGTCCCCCTTGCTGATCGGCGCTTGGAAAGGGCCGGTGTAGATCACCTCGGCCTCGATCTCATCCCCGCCGGTGACAGGCACCAGCATCGACAGATCGTCCTTCAGCTCAAGCCCGACCGATTGGGTCGTGCCAAGGGCCACGGGGGCTTCGGCGATGCGGGTGCCCGCTTCGCCCAGATCGCGCTGCGTGAACTGACGGAAGGCCCAGTTGACCACCGATTCAGCCTCCTGCGCGCGGGCGGCGGCACTGTCGAGACCCGAGAGCACAAAGATCACCCGGCGGTCGCCCTGTTTGGCCGAGCCGACCAACCCATAGCCCGCCTCATTGGTATGGCCGGTTTTCAGGCCATCCGCGCCGATGCCAAGCCCCAAAAGCGGGTTGCGGTTGGTCTTGTTCTGCGGCGCGCGGCCATCAAAGGCGAACTCCCGTTCGGCGAAAAGCGGGTAGAACTGCGGGAAATCGGTGATGATCCGGTTGGCCAGCAGCCCCAGATCGCGAACCGACATCAGATGCCCCGCCTGCGGCCAGCCGTTGGAATTGGCGAAGGTGGAATTGGTCATCCCCATCTGCTGCGCGCGCTGTGTCATCAGCCGGGCAAAGCCGTATTCGGTGCCATCGGGGCTCAGCGCTTCGGCAATCACAGCGCTGGCGTCATTGCCCGACAGCACGATGATCCCGCGGATCAGGTCTTCGACCGAGACACGGTCGGTCGTGTCGAGGAACATGGTCGAGCCGCCATAGGACATCGCGTGCTCCGAGACGGGCAGTTTCTCGACCAAATCGAGCCCGCCGTTCTGCTTGCCACGCTCCACGGCCTCGAAGGCCATGTAAAGTGTCATTAGCTTGGACATGGAGGCGGGCGGCAGCGGCTCATCCGCGTTCTTGGCCAGCAGCACGGTGCCTGTGGTCTGGTCCAACACATAGGCGGCGGTGGCACGGGTATCGAAAGCGGCGGCAGGCTGGAGCGTCAGCACCAGCGCCACGGCGGCGGCAAAAAGGCGGATCATAGGAAGCATTTCCTCCGGTTTGTCAGTTCGACACGGCGTAGGCGTCGGTAAAGCCCTCGGCCTTGACCTTCTTGAGAAGGGTATCGAGTTCGGATTTGCTGGTGGCGGGGCCGATCACCACGCGCCAGAAGGGTTTGTTATTGATCGCGCTTTGCTTGACGGTGGGCACCATGCCCGCGCCGCGCATCTGTTTGGCGGTGCGAGTGGCATTGGCCTCCACGCTGAAAATGCCCAGTTGCACGTAGGGTTTGGACAGTTTCGCACCAGCCGCAGGGCGCGCCGGTTTCGGGGCCGCAGGGGCGGGCGGTTTGGTCGCCGGTTTGGCGGTGGCAGTGGCAGCGGTGCTGGCCGTCGGCGCAGGGGCCAGCGCCGTGGCCGTCACGGGGGCAGGGCTGGCAAGAGTGGCTGCAGCGTCACCGCTGTTCTCGGCCTCAAAGCTCTCTTCCGGGGCGGCGCTTTCCTCGCGGCGCAGGGCGGTCACGTTCAGCGGCGTCGGAGCGCCCGCCAGAATGCCAAGCGCGGCGGCGGCATCCGAAGATATTTGCAGTTTGGGTCCGGGCAATTCACGCTCACGCCGGAACAGGGCACCGATAACGAATTTCCCGTTTGCCTCATTGCGCACGATGACGCGTTCAGGTTCGGTGACGTCCGGATGCGCCACCCAGACCCCGCCGAGCGAGGGGCGCCCGTCCCAAAGACCCTCATCCGTGGCTGAGAAAACCTCAGGCGCTTCGACATCACGTTCCACCAATTTGGTCGAGGTGCTGCGCGGCGCGCTGGCGCCTTCGTTTGCACCGAAGGGGAGTTTGAAATCGCCACCCTCGCAACCGGCCAGCAAACCAACTGTCAGAATGCCCACGCCCAAGCCCGCCGCGCGGCTTTTCTTGATGCGCAACGGTTGATTGTCCCTGCTCATGCCTTTGATGTCCTTGCCTGCTGTCGTCGCGCGCCGCGACCCATGTCCCGCGAGAATGTCGCGCCGTTGGATCGGCACGCCCTGCGCCCCTCTGAAAGGGGCTTTGGCGCAGAGTAACCCGACCGGGCGGCGCTTGAAAAGACCGCGCAGGGCAGATCGGCGAATTTCCCCAAAGGGGTGCGGGGGCTGGCCGCGAAAATGTGCGTTTGCCGAATCGATCCCGGCGCTCTAGGAGGAGCGTGCTGCGGAGGAGTGGCAGAGTGGTCGAATGCACCGGTCTTGAAAACCGGCGTGCGTGAGAGCGTACCGTGGGTTCGAATCCCACCTCCTCCGCCACCATGCATTCCTATTTGATTTGAATGGGCCGCGTTCGGCGACCTGTTGCCGTGGTTGCGGAGAAATATAGCTGCCTATCGTTTCTCTTGTGTTTCTTTCGGACGCGTCTGAATCCTTCCATTGACTGGTACGGAATGTGGAATTTTGTGAATAGCCCTGCCTGTCTCTCAGACAAAGCTGTATTTGAGCGGCAAGCCGATGCGGCTTTTCTCTATCACTGAGTTAAGCTTTTGAAGGTGAAAGCGGTAACCGATCTGCCTTGGAACGGTTTTCAAGAAGCCAATCACGGAACCGCAGCGCTGCAGGGGATGAAGCCTTCAAGCGCGGCAGGATAAGATGATAAGCATATGATGTTTCGAAATCTCGGCAGAAAGGACTAACCAACGCACCGCTTTCCAACTCCTCCTGCACTAGCCACGAGGCGAAAAGAGATACCCCTAAACCATTGATGGTCGAGCTGAGCTGAAAATGACGATCTTCAAGCATCATTTGCGGCTGGCTATGGACCATCTTCATTCCGTTCAAGTCGAACCATTCTTCCCACATTCCAGTATCGTCTACATGCAATAAGGTGCAGCCTGTCACATCTTTTGGTTCGGTGATCGGATGTTTTGCAAGATACTCGGGGCTGCAGACCAATGCCATCCTTTCGGGCCAAAGAGGGTGGACTTCAAAGCCATTCCAGTCGCCCTTTCCCCATTGAATGCCGATGTCCGCAAAGCTCCCGGGCTCGGGCATATAGGCATAGTTATTGTTGTGGTTGTGCATGGATAGGCGCACGTCAGGATATTGTTCGATCAAGTCACCCAACTCTGACGACAACCAGCGGCTAGAGAACATCGGCAAGAGCGCGATACGGATCGCGCCCGCTCGTATCGATAACTGATCGAGCCCAGTTTGGATCATCTCAAGCCCCCGCCCAACATGCTGCGCAAGCTCGACGCCCTCGTCCGTGAGGGTCAGCCCTTGGCCGGTGCGGTGGAAGAGCTGGTAGCCAAGATCCGATTCCAATTTTTTAATGTGATAGCTCACTGAGCTTTGGCTGATGTTCAAGAGTTGCGCGGCGCGGGTGACATTCCGAGTCTCGGCGGTGAGGCTAAACACCTGTACAGAATTGATATTCCTGATCGGTTTCACGGTGCCAAACTCCTCCGAAGTCTTCGCCCTCTCGAAATCTAACCATCTAAAAATTAGATATCCAAGCGGAATCTTTGAATTTGATTTGCGCCATGGGCCGTCGCTACGCTTCTCGAACCGCAGGAGGAGCGGGGAGGGGAATATATTATGGCGACACCTGTTTTGAGGGTCGAATCTCTGTGCAAGTCGTTTGGCGGCGTGCATGCGATCCGAGACCTGTCCTTTGATGTGAACGAGGCGCAGATCCTCGGTTTGATTGGACCGAACGGTTCCGGAAAATCGACCACTGTGAATAGTCTGGCGGGGTTGTTCCCAATCACATCCGGCGCAATTAGCTTGGCCGGCGCCAAGATCGATAATCTGCCTGAATATGATCGTGTGGCGAAAGGCCTGTCGCGGACCTTTCAGACAGCCAGTACATTCACGGAATTCACGGTACGTGACCATGTCGTGCTGGGCTGCAACGTTACGCGCACCTCGCATCCGCTGGCGTCTGTATTCGGCATGGGCCGGAAATCCAGCGAGGAAGAGGAACTGGCCGCGCGTGTCGACCGGATCCTCGAGATCACCGACCTCGCGCCGGTACAGGATCACCGCGTGGGCACCATTAGTTCGGCCCAACAACGCTTCCTGATGATCGCAACGGCACTGGCTTCAAATCCGAAAGTGATCTTGCTGGATGAACCCGCCGCCGGGCTGGTCTCGCATGAGCGCAAGACCTTAAGCGACCTGATCAAGAAGATCCGCGATCTGGGGACCTCTGTCCTGGTGATTGAACACCACATGGCGCTGATCATGGAGGTCTGCGATCGGATCGTTGTGCTCAACTTTGGCCAAAAGGTCGCCGAAGGCACGCCTGAGGAAATCCGCAACAATCCAGTCGTCATTGACGCATATCTCGGCGAGGCGGCCTGACATGTTGAACGTATCCAACCTGCGCGTCAGCTATGGCGCGATCGAAGTCATCCACGGCATCGACTTGCAGGTCAATCAGGGCGAATGCGTCGCGCTGATTGGCGCGAATGGCGCGGGCAAGTCTTCTACGCTCAAGGCGATCTGCGGGCTGGTTCCGGCTACTGCAGGAACCATTGAGTTCGAGGGCCAAGATATCACCAACCAAAGCGGCCACTCCATCGTCAAAGCGGGGATCACCATGTGCCCCGAAGGGCGTCAGATCTTTCCGCAAATGACAACGCTGCAGAACCTCAGGATGGGAGCCTATCCGCGTAAGGATGCAGAGCAGGCATCCGATGTTGAAGAGATGATGGACATGTTTCCTATCCTGCGCGACCGCGCCAGCCAGGCGGCGGGCACGTTGTCGGGGGGTGAGCAGGAGATGTTGGCCATTGGCCGGGCGCTTATGGCGCGGCCCAAGCTCTGCATCTTTGATGAGCCATCGTTAGGGCTCGCCCCGAAAATCGTCGCGGAGGTGGGGGAGACCATCGCGAGAGTCAAAGAGATGGGGAAAACCATCCTACTGGTCGAGCAGAACTCGGCCATGGCGCTGCGGCTTGCCGACCGGGCCTATCTTTTCGAAGCCGGAGAGATCGTGCTGAGCGGTACGGGCGCGGAGCTGCAATCACATCCGGATGTCGCAAAGGCGTATCTGGGCCACTGATACCAACGTTTCTGGGAGGAGACAGAACATGAGACTGACAGCAATAACAGCTGCAATGGTCATGACGGCGGGTGCCGCATGGCCCGAGGAAAAGACGCTCGACATCGGGGTTAGCGATGCGCTGACCGGGGGCGGGGCCGTTTACGGACTGCCGCAGACCAATGCGGTGAAACTTGCCGCGAAAGAGATTAACGCCAGTGGCGGGATCAAGGTGGGCGAAGACACCTACATGCTCAACGTCATCGCCTATGACGATAAGGCCAACCCGACCGAGGCCTCCAACGCCGTACGCAAACTGATCGACCGAGATGGCGTTAAGTATATTCTTGGTTTCTGCTGCTCGGGCGCGACCGGGGCTGTGGCATCTTTCATCGAATATGAAGATGCGGTGATGCTCGTGGGCAATGCGGCTGAGCGGTCGATCACGACCCGCGAAATCCCGAACCTCACACGCACGCGTCCACCAGCAGATTATACTGGTGCGGCGGCTGGTACCTTCGTCGCCGAAAAGGGCCACAAGCGGGTTGCCGTCTTGGGCGCGCTGGATGTGGGGTTCTACGCCAGCTACGTCGACGCCTTTGAAAAGGAGTTGGAAAAAGCGGGCGGAGAGATCGTGAGCCGGGAGGCATTTGGTCTGAAAGACCGCGACATGTCTCCGCAGTTGACCAAAATCCGCGGCCAAGAGCCTGACGCGATCCTTGTCGTCGGCTATGTGGAGCCAGCAGCCTTTATCTACCGTCAGGCAGTCGAGCTTGGCATCGACGTGCCGCGCTATGGTTTCACCTCCGGTAGCGAAGAGCAGTTTACCCGTGTGGCCACTTCGGAGCAGATGGAAGGCGTTTGGGACCTGCGCCCGACAGAGTTGACGCTGCTTTCGGCATCTGAAAACGGCAAGGCCTACCACGCCAACTATACCGAAGAGTACGGCATCGCGCCTTCACCAAGCTCACCTTATTCCTATGACCAAACCTATGCTTTGAAGGACGCCATCGAGGCGGCCGGGACCGTAGACGACACTGAGGCTGTGGCTGAGGCGCTGCGCGAGATTGCGGTGCCGGATGAGGTCGTCATGCAATACCTGCCTGTCGATGACAAAATGTTCGATGAAAACGGGCAGGCCTATACCTCCAATGGCGCTTTCCAGTGGCAGGGCGGCAATTGGGTCTTCGTACAAGACCTGCCGTCTGACGCCGCCGCGTATTCAGCATTCCTGAGCACGTTGGACGACTGATCCCTCCCCGGGCGGGGCGCGGGCAGGTTTCCTGCGCCCCATTCTTCTATCTTCTTTAATTCGCAGGGTGCGGCATGGTTGAGGTACTTCAACAGATTATTAACGGCATCGCCATCGGGGGTGTCTATGTGCTGATCGCACTGGGGCTGACCACGGTTTTCGGAATCCTCGGCATCGCGCATTTTGCCCATGGATCGGTCTCTATGTTCGGGGGCTATCTTACGTTCTTTTTCGTCACCAGTTGGGGCATACCCTTGCTACTGGCGATCCTGATTGCGCTTTTGGTCGGGCTTGCCCTTGGCGTATTGATCGAACTTCTGGCCTATCGCCCGGTACGAGATGCCAATCACATCAACGCCTTTATCGTGGCGCTTGGCCTGACCATGATGGTTGAGGGGATCAATCTCGAACTCTTTGGGCATGAGCAAGTCGTCCTCCCGACCGACTTCTCCCGCGTCTTCAACATCGGCGGTGTCACCATTCCTGAGCTGCGGCTTTACGTGATCCTTGCCGCCGCGCTTTTGATCGCCGCAATGACAGTGTTTGTCGAACGCACCAAAACGGGCCAAGCGATCCGCGCCGTGGCCGAGAACCGCGACGCCGCGATCCTTATGGGGGTCAACGTCAAGACGATCCCGCTGGTGGTCTTTGCGATCTCGACAGCGCTTGGTGTCTGCGCCGGGGTCATGGTCGGGTCGCTTTTTGCGATCGCGCCGGGCATTGGCGAGGGCTTGGTCGTCAAGGGGTTTGCCGTGCTCATCTTGGGCGGTCTGGGGTCGATCCCCGGCGCCGTGGTGGGAGGGCTCGTGCTTGGCATCACCGAAGCGCTCGCCGCCGGTTTCATTTCATCCGCTTATAAGGACGTGATCGCATTCGTGGTGATGATCGGCGTTCTGTTGTTCCGGCCTCAGGGCCTGATGGGGAAAGCATAATGGCTCGTAATCGTACCTTCATCCTTTATGGGCTAGCACTGGTTGGCTTTGTATTGTTGCCGCAGCTCATCTCTGTGAAATACTATATCCACCTGAGCGTGCTAGCCTTGATCTGGGTCATCGCAGCGCAAGGGCAGAACTTGATCCAAGGCTACACCGGCTATGTTTCCATCGTGCAGGCTGGCTTCATGGGGATTGGGGCTTATTCGACGGCGCTGATGGGCATGCACTTTGATCTGCCAGTCTGGCTGACGATCATCCTCGCGCCCTTTGTGACTGCCTTCTTCGCGCTGCTGACAGGTTACCCCAGCCTTCGGGTCAAAGGGCACTACTTCGCCATCGTTACGCTGGCGTTCAACATGGTGATTTTCATCGTCCTGATGAACTTCCACGAGCTTACCCAAGGCGAGGCCGGCATCACCGGCATCCCGAAGCCCGGTGGCAAGGATGCACTGTTCAATTGGCGCGACCGGGAGACGTATTACTACTTCGTACTGATCATCGCGGCATTGATGACGGGGTTGGCGGCATTGATCGTGCGGTCGCGTATCGGGCAAATCCTCGTGGCGATCCGCCAGAACGAAGACCTCGTCGGCGCGGTTGGTATCGCGGCTTGGAAATACAAGCTCTTTGCCTTCGTGACCTCCGCGATGTTCGCGGGCCTCGCCGGTGCGATCTACGCCCACTACCAAAGCTTCATCAATCCTGAGATCTTCGGCATTGCGCAGTCGCTTGATGCGATCCTCGCGGTCATCATCGGCGGATCGGGCACCATTGCCGGGCCAATCATCGGCGCGTTCTTCGTGGTCTTCCTGCCTGAATACCTGCGCTTTGCCGATAGTTTCAGGCTGATCCTCTACGGGCTGGTGCTGGTACTGGCGACGATCTTCATGCCGCGTGGCATTGCCGGTATCGCCCGCGACCTGATGGAAAAACGTCGGGGCCAGACATGAGCCAAGCTTTTCTGGATCAGGTCACGTACTTCGCCAAGGGACGTATTGCCGCGGAGGCGGCAGCATGGTCCATCGGCGCCGCGCCGGAGCCCGCGCTTTACCATGAGGCCGCCGCTTTGGGGCTTCTGGGTATTGAGGTGCCAGAAGAAATGGGAGGCAGGGGCTTCGGCTTTGCCACCCGCGCGGCAGCTTTGGAGGTGTTGGCCGGAGCAGATTTCGGTTTCGCGATGTCTCTGGTCAATACGCACAACATTGCCCTCAGGCTCTGTGAAGTAGGACAGGATGCCGCCGCACAATATCTGCCCGACCTGCTTTCTGGCCGGATGCACGCCTGCACCGCTTTGACCGAACCCGGCACCGGCAGCGATTTTGCTGCCATTCGCACCACCGCGCGGCAGGTTGCGGGCGGCTGGGAGCTCGATGGGGAAAAAGCATGGATTATCAACGGGCGGCAGGCGGGGCTTTCGATCGTTTATGCGCAATGCGCAGAGGTGGGCGACAGCGATGGCATCGCAGCCTTCCTCGTTGATCTGAATGCGCCGGGTGTCACCCGTTATGCCATCGACAGTGCCTTTTCGCAGACCAGTCTGGGCACCGGCGGGTTTTACCTTTCGGGGGTTAAACTCCCACATGAAGCCATGCTTGCTGCACCCGGCACAGCTTTCAAAGCGATCCTGCAAGAGATCAATGCCGCGCGGACCTATGTTGCCGCAATGTGCAACGGCATGGTGCAAGCAGCACTGGATAGTGCTGCGGCCTATGGCGCTGAGCGTTGCAGCTTCGGTAAACCGCTGAATGCCATTCCACGCTGGCAGACAGAGTTCGAGGCCGCGCGAACCACCTTGATGCAGGCCCGTCACGCTACGGAGCAGGCTGTCGACAAGGTGTCACAATGCGCGGATGCGCAACTTGCGGCTGCTGAGGCTAAGATCAGTTCGGTCTCCTGTGCGCAGACCCAACTGCCAAGACTCCTGCAACTGATGGGGGCCGAAGGCTTGCGCCCGGAGCACCCCTTTACCCGCCACATCGCCGCCGCACAGATGGCGGGCTTCACCGATGGGGCAACAAATATCCTCAAAGACAGGGTGGCGCGTTTGACCGCCCGGAAGGAGAGCTGAACCATGCGTGTATTCCAGATTGAAGGCGACTGGGGATTCGACAACCTCACGCTGACAGAGTGCGACGAGCCAAGCTGCGGACCGGGAAAGGTCATTGTCGAGATGCGGATGGCGTCGCTCAACTCACGCGATCTGATCGTGCCCGAACGGGGCTATGGCCGAGCGACGGGTGAACTGCCCTTGATCCCTGTGTCCGACGGTGTGGGTGAAGTTGTCGAAGTAGGGCCGGGTGTGACCCGGGTTGCCGTCGGGGACCGTGTCTGCCCGACCTATTTCCAAAATTGGACCGCGGGCGCGCCGAGCCCTGAACGCTTTGCGTCAGCCTTGGGGGGGCCGCTGGACGGGGTTATGGCCGACCGCATCTGTCTATCTGCGGAAGGGGTGGTCAAGGTTCCTGACTACCTGACCGACGCCGAAGCGGCGACGCTGCCCTGCGCCGCGCTCACGGCATGGAGCGCGGTCGTCACCCACGGCCAAACCCGCGCCGGGGACAAATTGCTGGTCCAAGGCACCGGCAGTGTCGCGCTCTTCGCCTTGGCCTTTGCCAAGATGCAGGGGGCGCATGTCACTGTGATTTCCTCCAGCGATGACAAACTCGCGAAAGTCACTGAAATGGGCGCAGACGCGACAATCAATTACCGCAGCGAAGAAGATTGGGCTCGTGCCAGCCGACCCATCACCGCCGACTGCGGCGGCTATGACAATATTATCGAGTTAGGCGGCGCGAAAACATTGCCTCTGTCTCTGAAGGCCGTGCGGCCGGGCGGGACGTTGTCCATGATTGGGGTGCTTTCGGGGCTTAACATCGACGCCTCGCTGGGTCCGATTGTCGCCCGGCAGGTCCGCCTCCAAGGCGTCACCGTGGGCCATCGAGACGGGTTTGAGGCGATGCTGCGCGCCATGGCTCAGCATAACATGCGGCCTGTTCTGGGCGAGACCTTCAAGTTCGATCAGCTGAAAGAGGCACTAACGCATCTGCGCGCCGGCGGCCACTTTGGCAAAACCCTCATCGAGTTCTAACATGTCCGACATTGATACTTCTTGGCAGCCTCGCCACCATCCGGCGGACAAGGCAGCCTTTGTCATGGCCGCCACCGGCGAAAGTGTCAGCTTTGCTGCGCTCGAAGCCCGGGCCAATCAAGGCGCGCATTTGTTGCGCGCTATGGGCATCGAAACGGGTGCGCATATTGCCATTCTGATGGAGAACCGTCGCGAAATGCTGGAGGTCTGTTTCGCGGCAGATCGTGCCGGCGTGTACTACACGACCATCAGTACCCATCTGGGGCCGGAAGAGATCGCTTATATCCTTAAGGATTGCGATGCTCAGCTGCTAATTACAAGCGATCGGTTCGCGGGAATAATCGCAAAACTACAGACGGATTTTGGCAAAGCCCTCGCTGTGCGCGTCGTAGGCGGGGGGGCGGAAGGATTGCCAAGTTGGGATCATGGCGTCGCGGATCGGCCAACCACGCCAATCCCAGACGAGGCACAAGGGCTTGATATGCTCTATTCCTCAGGTACGACGGGGCGGCCAAAAGGTATTAAATGGCCGTTGGAACCCGCGCCGCTTGGAACGCGCACGATGCTGGTCAATCTGCTAGCCGATCTTTTCGGCTACGGGCCGGATACCCGATACCTGTCCACGGCGCCGCTTTACCATGCAGCCCCATTACGACACTCGATGGTCACGATAAAATCGGGTGGTACTGCGGTTGTCATGGACCGCTTTGACGCCGAAGAGGCGCTAAGGCTTATTGAAGAACATCGCATTACCCACAGCCAATGGGTGCCGACCATGTTCGTGCGCCTGTTGAAACTACCTCAGGAGGTACGTGAGAAATACAACCTTTCCTCCATGCAAATGGCTGTGCATGCCGCAGCGCCCTGTCCGATTGAGGTCAAGCATGAGATGCTGGAGTGGTGGGGGGATATTATCCACGAGTATTATGCTGGTACGGAGAATAATGGTTTCACCGCGATAACAAGCGGTGAGTGGCGGGGGCATCCCGGTTCAGTGGGCCGGGCCAAACTGGGGGTCATCCATATCTGCGGCGAGACCGGAGAAGAGCTTCCAGTTGGCCAAGAAGGAGAGATTTTTTTCGAGAATGGCCATCAGTTCGCTTATCATAAAGACCCGGAAAAAACCCGGCGTGCCACAAATGAAAAAGGCTGGACAACCCTCGGGGATATCGGTCGGGTCGACGCGGAAGGTTATCTTTACCTGACAGATCGCAAATCTTTCATGATCATTTCGGGCGGAGTGAACGTTTATCCGCAAGAGACTGAAGATACGCTGCTAAACCATCCGGCCGTGCTCGACGCAGCCGTTATCGGCATTCCACATGAGGATTTTGGTGAAGCCGTTCATGCTGTCGTGCAGTTGCTGCCAGATGTCGACGCTTCAGATGAACTGCGTGACGCCTTGTTTGAATTTTGCCGAACAAAGCTGTCTTCGATCAAATGCCCACGGAGTATCGAGTTCCGCAAGAGGTTGCCCCGGACAGAGACGGGAAAGCTGCACAAGAGGCTCCTAAGGGATGAGTATTTGGCGCCAAGGTGAATGATCAGACCAAAGGGTCGAATGGCGCTATATCGCGCCCGGCTAGCGGATACAGAACGGCCTCCTTAGAGAGTATCGACGGAGGGATGCGGGGTGAATTGCTTGATGAGACCATGTTTGAACGCCGGCATTCGGCGTTGTGTGTTCTGACCTCGGTCTATTACGCGCGAACCCTGACTATTGCAGTCACTCGCTCCTCTGCGAAAAATGGAAGCGCCGCACGATGGGCGATCGCTCAAGCGGCGGCATCTATTGTAAAGACGAAACGGGCTTTGGGTGCGGCTGGGTGAAAATTCGATAACAGGTCACGCCTCCAATAGAGCCCGAATTGGTTTGCGCGTTTGCTTCGAACCATCAACTTAACCAATCGCCTGTTCTAACGCCGCGCGCTCAAAACCACAGGCCAGAAAATACAACAGCCAGCCCACCTGCGCAAAGTGCGAGCGTCGGCACGGGCCGTCGCGCTCCGATCAAACCGTATGAAAGCAGGGTCAGCCCCAATGCGACACGACCAGCCGCCAAGAGAGCTGCCAATGGGGCGTCCGATAGGCTTAGCATATCCGGGTTCGCGACCATGCCCAGTGGGATGATGTAAAGCCCAATGCCAAGCGCCATCGCTGTCAGAGCGACCTTCAACCAATTCTCGCCAATCATTCCCGCGGCGATAAAAACAGCGCCGCAGACCGGGGGCGTGATTGTCGAGAGAAGCGCGAACCAAAAGACAAAGAGATGCGCTTGAAGCGGCGAAAGACCCAGTTCAATGAGCGCAGGACCGGCGACGGAGACGCAAATCACATAGGCCGCCGTGGTGGGCACTTCCATGCCCAAAATGAGGCAAGCAAGCGCCGTGAGCAGCAGGGACGGCCAAAGAAGCCCCCCAGACCCCGCCAGAATGAGAGAGGTGATTTTCACGCCAAGCCCGGTGATCGACAGCACACCGATGATGATTGAGGCGCAAAGGATGATGGAGGCGATCAGGGCAACCTGCCGCGCGGCATTGAGAACTGCACTTGCCATTCGCGTGGCGATCTGGCGCGGCTCGAAAGTGAGCTTTGCGTTGAAGAACAAGAGCAGCGCCGCTGCGAGGATCGCCATAGCCGCCGCATATTCCGGCGTGAACTGCGCGACGAACATCCCCCATAGCAGGACCGAGAAGGGGACGAGAAAAAAGAGCGATGTGACAACCACGTCGCGCAATGCAGGGCGATCCGCTTCTGCGATCCCTTTGAGGGCGAAGCGCTGCGCGTAGGCGTTGATGCCAACCCAGACCGCCACGAAGTAAAGCACGGCCGGAAGCGCGGCGGCAGCCATGATGCCGGTGTAGGGCACGCCGGTCAGCTCGACCATCACGAAAGCGCCTGCGCCCATCAGGGGCGGCATGATTTGCCCGCCTGAGGAGGCCACGGCCTCGACCGCGGCGGCGAGGCGTTTGGGGTAGCCAAGCTTGGTCATCGCGGGCAGGGTGATCGCGCCGGTGGAAGCGACATTTGCGGAGGCCGAGCCGGAGATCGACCCAAAGAGCGCCGACGACAAAACAGACACCTTTGCCGCGCCGCCTTTCAGCCGCCCCGCGGCGGCGGCGGCGACATTCATGAAACCTTGCCCCGCTTCGCCAGCGTTCAGAACTGCGCCGAAGATGACAAAGATCGCCACGACAGAGACCGAGACACCGGTGAGCGTTCCCCAGATGCCGCCCTCGGCAATGGTCAGTGTTCCGAAATAGCTTTCGATCGGCGTGCCGGAATGGCCGAACTCGCCGGGAATATGCTGCCCGAACAGGCCATAGAGCAGGGCGAGTGCCGCAACCAGTGGCAAGGGCCAACCGATCACGCGCCGCGCCGTTTCCAGCACTACCAAGAGGAGCGTAACCGCCACGGCAAGCTGGAAGTTGCTTTCGATGAACCCGTATTGATCGCCAAGCGCATCGCAGTTGAAGGCCACCCAAAGCGCTGCGGCGATGCCCAATGCGGCCAAGAAGCTGCCAGTGATCCGCCGCAGCGGTGTCTGCGCGTCAAAGACCAAAGCGAAGGGCAGAATGAAGGCCATATGCAGCGGCCTGCTGATCAAGTTCGGCACCAGACCCGAAAACACCAGAGCCAAGTGATAGCTAACGAGCGCGATGGCCAGCGCGATCCAGAAACTCGCCGCCAATCGGCTTTCGGGGAGGTTTGTCATCTATGGGGGTCCGGCTTTGGCTGGGCAAGCGCGGCGCGGAAAACCCGCGCCGCGCGTCTTGTTATTGCGAGGTTTCTGTCGCGATCCCGGCTTCTTCGTAATAGCGCAGCGCGCCGGGGTGGAGTTCAGTGGTGATATTGGCCATCAACTCAGGCGTGACATTGCCCCACCAAGGCGATGTATCGGCCATCTTGGCCTTGTTTTCCCAATAGGTCTTGGTCAGCTGATAGGCCGTTTCATCGTCCATCTTGGTTGTCGTGAAGGCGACGACGGGCAGGGATGTTGTGGTCACATCCTGTTCTTGGCCCGCATAGGTGCCCGCCGGAATGACAATGCGGGTCCGTTTGGATTGGGTGATCTGCTCGTCTGACAACGGGACCACGGTCACGGGGGTGGAAGCGGCGGCTTCGACGACATTTGGCGCCGGGAAGGAACCCGCGGTGACAAAGCCGTCAATCTGCCCGTTTTTCAAAGCGGCCACGGCATTGCTCAATTCCGCATCCGCGATCTCGACACTGTCTGCCAGCCCGAACATATCCAGATACTTCGCGCCTTCGGTCGCGCCGAAAGACCCTTTGCCCAGCAGGATGCTCTTGCCTTCCAGATCCGCAAGCGCGGTGGCGCCGCTGTCCTGAGACATCACGAAATGCATGGTCAGCGATGGGATCGGGAAAAGCGCGCGAATCTCATCAAAAGCAGGTGCGGTCTTGCCTTCAAACATAGCCTTGCCGTTTTGGGCCAGACCAACGAGGGAGGGCGGGGTGGTAAAGACATAGTCGGCCCCGCGCGCGCGGACTTCCATGACGTTCTGAACCGATCCTTGGCTCTCTTCCACGGTAACCGAGATGTCTCCGCCGCTGCCCGCTTTCATAGCCTCGGCAAGCTCCACGCCCATTTGATAGTAGGACGAGCCCGATTTGGCCGACTTATAGGTCACTCTGGTTTCGGCGCTTGCGGCGCCCCCGACAAGCCCCAGGGCCAATGCCGCGCAAATAGTTTGTCTCAACGCATTCATGGTTTTTCCTCCTCCAAGCGCAAGGCGAACGATCTCCCGGCGAAACAGGTGCGGGACTGCCTTTGGGTGACTTTGTGGCAGCACACTACGACATTGTCGAGAATGGGGTTTCGCTGTTGGGTGGCTCTTACGGACCAATACGGCGGGCCGCTTCGGTCTTGCGAGGTCGAAGATATGGGAAGATGGCAGAGGCGGCAGGTTCGCTGCGCCCCGCAACCAGTTCTGCGATGCGCGGATTGCAGGCCATAGAGGGCGAAAGATATCGACGCTTGAGTTGCGAAGAAGCTCAATTGTCTGCGCTCCTTCGCCAAGGTCGAAGCCCGATCAAAGGTCCATCCCCTTACCACTCGGGCAAGGCACAGTGCGTCAGCTATCGCCCTTCAGAGGGTCGTGGCCCCAATTCATCAGCGAATAGCGCCATTTCGAGTCTTTAACGTCATCCTTCGGCCCGCCTTGGGAGAGATGCCGTTTGATATAGCCGACGACGGTCGCCATGTGATCCCACTGATCGTCGGTCAGATCGTCCTTGTTGGCGCGTTTGATCTTGACGATCCGGCGGCCGGACTTGTGCCCGGTGCTTTCACCGCTTCCGCTGTCGCCCACGGACTTGGACTCCTCGGTCTCCAGCCAGTCCTCAAGCTCCGCCGGTGCCATGTTGACCAGATCGCGCCACTCGTCCCAGATTTCGTCCTTCGATTTCGATGAAGACATTTTCTTTCCCAATCCATTATTGGGAAGAAACCGGCCCGCGCGCGCTTTGTTCCGATCGGCCACAGCGGTCTGCCATGGTCGGCGGGACGCGCGCCAATCTGTCTGCCGTCAGCTTGTCAGTGTCCGAACGGCCCGCGCCTCGGGCGGGCCGGATAAAGCTCAGGAAGCTTGCGAATAGCGCATGCCCTCCGGCACCTCCTGGTCCAGCATCGATGCGATCATGCGGGTCAGGGCGCGACCTTCGGGCAGGATGTCGAGGCGCGTTCCGGACAAGCGCACGAATGGCGTGTAGCGGGTCGCGATGGCCTTTAACTCGGGCGCGAGATCGAAGGCCCCCGCGCCGAAGGTTTCTGCCAAGGCGTTCAGATCAAGAGTGAAGTCGCACATCAGACATTCGATCGCCCGCGCGGTCAGGCGCTCAGCGTCGTTCAAAGCGTAGCCGCGCGTTCCGGGCAAGTCGCCAGCGGCGATGTGCGCGGTATAGGCCGCCGTCGCGGGGGCGTTCTGTACGTAGCCCCCCGGAAAACGCGAGATTGACGAGGCGCCGAGGCCGATCAGGGTTTGGCAATTGTCATCGGTGTAGCCTTGGAAATTCCGGCGCAGGCGGCGGTTGTTCTTTGCTTGGGTCAGCCCATCCTGCGGCGTGGCGAAATGATCAATGCCGATTGCCTCCATGCCCGACGCGGCGAAGCGTGCCGCGGCCCTCTCAGCGAAGTGATAGCGTGCGACGGCGTCTGGCAGTGTCGCCTCGCGGATGAGTTTCTGCCGTTTCGCGACCCATGGCACATGCGCATAGCCGAAAAGCGCCACGCGATCCGGGGCAAGGGACAGGGTCTTGTCGATCGTATCCTCCAGCCGCGCCATGGTCTGATGAGGCAGGCCGTAAACCAAGTCAGCATTGAGCGAGGTGACCCCTTCGGCGCGCAACTGACCGACACAGCGGCGCGTGACCTCGAAGGACTGGAGGCGCCCGATGGCCTGCTGCACCTCAGGGTCGAAATCCTGAATGCCGATAGAGGCCCGTGTGAGGCCCGCGGCGCGCAGGGCGGCGATTTTGGCGGGGTCAATCTGGGTGGGGTCGATCTCGACGGAGAACTCGAAATCCTCGGTCGGGGTGAAGATCTGATGAAGGGCGCGGTTCAGGCGTTCGATGAGGGTAGGCGGTAGGATGGTCGGTGTCCCGCCACCCCAATGCATCCGCCCCATCCGCATGCCCGCAGGCATCGCGGCGCGCAGAAGCTCAAGCTCGGCCTCAAGAGCTTCGATATAGCGCTCGACAGGGCTGAGCGTCTTGGTGCCCTGCGTGTGGCAGGCGCAGAAATAGCACAGGCGCTCGCAAAAGGGGATGTGAACATAGGCCGAGACCGGCGCGCCGGGGTCCAACGCGCCAAGCGCTGAGCGCTGAAACGCGGCGCCGACCGCGGGGGTGAAAGCCGCCGCGGTGGGATAGGAGGTGTAGCGCGGCACGCGCGCGTCGAAGAGGCCGAGAGCCTCGAGCATCTGTATCTGTTCCATGGCACCGGTTTAGGGGGGTGCCGTTCTGCGGTCTTTGCGCTGGATCAATTCGGACGCAAAGATTGCGCATTGCCGTCGGTTGGGTGATCGTCGGCGGCTTGGGCTTTGCTACGGTTTTCACGCTCTTTCTGACACCGATCCTCTACCGCGGTATCGCCGTCTTGGGTGCCGCCCCCGGCGGGGCAGCGCAGCGGCTGAGTGCGGAAGCGGAGGGGGCGGTATAGGCCGTCGCGGGATTGATGCACGCCGCGCCTGCGGTTTCCCGGAACTGCACGAAGGACAACAGGATGACGAGGGCAGCAGCGCGCTATTCCCGCGGCGCGCGCCACAGGTTGGAATAGCAAACGTGCCGGCAACCTATGCAAGCAGCGCATTTCTCCTGCCCTTTTCGATCTCTACTCCGGGCGGGTCGGACTCCCATCTTGGACTTGAGATTGGAGACATCATGCACACCGCCGTTCCAGAACCTCTTTCCGTTCCCCTCCCGCTTCTAAAGCAGACCCTATGCGAACATTACCAAAGACTTAGCCCCGCTTCGCGCGAGCTCAGGTTCATGGGCCAACTTAACGATGATGCCTTGCTGCGCGTGGTGCGGGGGTCCAACCTCGACCTGACGCTCGGCGTCGAATGCGATGATGCTTTGCGTGCGATACTGGAGCTTCATTGCATTGACAGCACCCATGCGGAGATCGGGCTTTCGGTTGAAGACGCCTATCAAGGGCGCGGCTATGGCCGGAGGCTCTTCCATCGCGGTCTGGCCGAAGCGCGCGCGCGAAATATTGAGACGGTGGATGTGAACTTCTTACGCAGCAATATCGCGATCAAAAAACTCTGCATCGAAGAAGGGGGAGAGATACGTTGCCGCGGGGGCGAATGTGTCGCGCAGCTGTCGTTGAACTGAGCAAGAAATTCGAGGCGGGCATGCGTAATCTTCCGGCGGCCAATTTTCACGTTTTAGCTTTTAGGGGATGGTGAACCCGCGCCCGACGGTGTCGGTTTCATCGATTAACCATTTCACATAGCCGATAACTTTGGCTGTGACCGGATATCCTTGGACGCTGGGGCGCGGATCACCATGCCGTGCCGCATACGAGCATCACGCTGACCATGGGGTTTCAAGGCACCTAAAACCGCCGTGCCGTCCAGCGGGCGAGCGCTTCGACCGCGGACCAGAGCAGCAGCGACAGCGCCGCGAGCACGATCAGGGCCGCGAACATGAGCGCGGTTTGGCCGCGGCCATTGGCCATCAGCATCAGATGCCCCAGACCGCGGGATGAGCCGACCCATTCGCCAATCAGCACCGCGAGGGGGCCGTAGACCACCGCAAGACGCAGGCCCGAGATCAGGCCCGGCACGGCATGGGGCAGGCGCAGCAGCAGTGTTTCGTGCCAGCGGTTGGCTCCTGAGAGATGCGCCAGATCGCGCAGGCCCGGGGGCAGCGCCATCAGCCGGTCGAAGAGGGCCGAGGCGATGGGAAAATAGGTGACCAGCGCGATGGTCACGATCTTGGAGGGCATCCCGTAGCCGAGCCAAAGGGTGATGACCGGGGCGAGGGCGAAGACAGGCACGGCCTGAGCCACCACCAGCATCGGGCGCAGCAGCCAGCGCGCGCGGCGCGAGAGGGTCAGCAACAGCGCGGTCTCAATGCCGAGGAAAATGCCTAAGCTTAGGCCCAGCGCAAGATTGCCCGCCGACCACAGCGCATTCTGCCAGAGCAGCGCGGCATTCCCGCCCAGCGCTTGCAAGACAAGCCAAGGTCCCGGCAGGATGAAACGCGGCACGCCGCTGAGGGTGACAACAAGCTGCCATATCGCGACGGCGAGGGCGAAGCAGACCATGCCACGCCATAATTTATGCAACGTAGATACCATCAGGCGATCTGCGCGGGTGAGGCCAGCCCCATGCGGCGCAGCAGATCGGCTTGGGCGGCGAGGGTCTCGAGGGCGTCGATCCGGCGGGGTGGCGGCGTTTTGGGCAGGGGGCAGGGGGCGGCCCCATGGCGGCTCACGATCCAAGCGTGATCGGCGAGCCTCAGGGCCTCCGCCGGGTCATGGGTGATCAACACGACGGTTCGCCCGCAAAGCAGCCGCGCCGCTAGATCCTGCATTTTAAGGCGGGTCACCACATCGAGGGCCGAGAACGGTTCGTCCAGCAGGACCACGGGGCGGTCTTCGTAAAGCGTGCGGGCAAGGGTGACGCGCTGGCGCTGACCGGCGGAAAGCTGGGCAGGTTTGCGGCGCAGCTCCGCGCGAAGCCCGACCTCGGCCAAAAGTGCTGCGGCGCGGGCAGGGTCCGCCCGTTCTCCGCGCAGCCGGGCGGGGATGGTGACATTCTCAACCGCATTCGCCCAAGGCAGCAGTTGATCGTCCTGCGCCATCATCGCAACACGGGGGGCGAGGGGACGGTCGTCATCCGTAGCAATACGGCCCTCCAGCCGGGCCACAGTGGGCAGACCCGCAAGCAGACGCAGCAGCGAGGTTTTTCCCACACCCGAGGGGCCGAGCAAGACGTTCCATTGCCCGGCCTTGAGGATAAGATCGAAATGGTCGATCAAGAGGCCCGCAGCGCCGTGGAGCGCGCCCGATAGATGCACCGTAGGGGCGGTCATGTTGCTGCGGGCGACAGGGCCATGTCCCAAAAGCCAACCTCAAGGGCGGTGGCCGTGTTGAAACGCTCTTGCAAGGTCTTGGCTCGGGGCAGGGTTTGCCAGCTTGCGCCCAGACGCCGCTCTAGCCCCCCGTCGATCAGCGCGCCGACATCGCGGCACAGTGCTTGATACTCTTCACCCCCATAAACCGCGCACCAATCGGCATAGGGGCCGTCATTGCCCCGCAGGGCCAACCCAATCTCACCATAGCCCAGAACGCAGGGGGCGAGGGCGGCCATCAGGTCAAGGAAATCCCCGGAATAGCCCGCCTCCAAAACATAGCGTGTATAGGCGAGGTTGCCGGGGGCCTCTGCCGTGGCCTCAAGCGTGGCGCGGCCGATGCCATGGCCTGCGCAGGTTTCCACATGGAGGGGCATCTCCACATGCACGAGCGCATGGACCGTGGCACTCGCAGCGGCCATTTCATCCAGCGTTTCCGCCTTGGCCGCGGCAAGCGCCCAAGCGCGGGCGAAGTGAATCAGGAAAACATAGTCCTGCCGCAGGTAATGCAGATAGCTGGCCTGTGGCAGACTGCCGTTGCCCAACTGTTCGACAAAGTCATGGCGGGTATAGGCCCGCCAAGTCTCTCCGGCGCCACTGCGCCATGCTGCGAAGGCCTTGCCGTAATCGGGCGCCGTCATGGTTTCGCCTGCGCCGTGACGTCGACCACCAGATCGGCGGCGGGGATCACGGTTTCCACCACGCCGCTTTCCTGCATGAAGGTCTCGAACCGGTCATAGCGCCCGTGGTCCACCGCGGCGGGGCGGGTGGCGAAGCGCGGCCATGTGTCTTCCCATGCGCGGGTGTTCAGCTCGTTGCGCAGCTCGGCGTCGGAGGCAAAGAAGACCTCTCCGCTGGCGGCCGGATCATTCACGATATCGGCGGCGGCCCGTTCGGTGGCACGCAGGAAGCGGGCGATCATGTCGCGGTCCATCTCTTCGGCATGGGCGACGTAGATCAACTCGTCATAGGCGGGCACGCCCTCGGCTTCGGGGTAGAAGCAACGGCCCTCATAGCCTTCGATTTGCATCTGGTTCAGCTCGAAATTGCGGAATGCGCCGATTACTCCGTCGACTTGTCCCGACATTAGCGCGGGCGAGATCGACCAGCCGATGTTGATTTGCTCGACCTCGGCAGGCGCCACGCCATTGTGGCTCAGCATCGCATCCAGCAGCATCTCTTGCACGCCCGCCACGGCGAAACCCACCTTTCTGCCCTTCAGGTCCGCCATCTCCTGCACCGGCCCATCGGCTCGGACGACGAGGCAGGTGAGCGGGGTTTCGACCAGCGTGCCCACACGGCGCAGGTCCAACCCCTCGCGCTGGGCGAGATGCAGTTCCGGCTGGTAAGAGACTGCCAGATCGACCCGGCCCGCCGCCACCATGCGCGGCGGCTCATTCGGGTCGGCGGGGGAGACGAGTTCGACTTCCAGCCCCGCATCGGTGAAATAGCCCTTCTCCTGCGCTAGAATGATCGGCCCGTGATCGGGGTTCACGAACCAGTCGAGCATGACGGTCATTTTGTCTTGGGCCACGGCGGGGGCGGCGATCAGCGTAAGGGCAAGGGGTGCGAGTATGTTTTTCACGGAATGGCTCCAATAGATTGTTTGTTCGGGGAAAAGGTCAGGCATCGGGCAGTGCGATCAGGGCGATCTCGCCCGGCCAGCGTGCGCGGAGGGTGTTGGCCGCGTGATGCGCGCGCAGGCCGGTGCGGCAGGCAAGCACAATGCGCGACGTATCGGGCGGCAGCGTCAGGTCAGGCAGCGCCTCGGGCGGGACATGACGGGCTTGGGGTGAGAAAGGCGCAGGCGCTTCGGCGCGCAGGTCAATGACCATATCGCGCGGGGCGATCTGGCTTTCAGCGATGAAACGCGCGGTGGGTGCAGGCTCGGGCGCATTGTCAAAGCGAAAGCCCGACATGCGCCATTGCGCGGTATCCCAAGTCAGGAGTTGCCCGAGCGGGGAGGGCGACAGCCCCAGCAGCACCGACAACGCCATCTGCGCCTGTGCCGCGCCGATCATCCCGACCACGGGCCCCAAGACGCCCGCCGTGTCACATGTCGCTGCCGTCTGCGGCAGGTCAGGGAAGACGGCGCGGAGCGAGGGAGCACCCCCGCAGAAACCACCGACATAGCCCGACAGCCCAAGGGCCGAGGCTGAAATCAGCGGTTTGCCCTGCGCGCGGGCTTCGTCCGACAGGGTCAGGCTGGCGGCGAAAGTGTCGGCGCAGTCGAGCGCGATATCGCAGTCCGCCAGCAGGGCGGGCGCATTGGCGGGGGTGAGCCATTCGGCACGCGGGGCAAGCGTCACCTCGGGGTTCAGCGCCGCCATCGCCTCGGCGGCGGCACGGACCTTGGGCCTGCCGATATCGTCCATCCGGTAGAGCGGTTGGCGGTGCAGATTGCTCAAGGCCACCTGATCGCCGTCGACCAATGTGATCCGCCCGACACCGGCCCCGACGAGATATTGCAGCACAGGCACCGCCAGCGCTCCGGCCCCGACGACCAGCGCATGCGCCGCCGTGAGCCGCGCTTGCCCCCCGGCACCGACCTGCGGCAGAACGGTCTGGCGGACATAGCGGCTCATGCCGTCACCTCAAGCCATTCGCGCACCCGCGCTTCGGGGTCTGCGTTCAGCGTGATATCCGTGACCGCCGCCACCGTATCGGCCCCGGCGGCAAAGGCCCCCGGCGCACGGGCGACAGACATGCCGCCGATGGCGCAAAGCGGAATGTCCCCGATCCGCGCCTTCCATTCCGTCAGCCGGTCGAGGCCCTGTTCGGTCCATTTCATCTTTTTCAGAATGGTCGGATAGACGGGGCCGAGGGCGATGTAATCGGGGGCGAGGGCCAGCGCGCGGTCAAGCTCGGCATGGTCATGGGTCGACAGGCCCAGCTTCAGCCCGGCGGCGCGGATCGCGGGGATGTTGGCACTGTCCAAATCCTCTTGCCCCAGATGCAGCCAATCGGCCCCCAGTTCAATCGCCAGTTGCCAATGGTCATTCACCACCAGCAGTGCGCCGTGCTGGCGGCAGAGGTCGAGCGCGGTGGTGATCTCGGCGCGCAGCACCTCTTCGGGCGCGTCCTTGATGCGCAGTTGCACCAGCTTCACGCCCAAGGGCACGGCCCGCGCGACCCATGCGGCACTATCGAAGACGGGGTAGAAACGCGGCAAGCTCATAGCCAAGCCTTTCCGATGACGGGGGTGGAGGGCACGGCCATGTCGCGCTGGCCCATAGGGCCGGAAGCGGCGGCAAGCGCGCCCGCGCGGCAGGCCAGCGCAAAGGCTTCGGCCATGGCGGCGGGGTCGCGGGCCTCAGCCACGGCGGTGTTCAAAAGCACCGCGTCGAACCCCATCTCCAACGCCTGTGCCGCATGGCTGGGCAGGCCGAGGCCCGCGTCGATCACCATGGCCACATCGGGAAATGCTGCCCGCAGACTGCGCAGCCCGTGCAGGTTGTTCAGCCCCAGCCCCGAGCCGATGGGCGCACCCCAAGGCATCAGCACCCGGCAGCCCGCATCGACCAACCGCGCGGCCAGCACCTGATCCTCGGTGGTATAGGGGAAGACCTCGAAGCCATCGGCGCAGAGCGCCTCGGCAGCCTCGACCAGCCCGAAGGGGTCAGGTTGCAGCGTGTCGGCATGGCCGATGACCTCGAGCTTGATCCAATTGGTGCCAAAATACTCCCGCGCCATCTGCGCCGTGGTGATCGCCTCGCGCGCGGAATGGCAGCCGGCGGTGTTGGGCAGCAGATGCACGCCCAAGCCGCGCACCATGTCCCAAAACGCCTGTCCTGCGCCTTGTTCGCGGCGCAGCGAAACCGTGGCGACCGGCGCGGCGCTTTGGCGAAAGGCAGCCTCCATCACTGCGGGCGAGGGGTAGCGCGCGGTGCCCAGCATCAGCGGCAGGGGCAGGGTGGTGCCGTAGAAATCGCGCATCGTTCAGCCCCCCTGCATGGCGCTGAGCACTTCGAGCCGGTCGCCGTCGCTCAGCATGGTCTCGCCCCGCGCGCCTGCGGGAACGAAGCTGCCGTTGAGGGCGGTGGCGACTTTCGCTTCGCCCCAGCCCAGCTCTGCCAATGCCGCGTCAAGCTGCGCGGCGGTGACCTCACGCGTCTCGCCGTTCACTTCAATCTTCACGGAATAAATCCCCCGTTGTCGCTGTTGCCAGAAAGCCCGCAGCCTGTTCGGCCAAGGCGGGCGCCATGAGAAAACCGTGCCGGAACAATCCGTTCAGATGCAGCACCGCCCCGCGCTGCACGATGCCGGGCAGGTTGTCGGCGAAAGCCGGGCGCAGGTCGGCGCCCATCTCGATGATCTCGCCCTCGGCAAAGCGCGGGTCGAGCGCATAGGCGGCTGAGAGCAGTTCCAGCGCCGAGCGGGCGGTCATGCCGCTGCGGCTGGCGCTTTCGATCTGGGTCGCGCCCAGCATGTAGATGCCTTGCCCGCGCGGCACGACGTAGAGCGGATGGCGCGGGTGCAGCAGGCGGATCGGGCGGGTGAGGGCGATCTCAGGCGCGCGCAGCAGGATCATCTCGCCGCGCACGGCACGCAAACCGGGCAGAGCGTCGCGGGCCACCATGCCGCGGCAGTCGATCACCGGGCCTGTGACCTCCGAAGGGGTGAGGGCCGTGGTCTTAACCGTCACGCCCTCGGCGGCCAGCGCATGGGTCAGGTCTTGCAGCGCTTGGCGCGGGTTCAGATGCGCTTCCTCGGCAAAGAACAACCCGCGGCGATGGCGCCCGGCGAGGTCCGGCTCACAGGCCGCGATGGCTTCGGCGTCGCAGTCGCTGTGGCCTTCGGTGCGGGCGGCGAAACGCTGCAATTCCGCGCGGTCCCGCTCGGGGGCGAGGACCAGCGTGCCCCGATGGGTGACTTCCGTGATCTTCCCCCATAGCGCCGCGGCACGCCGCCCATGGGTTACCACCGCAGGCTCGCTCAGCGCGCCTTCGCAAAAGGGGGCGAGCATGCCGCCCGCCCACCACGAACAGCCGTGCGGCCCGGGCGGGCCTTTGCGGTCAACGAGCCTTGGCCGCAGCCCCTGCGCCAGACAGGCCCGCGCGGCCCAGAGCCCTGCCACGCCCGCGCCGATGATCGTGACATCACTCATGGGGCCAAACGCCGTGAAAATGATGCACCGGCCCGTGGCCATGGCCGATGTTGAGGGCGTCCGCCGCGGCAATGGCGCGTTGCAGATAGCTATGGGCGGCTTCCACCGCCTGCGGCAGAGGCTGGCCCCGCGCCAGACCGGCGGCAATGGCGGCAGAGAGCGTGCAGCCGGTGCCATGGGTGTTCGCCGTCTGCTGGCGGGGCGCGGAAAGGCGCAGGGTGTCGGCCTCGGAAATCAGCAGATCGACACAGGTCTCGCCCTTGCCATGGCCGCCCTTCATCAGCACCGCGCGGGGGCCGAGCGACAGCAGCGCGCGGCCCTGCGCGAGCATGGTGGCCTCGTCGGTGGCTTCTTCTGTGTCCAGCAGCCGTGCGGCCTCGGGCAGGTTTGGCGTCAGCACATAGGCGCGGGGCAGCATCCGGTCGCGCAGGGTTTTGACCGCTTCGGCAGAGAGGAGCGCATCGCCGGATTTCGCCACCATCACCGGGTCGAGCACAATGGGCGCGGCGCAGTCGGCCAGCTCCTCGGCCACGGCGGAGATCGTGGCCGGGTCGCCCAACATGCCAATCTTGACCGCGCCGATGGCCAGATCGCCAAAGACCGCCGCCATCTGCGCGCGGATCATCGCAGGCGCGATCATGGCGACCGCGGTGACGGCGCGGGTGTTCTGTGCGGTCACGGCGGTGAGCACGCTGGCCCCATAGACGCCAAGCGCGCTGAAGGTCTTGAGATCGGCCTGAATCCCCGCCCCGCCGCCGCTGTCGGACCCCGCAATCGTTAGTGCTTGAAACGCCATTCGGCCCCCCATTCGTTAGATGGGCCGAGGGCATGGAGATACGGGGTAAACGACCGCCCGGATGGGCCGATGCTTGCTTCCGTTCCCTACGCCGGTACGACCCGGATCAGGTTCGATGGGTCGGTTTTCACCTCTCAGCCTTGCGGCACCCCAACGGATTTCCGGCAGGCTAGCGAGGGGCGTTCAGAGGGTCAACAGGGGATCGGTTATTTATTGGTTTGCTTTTTATATCATGTAGTTGCGGTGTGTACCTCATGCATTGCATGAGGATTCGTTAATGAAAATCCCGCGATTTGGGGATCACCTTGGCATCGCGCGGGTGGCCGTGCATGGCCACCTGACCGGGCAGCGGATGGGTTGGGTGATCGCCGCGCGTCGTGATGCCGGGCATCGGTGCCTCCGATAGTGCTGCCAGCCGGTCAGAGCGGTTCTCAAGCCGCTCGGCCACCACGTGTATCACCCGCCCGTCGGTCTGCACGCGCCCCTCCACGACCAGAAGCCGCGACGACATGATCGTGGGGCGGTAGAGCTTGAACATATTGGGCCAGATCACGAGGTTGGCGACGCCAAATTCATCCTCCAGCGTGATGAAACACACCCCCTTGGCGCTGCCGGGTTTCTGGCGCACCAGCACCAGCCCCGCCAGCTTTACCCGCCGCCCGTGGCCCATGCGCGAAAGGTCCCGGGCCGAGGAAAACCCCTGCGCCGCAAGGCTCCCGCGGTAGAAGGACATCGGATGCGCCTTCAGCGACAGGCGCAGCGTCTGGTAGTCGGCCACCACCTGCTCCGCCTTCGGCATCACCGGCAGATGCACCTCCGGCTCCGGGCCGCGGGCCGAGGCTTCGACATGGTCGAAGATCGGCAAGGCGGGCGCGTCGCGCAGCCCTTGGGCCTGCCAGAGCGCTTGGCGCCGGTCGATCCCCATGCTGCGCATCGTATCGGCGGCGGCGAGCTGGCGGATCGCCTTGGCATCCAGCCCGGCGCGGCTCTTGAGGTCTTCGACATCCGCGTAAGGCGTCTCGCGCCGGTCCATGATCCGCGCGCCCGCCTTTTCCTGCAGGCCGTCCACCATGCGCAGCCCCAAGCGCAGGGCAAAGCCCTCGCCACAAGGCTCCAGCGTGCAGTTCCAGTCCGAGAGGTTCACGTCCACGGGCCGCACCTCGACCTGATGTTCACGCGCATCGCGCACGATCTGCGCCGGCGCGTAAAACCCCATCGGTTGCGAGTTCAAGAGCGCGCAGGCAAAGGCCGCCGGGTAGTGGCATTTCATCCATGACGAGACATAGACCAGCTTGGCGAAACTCGCCGCATGGCTTTCGGGGAAACCGTATTCGCCAAAGCCCTTGATCTGGTCGAAGCAGCGCTGCGCGAAGACCGGATCGTAGCCGCGTTTTGTCATGCGGCCCACCATCTTGTCCTGCAGCTTCTCGATCGTCCCGCGCGAGCGGAAGGTGGCCATGGCCTTGCGCAGCTCGTTCGCCTCGGTCGGGGAAAACTGTGCCGCGTCGATGGAGATTTTCATCGCCTGTTCCTGAAAGATCGGCACGCCCAGCGTCCGGCTGAGGATGCTGAAAAGCTCGTCCTGCGGATAGGCTGGGCCGGGGGCGGGGTAGACGACGCTCTCCAACCCCTGACGGCGGCGCAGATAGGGGTGGACCATGTCGCCCTGAATGGGGCCGGGGCGGACGATGGCGACTTCGATCACCAGATCATAGAAGACGCGGGGGCGCAGTTTTGGCAGCATGGCCATCTGCGCGCGGCTTTCCACCTGAAAGACACCAAGGCTGTCGCCGCGGCAGAGCATGTCGTAGGTCGGTCGCCCCGTGGCGTCGTCCTCGTGATCCTCCACCGGCACCGTGGCCAGTTCCAGCGGGCGGTCGTAATGCGCCTCGATCAGGTCGAAGCACTTGGCGATGCAGGTCAGCATGCCGAGCGCGAGGATATCGACCTTGAAGATCTGCAGCGCGTCGATGTCGTCCTTGTCCCATTCGATGAAACTGCGCTCGGGCATGGCGCCGTTGCCGATGGGCACGATCTCGGTCAGGGGGCGCTCGGTCAGGATGAAACCGCCGACGTGCTGGCTCAGATGCCGCGGCATGCCGATCATCTGGCTGGCCAGCGTCAGCACCATACGCAGATAGGGGTCCGACAGGTCCAGCCCCGCCTCGCGGGCGCGGGCGTCGTCCATCTCGCCCTCGAAACTGCCCCAGACGGTGCCGGCGAGTTTTGAGGTCACGTCTTCGGACAGCCCCATCGCCTTGCCGACCTCGCGGATGGCCGAGCGCGGGCGGTAGTGGATCACCGTGGCGCAGAGCCCGGCGCGGTGGCGGCCGTATTTGCCGTACATGTACTGGATGACTTCCTCGCGCCGCTCGTGCTCGAAATCGACATCGATGTCGGGCGGCTCGTCGCGTTCCTCGCTGAGGAAGCGCTCGAAAAGCAGGTCATGCACCGCCGGGTCGACCGAGGTGATGCCAAGGCAAAAGCAGACGGCGGAGTTGGCCGCCGAGCCGCGCCCTTGGCAGAGGATCGGCGGCTCAGCCTCCTCGCGGGCGAAGCGCACAATGTCATAGATGGTCAGGAAATAGCGGGCGATCTTCTTGGTCTCGATCAGGGCGAATTCCTTCTCGATGGTCTTTTTCACCGCCTCGGGCACGCCCTCGGGGTAGCGCCGCGCGGCGCCCTCCCATGTGAGACGGGCCAGTTCCTCCATCGGGGTGCGGCCTTCGGGGACGATCTCATGGGGGTATTCATAGGCCAGATCGGTGAGGCGAAATTCGATCCGGTCGGCAAGGCGGCGCGTCTCGGCGATGGCATGGGGCCAGTCGGCGAAGAGGCGCACCATCGCCTCGGGGGATTTCAAGTGGCGTTCGGCATTGGCGGCCAGAAGATAGCCCGCCTTGGGCACGATCACCCCCTCGCGGGTCGCCACCATCACGTCCTGCAACGGGCGGCGGTGGCGGGCGTGGTAAAGCACATCGTTGGTGGCAAGCAGCCTCAGCCCATGGGCACGGGCCAGCGCATCCAGCCGGTTGATCCGCGCCCGGTCATCGCCACGGTAGAGGAAGCTCGCGCCGATGTGGCGCATCCCCGGCAGCGCTTTCAGCAGCCGCGGCAGGCCCGCGGCGAAGAGGTCGAGGTTCTCGGGCGGCATGACGATGAGGTGCAGCCCTTCGGCGTGGCCTTGCAGCATCTCCAGCGTCAGATGGGTCTCGCCCTTTTGCTGCCATTCCCCGTCCACCGATTGCATCTTGCCCGCCGAGAGCAGCGTCGAGAGCCGCGCATAGGCGGCGCGGTCCTGCGGATAGGCCAGCAGTTCAGTCCCACAGAGCAGCACCAGCCGCGCCCCGATCAGGGGGCGAATATGGGCCTTCTCGGCCTCCACATGCATCCGCACCACGCCCGCGAGGGTGTTGTGATCCGCGATGCCGATACTGTCATAGCCGTGGTGATGCGCCGTTTCGACCAGATCGACGGCGTCCGAGGCGGCACGCAGAAAGGAAAAGCAACTCGCCAGCCCGAACTCCACGTAGTCCGCCCGGGGTGGCGGACTGAAGCCGTCTTCGCCCAGCGTGCGGCGCTTATGTCCTTCTTGCTCGGGCATCAGGCGAAGAGCCCATGCAGGAACCAGCGCGGCTCGGCCCCGCGGCCATCGTGGATCACGCCCTCGCGGTAGAGCCAGAAGCGCTGGCCGCCCGCGACCTCGACTTTATAGTAATCGCGCAGACGGGTGCCGGGGCGGTCGCGCCACCATTCGGGGGCGATCCGCTCAGGCCCGGCGTGGCGGGTGGTCTTGTAGGTGACGCGGCGCCAGTTGAACTGCGAGGGCGGGCCTTCGGGCACGGCGTAGATGACGCGCACCTCCTCGGGCGGGGTGAGCAACCGCAGGGGACGCTCGCGCAGCAGGGTGGGGGCGGCGGCGGGGGTGCCTTGCAGGGCGTCGACGCGGTGCTCCACCCGTTCGGGTTTGTGGGTCTCGCGCCAAGCGGGCCAACTCACTTTGTCGCTGCCCAGCTTGGCCGCCAGACGGTCGAGCAGCCCGGCCACATCCGCCGAGGGGTCGCGTTTGCCGTCGAGGTGGTCTTGGATCAGCGGCAGCGGCTCGCTGTCCGTCGCCTCCAGCGTCAGCAGGTCAAAACCAAAGCCGCTGTCGATGTTCTCCAGCTTGCCATCGAAAAGCCTGCGCAGATGCGCCGGATCGCGGCTGGCCCGCGCCGTGGCGACGCCGAGGGTGCGCCAATCGCCGTCGATCCGGTAGATCGTCAGACGCAGCCGCCGTGCGCCCAATTCGGCGCGGGCCAGAAGGGTGCAGAGGTCTTCGACCAGCGCGGGCAGATGCGGGGCGGGGTCGATCACCGGCTCGGGCAGACGGCTGCGGGTCATGAAGTGGCGATGGTCCGGCGGGGCGTTGAGCGGGTCGGGGGCTTGGCCGAGCGCTTTGTCGAGCAGGATCAGCGGGTTGCGGTCGGGCTTGAGGCTGGCAAAGCGGCGCATCAGCGCGGCGCGGGGCAGATCGCTCAGCGCGCCGATGGTCTTGAGGCCGAGCCGGTCCAAGAGCCGCGTGGTCTGAGCGTCGAGCCGCAGGGCGGCGACGGGCAGGGGGGCGAGGGCGGCGGCCAGATCCTCGGCCCCGCAGATCTGCGCACCGGAGCCGAAACGCGCCAGTGCCTGCGCGGCACCGGGGGTGGGGGCCATGGCGCAGCGCGCGGTCAGCCCCTGCAGGGCAAAGCGGCTGCGGATATCGCGCAGCATCGCCGCCTCGCCGCCGAAAAGATGCGTGCAGCCGGTCACATCGAGCAGCAGCCCGTGATCGACGTCCCGCGCGGTCCAGGGGCACCAGCGCCGCGCCCAATGCACCAGCCGCTTGATCAGGGCGATATCGCCCTCCAGATCGGCGGGCTCGACATGCAGGTCGGGGTGGATCGCCTGCACGTCGACCACCCGCGCGCCCGTCTCGATGCCGCGGGCGCGGGCGGCGGTGCTCAGCCCATGGACCACCGGCCCGTGCGTCCCGTCGCACGACAGGACCACCGGCACCTCATCCCCCGGAACGCTGCGGTATTGGGCGATCACCCGGCGCCACCGCTCCATCGTCAGCATAGGGAACCAGACGGAGACGATCCGCGGCGCGGGGGCTGTGGCGTTTGTCGGGCTCATGGTCGGCCACCCATCGGCCCGGCGCATGGCCGCGCGCGCGAAACAGCTCCAGATCCCAGCGGGCCGCGCCCGGGGCCTGCGGATCGTCGGGATGCGCCTGCGCGGGCAGGGAGGCGATGCGCCAGCGCATCCGCGCCGCGCTCAGGCCCCCGGGGTCGCCGCTGCGGATGAGGTAGAGCGGCACGCCCGAGGCCTCGGCCCGCAGCGACAGCCGTTTGGTGGCGGTGAAATCCAGCACCTCCGGCCCGCCATGCACCTCTCCCACCACGGCTGAAAGCCCCGCGCAGGCGGCCCCTTCCTCCATCGTCCAGAGCACGTCGCGCGGATGGCTGGCGGTGACCAGCAGCACCGGCTGTTCCAGCCCGAAGGCCGCGAGGCTCGGGGTATAGGGCGCGCCGTTTTCGCGCCGCGACAGGAAGTCCTGCACCCAGAGCACCGGCCCCTTGCCGCGCGGCAAGAGCGACAGCACGAAGCCACTCGCCGAAGCACTGGCGAAGGCCCCCGGAAAGACATCCGTCAGCGGCGCATGCGTGGCCAGAACCCCCGGCTCGGGCGGTGTCGACGGCCGTCGCCGCGGCAGGGTAAGGACCTGCCCATATGTAGAATCGGTTGTCATGCACGACTCCATATGTTCACATTTTGTTCTATTCATAAACGATGAACTGCGGCCCTGTCAAAATTTTGAGCCGCCCCCGCGAAGCCCTTGTCGGGGCGCGGAAAACCCGCATCTACTGGGCCAAGGCTGCGACAGGAGGCGACCAATGTGCAATCTTTACTCCCTCACCAAGGGGCAGGACGCGATCCGCGGCTGGTTCGACGGGATCAACGACCAGGCAGGCAATCTGCCGCCGATGCCCGGCATTTACCCCGACTACCCGGCCCCGGTGGTGCGCCATGGCGATGGCGGCCCGGTGCTGGAGATGATGCGGTGGGGGATGCCCTCGCCGGCCTTCGCGCTCAAGGGCAAGAAGACCGACCGCGGCGTCACGAACATCCGCAACATCGCCTCACCGCATTGGCGGCGCTGGCTGGTGCGGGAGCATCGCTGCGTGGTGCCCTTCACCGCCTTTTCCGAGCCGCTGAACCGCCCCGGCGAACGCTCGCGCCCGATCTGGTTCGCGCTTGGCGAAGACCGCCCGCTGGCCTTCTTCGCCGGGGTCTGGACGCAATGGACGAGCGTGCGAAAACTCAAGGACGGCGAGACCACCGATAACCTCTATGGCTTTCTCACCACCGAACCCAACGCCGAGGTCGGGGCCGTCCACCCCAAGGCCATGCCAGTGATCCTGACCACGCCCGACGAAGTGCATACGTGGCTGAGCGCCGAGACTGCCGATCTGCCCGCGTTGCAACGCCCCCTGCCGGATGGTGCCCTGCAGGTCATCGACCCCGAGGATTAAGCCGCCTCGGCCATCATCCGCGCCGCCATCGCCAGATCGGAGCGGAACTGCGCCTCTGCCTCCTCGCGCACGGCTGGGTCGGGCACGCGCAGCAGGTAGGAGGGGTGCAGGGTTATCAGCACAGGGATGCCCTCGGGCCCCGCCTCGATCGTGCCGCGGCGTTTCAGGATACCCGTGCCCTTGCCGGTGAGACTCTGCGCCGCCGTAGCGCCCATGGCGAGAATGAGCTTGGGCTGCACCTGCGCCACCTCGGCGTTCATCCACCAGCGGCACTGGTCGATCTCCGGCATCTCGGGGCGCTGGTGGATGCGGCGTTTGCCGCGGGCGGTGAACTTGAAGTGTTTGACCGCATTGGTGACGAAGGCGGCGTCTCGGTCCAGCCCCGCTTCGCCGGCGATGCGGTCGAACATCTGCCCCGCCGGCCCGACGAAGGGGCGGCCCGCGAGGTCTTCTTGATCGCCGGGCTGTTCGCCCACGACCATGAGATCGGCATGCGTCGGCCCTTCGCCCGGCACGGCCTGCGTGGCGTGGCAATGAAGTGGGCAGCGGGTGCAGGCGCGGATCGCGGACGGAAGCTCTTCCATCGAGCCGTCCCAAGCGGACTCAAAAGCCGAAAGCTGCGCCTGCACCCGGTCCATGCGCGCGGGCGGCAGGGTGGGGGCGGCCTCGGCCATGGCCCGGGCGCGGGCCGGGGCCTCGGCGATCATCTGGGGAATGAAGGCGGCCTCGGGCATGTTCTTCCAGTATTTCTTGGGCATCTCCGACTGCATCGCCTTCACCATCAGGCGGGCGGGGTTGAAGATGTTCTGGAAGTAGGTGATCCACAACTGCTCGCCCGCGTCCTCGGGCAGGTCAGGCTTGGCGTGGCCTTCTTGAAAGCTGAGCTTGCCGCCCTCGAAGATGGCCGAGACATCGGGCGTGAGGATGCGCCAGTCCATGTCCGAAAACCGCCGCACGAAGAAATCCGCCGTAGGCTCCACCGTGTGATGCGTGGGTTCGAACCACGCGGCGAAGCTGCGGCGCGGGGCGTTCGGATCGCCGATCTCGCGGAAGCGGACGAAGGCCTTCATCTTGTGCTGGCAGCGGCGGACGTTCTTCTCCATCCCGCGCAGCACGGCGAGGTCGGCATCGCCCCGGTCGGACATCAGATGCGGCGCGTCCTTCACGCGCCAGAGAAAGGCATAGAGACGGGCGAAACGTTCGGGATCACTGTGCCAGACGGCGGTCTCGGCCATGGACACGAAACTGCGCGGCACCGCGACGCGGCCCGTGGCGGCCGGTGCGGCTTCCCCACCGAAAAGATCGGGGGCGGCGGCATGGTCACCCCAAAGGATATCCTCAGGCGGTACGCCCGCGGCAAGAAAACCGCGCGCCGCCTCGCGCCATGCCTTGGCGGTGCCGATGGGGGGCAGGGAGACGCGGTGCATCAGAACAGGGTCAATTGCTCGGGCGGCGGCGCGAAACGCGCGCGCAGGTCGGCGCTGTCGGTGAGGCCACCGGGGGTCCAGCCGCCCGCGGTGACGAAGGCACGGGCCTTTTTCATCGAGGCGCCCATGCGGGTGAGGTCTTCGTAGCGCAGTGCGCGGTGACGGCGCGCGGCGAGGATGCGGTTCACGGTTTTGACGCCAAAGCCCGGCACCCGTAGCAGCTTCTCGCGGCTGGCGCGGTTGACGTCGAGCGGGAAGTGTTCGCGGTGCACCAGCGCCCAGGCGAGCTTGGGGTCGACCTCAAGATCAAGGTTGCCGTCGCGGGTGACGGAGGTGATCTCATCCAGTTGAAAGTCGTAGAACCGCAGCAGCCAGTCGGCCTGATAAAGCCGGTGCTCGCGTTGCAGGGGCGGGCGGATCAGCGGCAGTTTCGACGAACTGTCGGGAATGGGCGAAAAGGCGGAGTAATAGACCCGCTTCAGCTTGTAGCTGGAATAGAGCCGCGTCGATTGCCCCAGCACCGTGGCATCGTTTGACCCATCCGCGCCGATGATCATCTGCGTCGACTGGCCCGCGGGCGCGAAGCGCGGCGGGCGCTTGCCGGAGAAGGATTTATCCTTGCTCGCCTCCTTGGTCATCCGCACATTCGCCATGGCGCGGCGGATCTGCTCAGGCTTTTTCTCGGGCGCATATTGCTGCACCGCCGTGTCGGTGGGCAGTTCCACGTTGATTGACAGACGGTCGGCGAGACGGCCGGCCTCCTCGATCAACTCGGGCGAGGCATCGGGGATCGTCTTAAGGTGGATGTAGCCGCGAAAATTCTCCTCATGCCGCAGCTTGCGGGCGATCTGCACCATGTCGGACATCGTGGCATCGGGCGAGCGGATCACGCCGGAGGACAGAAACAGCCCTTCGATGTAATTGCGGCGGTAGAACTCGATGGTGAGTTTCACCACCTCGTCCACGCTGAAGCGCGCGCGCTCCACGTTCGAGGAGACGCGGTTGATGCAATAGCTGCAATCATAGATGCAGAAATTCGTCATCAGAATCTTGAGCAGACTGATGCACCGCCCGTCCGGGGCATAGGCGTGGCAGATGCCGCTGCCTTCGTTGGAGCCCAGCCCCTTGCCATCGCGCGAGTCGCGCTTGGTGGAGCCCGAGGAGGCGCAGGAGGCGTCGTATTTCGCCGCATCGCTGAGAATCGCCAGTTTTCGATCGAGTGTCTGTTTGGTCATGCGTTCTATATATGTTCTCAACGGAGCGGCGTCATTAATCTATCTTAATGCCGCGACAATTTGCGCGGGGGGCTGCTGAGGGGGCGGGAAGATTTCGCGCGGTCGGGGTTGCTGCGCGTCTGGCTACGGGCCGCTAATCCGCAGGGCGACGCATTTGAGTGTCGCCCTACAAGCTATTGCCTCGGTTCAACATTTCCCCTCACCGCAGCCATACGCAGCCCTCCGCCTGCTTGCATTACCCTGCGTAATACGGTTGTAATTCCGCGAGGAGGCAATCGGCTTTCCCAAGAACAACACGTGAGGAGCACTGTGATGGCAAACCCCCTTTATGACACTCTGTTTGGCCGTCACGCGGGCAAGACGACCGCCTTTTTGCACCTTGAGGGCGGGGTGACGCTGACCCATGCGGGCTTTCTCAGCCGGGCGGGCCGCTTTGCCAATGTGCTGTCCGAGCTGGGGGTGAAGCCGGGCGACCGGCTGGCGGTGCAGATCGACAAATCCGCCGATGCGCTGGCGCTCTATGCCGCTTGCGTGCAGGCGGGGGTGATCTTTCTGCCGCTGAACCCGGCCTATACGGCGGAGGAGGTGCGCTATTTCGTGACCGACAGCGGGGCGGCGGCTTTTGTCTGCCAGCCTGCGCGGCGCAATGAGATGGCGCCGCTGGCCAAGGATACGGGCTGCCAGCTTGAGACGCTGGGCACCGAAAACGATGGCAGTTTTGCGGACCGCGCAGCCTCGGCCCCCGATCAGTTCGAGACCGTCGCGCGTGAGGCTGATGATCTGGCGGCCTTCCTCTATACCTCCGGCACGACGGGGCGCTCCAAGGGGGCGATGCTGACGCAGGCGAACCTTTTGTCCAACGCGCAGACGCTGGCCGATCTGTGGCGTTTTACCAATGCAGACGTGCTGCTCCATGCGCTGCCGATCTTCCATACCCACGGGCTTTTCGTGGCGACGAATGTGTCGCTGGTGGCGGGGGGCGCGATGATCTTTATGCCCAAGCTCGACATCGACCGGTTGATCGACCGGATGCCCCATGCCACCGCGATGATGGGGGTGCCCACCTTCTACACCCGGCTGTTGGACGACGCGCGTTTTACCAGCGAGACGGCGGCGAATATGCGGCTGTTCATCTCGGGCTCCGCCCCGCTGCTGGCGGAAACCCATGTGGATTTCGAGACCCGGACTGGCCACCGTATCCTTGAGCGTTACGGCATGACCGAGACCAATATGAACACCAGTAACCCCTATGAGGGCGAGCGCCGCGCGGGCACTGTGGGCTTGCCGCTGCCGGATGTGGAGTTGAAGATCACCGACCCCGAAACCGGCGCGACCCTGCCGGATGGCGAGATCGGCAGCATCGAAGTGCGGGGGCCCAACGTCTTCAAGGGCTATTGGCAAATGCCCGAGAAGACTGCCGCCGAATTGCGCGAAGATGGGTTTTTCATCACGGGCGATTTGGGGCGACGCGATGCGGATGGCTATGTCACCATCGTGGGCCGCGACAAGGATCTGATCATCTCGGGCGGCTATAACATCTACCCCAAAGAGGTCGAACTGCTGCTCGACGACCAACCGGGCGTCTTGGAAAGCGCGGTGATCGGCGTGCCGCACCCCGATTTCGGCGAAAGCGTCGTGGCGGTGCTGGTGGCACGCCGGGGTGTGGAACTGGATCTGGAGCAGATCGCTGAGGGCGTGGCCGGATCGCTGGCCAAGTTCAAACAGCCCCAGAAGTTGATCGTGCTGCCGGAACTGCCGCGCAACACGATGGGTAAGGTGCAGAAGAACGTGCTGCGCGAAAACTACCGGGACCTCTTCCAACCGGAGTGACACGGCCCGAGGGGGACTGTCGGACGGGCAAAGGCACGGGCATCCCCCTCCCACGGGGCAGGGCGGGGGGCGTAACCTGCGACAATCTGGCGTTTAATGCCCGGTTTCGCTTGAGGTGCCGGGAAAATTTCTACAGAACGTGGTGACCTTTCAGTCCGCTAGATCAGGAGTTCGCGTGTCCCTCTTCCTTATCGTTGCCTTGCCTTTCCTTGGTGCTTTGCTACCCGGACTGATGAATTCCGCAGGGCGCCAAGCCTGCGCCGGGGTCACCTTCATGGTTACCCTCGTGGCCTTTGTCGGCCTGCTCACCCATTTGCCCGCCGTATTGGCCGGAGAGGTGCTGACCGCGCGGGTTGACTGGATTCCGCAGCTTGGTCTGAACCTGACCTTGATGCTCGACAGTCTTGGCTTTTTCTTTGCCTGCCTGATCCTTGGCATCGGTCTGCTCATCATCGCCTATGCGCGTTCTTATCTGTCGCGCGACGATCATATGGGTGAGTTTTTCACCTATCTCTTGCTCTTCCAAGGTGCGATGGTCGGCATCGTTCTAAGTGATAACGTGTTGATTCTGCTTATCTTCTGGGAGCTGACCTCGCTGTCGTCCTTCCTGTTGATCGGCTATTGGAAGCATCTCCCCGAAGGCCGCCAAGGCGCGCGGATGGCGCTGACCGTGACGGGCATGGGCGGGCTTGCGATGATCGGTGGCATGTTGCTGCTGGGGCAGGTCGTGGGCAGCTATGACCTGAGCGTGATCTTGGAGAACCGCGAGGCGATCCAAGCCTCGCCGCTCTATCTGCCCGCGCTGATCTTGATCCTGCTGGGCTGTTTCACCAAATCGGCGCAGTTTCCCTTCCACTTCTGGCTGCCCCACGCCATGGCCGCGCCCACGCCGGTCTCGGCCTATCTGCACTCCGCCACGATGGTGAAGGCAGGTATCTTCCTGATGGCGCGGATGTGGCCGGTGCTCTCGGGCACGCCCGAATGGTTCGTCATCGTCACCACGGCGGGGCTGATCACCATGGTGCTGGGCGCGGTGATTGCGCTGTTCAAACATGACCTGAAGGCGCTCTTGGCTTTCTCGACCGTCAGCCACCTTGGTCTGATCACCATGCTCTTGGGCACTGGCACGGCCTTTGGCGCGCTGGCGGCGGTGTTTCACATCCTGAACCACGCGACCTTCAAGGCGGCACTCTTTATGTCGGCGGGGATCGTGGATCACGCGGTGCATACGCGCGACATCCGCCGTTTGGGCGGACTGCGGCATCTGATGCCGGTGACCTTCGTGATCGCCACGCTGGCGTCGCTTTCGATGGCGGGGATCCCGCTGTTCAATGGCTTCCTGTCGAAAGAGATGATGCTGGAAGAGACGCTGCACACCACGCTTTTCGATCTGCCGTGGCTGGTGCCCGCGCTGGCGACCTTTGGCGCGCTCTTCTCTGCGGCCTATAGTTTCCGGCTGATCGGCCATACTTTCCTTGGCAAGGAACGCGACGACTATCCCGACCATCCGCATGATCCCAAGCCCGGCCTGTGGTTGCCGCCAGCGCTGTTGATCATCCCCGTGGTGGTGATCGGCCTCGCGCCGTTTCTGGCCGAGCCTTTCGTCAAGCTGGTGACCGCCTCTGTCCTCGGCGACGCAGCCGAGATGTCTTCTGCGCATTTCAAAATCTGGCACGGGCTGGGTCCGGCGCTTTATATGTCGATCATCGCGGTCGTGGGCGGGCTGATCCTGCTGGCGCTCTTCACCCCGCTGCTGCGCGTCTGGGATGCCGCACCCCGGCCCGAGGCCAAGCGTATCTTTGACCGGATCATCGCGGCCTCTGTCGGCCTGTCGCAGGCGGTATCGCTGCGGCTGCACAATGGGGCCTTCTCGCGCTATGCCGCCGTGATGGCGGTGACCGTCGTGGGCGTGGGCTATTACGCTTGGGCCACCGGCACGGTGAGCGCGGCGAGCCGTGCGCTGCAGCCAACGAATGCTGTGCAGATCGCAGGCTGGCTGATGTTGGTCGCGGCGGCCTGCGGCCTTGTCTTCCTGCACCGCAACCGCCTGTTGTCGCTGATCCTGATCGGCATCGTCGGGCTGATCGTCTCGGCCGGTTTCGTCTTCTTCAGCGCGCCTGACTTGGCGATGACCCAGCTGACGGTCGAGGTGGTGACGATCATCCTGCTGCTTTTGGCGCTGAACTTCCTGCCCAACCGCACACCGATCGAAAGCAGCGTGCTGCGCCGGACGCGGGACGTTGTCGTCTCCCTCGCGGCGGGGGCAGCGACCATGGCGCTGTCCTATCACTACCTGCTGCGCGACACCGTGGCGCCGAGCATTTCCGAATTCCACCTTGCCAACTCCTATAAGGGTGGCGGCGGTACCAATGTGGTGAACGTGATCCTCGTCGATTTCCGCGGTTTCGACACCTATGGTGAGATCATCGTGTTGGGCATTGCCGCCCTGCTGATCTACGCGCTGACCGAGACGCTGCTCTCGGGCCCGGTGCGCGCGCGTTTGCTGAACCGCAAGCCCGACCAGCCGCGCGCGGGCGACCGGCACCCGATGATGATGGTGGTGATGACCCGCGTGATCATGCCGGTGGTGCTGATGGTGGGTTTCTACATCTTCCTGCGCGGCCATAACGAGCCGGGCGGCGGTTTCATCGCCGGTCTGATCGTCTCCATCGCTGTGGTGATGCAATATATGGCCAGCGGCTTTGCCTGGGCCTCGGCACGGCTGCGTTATCCCTATCATGGGATCATCGGCACCGGCGTCTTGATCGCGGGGCTGACGGGGATCGGCTCGTGGCTCTTTGCCAAACCCTTCCTCACGTCGGACTTCACCTATGTGCGCATCCCGCCCTTCGACAAGTTCGAACTGGCGACGGCGGCGCTGTTCGATCTGGGCGTGTTCCTTGCCGTGGTGGGGGCGGTGATGCTGTCGCTCGAAAGCTTCTCGCGGCTGGCCCGCCGGGCGCATGTGCCCGAGGCCGATCACCCGATGGACATCGACCCATCGCGCGAAGACAACACCAAGGCGGAGGCATAACATGGAACTTCTCGTCGCATCCGCCATCGGCATCCTGACGGCCTCTGGCCTCTACCTCGTGCTGCGCTTGCGGAGCTTTCCCGTCATCATGGGCACATCGCTGCTGACCTATGCGGTGAACGTCTTTCTCTTTGCCTCGGGCCGCTTGACCGTGGGCGCGCCGCCGATCCTGAGTGATGCCGCGCGCTATACCGATCCGCTGCCCCAAGCGCTGGTGCTGACCGCCATCGTGATTTCCTTTGGCATGACCGCCGTGGTGGTGATGATCGCCCTCGGGGCCTATCTGGGCAATAAGGATGATTATGTGGACGAGCCGCTGACCGATACCAAGGCGGAGGACCGCACATGACCCATTGGCTGATCCTGCCCATCGTGCTGCCTGCGTTTATCGCGCCTTTCATCATTCTGGCCGCACGCTATCACATCACCATCCAGCGGGTGCTGTCGCTGTTTGGCGCGCTGGCGCTGGTCGTTGTGGGGCTTGGCCTCTCGGTCGAGGCGGCGAGCGGCAATGTCATGCTCTACCGTCTCAGCGATTGGGCCGCGCCCTTCGGCATCGTGCTGGTGGGCGACCGCCTGTCGACGCTGATGGTCACGCTGACGGCGGTGCTGGCGCTGTTTGTGCTGCTCTATGTCATCGGGTCGAAATGGGACGAGCGCGGGCGGCATTTTCATGCGCTGTTCCAGTTCCAACTGATGGGCATCATGGGCGCCTTCCTGACCGGCGACCTTTTCAACCTTTTCGTCTTTTTCGAAGTGCTGCTGATCGCCTCCTACGGGTTGATGATCCACGCCGGTGGCACGCCGCGCCTGCGGGCGGGGGTGCAATATGTGCTCTATAACCTGCTGGGCTCGACGCTGTTTCTCTTTGCGCTTGGCGCCATCTATGCCGAGACGGGAACGCTCAACATGGCCGATCTGGCGCAGCGCGTTGCCCTGATCGACGCGGGCGCGACCGTGGGCATCCGCATTGCGGCGGTGTTGCTTTTGATGGTCTTTGCGGTCAAAGCCGCCGTGGTGCCGCTGCACTTCTGGCTCCCGTCGAGCTATGCCGAAGCGCCCGGCCCGGTGGCGGCGCTTTTCGCCATCATGACCAAGGTCGGCGCCTATGCGATCATCCGCGTCTATACGCTGATCTTCCCGCCCGAACTGGCCGTAACGGCGGATCTGCACACCACATGGCTGTTGCCTGCCGCACTGCTGTCGCTGGCGCTTGGCATGATCGGCGTGCTGGCGGCCAAGCAGCTGGACCGTATGGTGGCCTTTTCCGTCATCGGCTCCATGGGCATGGTGATGATCTCAATCGCGCTGTTCACGCCCGAGGGGATCGCGGCGGCGCTCTATTATATCGTGCATTCGACACTGGCCGCGGGCGCGCTGTTCTTGATCGCCGATCTGGCGCGGGCCGGGCGCGACAACCTTGATCTGACGGCGCAGCCGCAGGTGGCGGGGGCCAAGCTGACCTCGGCCCTGTTCTTTGTCGCGGCTATCGCCATGGTCGGCGTGCCGCCGCTCTCGGGCTTTCTGGGCAAGCTGCTGATCATGGATGCCGCTGCCGCCAGCGACTTCTGGGTCTGGATCTGGGCCGTGATCTTGGGCGCGAGCCTTTTGAGCCTCGTGGGCTTTGGCCGCGCGGGCAGCGTGGTCTTCTGGAAGGCGCGCAGCGTCAAGCCGGAGGAGGGGGCAACCCCGGCAGAGCGCCCCTCGGCGCTGAGCTATGTCGCGGTGGGCGGGCTCTTGGCCCTGCTGGTGGCACATACGCTGCTGGCCGGACCGGCCACCCAATATGCCACCACGATTTCAAAGCAATTGTTCGGGCCGGAACGTTACCTGACCACCGTGTTGGAGACCCCCGGCAAACTATCGGACGGCAAAGAGGAGGCCCATTGACATGATGCGACCGATCCGTTGGCTTTTGCCGCACCCGTTTCTGACCCTGCTGCTGACGGCGGTGTGGATCCTGCTGCAAAACAAGTTCAGCGCAGGCATGTTGGTCTTCGGCCTGATCCTCGGGATCGTGATCCCGGTATTGACCGCGCGGTGGTGGACCGACCGGCCCCAAGGCATCCGCCCGCTGCGCATGATCGCGTATGTGATCTTGGTCCTGTGGGATATCATCATCGCCAATATCCAAGTGGCGTGGATCATCCTGACCAAATCCAACGCCAGCATGTCGCCCGCTTGGGTCGTCGTGCCGCTGGATCTGAAAGAACCCGAGGCGATCACGATCCTGATGGGCACCATCACACTGACCCCCGGCACCGTCTCGGCGGACCTGTCGGACAACGGGCGCTACCTCTTGGTACACGCGTTGGACGCGAGCGACCCCGACGCGGTGCGCGATGAGATCAAAGACCGCTACGAACGCCGCTTGAAGGAGATTTTCGTATGACCCAAGCGACCGACCTTTTGACGCTGGCGCTTTATGGGGCGCTGACCCTCGTCGCCATTGCGCAGTTCATGGCGATGATCCGTCTGTGGATCGGCCCCGGCACCGGGGATCGTATTCTGGCGCTGGACACGATGTTCATCAACGCCATCGGCATCATCGTGCTTCTGGGCGTTTTGCAAGGCACGCAAATCTACTTTGAGGCCGCGCTGATCATCGCCATGCTCGGTTTCGTCTCGACCGTGGCCTATGCCCGTTTCGTCCTGCGCGGAGATATCATCGAATGAGCCCCGACGTCATCGCCACCTATTTCGTTATCGCGCTGCTGGTGATCGGCAGTTTCTTTGTGCTTGTCGCCGGGATTGGCTTGCTCAAGCTGAACGACCCGATGACGCGGCTGCACGCGCCGACCAAGGCCGCGACGCTGGGGATCGGGGCCTATCTGCTGGCGGCCATGGTGAACTCCTTCCTGTCGGGCACGGGGTCGCTGCACGAGCTGCTGATCATGGCATTCATCTTTGTCACCGCGCCGGTCTCGGCCAACTTCATGGCCAAGGCGAATATCCACCGCCGCGATTGCCTGCCGCATCCGCCCGAACTGCCGGATGGCGATACTTGGGCCACGCTGAACGTGCCGGAAGAAGACCGCGAGATCGAAGAGACTTCGCCCAACGCCTGAGGCGCGGGGCCAAGGTCGGATTCATTTCAAACTGTTACGATGGTGGAAACCTTTTCCTGCCAGCATAGGTTAATGGGCGGCGCTGCCCAACCGAAGCTGACCGAAAGGATCCTGCCATATGCGTCCGACCGCGCTTCTACTGATGTTGTTCCTGCCCTTCGCCGCGGCAGCGCAAGACCGTGTGGCGATGGTCATCGGGAACTCCGCCTATGAGGATGCCGCCACGCTCGACGGCCCGCGCGCGGATGCGGCGCGGCTGACTGAGGCGCTGGAGGGGCAGGGCTTCGACGTCACCACGCTGATCGACGCTGAGAGCGCGGCGTTCAAACAAGCGCTTTCCGACTTTGCCTTTCAGGCCGAAGCAGCGGATATCGCCCTGATTTACTACGCGGGCCGCCGTGTTGCCTCCGGTGGGCAGAGCTATCTGATCCCGGTTGATGCGCCCTTGGCCCCAGCCTCGGCGCTGCGGCGCGAGGGGGTGGCCCTGCCTGCGCTCCTGCGCGCGGCGGGCAAGGCGCGGCAGATACGGCTTGTTCTGCTCGACAACTGCCACGCCGCCCCGCAGCAAGCCACCGCGCCCCTGCCACCGCCTGAGCCACGCCTTGGCACCTTGGTCGTGACTTCTGGCGAGGTGGGCGCTTGTGACGAGAGCGGTGAAAACGCGGGCCTTTTCGCCGAAACGCTGGCCGAGGTGGTGGCCCAGCCGGAGGTCGAGGTCGGGGCCATGCTGGACGATTTCCGCGCGGCTTTGCGCAGCCGCAGCGGTGGCAGCCTCTCGGCGCGGCGCTTTGGGCGGCTGAACCCCACGCCGTTCTTCCTCGGCAGCGGTGACGGGGAAGCGGCCTCGGGGGGCTGGTCCGATTTGAACGAGACACAGGGCCAGCGTTTGGCCGAATTGGCGGGGCAGGGCGATACCCGCTCGCAACTCGGCCTCGCCGTCCTGCAAAGCGATCCCGACGATCCGCGCTATGATCCGCAGAATGCGGCGGCGCAGCTCATGCGCGCGATTGAGACCGGCTCAGCCGAAGCGCGCTATCAACTGGCCCAGCTCTACGAAGAGGGTCGGGGCGTGGAGCAAGACGAGGCCCGCGCGATGCAGCTTTATCGCGACGCTGCCGAGCGGGGCCATGCCGGGGCGTTGAACGATCTGGGCTTCATCCATTTGCAGGGCGAATTGGGGCAGGAGGCCGACCCCGAACTGGCGCTTGATTACTTCCGCCGTGCAGCCGACAGGCGACACCCTGCTGCGATGTTCAACTTTGCCGCGATGATCGACGATGACAAAGTGCCGGGGCGCGGGGCTGCGGATGCCGCGCTCTATCTCTACCGGGCACTGCGGGCGGGCGATGGCACGCTGCTGGGACTGATGCAGGAGGAGCCGCGTTTGTTCGACAGTGACACCCGTAAAGCACTGCAACGCAAGCTGTCGGATTCCGGGTTCTACGACGGTGCGATCGACGGGCTTTATGGCGATGGCACCCAAGCCGCGATCCGCGCGGCATTTGGGATGGAGGCTGGCGCGCTTCCGGGCGAAGCCACTGAAGCAACTGAGGAAACGCCGGAGGCCGAGACGTCGGAAACCTCTCCGATAGCGTCCGAGACGCCGCAGGAGGAGCCTGACCAAGAGCCGACAACCCAAGCCGAGGATGCCCCCGAAATTAACGCCGAGCCAGAGCCCGGCGTGGGTGAAAATGTCACCCCGGTTCTGCGCCCCAAACAGGCCGCGCGGGAGTAAGTTTTGAAACAAGTAGTATTGCGTTTTGCCCTCCAGTAAGTTGGCAAGATTAATCCGGTTGCAATATCGCGGCCGATGGCTTTTGATTGGCGCACCAGTCAATAAAAACTTCTCTGGGGAGAACACCAATGAAAAAACTGCTTATGACATCCGCTTTGGCGACGGTCGCCGCGACCTCGCTGGCCGCTGCCGAGTGTAGCGAAGTCACCTTCTCCGACGTCGGCTGGACCGACATCACCGCCACCACCGCCGCCACCTCTGTCGTGCTCGACGCGCTCGGCTATGACACCGAGACCAAGATCCTCGCCGTGCCGGTGACCTATACCTCCATGGCGTCCGGCGACATTGACGTGTTCTTGGGCAACTGGATGCCGACGATGGAAGGCGATATCGCCAAATACCGCGAAGAGGGTAGCGTCGATACCGTGCGCGCGAACCTTGAAGGCGCGAAATACACGCTGACCGTCAACAAGGCCGCCGCTGACATGGGCATCAAGACCTTCGCCGACATCGCTGCCAATGCCGACGCACTCGAAGGCAAGATCTACGGCATCGAGCCGGGCAATGACGGCAACCGTCTGATCCAGTCGATGATCGACGAGAATGCCTTTGAACTGGGCGACTTCGAAGTCGTCGAATCCTCCGAACAGGGGATGCTCGCTCAGGTGCAGCGCGCGAGCCGCAAGGAAGAGCCTGTTGTCTTCCTTGGTTGGGAGCCGCACCCGATGAACGCCAACTTCGACCTGACCTATCTTGAAGGTGGTGACGATTACTTTGGCCCCGATCTGGGCGGTGCGACGGTTTACACCAACACCCGCGCTGGTTTCGTCGAAGAATGCCCGAACCTTGGCAAATTTCTCCAGAACCTCGAATTCAGCCTTGAGATGGAGAATGAGATCATGGGCGCGATCCTCGATGACGGCGAAAAGCCGGAAGAGGCCGCCGCCGCTTGGATCAAGGCGAACGCCGACGTGCTCGACACATGGCTGGACGGTGTGACCACCGTCGATGGCGGCGATGCGATGGAAGCTGTCGCTTCGTTGAAGTGATCCTCACGCTATGATGGAAAAGACCCGCTCCAGATTGATGGGGCGGGTCATTCTCATGCGCATTCTCCAATCCTGAAGGACTGACATGGACTGGCTGACAGAAAACAAGATCCCCGTGGCCGATGTGGCCGAAGACGCGCTGGATTGGTTGCAAACGAACGGGGCGTGGTTCTTTGACGGGCTGTCGGACCTGATGGAGCGGCTGATCGAGGCGATCCTCTGGGTACTGCAAACCCCGCATCCGCTGATCCTGATCGCCGTCTTCGCCGCGATCACTTGGGCCATTCAGCGCAACTGGAAAACCGTGGCATTTGTGGTGCTGGGCTTTCTGTTCATTCTGAACCAAGATTACTGGGAAGAGACGATGGAGAGCCTGACGCTGGTGCTCTCGGCCTGTGTGGTCTGCATGGGCGTGGGCGTGCCGATTGGCATCGCCGTCGCGCATCGGCCCCGGCTTTATGCTTGGGTGGCCCCGGTTTTGGACCTCATGCAAACGTTGCCAACCTTCGTCTATCTGATCCCCGCGATTGTCTTTTTCGGCATTGGCATGGTGCCCGGGTTGATCGCCACGGTGATCTTCGTTTTGCCCGCGCCGATCCGGCTGACGCAGCTTGGCATCTCCTCGACCCCCAAGGCGCTTCTTGAGGCGGCGCAGGCGTTCGGCGCCAAGCCGCGCCAGACGCTGTGGAAGATTGAGCTGCCCTATGCGTTGCCGCAGATCATGACGGGTCTGAACCAGACCATCATGCTGTCGCTGTCGATGGTGGTGATCGCAGCATTGGTGGGCGCAGACGGTTTGGGCGTGCCGGTGGTGCGTGCCCTGAACCAAGTCAACACAGGCTTGGGATTTGAATCCGGGTTGGTGATCGTTGTCGTGGCGATCATGCTCGACCGTATCCTGCGGGTGGGACGGAAATGACGAAAGCAGTAGAATTCGATAACGTATCCATCGTCTTTGGCGACAAGCCGGAGAAGGCGCTGCCGCTGATGGACGAAGGCCAAAGCCGCGCCGAGATCGAAGCGGCGACCGGGCAGGTGCTGGGCGTGCATGATTGCTCGCTCACCGTTGAGAATGGCGAAATCCTTGTGCTGATGGGCCTGTCGGGCTCGGGCAAATCAACGCTGTTGCGGGCGGTGAACGGGCTGAACCCGATGGTGCGCGGCACCGTGCGGGTTCATGCCGAGGGCTGGTCCTGCGATGTGCATGAGAGCAACGCGGCAGAGCTGCGCCGGGTGCGCCGTGAAGGCGTGTCGATGGTGTTCCAACAGTTCGGCCTGCTGCCCTGGCGCACGGTGCGCGACAATGTGGCGCTTGGTTTGGAACTGTCCAATGTGCCCAAGGGCGAGCGGTTGGAGCGGGCCGAGCGGCAGTTGAAGCTGGTGGGGCTCAGCGACTGGGCCGACCGCAAGGTGGGGGAGCTTTCGGGCGGGATGCAGCAGCGTGTGGGCCTTGCCCGTGCCTTTGCCACCGAAGCGCCGATCCTGCTGATGGATGAGCCTTTTTCGGCGCTCGATCCGCTGATCCGTACGCGTTTGCAGGATGAGCTGTTGGACTTGCAACGCGATCTCAACCGCACGATCATTTTCGTGAGCCATGACCTTGATGAGGCGTTCAAACTGGGCGGACGTATCGCCATCATGGAAGGGGGGCGTATCGTGCAGATCGGCACCCCGCGCGAGATTTTCTCGAACCCCGCGTCGGATTATGTGGCGGAATTCGTGGCCGATATGAACCCGCTGGAGGTGTTGACCGCCCGTGATGTGATGGAGCCAGCCGATGGGGCCGCCCATCCCGAGACCAGCGCCGAGACGCCGGTGCGGGAGCTGATGGACGGTCTGCGCGGCCCGGAGGCGGGTTTCGCGGTGATGGAAGAGGGCCGGCAGATTGGCACGGTGACGGCGCATAGCATCGTGGAACGGCTAAAACGCTAGGGCGGGGGCCACCCGCCCCGGCAGCGCTGTCTCACGGAGGGCAGCGCTGCCCTCCGCGGTTAATAGGGTCAGTTCGCCGCTGTCCCAAGTGTTTTCAAGATCGGACAATCCGGCCGGTCATCGCCAGCGCAGTCGCGGACCAGCGTGCTGAGCGTGTCGCGCATCTCTTGCAGGCCGCTGATCTTGGCCTCGATCTGGGCCAGATGGTCCTTGGCGATGGCGCGCACATCAGCGCTGGCGCGGTTCTTGTCCTCCCATAGCGCCAGCAGGTTGCGGCAATCTTCGATGCTGAACCCCAGCGTGCGGGCGCGGCCCAGAAAGGCGAGCTTGTGCATCTCGCTTTCGCGGAAGGCACGGTAGCCATTGGCGTCGCGCAGCGGTTTGACCAACCCGATATCCTCGTAATAGCGGATGGTTTTGGGCGGCAACCCGGTGCGTTGTGAGACTTCTCCGATGTTCATGGGACGATCCTATTCTGCGGCTACGTCTGCGGCCACGGGGGCGGCGGCCCGGGGGCCGTGGGATGGGGTGGCGCTCTCAGTCAGAGGGGCGGCGATCCAGCGCAGGCGCAGGGCATTGCTGAGAACGAAAACGCTCGACAAGGCCATTGCCCCGGCAGCCAGCGCGGGCGACAAGAGCCAACCGGTCAGCGGGTAGAAGGCGCCAGCGGCCACGGGGATCAGCAGGACGTTATAGCCGAAGGCCCAGAAGAGGTTTTGCCGGATATTCGCCATGCTGCGCTGGCTTACGTCGATGGCATTGACCACGGCGCGCAGATCGCCCGACATCAGCACCACATCCGCCGCTTCGATCGCCACATCAGTGCCGGTGCCGATGGCCAGCCCGACATCAGCCTGCGCAAGCGCGGGCGCGTCGTTGATCCCGTCGCCCACGTAGGCGATGCGGTTGTCGCCTTTTCTCAGGTCGTCGATGGCGGCCACTTTGCCATCGGGCAGCACCTCGGCGACGACGCGGTCGATGCCCAGTTGCGCCGCGATGGCCTCTGCCGTGCCGCGGTTGTCGCCGGTAATCATCGCCACTTCGAGGTTGAGGTCGTGCAGCCGCGCGATGGCCTCGGGCGTGCCGGGTTTGATCGGGTCCGCCACGGCGATGACCGCCGCTAGTTTGCCGTCGATCGCGGCGAAAAGCGGGGTTTTGCCGTCCTTGGCCAGATCCGCGCTGATCCGCTGGGCATTGCCCAGATCAATCCCCTCGCGGGTCATGAGCCGGTCCGCGCCAAGCGTGACACGGCGGCCTGCCACCAATGCGCTGACGCCGTAGCCGGTATGGGATTGGAAGTCGCTCACCTCGCGCGGCACGGGGCCAGCCGCTTCGGCCCGGCGCAGAATGGCTTGGGCGATGGGATGTTCCGAGCGCGCCTCGACCGCGCCGATCAGGGGCAGCACCTCATCTTCGGTCAGGTCGTCCATCAGCACCAGATCGGTAAGTTCGGGGGTGCCCTTGGTCAGTGTGCCGGTCTTGTCCAAGGCAACGGTCTTGACGCCCTGTAGGCTTTGCAGCGCATCGCCTTGCCGGAACAGCACGCCCAATTGCGCCGCCCGCCCGGTGCCGACCATGATCGACGTGGGCGTGGCTAGCCCCATGGCACAGGGGCAGGCGATGATCAGCACCGCCACCGCCGCCACCAATGCGTGGCTGAGCGAAGGGCCGAAGGCCAGCCACAGGCCAAAGGTCACCAGCGCCACGGCGATCACCGCGGGGACGAACCATAGGGTGATGCGGTTGACCAAGTCCTGAATGGGCAGTTTCGCGCCTTGGGCCTCTTCGACCATGCGGATGATCTGCGCCAGAACCGTGTCGCCGCCCACCTTGGTGGCGCGATAGGTCAGGCTGCCGGTGCCATTAATCGTGCCGCCGACGAGAGCCGCACCGCCGATCTTTTCCACCGGCACAGGCTCACCGGTGATCATGCTTTCATCGACATAGGATTGCCCTTCGACGACGATGCCGTCGGTGGCGATCTTCTCGCCCGGGCGGAGGTAGATGATGTCGCCCGTTTCGATCTTTTCCAAGGGCAGTTCGATGACGGCGCCGTCGCGCTCCACCCGTGCGCTGGTGGCGCGCAGGCCCATGAGCTTGGCAATCGCGGCCCCGGTGCGCCCCTTGGCGCGGGCCTCAAGATAGCGGCCCAGCAGGATCAGCGTGACGATCACGGCGGCGGCTTCGAAATAGACCACGCGGCTGCCTTCGGGCAGCAGCCCCGGCGCAAAGAGCGCGGTGACCGAGTAGAGCCACGCCGCCCCCGATCCGAGTGCCACGAGAGAGTTCATATCCGGCGCGCCCTTCGCCAGCGCAGGCAGGCCATTGCTATAGAAATGCCGCCCCGGCCATGCCAGCACGAGGGTGGTGAGGAGGAACTGGATGAGCCAGCTTGTCTCCGTCCCGATGGTCGCCGCGATCCAATGGTGAAAAGCGGGCACCAGATGGCCGCCCATCTCAAGCACGAAAACGGGTAAGGTGAGCGCGGCGGCCAGCAGGGTCATCCGTTTGAGGTGGATGGCCTCCGCTTCCTTACGCGTCGCGGCCTCGGGGGTGCCCGCCTCGGGCGTGTCGACGCTGGCGGGATAGCCCGCCTTTGCCGCCGCATCGCGCAGGGCGGGCAAAAGATCGGCGTCTTCCAATGTTTCGACTCGCGCCTCTTCGCTGGCGAGGTTGACCGTGGCCGAGAGCACCCCCGGCACCGCAAGCAGCGCGCGTTCCACACGGCCCAGGCAGGAGGCGCAGGTCATGTTTGACAGCCGCAACCGATGGGTGGTCTTGCGCGCCGGGTAGCCCGCCTGCGCCAAGGCGGTATCGAGCTCGCCCGCGTCAAGCGCGGGGTGTGCCGTCACGCGCACGGTTTCTGCCGCAAGATTCACCCGGGCCTCGTCGACCCCCTCCAGCGCGTTTAGCGCTTTTTCGACACGCCCCACACAGGACGCGCAGCTCATGTTCTGCACGCCAAACGTGAGTGTTTCCGCTTTGCCCATTTCACGCCCTCTATTCGTCTTGGGCTGAATATGGGGCTTCCAGTTGCTGGAGGGTCAATAGGTCATTTTCGGAAAATTGATTTGGTAGCACGGCGGCACAGGCGCGGCAGCTTTGGGCCCTGCTAAGGCACAGAGGCATATGCACAAGAGCGACCACCACCTATCCCTTCACCGCCCGTATAACCGGAAGCATATCTTAATACCTTTCTGCGTAAGTCCTCAGAACCCGCTTCGTCGCTAAGCTGTGTCTTAAAAGGTTGTGAGCAAAGATATGCATTTTTACACTTATTTTCTCGGCACGTTCACGGCGCAGCACTTGCGCCGCCTTTGGGCCTTGGCAGGGCAGGGGCCTTGGCTTCGGATGATCGCGGCATCGTTTTGGACATTGTTCTTGTTGGCTTTGCTGACCAGAGCCGCCTTGGCGCAGCAGCTCATTCTCAATCCCGTCGCCGCGCCCACCGTGGTCGGGGCGGGTGTGGGCGAGCGGGCCTTGTGGCGCAACGCGGGCACGGTTGGCGGGGTGTCGGTCGATATCGTCGGTGAAATGGCCTTTGCCGGGCGGGATCATATTTTCGCCTCGGGCAATGGGCAAATCCAGATTACCTCGACCGGGCAAGACCCGCATTTCATGGATTTCTACCTCTATGAAGCAGGCACCCATAACATCACGACCAATACCGGCGGGGTGCCGGTGGTGGCGGATGTTTTCTTTCAGATTAATGATATCGACGGTCCGTTGAACGAGCAGGTCTATGTGAACGTCTGCGACGGCACGGTTGAATATGTCCGCATTGACCGCAGCGCGACGACCTATCGGGGCTATATCGAAGGGCCGGATGCAAACCTCGGGACAGAGGTGTTCTATCTTGCCGGGGACCGCAACTATAGCAATCAGCCGGTATCGGGGCTTGAGATCTTCTACCCGCAGACTTCGACCTTCCGCTTTGGTCGGACCGCCAACAGTGGCTTCCTCGTCCGGCTCGCCAACCCGACCTATGACGACGCGCAGACCTATGACCTGCAATGCGGTGACTTCAAAGCGCCCGTTTTGCAGGACGATCTGAAAGAACAGGTGCTGAGCGAGCCTGTGGTGGTCAACATCCTGTTCAACGACAGTGTGGCGACTGAGAATAACAATGCACCGGCCAATAATTCGGGCCAGCCCAGCGAATATGCGAAACAGGCTGTCGATCTGATTCCCCCTGCCGGCGCGCAGAACATCGTGACCGATTCCGAAGGCCACCGGGTGGGTTTCGACATTCTGGGGGAGGGCACATGGAGCTATGACGACCTGACCGGGGAGCTGACCTTTACCCCCTTCGTCGCCTTCTTTGCCGCGCCGACGCCGATCAGCTACCGCTATCAATCGCCCATCATCCTGCCGAATGAGCCGCGGGCCTATTCCGCGCCCGCGCAGGTCTCGATCGATGTGGGCTCTGTCGGTCTGCTGAAACTGGCGCAATTGGTCGATACCAACCTTAACGGCTACGCCGATCCGGGTGAGACTATCGCCTATGTCTTTACCGCTGAGAACTTCGGCAATGTCGATCTGTCCAATGTGCAGCTTGCCGAGACGCAGTTCAGCGGCAAGGGCGTGCCCCCGGTGATCACCTTTCAGGCCGCCACGTCGCTGTCGCCCGAAGGCACGCTGCTGGTCGGGGAGAAGGCCGTCTATACGGCGACCTACACGCTGGTGCCTGAGGATTTGGACACCACGATCAGCAACCAAGCGCAGGTCACGGCCCAGACACCGGGGGGGACAGCAGTCTCGGACCTGTCGGATTCCGAGAACCCCGGTGACGGGGATGGCGTGGCGTCGAACGGGCCGGGCGAAGGGCGTGATGATCCCACGACGATCTACGCAGGCTCCGGCCCCGACCGGGGGGATGCGCCGGTCACCTATGGCGATCCGCAGCATGCGGACACCGCGCAATATTGGATCGGCGCGCTGAATGGTGACGGCGATGGCTCGGCGCAACATTCCGTCGATGGCACCGGCGATGACCTCGACGGTAAGGATGACGAAAGCGAAGAGAGCTTTCCCCAGCTCTATGGCGATCTGACCCGCACGGTGACCGTGGTGGTCAACGAACCCACCCCCGGCACCGGCTATCTGCAGGCTTTCGTCGATTTCGGCGGCGATGGCCTCTTCCTTGGCGATCAGGTTGCGACAGATATCCAAGACGGCGGGGCGCAAGACCTCGACGGGGTGGTGAATGGTGAGATTTCATTCCCCGTCAGCGTGCCGGTCACCGCCGTTCTGACCCCGACCTTCGTCCGACTGCGCTGGTCTTCGACCGCGGGGCTCGATGCGATCACCCCCGCCCCGGATGGGGAGGTCGAAGACTATGGCATCACCATCAAGACACCGCCCGACGCCGACCGGGGCGATGCCCCGGCGAGCTATGGCGATCCGCAGCATATCATCGAAGGCCCGGGCGCACCTGAGGTCTATCTGGGCAGCACACCGCCGGATATCGATCTGCTGACGCAGAACTCCATCGGGGCCACGGGGGATGATGCCGACGGGTCGGATGATGAAGACGGGGTGATCCTGCCGCAATTCTACCGTGGTGGTCTGGCCGAGATCACGGTGACAGTCAGCGATCTGATTGCCGCGCCGGGGTCGTCATATCTGCAGGCCTTTATCGACTTCGATGGCGATGGCACCTTTGACCAAGCCGGGGAGCAGGTGGCGGTGAACCTGCAAGACGGCGGCCCGCAGGATAAGGACGGCCTCAGCAATGGCACGATCCTTTTCGAAGTGGCTGTGCCCGCGGGGGCCACGACACTGCCTACCTATGCCCGCTTTCGCTGGTCGACCGACAGCACTGGCCTTGTCACAGCTTTTGAGGGGGAGGTGGAGGACTATACCCTCACCATTTCAAGCGATCCGCCGCCGCTGGTCTGCGATGCTTCGCTCTATGCCATCGTCGACAGCCCCTCAGCGCTGAGGCGTATGACCTTCCGCGATGGTGGGGGGAGCTATGCCACGACGGTTGAGACCTCGGGCAGCACCGGACAGAACCGCGACGGCGCCTGGGGCTATAACGCGCTGGACGGCTATATCTACGGCGTGGATCAAAGTAGCCGCAGGCTTTTCCGGATCGATGGCGCGGGCGACATTACGGACTTCGGTAATATCCCCGGGGCGGGGGATGCGTTGAACGCGGGGGATATTCTGCCGAATGGGCGGCTGATCTACGAAGTGGATCTGAATACATGGCAGATCGTCGATCTGAGCAATCCCGCCACGCCGATCGCCTTGGGCGAGATCAGCCTCTCCATCGGCGTCAATCCCGAAGACCTCGCCTTCAACCCCGTGGATGGCATCATGTATGGGATCGACAGAAACTCGGGCTTCCTGTTCCGCGCTGCGGTCAACAACGGCACCCCGGGGAGCGTGACACCCCAAGCGATCGGCCCTGCCGTCTATGCGGGCATGTTCGACGCGCTGTGGTTCGACCGTGACGGCAGGCTCTATGGCTATTCCAACACCACCAACAACCTCTTTGTCATCTCAACGGCGACAGGTGTGCCGCAACTGGTATCCGGCATTCCGGTCGATGAAGGCGGGCGCAGCGATGGCATCTCCTGCCGGGGGCCTGCACCGATCCCACTGGGGGGCATCTCGGGCAACATCTATGAAGACGCGGATGCCTCGGACGTGAAAGACAATGGGGAGACCAATTTCGGCGCGGGCGTGGGCATCTCGGTCTATGCCGACAATGGCACCCCGGCCAATACCGCCGATGACATCTTTCTAGCAACCACGGATACCTTGGCTGATGGCACCTATGCGGTGGGGGAGTTGATGGTGAACACGACCTACCGTGTCGCATTGGACGAGGCGGACCCCGATCTGCCTTCGGGGCTCACCATCGGCACGTCCAACCCGCTGCTTGGCGTTCCTGTCTCCGGCAATAGCGTGACAAGTGACCAAGACTTTGGATTCGATCCGGCTGGCAGTGACCTCGAACTCAGCAAAATCGCCGCCGCTACCGGGACCACGACACCGATCACCAATGTATCGGAGGGGGATACCATCGATTGGATCATCACCATCACCAATGTCAGCGGTGGCTCGCCCTCGGGGGTCAAAGTGATCGACCAGATCCCAAGCGGTTTCGCCTATGTCTCGGACGACGCGCCCGCGACGGGGGATACCTATGACCCCGACACGGGCTTGTGGTTCGTGGATGAACTGCTGAGCGGAGAGAGCGAGACCTTGACCATCACCACCACGGTACTCGGCAGCGGTGATTTCACCAATCAGGCCGAGATCATCTATAGCTCTCTGCCCGATCCCGACAGCGATCCCAGCACGGGGCCGCTGACCGATGACCTGTTCGACCAACTGCCCGACGATGACGAAGCCTCCTATTCCGTGACCCTCGTCACCGGAGAGCGGATTTTGACGGGCCGTGTCTTCATCGATAATGGGGCAGATGACGGTACCGCCCATGACGCCCTGCGCAACGGCAGCGAAGGGGGGGCATCTTCGGCGGTGTTGGAGATCCTCGACAGTGGCGGTGCGGTACTGGCCACCCCCGGTCTCGCGACCGATGGCACTTGGAGCTATGGGCTTTCTGGCAGCTACAGCGGGCCGATCACGATCCGCGCGATCCCGGCGAATGACTACCGGGCGATTTCGGAAGCGACGACCGGACTGCCCGATTTGGTCAACACCAACCCGCATGACGGTGAATTCACCTTCACGCCCGAGGCTTTCGGCAATCGCATGGGGCTGGACATCGGTCTGCTGCAACTGCCCAGTCTGACCAACGACCGGACCACGACCGTCGCACAGGGGCAGGTTGCGACCCTGCCGCATATCTATACCGCCACCTCAGACGGGCAGGTGACCTTCTCCTACGCCGGTGCCACTTCGACCCCCACCGGCGCGTTCAGCGCGGCGCTGTTCCAAGATATCGGCTGTGACGATAGCGTCGACGGGCCGATCACCGGCCCCATCGCCGTCACCACGGGGCAGACCATCTGTATCGTCTCACGGGTGTCAGCCGGTTCGGGCGCTGGGCAGGGGAGTACTTACGTCTATCAGGTGCTGGCGACCACGGCATTCGCCCGGACCACGGTGACCAGTTCGGCCAGCAATACCGATGAGGTCTCGGTCGGGGGGCGTTCGACCCAGATTGAACTGCGCAAAACGGTCGAGAATGAGACCCAAGGCACTGGGGAGGGCACCACCAACCTCGGCAGTGTGAATGATATCCTTCTTTACCGCATCTATCTGCAAAACAACGCGACCACGCAGGCGTCGAACGTCAAGATCTACGACAGAACCCCGCCTTATACGCAGCTGTCGGAGCCTATCGTCGATCCGCAACAGGTCTCGCCCAACCTCAGCTGTGATCTGGTGGTGCCGGCAAGCAATGTGGCCAGCTATGCCGGGACGATCGAGTGGAATTGCACGGGCCAGATGTTGCCGGGGGAGACGGGGGCCGTGCAATTCAGGGTCGGCATTCAATAGGTCGATAGTGCTTGTCGGAGTGGCGGTGCATTTTGATGCGCCGCCGCCCGTTTTTTGGCGGATGATCAACATTGATGCGCATAGGAAAACGGCACCTAGGCAGGGCTGTCGATCTTGGCATGGTGGACCCCCGTCATACGCGCGCTATCGCTTGCCTTCCCCCGCGGAGCCTGCAAACGGTAGAGTAAGCACCACGGGCCCCGTCGCCCCGACCAACCCCCCTAAGGACCGCCCATGACCAAGTTCTGCCTGACCGTGACCTGCCCCTCGCAACGCGGGATCGTTGCCGCCATCGCCAATTACATTGCCGAAACCGGCTGCAACATCACCGACAGCGCGCAGTTCGACGACACCGAAAACGGCCAGTTCTTCATGCGCATCAGCGCCGAGGCCGAAACCGGTGCCACGCTCGAAAGCCTGCGCGAAGGGTTCACAGCGGTCGCGGAACCCTTTGGCATGACCTATGAATTTCACGACCAAGACACCACGATGAAGGTCGTGGTCATGGTCTCGCGCTTTGGCCACTGCCTGAACGATCTGCTCTACCGTGTGCGCATCGGTGCGCTCCCGATTGAGATCGTCGCCGTGATCTCAAACCATATGGACTATCAAAAGGTCGTGGCGAACCATGACATTCCATTTCACTGCATTAAGGTGACGAAGGAGAACAAACCGCAGGCCGAAGCGCGGATCATGGAAGTGGTCGAGGAAACCGGCGCGGAGCTGATCGTGCTGGCGCGCTACATGCAGATTCTGTCGGACGCCATGTGCCAAAAGATGTCGGGGCGGATCATCAACATTCACCATTCCTTTCTGCCGTCCTTCAAGGGGGCGAACCCCTACAAACAGGCCTATGAACGGGGCGTGAAATTGATCGGTGCCACGTCGCATTACGTCACCGCCGATCTGGACGAGGGGCCGATCATCGAACAGGACATCGTGCGCATCACCCATGCGCAAAGCGCCTCGGATTATGTCTCGCTCGGTCGCGATGTGGAGGCGAGCGTCTTGGCGCGCGCGATTCACGCCCATGCCCACCACCGGGTCTTTCTGAATGGCAATAAAACCGTGGTCTTTCCCGCATCGCCCGGCAGTTACAGCTCCAAGCGAATGGGTTAGGGGCCACGGCCCCGCGTCTGCCGAATGCGGCGGGGGCGCGGGGCCATCGGGCGGCTTGGTCGCGCCTGTAGGCAGGCGTAAACTAGCGTCCAACAGCAGTGGATCAGCGCATGATTTAAAGAGAGAAGTGGTGCCCCCACACGGACTCGAACCGCGGACCTACTGATTACAAATCAGTTGCTCTACCAGCTGAGCTATAGGGGCACTGAGGGCTCATTTAGAGAAAGGAGCCGGGGGGTGCAAGAGGGGAAATGCGAGATTCTTTCGGATTTTACACGCGCGCCGGGACGGGCTATTCAACGCCGAGATTTTCAAGGGTAAGCAGAGTATCATGCAGCTCGTTTTGCACACAGGTGTTCATTTCACGGAAGACGAGCGGCTGCTGAAATGCCTGCTGCGCAATCAGGACGATTTCGCCAAGACGGGCGTCAAAGTGCCCGGGCCCAGCACCTATCGCAACCTGTTCCGTGACACGCTCAACGCGATGCATAAGGCGGAGCCGTCGGAGATGGCGCGGGACGTTTTGCTGGATGCGATCCTCGATGATGGGACAGCCAGCCGGGTGATCCTATCGGATGCGAATTTCTTCCGCTCGCCTGCCACGGCCCTGCAAGAAGGCGTGCTTTATCCCGCCGCCGCCGTGCGCATGCTGCGGATGGCGCAGCTTTTCCCCGAAGATGAGATTCGCATCTTTATGGCGATCCGCAATCCCGCCTCCCTCGTGCCGGTGCTTTATGAGAAAGCGGCGGATAAAACCTCGGCCGCGTTCTGGGGGGAGCGGGGGCCGGAGGACCTGCGTTGGTCCGAGACGATTGGCCAGCTGCGCGAGGCCGCGCCGGGGATTCCCATCACCCTGTGGTGCAATGAAGACGCGCCGCTTATCTGGGCGCAGATCATTCGGGAGATGGCGGGGCTGGCGCCCGAGACCAAGATCAAGGGCGGTTTCGATCTTTTGCAGACGATCATGTCGGAGGAGGGGATGAAACGCTTTCGCGGCTATCTCGACACTCATCCCGATATGTCCGAGGCGCAGAAGCGCCGCGTGATCACCGCGTTCCTCGACAAATACGCGCTGGAGGAAGAGATCGAAGAAGAGCTCGACATGCCCGGCTGGACCGAGGAATTGGTCGAGCGGATGACGGCGATCTATGACGCGGATGTCGAGGTCATCCGCGCCATGCCGGGCGTCACCCTGATCGCGCCCTAAGTCCCGGCCAATTCGGTGATCACGTCATAGGCCATGGCCACATCTTCGGCCGTGGCGGTGAAGGCACCTGCCTGAAAGCGGATCACGAATGCTCCGTCGATCCGGGTCTGGGTCAGGTAAATGCGCCCGTCGTCGTTGATCCGGTTCAGCAGGTCTTGGTTATGGGCATCGAGCTCTGCGGCACCGAGATGGCGGAAGGTGAAGAGCGAGAGCATCGGCTGGGTCACGATCTCGAACCCCTCCGTCGCGTCCAGCCGGGCGGCCAAATCCTGCGCCCATGTCACATGGTTGCGGATCATCTCGCGCAGCCCCTCCAGCCCATGGGCGCGGATCAGGAACCACAGTTTGAGCGCGCGGAAACGGCGGCCCAGCGGCACGGACCATTCGGAATAGTTCACCACGCCATCCGCGCCATGGGTCTTCAGGTACTCTGGCTGAATTGCCAAGGTGCGCACCAGATCGTCGGGATTGCGCAAAAAGTGGGTCGTGCAGTCAAACTGCGCCCCCAGCCATTTATGCGGGTTCATCACCACCGAGTCCGCCCGTTCGACCCCGGCCCAGAGACTGCGGAATTCAGGGCAGATCATCGCCGACCCGGCCCAAGCGGCGTCGACATGGGTGTAGAGACCTTCGGCCTCGGCCACATCCATCACGGCGGCAATGTCATCGCTGGCCCCCGCACTGGTGCCGCCAGTGCAGGCGATGATGCCTGCAGGCAGATGCCCCGCCGCGCGGTCGGCGGCGATGGCGGCGCGGAGCGCCTCGGCATCCATCGCGCGGCTCGCCCCTTGGGTCGGAATGCGGACAAGGTTCTCTTCGCCCAACCCCGCGATCCAGATGGCCCGGTCGACCGAGGTATGCACCTCTGCCGAGCAATAGACCCGCAGGCGCGGTTGGCCCGACAGCCCCGCCTTGTTGCCCTGCCAATCAAGCGCGCGTTCGCGCATTGTCAGCACGGCACAAAGCGTGGCGGAACTGGCGCTGCCTTGGATCACCCCGGTGAAGCCATCCGGCAGGCCGATCGCCTGACGCATCCAATCGCAAACGCGGGTCTCCAACTCCGTCGCTGCCGGAGAGGTCTGCCAAAGCATGCATTGCGCCGCGATGGCCGAGACGAAATATTCCGCCAGCACCGAGACCGGCGCGGCATTGGCGGGAAAATAGGCAAAGAAGCGGGGGTGCTGCCAATGGGTCATGCCGGGCATGAGAGTCTGTTCGAAATCGTCGAAGATCGCCTGCATCGCCTCGGCCCCTTCGGGCGGGGCATCGGGCAGGGCGGAAAGCACCGCGCCGGGGGCCACCTGCGCGCGCACCGGGCGGTTGCGCAGACCCGCGTGGTAATCGGCGGCCCAATCGGCGGCGCGGCGGCCCCAAGCTCGGAACTCCTCCCAATTCATGCGCCGCTCCCTTGCTGTGGAATTCTGGTTGTCATCCGCATTTCCTGCCCCATGTTGTTGTATTGTCTCACTGTTGTTCCGCTGGGCTTGACCTCTTCAAGAATGTTGTCGCAGCGGCTATGGTGGTCGTCACGCCCTTTTGGGCGGTCTTTGACTTGGTAAGTAGCGATCAGGAAACCGTCAAGAATGGCCCCAATGCCCCCCCTGCGCCGCACTGCCCGCTCCCTTCCGATTGCGCTTTTGCGCGCGCGGGAAAGGGTGATGGGGCCGATCCGCGAGATCTTGAACGAAAGCGGCATCTCGGAACAGAAGTTTCGCGTGCTGCGCGTGGTCGAGGAATCCGGCCCGATGGAGCAGACCGCACTGGCGCAGCAGGCCTGTCTGCTGCTGCCGAGCCTGACCCGCATGCTGCGCGCGATGGAGGAGGAAGGGCTGCTCAGCCGTGCCAGCGATCCCGATGACGGGCGCAAATCCATCGTCACCATCACCGATCAGGGCCGTCAGGTGATCCAAGACCACGCGGGTGATGCGGCGGCGTTGTTCTCTGACTTCGAGGCGCGTTTCGGCAAACAGCGAATGGAAGACCTGCTCGATATGCTCGAAGATCTCGTCAATCTGGACATGCAGAAAAAGACCGACGGGGAAAAGAAAGACTGACGGGAAAGGTGTTGGCGGGCAGGGCTATCCCCCGTTAACCGCCCGCCGTACCGCGCAGATCCCCGCCCGCGCCATGCGGCTGCCATCCGCCTCGGTCGCCGGTGCGCCCTGTTGCGACAGCGCCCGCAGATAAAGCGGTACAGCCCCGCCCGTGCCGATCACCGCCAGCGTTTGCCCCAGCCAATAGGCCCGCGCCGCCGCCAGTTCCGCCCCGATCAAAGTACCCGCCAGCCGCGCCTCTGCGGTGGGTGGCGGGATGTCTTGCAAGGCCAGTTCGGCCCGGATGGAGGCAAGCCGCCCCGCCATACGCTCGGGCCGCGACAGCCCATCGCTAAGCGCATCGTCAAAGGCCGTGTCGTCCAGCGCCGTGCCCTCGGCAGGGGTGCCATCGCCCAAAAGGCCCAGCAACTCCCCGGTCAGGAAGGTTTGAAAACTCACCACCTCGCCCGCGCTGATCTGCGCCCAGACTGACGTGGCCCCGGGCAGGCAGATCACCCCGTCCCAGTCTTTGTTGAGGCTCAGAAACCCCGCGATGCGCGTTTCGGCCCCTTGCAGCAGACCGCTGGGGCTCTGCTGGCGCAGGGGTGGGATGACCTGAAGGTCGAAGTTGTCGGTGGCGACAGCCGTTGTGCGTTCAGCCGTGGCGGCGCAGGGCACCATGCGCGGCGCGGCATCGGTCCTGCCTGCGGGCAAGCCAGCGACGAAGACCGGCAGGCGGGGCAGTTGCCACGGGGCGGTCAGCTTAGCGAGCGCGGCGTCGAAGGCCGCGAGGTCGCCGGGTTCGGCAGTCTCGCCATCGCTCGTGGCGCTCTCAAGCACCGATGCGCCCTGCATGGCCCAGACCTGCACCCGCCCCTCGTGAACCTCTACCGCCAGCCAATCTGCATTGCTCAAACCCGTCATCGCGCTGCCCTCGTCGTGGAATGTCTCAACGGCATAGGCCCAATGGCCTGCGGGTTCAACGCGTCCGCTGGACGCAAAAAGACGAACCACCAATTTGCTTCAAGCCTAAAATATTTATTCTTGAATGAAAAAGCGACTCGCCCTAGGCTCCCTTCCAAAGCGAACCAGAGGGGAATTTCGATGCGTGCAATCTGTCTTGGCGGCGGTCCTGCGGGGCTGTACTTCGCGATCTCTCTCAAGCTGCGCCAGCCCGAGGCCGATGTCACCGTGCTTGAGCGCAACCGCCCCGATGACACCTTCGGCTGGGGCGTCGTGCTCTCGGACGAGACGCTGGACAATCTCGAGGCCAATGATCCCGTCTCGGCCAAGGAAATCCGCAGCCACTTCGCCTATTGGGACGACATCGCGCTGCACCACAAGGGCAACACGATCCTCAGCTCCGGCCATGGCTTCTGCGGGATCGGGCGCAAGCGCCTGTTGCTGATCTTGCAGGAGCGGGCCCGCGAATTGGGTGTGAACCTGCAGTTCGAGACCGAGGTGAAAGCCGCATCGGAATACATGGACGACTACGATCTCGTGGTCGCCTCGGACGGGCTGAACTCCAAGACCCGGATGGAGTTCGAGGACACTTTCAAGCCCGACATCGACGTGCGCCGCTGCCCCTTCGTCTGGCTCGGCACGCATCAGAAGTTCGACAACGCCTTCACCTTCATATTCGAGAATACCGACAAGGGCTGGATCTGGGTCCACGCCTACCAATTCGACAAGGACACCGCGACTTTCATCGTCGAATGCAGCCAAGAGACCTTCGACGCCTACGGTTTCGGCGAGAAGACGCAGGAAGAGACCATCGCGATCTGCGAGGAGATCTTCAAAGACCATCTTGACGGGCACAAGCTGATGACCAACGCCAGCCACATCCGCGGCTCGGCCTGGATCAAGTTCCCGCGCGTGCTTTGCGAGAAGTGGAGCCACGAGAACGTCGTGCTGCTGGGCGATGCCTCGGCCACGGCGCATTTCTCGATCGGCTCGGGCACGAAACTGGCGCTGGAATCGGCGATCTCGCTCGCGAAACACGTCACCGACGACGCCGATCTGCCGACGGCCTTCGAGAAATACGAGGAGGCCCGCCGCCTCGAGGTACTGCGCCTGCAATCGGCGGCGCGTAACTCGGTCGAATGGTTCGAGGACGTGGAGCGCTACCTTGATCTTGACCCGGTGCAGTTGAACTACTCCATGCTGACCCGCAGCCAGCGGATCAGCCATGAAAACCTGCGCGAACGGGATGCGAAATGGCTCGAGGGGGCCGAGAAATGGTTCCTCGAACAGGCCGGTGCCGACACCAATGGCCCCGTGCGCGCGCCGATGTTCGCGCCCTTCCAACTGCGCGACATGAAGCTCGAGAACCGCATCGTCGTCTCGCCCATGGCGCAATACAAGGCCGTCGACGGCTGCCCGACCGATTGGCATTTCGTGCATTACGCCGAACGCGCCAAGGGCGGCGCCGGGCTGGTCTATACCGAGATGACTTGTGTGAGCCCCGAGGGCCGGATTACCCTGGGCTGCCCCGGTCTCTATGCGCCCGAACACGAGGCGGCGTGGAAGCGGCTCACGGATTTTGTGCATGCCGAGACCGAGGCCAAGATCTGCTGCCAGATCGGCCATTCGGGCCGCAAGGGCTCGACCCAGCTGGGCTGGGAGGAAATGGACGCGCCGCTGAAAGCGGGCAATTGGGACATCATCTCGGCCTCCCCGATCCCGTGGTCCGAGAACAACGCCGTGCCACGCGCCGCGACGCGCGAGGACATGGGCCAAATCCGCGATGAATTCGTCGAAGCCACCCGCATGGCCCACCGCGCCAACTTTGACATGGTCGAACTGCACGCGGCGCACGGCTATCTGATCTCGTCGTTCATCTCGCCGCTGTCGAACCAGCGCGAGGATGAGTACGGCGGCAGCTTGGAGAACCGCATGCGCTACCCGCTTGAAGTCTTCCGCGCCATGCGCGACGCATGGCCCGAGGGAAAGCCCATGGCGGTGCGCATCTCGGCCAATGACTGGGTCGAGGAGGACGGCGTGACCCCCGAGGAAGCGGTCGAGATCGCGCGCATGTTCAGCGAGGCCGGGGCCGACATCATCGACGTCTCCGCAGGCCAGACCTCGAAACAAGCCCAGCCCGTCTATGGCCGCATGTTCCAGACCCCCTTCAGCGACCGCATCCGCAACGACGGCGGGATCAAGACCATGGCCGTGGGCAATATCTACGAGGCCGACCACGTGAACTCGATCCTCATGGCGGGCCGCGCCGATCTTGTCTGCCTCGCCCGCCCGCATCTGGCCGATCCCTATTGGACCCTGCACGCCGCCGCCGCCATCGGCGACCGCCACGCCGACTGGCCGCTGCCCTACGGCCCCGGCCGCGATCAGGCTTGGCGTCTGGCGGACCGTGCGGCGGAGATGGAGAAAGTATGAGCCATATCGTCATCACCGGCGGCGGCACCGGCGTGGGGGCCGAGATCGCCCATGCGGTGGCCGCCACCGGCGCCAAGGTCACCATCATGGGGCGCCGCGAAGCGCCCCTGCGCGAACAGGGGCTGCCGTTTCAGACTTGCGACGTGACCGATCCGGAGGCGGTGCAGGCCGCCTTCGCCGCCGCGCGCGCCGAGAATGGCCCCATCACCGGCGTCGTCGCCAATGCGGGCGCGGCCCATTCCGCGCCTTTTCACAAGATCACCGCGCAGGACATGACCGACATGATGGCGGTCAATGTCACCGGCGTCTTCAACGTCTGGCAGGCGGCACTGGCGGAGATGAAGGAGGCCGGGCAGGGGCGGCTGATCGCCGTGGCCTCGACCGCGGGCCTCAAGGGTTACCCATATGTCGCGGGCTATGTCGCGGCGAAACACGGTGTCGTCGGCCTCACCCGCGCGCTGGCGCTGGAACTGGCGCGCACGGGCATCACCGTGAACGCGATTTGCCCCGGTTTCATCGACACGCCGCTTCTGGAACGCTCGGTCGAGAATATCACCAAGACCACCGGCAAGAACGCCGAGGAGGCCCGCGCCCTGCTAAAACGCGCCAGCCCCCAGAACCGCTTTGTCGAGACCTCCGAAGTCGCCGGTGCCGTGCTCTACCTGCTGTCCGATGCCGCGGCTTCGGTCAACGGCCACGCGCTGGCGCTATCGGGGGGCGAGGTGTGAGCAACGCGGCCAAGGATCGCGTCCGGCTCTGGCTGCGGCTGCTGAAAGTGGTGCGCGGGCTGGAACAGGAACTGCGCGACAGGCTGCGGCGCGAGCATAACACTACGCTGCCGCGTTTCGACGTGATGTCGGCACTCTCGCGCCATCCCGAGGGGCTGAAGATGAGCCAGCTTTCCGGCGTGCTGCGGGTGTCCAACGGCAATGTCACCGGCATCGCCGACCGCCTCAGCGAAGAGGGGCTGGTGGAGCGCATCCCCGTGCCGGGCGACCGGCGTGCGATGATGCTGCGGCTGACGCCTGAGGGGGCGGCGCAATTCGCCCGCCAAGCGCAGGCGCATGAAGACTGGATCAACGAAAAACTGCGCGGAATCTCCTCCGAGGAAGCCCGCGCCATGGCGGCCCGCCTACAAGCCTTCGCCGCCCAAACGGAAGAAGAGGAAAAAGCCAATGCGCAGTGAGGTGACGCATTTTCAATGCGAGATCAAAGACCGGATCGCCACCGTGCGGCTCGACCGGCCCGACCGCAAGAACCCGCTGACCTTCGACAGCTACGCCGAGCTGCGCGACTGGTTCCGCGATCTGGTCTATGCCGATGACGTCGACGTGGTGATCTTCGGCTCCAACGGGGGCAACTTCAGCTCCGGCGGGGATGTACATGATATCATTGGCCCTTTGACCAAGATGAATATGAAAGAGTTGCTGCAATTCACCCGCATGACCGGCGATCTGGTCAAGGCCATCGTGAATTGCGGTAAGCCGGTGATCGCCGCCGTCGACGGTGTCTGCGTCGGCGCAGGCGCGATCATTGCCATGGCATCGGACCTGCGGCTGGCGACGGCGGAGGCCAAGGCGGCTTTCCTCTTCACCCGCGTGGGCCTTTCCGGCTGCGACATGGGCGCCTGCGCAATCCTGCCGCGCATCATCGGCCAGACGCGGGCCGCGGAATTGCTCTACACCGGCCGCGCCATGTCGGCGGAAGAGGGCGAACGCTGGGGCTTCTACAACCGTCTGGTGACGGGCGAGACGCTGGAGGAAGAGGCCATGGCACTGGCCAAGAAAATCCAGGCCGGCCCCAATTTCGCGCATATGATGACCAAGACGATGCTGGCCCAAGAATGGGCCATGTCGATCGAACAGGCGATCGAGGCCGAGGCGCAGGCGCAGGCGATCTGCATGCAGACCGGCGATTTCGAGCGCGCCTACAACGCCTTCGTCGCCAAGGAACGCCCGGTCTTCGAAGGGGACTGAGCCGAATACGAAAGCCAAAAGATAACACGCGGGGAGGCGTAACCATGGCTGACAAAAGTTTTCTCGACTGGCCCTTTTTCGAGCCGCGCCACAAGGAACTGGCGCTGAAGCTCGACGACTGGGCCAAGCGCGAGCTGAAGAACGTGGATCACGGCGACACCGATGGCGCCTGCCGTGATCTGGTGACGATGATGGGCCAGGACGGCTGGCTGCGCCGCAGCGGTGCGGAAGGCGACGAGGTGCTCGACGTGCGCACGCTCTGCCTGATCCGCGAAACACTGGCGCGCCACGACGGGCTGGCGGATTTCTCCTTTGCGATGCAGGGACTTGGCACCGGGGCAATCTCGCTCTTCGGGACAGATGAGCAGAAGGCCGAATGGCTGCCCAAGACCCGCTCGGGGCAGGCGATCTCGGCCTTTGCCCTGACCGAGCCGCAGTCCGGCTCGGACGTGGCCAATTCCACCATGACCGCGAAGCCCGACGGCAATGGCTATGTGCTCAACGGGCGCAAGACATGGATCTCCAATGGCGGCATCGCGGATGTCTACACCGTTTTTGCCCGCACCCGGGAGGCGCCGGGCGCCAAGGGGCTTTCGGCCTTCATCGTGCCCGCCGACACGCCGGGGCTGAAGGTCGAGGAACGGCTCGAGGTCATGGCCCCGCATCCGCTGGCCACGCTGCATTTCGACGGGGTGAAACTGCCCGGCTCGGCGCTTCTGGGCGAGGCGGGCCGCGGCTTTGCCATCGCCATGTCGGTCCTCGACGTCTTTCGCTCCACCGTGGCCGCTGCGGCCCTCGGCTTTGCCCGCCGCGCGCTGGACGAGGCGCTCACCCGCGTGACCAGCCGTCAGGTGCAGGGCGCGCCCTTGAGCGAGTTGCAGATGGTGCAGGGCCATATCGCGGACATGGCGCTCGACGTCGATGCAGCGGCGCTGCTTGTCTACCGCGCCGCATGGACCAAGGACAGCGGCGCACCGCGCGTCACCCGCGAGGCCGCGATGGCCAAGCTCTTTGCCACCGACCAGGCGCAGAAGGTCATCGACAAGGCGGTGCAATTGCACGGCGGCGATGGTGTGCGCAATGGGGAGGCAGTCGAGCGACTTTACCGTGAAATCAGGGCCTTGCGCATTTACGAGGGCGCGTCGGACGTGCAACGTGTGGTCATCGCCCGCCAAACATTGGGAGCCATGTCATGAAGCTGCACCCGACCGGACACGAAGATACATTCGCCCGCGACAACCTGCCGCCCTTCGACCAATGGCCGGACCTTCTGCTCGAAGGCTTCGACTATCCAGAGCGCTTGAATGTCGGTGTAGAACTTACTGATAAGATAGTGGAAAAGGGTTTCGGAGATCACACTGCGCTGATCGGCAACGGTCGCCGGCGGACCTACAAGGAGTTAGCAGACTGGACCAACCGTCTGGCCGCGGCGCTGGTCGAGGATCTGGGCGTGAAGCCCGGCAACCGGGTGCTGATCCGCTCGGCCAACAACCCGGCGATGGTGGCCTGCTGGCTGGCGGCGACCAAGGCAGGCGCGGTGGTGGTCAACACCATGCCGATGCTGCGCGCGGGTGAACTTTCGGCCATCGTCGATAAGGCCGAAATCACCCACGCGCTCTGCGACACGCGGCTGATGGATGAGATGACGGCCTGCGCCAAGACCTCGAAATTCCTCAAGACCGTCGCGGGCTTCGACGGCACCAGCAACCACGATGCCGAGTTGGACCGTTTGGCGCTGGAAAAGCCGGTGCAGTTCGAGGCGGTGGACACCGCGCAGGACGATGTGGCGCTGCTCGGGTTCACATCAGGAACCACCGGTAACCCCAAGGCAACCATGCATTTTCATCGTGATCTTCTGATTATCGCGGATGGCTATGCGCGCGAGGTGCTCAGCGTCACCCCCGAGGATGTCTTCGTGGGCTCGCCGCCTCTGGCCTTCACCTTCGGGCTCGGCGGTCTTGCCGTCTTCCCCCTGCGTTTCGGTGCCGCGGCGACGCTTTTGGAAACCGCCAGCCCGCCCAACATGATCGAGATCATCGAGAAGTACAAAGCCACCGTCTGTTTCACCGCGCCCACCGCCTACCGCGCCATGATGCAGGCGATGGAGGAGGGCGCGGACCTTAGCAGCCTGCGCGCCGCCGTATCCGCGGGGGAAACGCTGCCCGCGCCAGTCTACCACGAGTGGCAGGAGAAGACCGGCAAGCCCATGCTCGACGGGATCGGGGCGACGGAGATGCTGCATATTTTCATCTCCAACCGTTTCGACGACCACCGCGCCGCCTGCACGGGCAAGCCGGTGACGGGCTACGAGGCGCGGGTGATCGACGCGGAGGGCAACGAGGTGCCCCGCGGCGAGGTGGGCCGTCTGGCGGTGCGCGGGCCCATCGGCTGCCGCTATCTGGGCGACAAAAGGCAGGCCGATTACGTGAAGGACGGCTGGAACATCACCGGCGACAGTTTCATTATGGACGAAGACGGCTATTTGCATTTCGCCGCCCGCAACGACGACATGATCATCAGCTCGGGCTACAATATTGCGGGGCCGGAGGTCGAAGCCGCACTTCTGAGCCATCCTTGGGTCAGCGAATGCGGCGTGGTCGCCGCCCCCGACGAGGCGCGCGGCTCCATCGTGCAGGCGCATGTGGTTCTGGTCGAGGGTACGCCAGAAGATACCAATACTGTCAAAACCTTGCAGGACCATGTTAAAGCGACGATCGCGCCTTACAAATACCCGCGCGATATTCGTTTCATCAAGGAACTGCCCAAGACCGCAACCGGCAAGATCCAGCGCTTCGCGTTGAGAGAGGACAAATGAGCACTTTCGACGAAGCCTCCAAAGGCGCCAAGATGGATTTCGCCAAGGACAAGTGCTATGGCGACTACCTCGGGCTGGACCAGATCCTGACCACCGAGAACCCGCTCGACATGGCGCATGACGGGCTGCTGTTCATCATCCAGCACCAGACGTCGGAGCTTTGGATGAAACTTGCAATCCACGAGCTGACGGCCTGTCGGAAGGCGCTGCAGGCGGGAGATTTACGTCCGAGTTTCAAGATGTTGACCCGCGTGGCACGGATCTTTGAACAGCTTAACTCCGCCTGGGATGTGCTGCGCACCATGACGCCAAGCGAATACACGCAGTTCCGACCCTACCTCGGCGCGTCGTCGGGCTTCCAGTCCTACCAGTATCGCCTGATCGAATATCTTCTGGGCAACCGCATCGCGGCGCTGACCAAGCTGCACGAACACACGCCCGAGCCGCACGCGGCGCTTGTAGCGGAGATGCAGCAGCCGAGCCTTTATCAGGTGGCGGTCGATCTGCTTTGTGACCGGATGGGGGTGCTCTCGCTCGCGGGCCAGCCCGAGCCGCGTGCATGGGAGGCTAAGCGAGAGGTGCAAGACCTCTGGCATAAGGTTTATGAAGACCCGTCAACCCATTGGGAACTCTACGAATTGGCCGAGAAACTTGTCGATCTTGAGGATTACTTCCGCCGCTGGCGGTTCAACCACGTCACCACCGTGGAACGCATCATTGGATTCAAACGCGGCACGGGCGGCACCTCGGGTGTGACCTACCTGCGCAAAATGCTCGAGGTGGAGCTCTTCCCCGAGCTTTGGCATGTGAGAGGAGCGCTGTAAGTGTCTGTTTTGAAAAAAGATCAGTTTGTCCTGCCCAAGGGCGTCATCTACCTCGACGGCAACTCGCTGGGGCCGCTGCCGAAGGCCGCCGCGGCGCGGGTGCAGGAAATGATCACGGACGAATGGGGCGAGATGCTGATCCGCGGCTGGAACAAGGCCGCTTGGATGGAGCAACCCGCCCGCGTCGGCAATATGGTGGCGGGGATCGTCGGCGCGCCCGAGGGCTCGGTCGTCATGGGCGACACGCTCTCGATCAAGGTGTTTCAGGCGCTGGCCTCGGCGCTGAAGCTGCGGCCCGGGCGCAAGGTGATCCTGTCGGACAACGGCAACTTCCCGTCGGACCTCTATATGGCCGAGGGGCTGGTGGGGCTGTTGGAGCAGGGCTATGAGCTGCGCACCGTGGCGCCCGAGGAGGTGACGGAGGCCATCGGCGAGGATATCGCCGCCGTGATGCTCACGGAGGTCGATTACCGCACCGGGCGCAAACACGACATGAAGGCGATCACCGAACTGGCCCATGCCAATGGCGCAGTGATGATTTGGGATCTGGCGCATTCCGCGGGCGCGCTGCCGGTGGACCTTGCAGGCTCCAACTGCGAATTCGCCGTGGGCTGCACCTACAAGTACCTCAACGGCGGGCCGGGTGCGCCGGGCTTCATCTACGTCCGCCCCGATCTGGCCGACGAGGTGCAACCGGCGCTGGCGGGCTGGCTTGGGCATCGCCAGCCCTTTGCCTTTGAGCAAAACTACCAGCCCGGGCAGGGGATCGAGCGGATGCGCGTCGGCACGCCGCCGGTCATTCAACTCACGGCGCTGGAAGTGGCGATGGAGCTTTGGGCCGATGTCGACATGCAGGCACTGCGCGAGGCCTCGGTGGCGTTGCAGGAGCAGTTCATCGAGGAGATCGAGCGCGACGTGCCGCAGCTGACGCTGGCGAGCCCGCGCAATAGCGCCGAACGGGGCAGTCAGGTCTCCTTCCGGTTCGAGGAAGGCTATGCCGCGATGCAGGCGGTGATCGACCGCGGCGTGATTGGCGACTTCCGCGCGCCCGACATCATGCGCTTTGGCTTCACGCCACTTTATCTGGACGCCGAGGATGTCTCCAAGGCCGTCGCGATCATCCGTGACGTGATGGAGAACCGCCTCTGGGACAACGAAAAATACAAGACCCGCGCGCGGGTGACCTGACAGTATCAGGCGCAGGCGTTAAGCTGGCAAAACGATCCAACAAAACGGGCCCGGCAAAGAGGCCCAAACCAACCAAGGGAGACTGAAATGAAGATGAAATCACTGGTGATGGCGGCCTCGGTCGCGGCATTGGCGGCAGGCGGCGCATGGGCCGAAGAGGGCAAGGTGAAGGTCGGCATGATCACCACGCTTTCCGGCGGCGGCGCGGGCCTTGGCATTGACGTGCGCGACGGGTTCCTGCTGGCCACCAAGATGGCCGGGAACGAGAACCTTGAGGTCGTGGTCGAAGACGACCAGCGCAAGCCCGAGATCGCGGTGCAACTGGCCGACAAGATGATCCAGTCCGAGAAGGTCGATGTCATGACCGGCATCATCTGGTCCAACCTCGCCATGGCTGTGGTGCCAGCGGCGACGGCGCAGGGCAAATTCTACCTCTCGCCCAACGCCGGTCCCTCGGCGCTGGCAGGCAAGGGCTGCAACCCGCTTTACTTCAACGTGGCATGGCAGAACGACAACCTGCACGAGGCTGCGGGCGCCTATGCGAACGACGCGGGTCACAAAAACAGCTTCATCCTCGCGCCGAACTACCCCGCGGGCAAGGACGCGCTGACCGGCTACAAGCGCACCTACGAGGGCGAGGTCGCGGGCGAGGTCTATACCGATCTGGGCCAGACCGACTACGCCGCCGAGATCGCGCAGATCCGCGCGAGCGGCGCCGACAGCGTGTTCTTCTTCCTGCCCGGCGGCATGGGGATTTCCTTCCTCAAGCAATACGCCAATTCGGGCGTGGAACTGCCCGTGGTGGGGCCAGCCTTCAGCTTTGATCAGGGCATCCTTCAGGCCGTGGGCGAAGCCGCTGTTGGGATCAAGAACACCAGCCAGTGGAACAAGGATCTCGACAACGCGGCCAACAAGACCTTTGTCGAAGCCTTTCAGGAGGAATACGACCGTCTGCCCTCGCTCTACGCAAGCCAGGGCTATGACACCGCGAACCTGCTGCTGAGCGCGATGGAAAAGGCCGATGTGTCGGATGCCGAGGCCTTTGGCGCGGCGCTGAAAGAGGCTGATTTCGACAGCGTGCGGGGCAAATTCTCGTTTGGTAACAACAACCACCCGATCCAAGACTACTACGTGCGCGAAGTGGTCAAGGAGGGCGATGTCTATACCAACAAGCTCATCGGCCCCTCGCTGACCGATCACGCTGACGCCTACGCGGCTGACTGCAAGATGTAATCCCCCGCGGCCCCGGCGCTGACTTCAGGCCTGCCGGGGCCGACAATTCAACGCATTCACGCCGGGCTTCGTCCGGCGCGCCGGGAGGCTTTGCCAAATGTCATTCATCCTGCTCGTCGAACAGGTGCTGAACGGGGTCCAATCCGGGGTCATGTTGTTTCTCATGGCCGCCGGGCTCACGCTCATCTTCGGGGTCATGGGGCTCATTAACCTCGCCCATGGCTCGCTCTACATGGTCGGCGCCTTTGCCGCCGCGGCGGTGGCGGCGGCCACCGGGTCCTTCCTTTTGGCGCTGGTGGCCGCGCTTGCCGCTGCCGCATTGGCGGGCTGCCTGATCGAGATGACGGTGATCCGTCGCCTTTATGACCGCGACCACCTCGATCAGGTTCTGGCGACCTTCGCGATGATCCTTATCTTCTCCGAGGGCACGCGGTTCTTCTTTGGCTCCTTCCCGCTGTTTCTCGATATTCCCGCCGCGCTGGCGGGGCCGGTGACGCTGCCGGGCGGCATCCAGTATCCGCTTTACCGCCTCGTCATCATCGGCGTGGGCCTTGCCATCGCCGCCGGGCTCTTTTTGCTGATTGCCCGCACGCGCATCGGCATCCAGATCCGCGCGGGCGAGGCCGACCGCGAGATGATCGCGGCGCTCGGCGTCGACATCGCCAAGCTCTACACGCTGGTCTTCGCGCTCGGGGCCGCCCTTGCGGGTCTCGCCGGGGCGCTGGTGGGCGCGATCCAGTCGGTGCAGGTGGGCATGGGTGAGCCGGTGCTGATCCTTGCCTTCGTGGTGATCGTCATTGGTGGCATCGGCTCGATCAAGGGCGCACTGATCGGCGCGCTGCTGGTGGGGCTGACGGATACGCTGGGCTCGGTCCTGCTGCCGCTCTTCTTTGCCAATTTCATGGAGGCGTCGGCGGCCACCTCTGTCGGCTCCTCGCTCGCTTCCATGTCGATCTACATTCTCATGGCGGGGGTTCTTCTGTTCAAACCCACCGGCCTGTTTGGGGAGGCCTGAGCCATGATGCGCGAAACACTTGTAAACGTCTTTCTCTTCCTGCTCCTGCCGGTCACGGCGCTGGCGGCCTTCGCGCTGGACGAGCCTTTCATCATCACGCTGGCCACCAAGGCCGCGATCCTCGCGCTGGCCGGTGTGGGGCTGAACATCGCGCTCGGGTTGGGCGGGCTGGTCAGCTTCGGCCACGCGGCATTCTTTGGGCTTGGTGGCTATGCCATGGGCATCCTTGCCGCCCATGCGCAGAGCTACACGCCGATCATGGAGAGCCCTTTCCTGATCGAGGGCACGAAGTCGATGCCCATCATCTGGCTGGTGGCGATCGTGGTCTCCGCGCTGGCGGCGCTGCTGATCGGGGCGCTGTCTTTGCGCACCTCGGGCGTCTATTTCATCATGGTCACGCTCGCCTTCGGGCAGATGCTTTTCTACTTCTCGATCTCCTGGCCGGCCTATGGCGGCGAGGACGGGCTGTCGATCTATGTGCGCAACGGCTTTCCGGGGCTGAACACGCTCAACCCGCTGACCTTTTTCGCCATCGCCTTTGCCGTGCTGGCGCTGGTGCTGCTCTTCGCGGGCCGTCTGGCACGCGCGCCCTTTGGGCTGGCGCTTTCGGCGGCGCGGCAAAACGCCGAGCGGGTCGAGAGCGTCGGCCTCGCGCCCTTCCGTCTGCGGCTGGTGGCCTTTGTCATCTCGGGCGCGGTCACGGGCCTTGCGGGGGCGCTTTTTGCCGATCTCAACCGTTTCGTCAGCCCGACGATGTTCTCTTGGCAGACCTCCGGCGAGATCATGATCTTCGTGATCCTCGGCGGGGTGGGCCGGCTGTTTGGCCCGGTGGCCGGGGCGGCGCTTTTCATCTTGTTGGAGCATGTCCTGGGCGGGCTGTCGGAGTTCTGGCACATCTACCTCGGCTTTCTCTTGCTGATGGTGGTGCTCTTTGCCCGGGGCGGCATGATCGGCCTCATCGCCGGACGGGAGGTGGCCCATGACTGAGCAGATGACTGATGTGCTTTTGGACGTGCGCAACCTGCACAAGAGCTTTGGCGCCTTGAAGGCCACGGATGATGTCTCCATCACCCTGCGTCCGGGCGAGATCCACGCGCTCATCGGCCCCAACGGGGCGGGCAAATCGACGCTGATCAAGCAGATCGCGGGCGGGCTGCGCTCGGACAGCGGATCGGTGCATTTCGCGGGGCAGGACGTGACGCCGCTCAGCACCGTGCAGCGTGCGCGGGCGGGGCTAGGACGGACCTTTCAGATCTCCTCGTTGGCGATGGAATACACGGTGCTGCAAAACGCGGTGCTGGGCGCGCTTGGCCAGTCGGGCCGGGTCATGCGCTTCTTCGCGCCGGTGATGCGGCAGGCGGCGTTGCGGGCCGAGGCGATGCGCGCGCTGGAACTGGTGGGGCTGGCCGATCACGCGGCCAAGCGCACCTCGGACCTGTCGCACGGCCAACGCCGCCAGCTTGAGGTTGCGGTGGCGCTGACGCTGCGGCCCAAGGTCTTCCTGATGGACGAGCCAATGGCCGGGCTTGGCGCAAGTGGGTCGCGCGAGATGACCGGCTTTCTCGACGGCCTCAGGGCCGAGGCGCCGATCCTGCTGGTGGAGCATGACATGGACGCGGTCTTTGCACTCGCCGACCGCATCTCGGTGCTGGTTTACGGGCGCATCATCGCCAGCAGCACGGCGGCCGAGATCAAGGCCGATCCACAGGTCCGCGTGGCCTATCTGGGCGAGGAGGACGCGGCATGAGCTTGCTGGAACTGAAAGACATCACCGCCTCCTACGGGCCGACGCAGGCGCTTTTCGGCGTCGATCTGGCGCTGGAGGCGGGCGAGGTCTGCGCGCTGATGGGGCGCAACGGGATGGGCAAATCCTCGACCATCAAGGTGATCTGCCGGATGCTGAAACATGACGGCGGCACCCTGCACTTCGATGGGCGTGACATCGCGGGGCTTCCGTCATTTCGCGCCGCACAGGCTGGCGTGGGGCTGGTGCCCGAGGGACGGCGCTGTTTCGCGCCGCTGACGGTGCATGAAAACCTCATCGCCGCTGCACGTCCCGGCCCGTGGGATGAGGCGCGGGTGGTCGAACTCTTCCCCCGTCTGGGGGAGCGGCGCGATCAGGCGGCAGGCTCGCTCTCGGGCGGGGAGCAGCAGATGCTGGCGATTGGCCGCGCGCTGATGACCAACCCGCAACTCCTGCTGTTGGATGAGGCGACCGAGGGGCTGGCCCCGGTGGTGCGCCAAGAGATCTGGGCCGCCGTGGCCGAGCTGAAGCGCGACAGCGGTCTGGCGCTTCTGGTGGTGGACAAATCCCTCGCCGAGCTGCGGCGCGTGGCCGATCACGCCGTCATCCTCGAACGGGGCCGCTCGGTCTGGGTCGGTCCGATGCCCGCGCTCGATACTCAAATCGCCGACCAATTCCTCGGCGTGTGACTGTTAACAAAAAGGAACACGACATGTCGCATCAAATCATTCAGCCCGAAGGCTGGGCCCCCGCGAAAGGCTATGCAAACGGCGTGCTGAGCGCGGATGGCCATCTGTTCGTCGGCGGTCAGATCGGCTGGACCGCCGAGCAGAAGTTCGAATGCCACGATTTCATCGGCCAGATGAAACAGGCGCTGCAAAACATCCGCGAGGTGGTCGAAGCCGCAGGCGGCACGCCTGAGGATATCACCCGGCTGACGTGGTATGTCACGGATAAGAAAGAATATCTCGCCGCGCAAAAGGACGTGGGCCGGGCCTATCGCGAGGTCATGGGCAAGCATTTCCCAGCCATGGCGATGGTTGTCGTCGCCGGTCTGGTCGAGGATGAAGCCAAGCTTGAGATCGAAGCCGACGCGGTGATCGCGCGCTAAGCCAAGCCGCCGTCGGGGTCACCCCCGGCGGCGCAGCGCCGGAAGGGCCGCCGAAAAGGCGGAGGAAAGCGCAAAGAGACCCGCCGCGATGCTGACGATGCTGGGCCCCGTGGGCGTGTCGAACTCCAGCGAGGCCAGCAGCCCCCCGAGGGCCGCCACCGCGCCCAGACCCATGGCCCAAAAAGCCATGGTTTCCGGCGTGCGGGCAAAGGGGCGGGCGGTGGCGGCCGGGATGATCAGCATCGCCGCGATCAGCAACGCGCCGACCACTTTGATCGCCACCGCCACCATAATCGCCAGCGCCAGCGTCAGGATCAACTGCTCGCGCCGCGGATTGCCGCCTGCGGCCTGTGCCAGATCGGGGTTCAGCGTCGCCGCCAACAGCGCCGACCAGCGCCACGCCAGCAACAGCGCCACCGCGACGGCTCCGCCCCAGATCACGCCAAGGTCAAAGCGCGTGACGGCAAGTATCTCACCAAAAAGGTAAGAAGACAGATCGACCCGCTGCCCCGGCAGCAGGGATACGGCCACGAGGCCAAGCGCCAGCGCGGAATGGGCCATCACGCCCAAAAGCGCGTCGGCGCTGACATTGCGGCCCGACAGCGTGCTGATCACCAGCGCCATGACGAGGGCCACCAAAAGCACGCCCGCGGTGATCGGCAGATCGGTCGCCAGCGCCAGTGCCACGCCCAAGAGGGCAGCATGGCTGGTGGCATCGCCGAAATAGGCCATGCGCCGCCAGATCACGAAACAGCCCAAAGGAGCGGCGGCCAGCGCCACGCCCAATCCGGCGAGGGCGGCGCGCAGAATGAAATCGTCAAGCATTCTCAGTCTCTTGGTGGTGGCCGTCACAGGCGGCGCCGTGATGGTGGTGGTGATGGTCGTGATCGTGCCGGTAGAGCGCGAGCGCCCCTTGGGTGCCGCTGCCAAAGAGGGCGCGGTATTCGGGCGCTTCGGATACGGTCTCGGGCGTGCCTTCGCAGCAGACATGGCCGTTGAGGCAGAGCACACGGTCGCTCGCCGCCATGACGACGTGCAGATCATGGCTGACCATCAGCACGGCGCAGCCGAGGTCTTGGCGCACGGCTTCGATCTGGCGGTAAAACGCGGCGGAGCCGGGTTGGTCCAGCCCCTGCGTCGCCTCGTCGAGGATCAGCAGATCGGGCCTTTCCAGCAGGGCGCGAGCCAGCAGCACGCGTTGGAATTGCCCGCCCGAGAGGTCGACCATCTGCCGCTCTGCCAGTTCCGGCACGCCAGCGGTGGCCAGCGCGCCGCGGATCGCTTCGGGCTTTTGGCGGCGGGGCAGGTTGATGAAACGGCGCACGGTGAGCGGCAGGGTCGCGTCGATCTGCAATTTTTGCGGCACATAGCCGATGCGCAGCCCCGGTTTGCGGGTGATCTTGCCCGCAGCCGGTTTCAGCGCGCCGATCAGCGCGCGCAGCAGGCTGGATTTGCCCGACCCGTTGGGGCCGACGATGGTGACGATCTCACCAGCGTCGATATTGAAGTTCACGTCGCGCAGGGCGATCTGACCGTCGTGGCGCAGGGTCAGGCCGCGCGTATTGATCAGGCTCATGCACCGGGCTCCTGACAGGCGGGGCAGAGGCCCTCGGCCTCGACCACGCTGCGCTCGATGCGGAACCCGGCAGCGCGGGCGGCATCGCCAAGGCGGCTTTTGTTCGGGGTTGTATCGGCCTCCGCCACCGAGCGGCAGCTGCGACAGATCAGAAAGGCGGGCGCGTGATCCTCGCCCGGGTGCACGCAGCCAACATAGGCGTTGAGCGCTTCGATTTTATGGGCGAGCCCGGCTTTCACCAGAAAATCCAAGGCGCGATAGGCCACGGGGGGCTGCGCGCCCAGCCCCTCGGCTGACAGGCGGGCGAGCAGGTCATAGGCGCCCAAGGCGCGGTGTTCCGACAGCAGGATCTCCAGCGCGCGGCGGCGCACCGGGGTCAGCCGCAGCCCGCGTTCGGCGCATTGCGCTTCGGCCACCTGCATGGTGCTCCGCACGCAGGCGGCGTGGTCATGATCACTGAATCCTATGGGGCGCATGGGGAACCTCAATTCGTTTCGGTATTGATATGTTATAACAGCGGTGATAGCAAGGTGATACTATAACATTTTGAAGGTCTGCCATGTATCGTTTCACGCTCCCCGCCGCCGTTCTCGCCGCTGCCGCGTCGCCGCTTTGGGCGGATGTCCCCGCCGTTGCGACAGATATCGCCCCGGTGCATGGGCTGGTGTCGCAGGTGATGGAAGGGGTCGGCACGCCCGACCTCATCGTGCCGCCGCGCAGCTCGCCCCATGGCTATGCCATGCGCCCCTCCGAGGCACGCGCGCTGAGCGGGGCCGATCTGGTCGTCTGGGTCGGCCCGTCGCTGACCCCATGGCTGGCCGATCCGCTGCAATCGCTGGCCAGCAGCGCCAGCCATCTGGCCTTGATGGAGCAGCCCGGCACGCGGGTTCTGGCCTTCCGCGAAGGGGCGACCTTTGAGCCGCATAGCCACGGTGACGAGGGGCATGAGGGTCACGAGGGCCATGATCACGCCGAGGAAGGGCATGACCACGACGCGCATGGGCATGATGACCACGGTCACGAGGGGCATGACCACGGCGCGCATGGGCATGATGACCACGGTCACGAGGGGCATGACCACGAAGAGCATGGTCACGACGAGCATGACGAAGAGCATGACCACGGCGACCACGATCACGATCACGAGGCGCATGACCACGAGGGGCACGACCACGGGGATCATGACGATCATGGCCATGGTGAGAAGGATCACGACGACCACGGCCATGACGACCACGGTCACGACGACCACGATCATGACGATCACGGCCACGAGGACCACGGCCATGAAGGTCACGATCACGCCCATGACGGCGACGATCCCCACGTCTGGCTCGACCCGCGCAACGGGCAGCTTTGGCTGGGCCAGATCGCCGAGGCGCTGGCGGAACTGGATCCTGAGAACGCCGCGCAATACCGTGAGAACGCCGAGGCCGCTCAGGCCGAGCTTGCGGTCTTGGAGGAAGACATCGCCGAGACCCTCGCCCCGGTCAAAGACCGCCCCTTCATCGTCTTCCATGACGCCTACCACTATTTCGAAGCGCGTTTCGACATCGAAGCCCGTGGTGCCATCAGCGAGAATGACGCCCGCGCCCCGGGGGCTGCACGTGTGGCAGAACTGCGCGACTTGGTGGCCGAGAGCGGCGCGAAATGCGTCTTTGCCGAGCCGCAGTTCAACCCCGGCCTGATTGCCGCCGTGACTGAGGGGCAGGAGACCGGGACCGGCACGCTCGACCCGATCGGCGCGGATCTGGAACTGGGTGTTTCTTTCTACCCCGATCTGCTGCGCGGCATGGCGCAGAGCATGTCTGACTGCCTGTCGGATTGATTTAGGCGCTGGCAAGGAAGCGGCTAATAGAAACAGCCCAATGAAAAGTGGTGCAGCCGGGGAAGCTGCACCACATCTTACATGCTGAAATGACTTTTATAGAATTCTGATCAGACGGCGATCTTGCCGCCGCCTTGCTTGGTAATGACGACCACCGCAGGGCGCGGGGGCATCTTAGGGTCGAAGTCGGGCCAACGGGTGGCCGGGTCTTCGAAGGTGCTTTCCCGCTCGAAACCGGGAATGTCCTTTGTCCCGTCCGTGCCTGGGTGCTGCACCGCGACGAAGAGGGTCTCGCCATCGTCGGTGAAGTAGGGGCCGCACATCTCACCGCCGATAGGGCAGCGGAAGAAGAGTTTCGAGGTGCCGCGCGCTTCGCCTTCGGTTTCCAGCGCATAAAGCCCGTCGGACTTGCCGGTCTTGCCCCAGCTGCTGCCCTGATCGGTGCTGATCCAGAGGCGCCCGTCGGCATCCATCGCGGCATTGTCGGGGCTGCCGAACCAGCCGTTCTCCGATGTCTCAGGGTTCCACTGGGCACCGACTTCGGCCACCTTTGGGTCACCACATTGCACAAGGATCGACCAAGTGCCGCTGGTGGCGGCGTGGTCGGCATTCGCTTCCTTGATCTCGATGATATGGCCAAAGCTGCTTTCCGGGCGCGGGTTGGCGGCGTTGGTGTCGCCCTGCTTGCGCTTGGTGTTGTTGGTCAGCAGGATATAGGCCGTGCCATCGCCGCGCGGCTGCGCGTCTTCGGGGCGGTCCATCGGGGTGGCGCCCAGCAGGTCGGCGGCAAGGCGGGTGTCGATCATCACGTCGCCTTGGTCGTTAAAGCCGTTCTCGGCGGTCAGCGGCCCGGTGCCATGCACCAGCGGCAGCCAGTTGATCGTGCCGTCCTCTTCGAACCGCGCGACATAGAGCGTGCCATCGTCCAGCAGATCGCCATTGGCCGCCGGATCATCGGAGACGGTCCCGGCAGAGACGTATTTGTATTGATAATCAAAGCGGTTGTCGTCGCCCATATAGACCACGAGCTTGCCATCTTTGCTGACCGTGGTCTCGGCGCCCTCATGGCGGAAACGGCCCAGAGCGGTGCGTTTGACGGGGGTTGAGGTCGGGTCCATCGGGTCAACCTCGACCACCCAGCCGAACTTATTGGGCATGTTCGGCTCGGCGTCCACGTTGAAACGGTCGTGTTTCTGCCCCCAAGCGTACCACATGCCCGGCACGCCGTAACGGTCCCAAGATTTCTCTTCCGCCGCACCGGTGATGTCGGGCTTGCCATCGGCATCCAGTTTGTCGGTCCAGAAATAGCCGTGGAAGTTTTCTTCGGCCATCAGCCATGTGCCCCAAGGGGTCAGCCCGCCCGCGCAGTTGTTGAGCGTGCCGATGACCTTGGTGCCGCTGGGGTCGTCGTTGGTTTGCAGCCGCGCGTGACCGGCGGCGGGGCCGCTCAGCGTCATCGCGGTGTCGAGCGGGGTGATGCGGCGGTTCATCTTGCCGTCGCGCACGACCTGCCATTTGCCCGCCGCGTCGCGGGCGATCTCGACGACCGAGCCGCCGTGGGCTGCCATTTCGATGTCGATCAACTCAGGCGTCATGCCTTTGAAGTTCACCTTGTCCTGACGGCCAAGACCGGGGAACATGACCTCTTCGTTGGTGTATTCGTGGTTCACGCAGAGCAGCCCGCGGCTGCCGTCGTCGTTCAGGGGCACGAAGCCCACGTAGTCGTTGTTATAGCCGAACTGTTTCGACTGCGCGGCGGCAGTCTGGTTCATCACGTCGAATTCCGGCGCATCGGCGGTGATCGGGTCGCCCCACCGCAGCAGGATCTGCGCGTCATAGCCGGGGGCAACGTGGTGGGTTTCGTCATTGCCCCATGCCAGCTCGTCAAAGACATAGCGGCTTTCGGCGGCGCGGGCCTTGGACGGGGCGATGGCGGCGGCACTGCCGAAAAGGGCGGTGGTGGCCGAAACCCCAAGCATCCCGCGCAGGATGTCGCGGCGGCCATAGCGGGCGTTGATCACATCGCCGATGGTGCGCGACAGGTTCGCATTGGTGGGGATGTCGTCGAATGCCTCAAAGGCTTCGGCCTTGTTGCCGATGGCGGGGTCGTTGAGAATCTCGCGGCGGGTCATCATGCTTCCTTAGGTGACTTGGCTGGCCTCCATCTGCATCATGACTGTCACGGTTTTATGACGCGTCAGACCGCGCTGCGGCGAAATCCTACGATGAGTTGGCGCAGGCCCAAAGCCGCGCCGGCAAAGATCGCGGCGAGGGTCACCGGCCCGCTGAAGGCCAGCACCGAGATGGCCGAGATGCCTTGCCCGATGGTGCAGCCCATGGCGATCACCGCACCTGCACCCATCAGCCCTGCGCCAAAAATCTGGCGGCGCAGTTCGCGCGGGTCCTCGCAGGCTTCCCAGCGGAAATGCCCCTGCCAGAGCGAGCCGAGAAAGGCCCCGACCCAGACCCCGGCGACGGAGCCGATGCCAAAGCTCAACGGGCGGACCGACCCCTGCATCGCATAGATCAACGTCTCTCCCACGGGGGCGGCATAGCTATGCGACATCAGTGTTTGCGCGCCAAAACCGGTCTGCGCCAGCCACGCCGTGCCCGCCCAGCCCGAGGTGATCGCCAGCCCGGCCACGGCGCCCCAGACCACTTTGCGCAGATCTCGGCGAAAGCTGCGGGCGCCGAGCATCAGCAGGCAGACCGCAAGGCCCAGCAGAATGCCGATCAGCGCCACCGATCCGCCGGTAAGCGCGGCCACCGCATGGGCGATCCCATCGGGCGGCCCGGCGTTCATCTGGCGCGGAAAGAGCAGGGCGCGCGCCGGGGCAAGCGGGCCAGAGAGCACGGTAAAGGCCGCAAGCCCCATGACCAAGACAATCACGAAGGCGCGCAGATCACCGCCGCCCAGCCGTGCCAAAGCGCCAAAGCCGCAGGTGCCCGCCAGCGCCATGCCATAGCCGAAGATCAGCCCGCCAAAGACCGCAGGCGCCCAAGAGAAGGCAATCGTCAGGTGAAAGGCGCGGTCGAGGTTGATCAGCCCCAAGCTAGCAAGCGTGAAACTACCCAGCATCGCCACGCCGATAGCCAGACCCCACATCCGCATCCGGTCGCCCGATCCGCCATAGAGCATGTCTTCGATCGCGCCGAGGGTGCAAAACCGCCCCAATCGTGCGGCGAGGCCCAGCAACACGCCGCCCAGCCCGCCCAGAAGGGCGGCGGTCAGCGGCTGGCCCCAAAGCTCAATCATCCTTGCAGAACAATTCGTAGACCAGTTCCAGCATCCTACGCGGGCGGTCGTCGGCCAGCCGGTAATAGATCGTCTTGCCATCGCGGCGCGGCGTGACCAGACCTTCGAGCCTGAGCCGCGACAGCTGCTGCGACACCGCCGCCTGCCGGGTCGAAAGCAGCGCCTCCAACTCGCTCACCGATTTCTCGCCAGAGACGAGGTGGCAAAGGATCATCAACCGCCCCTCATGGCTGATCGCCTTAAGGAAATTCGACGCGGTCACGGCATTTGCCAGCATCCGGTCCATGTCCTCTTGGGACATGTCGGGGGTCATCACGGGCAGGCTTGTCATTCGGTCGGGTCCTCGAAATCGGTCTTGTCGTGCAAGAGCGTATCAAGCATGGGCCAGAAGAACTCCGCACCGGGGTAGCCTTCGAGGCGGCCCAATTCGACATCGTCTTCGACCAGCAAGAAGGTCGGGGTGAAGATCACCGCACGCTGCGGGGTGACGCTTTCCTCCACGGCCGAGATATCGACGCGGCGCAGCGGGGCGAAAGCCCCTTCGGCGGTCTTGGGATAGGCGGGGGCGATCTCTTCGTCCCAACGTTGGCAATAGATGCAGCCGGGCTGTTCGACCATGACCAGTTCCACCGCCTCGTTGGGCCGGGCGGGCAGGGCGGTCAGCGCCGCAAGGCTCAGGGCGGTCAGTGTGCGGATCATCGGCTTGCCTGATTGACGTTTGGACGACACTCAACCTAATTTGAATATGTGAATTGTTCAAGCGCGGCGGACCGGCGCGGCGCGGGCGGGGGGTAACATGTTCGACATCACCTATGCAGGCGCGCTTTTCGCAGGGCTGCTCAGCTTCTTTACGCCCTGCATTCTGCCGATGGTGCCATTCTACCTTAGCTATATGGCGGGGCTCAGCGTGACCGAATTGCGCGGCGATGGTGCAATCGCGCCGGGGGCGCAGCGGCGCTTGGTGTTGTCTTCGCTGCTCTTCGCGCTTGGGGTCACGACGATCTTTGTTCTGCTCGGCATGGGTGCCACGGCCATCGGGCAGGTGTTCACCCAGTACCTTGAGCCGCTGAGCTGGGTGGCGGCAGCGATCCTGACGGTCTTTGGCCTGCACTTCCTCGGCGTGATCAAAGTGCCGCTGCTCTACCGCGAGGCGCGGTTGGAGGGGGGCGGCACGCCCACCTCGGTCTGGGGCGCCTATGTCATGGGGTTGGCCTTCGGCTTTGGCTGGACACCCTGCGTCGGCCCCGCGCTGGCGGCGATCTTGATGATTGCCTCGGGCATGGGCGATATCGCGCGGGGCGGGCTGTTGCTGGCCGCCTATGGCGCGGGGATGACCGCGCCCTTCGTAGTGGCCGCACTTTTCGCCAAACCGTTTCTTAACTGGGCCGCGCGGCATATGGCGCTGGTGCAAAAGGTGGAAAAGGCGATGGGGGTGATGCTGATCCTCTTTGCCGTGCTGATCGTGACCGGCGGGGTGCAACTGATCGCGGATGCGATGATCCGTTGGTTCCCCAGCTTCACGACGCTAGGATAGACGCAACAATCAGGAGGAGGACGCCAAGATGATCGGATCGAGGATAGGAGCCGCAGTGGCGGCGGCGATGCTGGCCTGGCCTTTGGCCGCGGCGGAACTGGGCGACGACGGGCTGCACAAGACGCCCTGGATGCGCGACACCTTCAAAGACCTGCGCGAGGATCTGGAGGAGGCCAGGGGCGAGGACAAACGTCTGATGCTGATTTTCGAGCAACGCGGCTGCATCTATTGCACCAAGATGCACGAAGAGGTTTTTCCCACCCTCGAGATCGCCAATTACATCGAAGAGAATTACTTTGTCGTGCAGCTGAACCTGCATGGCGATATCGAGGTGACCGATTTCGACGGGGAGACGCTCTCGGAAAAGCAGATGGCGCGGAAATGGGGGATTCTCTTTACTCCGACGCTGATGTTCCTGCCTCATGAGGTGCCCGAAGATGCGACCGCGCCGCAGGCGGCGGTGGCGGTGATGCCGGGGGCGTTCGGCAAGGGCACGACGCTTGATATGCTCACATGGGTAAACGAGGAACGCTATGCGCTGGACGGCGATGAGGATTTCCAACGCTACCACGCGCGGATGATCCAAGAGCGCAACAATGGCAGCACGGATTGACCCGGGAAAGCGGCGCCGCGCGTGTAAAGCTATTCAAAAGTTTGAATTTGTTGTTGCGCCGCGCCGCATCCCTGTCTTAGGGTCAGGTAAACCGGATCACACATCACCGTGATCGGCACTGGGAGGAAGTTTTCGATGATGAGATGGATCGCCGCCGCAATTGTGTCGGGCGCGCCCGTTCTGGCCGCCGCTGAAACCGTGGCACCTGCCGACGTGACCTATGATGACTATGGTTCGGTTGAACAATCCCTGACCGGGACACCCGGCGATGCCGCCAAGGGTGCGGCCATCGTCGGCAGCAAGAAGGCGGGCAACTGCGTGGCCTGCCACCAGATCAGCGCGCTCAGCGAGGTTCCCTTTCAGGGCGAAATAGGTCCGATGCTCGACGGGGCTGGCGACCGCTGGAACGAGGCCGAGTTGCGCGGCATCGTGGCCAATAGCAAGATGACCTTCGAAGGCTCGATGATGCCGTCCTATTACAAGACCAGCGGCTATGTCCGCCCCGGCGATGGCTTCACCGGCAAGGCGGGGACCGAGCCTCTGCCGCCGCTGCTGGATGCGCAGCAAATCGAAGATGTCGTGGCCTTTCTGGCAACGCTCAAAGAAGAGTGACGCGGCCCACCCGCCGCGCTGAGCAAGCGGTGGCGGGGGACCGGTGCAAGAGATCGCGATCAGCGCATCGCGGAATGGAATGACGGCGCGCTGCGCCGCCGACGAACAAGGAGATGAGAGATGAACTTCTCAAGACGTGAAACTCTGGGCCTCGGCCTTGGCGCCATGGCGCTGACCATCCTGCCGGTGGGGGCTTCGGCCGCCACGGTGGACGAATTGATCGCGGAATTCACCGGCGGAGCCGACATGGCCGACACCGGCGTGACCCTGACCGCGCCTGAAATTGCCGAGAATGGCAACACCGTGCCAATCTCGGTCGAAGCCCCGGGCGCTTCGGCCATCATGGTGCTGGCCGCAGGCAACCCGACGCCGCCCGTGGGCACCTTCAACTTCGGCCCGCTGGCGGGCAGCCGCAGCGCCTCCACCCGCATCCGGCTGGCGCAGACCCAAGACGTCATCGCCATCGCCAAGCTGGAAGACGGCACGTTCGCCCGCACCAGCGCCGAGATCAAAGTTACAATCGGTGGCTGCGGCGGCTAAGCCCGCGCGCCCCAAATCAGGAGTTTAGAAAATGGCAGAAGGTGTAACACCCCGCGTCAAAGTGCCGAAAAAGGCCGAGGCCGGCGAGGTCATCACGATCAAGACGCTGATCAGCCACCCGATGGAATCGGGCCAGCGCAAGGACAGCGACGGCAACGTCATCCCGCGTTCAATCATCAACCGCTTCACCGCCGAGTTCAACGGCGAGAACGTGATCGACGTGAAGATGGAACCGGCGATGTCGACCAACCCCTATTTCGAATTCGACGCCACTGTTCCGGAAGCGGGCGAGTTCAAGTTCACGTGGTACGACGACGACGGTTCGGTCTACGAAGAAGTCAAATCCATCGCCATCGGCTGACCCATCGGGTCAGCCAAGCGGCGCATGGAACAGGGAGGAAAGACATGAAATTCAAGGCAATGACCGCGGTCGCGGCGCTTTTGGTGGCCGCCCCCACGCTGGGGGCCGCCGATGAGGAGGTCGAGCTTGTCGTCAACGGCGAGATCGAGATGGTGACCAAGACCAATGCGCCCGCGCATCTCGACGGCGCCTTGCCCGAGATCATGTCTGGCTGGCGTTTCCGCTCGGACGAGACGCAGCAGCTTCAAATGGACGACTTCGACAACTCCGGCATGATCTTTGTCGATCAGGCGCAGGCGGCGTGGGACACGGCAGAGGGCAGCGAGGGCAAGTCCTGTGCCTCCTGCCACAACGATGTCGAGACCTCTATGAAGGGGGTCCGCGCGGTCTATCCGAAGTGGAACGAGGATGCGGGCGAGGTGCGCACGCTGGCGCAGCAGATCAACGATTGCCGCGAGAACCAGATGGGCGCCGAGCCCTACAAATACACCGGCAGCCAGATGACGGCGATGGAGGCGCTGATCTCGGTCCAGTCGCGCGGCATGCCGGTCAACGTGGCGATCGATGGCCCGGCCCAGAGCACATGGGAGCAGGGCAAAGAGATGTACTACACCCGCTACGGCCAGCTTGAGCTGAGCTGCGCCAATTGCCACGAGGACAACTACGGCAACATGATCCGGGCCGACCACCTGAGCCAGGGCCAGATCAACGGCTTCCCGGTCTACCGTCTGAAAAACACCAAGCTCAACAGCGCCCATGCGCGTTTCAAGGGCTGTGTACGCGACACGCGGGCCGAGACTTTCAGCCCCGGCAGCCCCGAGTTCGTGGCGCTGGAGCTTTACGTCGCCAGCCGCGGCAACGGCCTGTCGGTCGAAGCCCCCTCGGTGCGTAACTGATTTAATTTCCGGGCGTTTCGCCTGACATGATCCCGCCCCCCGCATGGGGGCGGGGCCTTTCCCTGTTTTCAAGTGCTGGAGCGTAACATGCTGTCTCGCCGTGATTTTCTGCAAATGTCCATGGCCGCGGCCTCCATCTATGGCGGCTCGGGCTTCGGCAACTGGGCGCGGCTGGCGGCACAGGACCGCTTTGATCAGGACGCGCTTCTGGAGTTCGAGAAGTTCGGCAATGTCACCCTGATGCATGTGACCGACATCCATGCCCAGCTAAAGCCGATCTATTTCCGCGAGCCCGCCGTCAACATCGGCGTGGGCGAAAACCGCGGCAAGGTGCCCCATATCACCGGCGAGGATTTCCGCGTCCGCTACGGCATCGGCGGCGGCACGCCGCTGGATTATGCCCTGACCTACGACGATTTCGTGGCCCAAGCACAGGCCTACGGCAAGGTCGGCGGGCTGGACCGCGTGGCCACCGTGCTGAACGCCATCCGCGCCGACCGGCCCGACGCGCTGCTCTTGGATGGCGGCGACACATGGCACGGCTCGTTGACCTGTCTTAAGACCGAAGGGCAGGACATGGTTAACGTGATGAACGCGCTGAAGCCCGATGCGATGACCTTCCACTGGGAGTTCACGCTGGGCTCCGAGCGGGTACAGGAGATCGTCGAGGGGCTGCCCTTTGCCGCCCTCGGCCAGAACATTTTTGACCGTGAATGGGACGAGCCGGCGGAACTGTTCAAGCCTTACGAATTCTTCGAACGCGGGGGCGTGAAGATCGCCGTCATCGGGCAGGCCTTTCCCTATATGCCCATCGCCAACCCCGGCTGGATGTTCCCCGAATACTCCTTCGGCATCCGCGACGAGAATATGCAGCAGATGGTCGACGAGGTCCGCGCGCAGGGGGCCGAACTGGTCGTCTGCCTCAGCCACAACGGTTTCGACGTCGACAAGAAGATGGCCGGGATCGTCAAAGGGATCGACGTGATCCTCTCGGGCCACACCCATGACGCGCTGCCCGAACCGGTGCTCGTGGGCCAGACACATATCATCGCCTCGGGCTCGAACGGGAAATTTGTTTCCCGCGTCGATCTGGACGTGCGTGACGGCAAGATGATGGGGATCCGGCACAAACTGATCCCGATCTTTTCGGACCTGATCACGCCGGATGCCGAGGTGGCCAAGCTGATCGACGCGCAGCGCGCGCCCTTCCTTGAGGAACTGACTCATGTGGTCGGTCAGAGTGATGCGCTGCTCTACCGTCGGGGCAATTTCAACGGGACGTGGGATGACCTCATCTGCGACGCGCTGCTGAGCGAGCGCGACGCCGAGATCGCGCTCAGCCCCGGGGTCCGCTGGGGGCCGTCGATCCTGCCGGGGCAGGACATCACCCGCGAGGATATCTTCAACGTCACCTCGATGACCTATCCCAATGCCTACCGCACGGAAATGACGGGCGAATTCCTGAAGGTCGTGCTAGAAGACGTGGGCGACAACCTGTTCAACCCGGACCCCTATTACCAGCAGGGCGGCGACATGGTGCGCGTCGGTGGCATGGGCTTCAAGATGGACATCGCCAAGCCGCAGGGCGAGCGGATTAGCGAGATGACCCTCTTGAGCACCGGCGAGCCCATCGACGCGCAGCGCAGCTATGTCGTGGCCGGTTGGGCCTCGGTCAACGAGGGCACCGAAGGCCCGCCGATCTGGGACGTGGTGGAGAGCCATATCTCGAAACTGAACACCGTGGGCGAAGGCGCCCGGACCCCGGTGAAAATCGTTCTGCCAAAGTAAGAAAAATGAGAATAGGGGTTCTCACATAGATACAAATTCAATAAAATGAATTTGAATATGTGAGGGCCACGACATGACAGAAGAGAACCACAAGGGGCCATCGCGCCGTGCCTTTCTGACGGGGGCAGGGGCGGCGGCCGCGGGGACGCTGGCGGGGCAGGCCAGCGCCGCCCAGACCGATCCGGGCATTGCGATCCATCCATGGATGCAGGAGTTGGGCGACGGCGTTGACGTCGCGCCTTACGGCAAGCCGTCGCCTTTCGAAGCGGATGTGAAACGCCGCACCGTGGAATGGCTGACCGCCGACCCGGTGAGCTCGATCAACTTCACCCCGATCCATGCGCTGGATGGCACGATCACCCCCAACGGCGTCTGCTTTGAGCGGCACCACTCGGGGGTGGCCAAGGTCGATCCGGCGGAACACCGCTTGATGATCAATGGTTTGGTGGGCCGCGAACTGGTCTTTACCATGGAAGACCTGATGCGTTTCCCGCGCGAGAACCACGTCTATTTCCTCGAATGCGCGGCCAACTCCGGGATGGAGTGGCGCGGCTCGCAGCTTAATGGCTGCCAGTTCACCCATGGCATGATCCACAACGTCCAATACACCGGCGTGCCGCTGCGGCTGGTGCTGGAGGAGGCGGGCGTGAAGCCCGAGGGCAAGTGGCTGCTCGCCGAGGGCGCGGATGCGGCGGCGATGAGCCGGTCGATCCCGATGGAAAAGGCGCTCGACGATTGCCTCGTGGCCCTCAAGATGAACGGCGAAGCGCTGCGCCCCGAACAGGGCTACCCGGTGCGCCTCGTCGTGCCCGGCTGGGAGGGCAACATGTGGGTCAAATGGCTGCGCCGGCTCGAGGTCGGCGACCAGCCTTGGCACCACCGCGAGGAGACCAGCAAATATACCGACCTCATGGCCGATGGTGTGGCGCGGCGCTTCACTTGGGAGATGGACGCGAAATCGGTCATCACCAGCCCCAGCCCGCAGGCGCCGATCACCCATGGCCCGGGGCCGACCGTTCTGACCGGCCTCGCGTGGTCGGGCCGCGGCACGATCCCGCGCGTGGATGTGACACTGGATGGCGGCATCACATGGCATCAGGCGCGGATGGACGGGCCGAGCACGCCCAAGGCGCTGCACCGCTTCTACTTTGACTTCGAATGGGACGGCAAACCCCTGCTGCTGCAAAGCCGCGCGCATGACAGCACCGGCTACGTCCAGCCCACCAAACACGCGTTGCGCGCGGTCCGGGGCGAGAATTCGATCTACCACAACAACGGCATCCAGACCTGGGCGGTCGATGCAGACGGAAAGGCGGAAAATGTCGAGATTTCTTAAAGCTGCCCTCCTGACCACCGCGCTGGCAAGCCCGCTGGCCGCCGAGCCTCTGGGCCTCGGCCGCTCCGCCACCCCCGAAGAGGTCGCGCTGTGGGATATCGACGTGCGCCCTGACGGCACAGGTCTGCCCGAGGGCCGTGGCGACGTGATGACCGGGGATGAGATTTACACCGCGAAATGCGCCTCCTGCCACGGCGTCTTTGGCGAGGGCACAGGCCGTTGGCCGGTGCTTGCAGGCGGGCAGGGCAGCCTGACCGACATGCGCCCCGTCAAAACGATCGGCAGCTATTGGCCATACCTTTCAACGGTTTACGACTATGTGAACCGGGCGATGCCCTTCGGCGATGCGCAGTCGCTGAGCGATGATGAGGTCTATGCGATCACCGCTTATCTGCTCTATCTCAATGACGAGGTGGATGAGGATTTCGTGCTCTCCTCAGAGAACTTCGCCGATCTGCGCCTGCCAAATGAGGAGGCCTTCAAACCCGATGACCGGGCGGAGGTCGAGTTTGCGTCCTTCAAGCAAAACCCCTGCATGAGCGATTGCAAATCCTCGGTCGAGATCACCATGCGCGCAGCCGTGCTGGACGTGACGCCCGAGGAGACCGCCGCCAAGGCCGCAGCCGAAGAGGCTAAGGCCGAAGAGGCCAAAGCCGCGGCGGAGCCTGCCCCCGAAGAGCCCCCCGCGCCGGTCGAGGTGGCCGAAGCCCCCGCCGCCGATCCCGCGCTGATCAAGGCCGGGGAGAAGGCGTTTCGCAAATGCAAATCCTGCCACCAGATCGGCGCCAAGGCCAAGAACCGTGTCGGGCCGATGCTGAACGGCATCGTGGATGGCCCGGCGGGAGCGGTTGACGGCTTCCGCTACTCCAAAGCCATGCAGGCCGCAGCGGCGGAGGGGTTGGTCTGGTCTCACGATGAGTTGAGCGCCTTTCTGGCGGACCCTAAGGGCTTCATGAAAGGCACTAAAATGTCGTTCCGGGGTGTGCGCAAGCCCGAGGATATCGACGCGTTGATCGCCTACCTGCGCGACGCGTCGGAGTGATCGGCGCGATTAGCGCAGACTGTCGTGCCTGCCCCCCTTGAACCCCCATACCGGGGGGACTAATCTCTGGGTAACAGTTTTGCGGGTATGGTCCCGCGAACAGGAACTGAGGCAGGCACGCATGAACGATCCGATCAACACCTATATGAACACGCTTGTCCCGATGGTGGTTGAGCAAACCAGCCGGGGCGAGCGGTCCTACGACATCTTCTCGCGTCTGCTGAAAGAGCGGATTATCTTCGTCAACGGCCCGATCCACAGCGGGATGAGCCATCTGGTCGTCGCCCAGCTGTTGCACCTTGAGGCCGAGAACCCCTCCAAGGAAATCAGCATGTACATCAACTCGCCCGGTGGCGAGGTGACGGCGGGCCTGTCGATCTACGACACGATGCAATATATCAAGCCCAAGGTCTCGACCTTGATCTGTGGCATGGCGGCCTCCATGGGGTCGGTCATCGCGATCGGCGGCGAAAAGGGCATGCGTTTCGCGCTGCCCAATGCCGAGGTGATGATCCACCAGCCCTCCGGCGGCTCGCAGGGCATGGCCGAAGATATCCTGATCTCGGCGCGTCACATCGAACGCACCCGTGAGCGGATGTATCAGCTTTATGTCAAACACTCCGGCCAGCCGCTAGAAACCGTTCAAAAAGCCCTCGACCGTGATCTGTGGATGACGCCAGAGGAAGCCAAGGAATGGGGCCATCTCGATGAGATCGTCGAAAGCCGCGGCAAAGCCGATGAGGCTGCCGCCGGTGGCAAGGACAAGAAAGACAAGTAATCGAAGGGGCCCGGCGCTGCATATTTTGCGATTGTAGCGCCGGGGTCACTGGCCTAAGCTTGAGGCCAAATCTCGCGGCCCCAAGACCGGGGCGGACATACACGACAGACCTGAAAGGTTTGAGATGGCGAATAATTCCGGCAACGACAGCAAAAATACGCTCTACTGTAGCTTCTGCGGCAAGAGCCAGCACGAGGTGCGCAAGCTGATTGCGGGGCCGACCGTGTTCATCTGCGACGAATGCGTCGAGCTGTGCATGGATATCATCCGAGAAGAGACCAAAGCCTCGGGCCTCAAGGCGACCGATGGCGTGCCCACGCCCCGCGACATCTGCGGCGTGTTGGACGACTATGTGATCGGTCAGGCGATGGCCAAGCGCGTGCTCTCGGTGGCGGTCCACAACCACTACAAGCGGTTGAACCACGCCCAGAAGGGCGGCGATATAGAACTGGCGAAATCCAACATCCTGCTGATCGGCCCCACTGGCTGCGGCAAGACGTTGCTGGCGCAGACGCTGGCGCGCATCCTCGATGTGCCCTTCACCATGGCCGACGCGACCACGCTGACCGAGGCCGGCTATGTGGGCGAGGATGTGGAGAACATCATTCTCAAGCTGTTGCAGGCGTCGGAATACAACGTCGAGCGCGCGCAGCGCGGCATCGTCTATATCGACGAGGTCGACAAGATTACCCGCAAGTCTGAAAACCCCTCGATCACCCGTGACGTGTCGGGCGAGGGCGTGCAGCAGGCGCTGTTGAAACTGATGGAAGGGACCGTGGCCTCCGTGCCGCCGCAGGGCGGGCGCAAGCATCCGCAGCAGGAGTTCCTGCAGGTGGACACCACGAACATCCTCTTCATCTGCGGCGGTGCTTTTGCCGGTCTCGACAAGATCATCGCGCAGCGCGGCAAAGGCTCTGCCATGGGCTTCGGCGCCGATGTGCGTGACAATGACGCCCGCGGCATTGGTGAGATTTTCACTGACCTCGAACCCGAAGACCTGCTGAAGTTCGGTCTGATCCCGGAATTCGTGGGCCGTCTGCCGGTTCTGGCAACACTCGAAGATCTGGATGAGGACGCTCTGGTCACCATCCTGACCGAGCCGAAGAACGCTCTGGTCAAACAGTACCAGCGTCTGTTCGAATTAGAGGACACGCAGCTGACCTTCACCGATGACGCGCTGCAAGCCATCGCCAAACGCGCGATCGAGCGGAAGACTGGCGCTCGCGGTCTGCGCTCCATCCTCGAAGACATCCTGCTCGACACGATGTTCGAACTGCCGGGGCTGGAGACGGTGAGCGAAGTGGTCGTCAACGAGGAGGCCGTCACATCCGAGGCCAAGCCGCTGATGATCCACGCCGACAGCGAAAGCAAGGAACCAGCCAGCGCGGGCTAAGCGCGTTGGGCCAAGTCATAGGGGCGGGCCATCAGGTCCGCCCTTTTGCGTTTCAGGGAGGCAATATGCGGCGCATTTCATCGGGTGGCATCTATGAGAACAAGATCGGCTACAGCCGCGCGGTGGTGGCAGGCGGCATGGTCCATGTCTCGGGCACCGTGGGCGAGGGGGCTGACGTCACAGCGCAATGCGCCGCGGCATTGGCGACGATCAAGGCCGCTTTGGCCGAGGCAGGCAGCGATTTTGCCCATGTGGTGCGCGTCACCTACATGCTGCCCGACGCGGCGGAGTTCGAAGCCTGCTGGCCGCTCCTGCGGGAGGCTTTTGGCGCGCATCCACCTGCCGCGACGATGATCGAATGTGGGTTGATCGACCCAAAGTACCGGATTGAAATCGAATGCACCGCGCTTTTGCGCGACGCCGCCGAGGGCTGATTTTCGGAGGCGAATTGGGGGGATATGTGCGGTTCCCCGCGGGCAGTGAAACCCGCAGCATCCCGAACCTCCTGCGCGGCGAGGCTGGACGCCAAAGCCTCCATGGTGCATATAACGGACAACAGGAACGGAGACCTCAATGGGCATTCTCAATTCACTTCTGCGCAGTGTCACATGGTGGAACGGCCAGACGCTGAACACCCAGCTTTTCACTTGGCGCAAGGGCAGCAAGGTGGGCGAAGACGCGCAGGGCAACGTCTATTACCGCAACGCCGACGACAGCAAACGCTGGGTCATTTTCAACGGTGAGGCCGAGGCGAGCCGCGTGAGCCCCGATTGGCATGGCTGGCTGCACCGCACATGGGATGAGCCGCCGACCGACAAGCCGCTGGCGCATAAGCCGTGGGAAAAGGCCCATGTTGAGAATCGCACCGGCACCGCCATGGCCTATGCGCCTGCCGGGTCGCTGCGCCGCGCCGAACCTGTCGAACGTAAGGATTACGAGGCGTGGCAGCCTGAATGATCGGTTGGCCGCGCCTTTCGCGCGGCCCCAAAGCTCACGCAATCCGGGTGGACCCATGAAAAAGCTTCTCTTGGCCGCGCTTGTGCTGGCCGCGCCGCTTCACGCTCAAGAGGGGGGGCAGGTCGCCAGTGCCTCGGGCGGCGTGTTGCGTGCCTTGGACAAGATTTCGGGTGACACGACCGATCTGGAGATTGCCAAGGGTGACCGCCTGACCTTGGGCAATTTGCAGATCTCCATGGTCGATTGCCGCTATCCGGCGGGGGATCCGGCGGCCAATGCCTATGCCGCGCTTGAGATCACCGAAAAGGGCAGCGACAGCGCCTTGTTTTCCGGTTGGATGATCGCCTCGGCCCCCGCGCTGCACGCGCTGGAGCATTTTCGCTATGACATCTGGGTCATGCGCTGCAGCACGTCCTGAAGACTGTCCAACTTAGGCGCGTTGAACCGCGCATTGCCGCGTTTCGCCACATCGAGCTGCGCGTGATATTCTGCCCGCGAAATCTCCACCGCCCCGAGAGAGGCGAGGTGATCGGTTAAAAACTGCGTATCGAACAGGGTGAACCCCGCGCGGCGCAGCCGATCCACCAGCGCCGCCAGCGCCATTTTTGACGCATTGGTCCGGCGCGAAAACATGCTCTCGCCAAAGAACGCACGCCCCAATGTCACGCCATAGACGCCGCCCACCAGCGCATCACCGTCCCAAACCTCAAGCGAATGAGCGTAGCCCGCGCGGTGCAACGCAGTGTAGAGCGCGGTGATCTCGGCATTGATCCATGTGTCTTCGCGGTCGGCGCAACCGGCGACGACAGCTCGGAAATCACGGTTGATCGTGTGGTGAAAGGGGCTGCGCCGGATGGCGCGGGCCAGAGAGCGCGAGATGTGGAAACCATTGAGCGGCATCACCCCACGGCGCCGCGGATCGACCCAGAAAATTTCCGGGTCGTCGCGGTGTTCCGCCATGGGGAAAATCCCGATGGAATAGCCGTGGAGCAGGATCTCTGGCGTCAGATCCGACATGTCATGTCAGCCGTCGCCGAGGTTGGTTTCCAGCCAATGCTCAAGCCAGTGGATGTTGTAGCCGCCCGATTGGATGTCCTCCTCGGCCAGCAGCGCGTGGAACAGCGGCACGGTGGTGTCGACCCCGTCCACGATCAACTCACCCAGGGCGCGCCCCAGACGGGCCAGCGCCTCGGGCCGGTCGCGGCCGTGCACGATGAGCTTGCCAATCAGGCTGTCGTAGAAGGGCGGGATCGAATAGCCGTCATACAACGCCGAATCCATCCGCACGCCAAGCCCGCCGGGGGCGTGATACTGCGTGATCTTGCCCGGGCAGGGCGCGAAGTTCGGCAATTTCTCGGCGTTGATGCGCACCTCGATGGCATGGCCGTTGATCTGCAAATCCTCCTGCGTGAAGGACATCGGCAGGCCTTCGGCCACGCGAATCTGTTCGCGCACCAGATCGACGCCAAAGATCGCCTCGGTCACCGGGTGTTCCACTTGCAGGCGGGTGTTCATCTCGATGAAGTAGAACTCGCCGTTCTCGTAGAGGAACTCGATCGTGCCGGCGCCGATGTAGTTGATATTGGCCACGGCGTCGGCGCAGGTCTTGCCGATGCGTGCGCGTTCCTCGGCGGTGATCGAGGGGCCGGGGGCCTCCTCGAAAACCTTTTGGTGGCGGCGCTGCAGCGAACAGTCCCGCTCGCCCAGATGCACGGCATTGCCCTTGCCGTCGCCAAAGACCTGAATCTCGATGTGGCGTGGCGTGGTGAGGTATTTCTCGATATAGACTTCGTCGTTGCCAAAGTTCGACTTGCCCTCGGCCCGCGCGGTCTGGAAGGCTTTTTCCATGTCGGCTGCGGTCTGGGCCACTTTCATGCCCTTGCCGCCACCACCGGCAGTGGCCTTGATGATGACCGGATAGCCGATCTCCTCACCGATGCGCTTGGCGTCTTCCAGCGAGGTGACCCCGCCGTCGGAGCCGGGCACGCAGGGCACGCCGAGCTTTTTCATCGTGTCTTTGGCGGTGATCTTGTCGCCCATGACGCGGATATGCTCGGCGGTGGGGCCGATGAAGGTGAGCCCGTGATCTTCGATCACCTGCACGAAATTCGCGTTCTCGGACAGGAATCCGTAGCCGGGGTGGATCGCCTCGGCGCCGGTGATCTCGCAGGCCGCGATGATGGCGGGGATCGACAGGTAGGATTGGGTCGAGGAGGGCGGGCCGATGCAGACGGATTCGTCGGCCATGCGCACGTGCATCGCGTCACTGTCGGCGGTGGAATGCACCGCGACGGTCTGGATGCCCATCTCGCGGGCCGCGCGGATGACGCGCAGCGCGATCTCTCCCCGGTTGGCAACTAGGATTTTGCTGAACATGTCCGGCCCTTATTCCAGGATGACCAGCGGCGCGCCGAATTCCACGGCATCGCCGTCGCCGACGAGGATGCGCTTGACGGTGCCGGCGCGGGGGGCGGGGATATGGTTCATGGTCTTCATCGCCTCGACGATCAGAAGCGTGTCACCTTCGGAGACGGAGGCCCCGACGGAGATGAAGGCCGGCGCGCCCGGCTCGGCTTGAAGATACACGGTGCCCACCATCGGCGAGGTCACGGCACCGGGGTGATCGGCGGGATCGGCGTCTGCGGCAGGGGCTGGCGCGGAAGCTGCGGGGGCCGCGGCAGGGGCCGATGCGGCGGCAGGCGCGGGGGCGGCTTGGTACTGCTGCTGGGGGGCGGCCATGACCTGCTGCGGGGGCTTGCGGCTGACGCGCACGTTCAGGCTGTCATCCTCGGCATAGTCGCGTTTCACCTGAAGCTCCGTCAGGTCGTTTTCATTCAGCAGCTCGGCGAGGGCCTTGATGAAGGCCACGTCAGCGTCATGGGTGTTGTTTGTCATTGGATCCTCGAAGATTTCGGCAGGCCTGCGGCCCGTCGCTGCGCGATTGATTGGCACGCTTATAGGGCATGGGCAAAGCCATGAAAAGCCAACTGTTGTCTAGGGGGTAGGATCGGTTTTTTGTCGCGCAAAGCGGTCCGGGGCGCGAGAAAGAGGCGGGGCCTCAGCCGCGCGCGCCGGACCTGAGTGACCTTAGGTCAGATCGCGAGGTATTCTGCGCGCAGTTCCGCGTTGTCCAGCACCTCGGCGGCGGTGCCGTCAAAGACCACGCCGCCGGTGTCGAGGATCACCGCCCGGTCGGCCAGTTTCAGCGCCCGCACCGCGTTTTGTTCGACCAGAATCGTGGTGATGCCCTGCGCCTTGATCAGCCCCAGCGTCTTTTCGATCTCATCCACGATCACCGGCGCCAGCCCTTCGTAGGGTTCATCGAGCAGCAACACCTTGATGTCACGGGCCAAGGCGCGGGCGATGGCGAGCATCTGCTGCTCCCCGCCCGAGAGGGTCACCCCCTCTTGATGGCGCCGCTCACGCAGGCGGGGGAAGAGATCGTAGAGCCGGTCGAGCGACCAGCCGATGGGCGGGGCGATCTGGGCGAGCTTGAGGTTCTCTTCGACGGTAAGGCCGGAAATGATGCGGCGGTCTTCGGGCACCAGCGCCAGCCCCGCGGCAGAGGCTTGGTGGCTGGCCATATTGTGCAGCGGCTGATGGTCAAGCCAGACCTCCCCGCGTTTCAACTCCGGGTCGCTCACCCGCGCGATGGCCCGCAGGGTCGAGGTCTTGCCCGCCCCGTTGCGGCCCAGCAGGGCGAGAATCTCCCCCTCATGGACGTTAAAGCTCACCCCCTGCACGATGTAGCTTTCGCCGTAATAGGCGTGAATGTCCCAGACTGAGAGGAAGGCCGGGGCGGTTTGGGCGTGGTTGGCGTTTTTGTCGAGCGTGCTGGTGGTCATATGCTGTCCTAGATCTGCGGCAATAGGAGGGGGTCAGGCGGCGTCTTGGCTTTCGCCGAGATAGGCTTCGCGCACCTTGGGGTGGCCCTTGATCCGGTCGGGGGTGTCTTCGACCAGCGGCGTGCCTTGGGCCAGCACGGTGATCCGCTCGGCCAGTGAAAAGACGACATGCATGTCGTGTTCGATGATGGCGATGGTGATGTCGCGCTCGTCCTTGATCTGTTTGAGCAGGTCGATGGTGTTGTTGGTATCGGCCCGCGCCATCCCGGCAGTCGGTTCGTCCAAAAGCAGCAGGCGCGGATCTTGGGCAAGGCACATGGCGATTTCCAGCCGCCGCTTGTCGCCCCGCGACATGGAGGCCGCGGGCATGTGCCGTTTGTCGATCATACGCATGTCGCGGAGCATTTCCTCGGCCTTGTCTATCATGTCGCGCTGGCTCACGACCCGCGACCAGCCGTTCAGTTGAAACGCCCCGTCGCGTTTGGCAAGGCAGGGGATCAGCATATTCTCCATCACCGTGAGATCACCAAAGATCTCGGGCGTTTGGAACACGCGGGAAATGCCCATCTGGTTGATCTCATAGGGTTTGCGGCCCAGCACCGACTGCCCGTCGAACATGACTGAGCCGGTGTCGGGGATGAGCTTGCCCACCAGACAGTTCAGCAGCGTGGATTTGCCCGCCCCATTGGGGCCGATGATCGCGTGGACGGAGTTCTCCGCCACGCTGAGGTTCACATCGCTCAGCGCCTGCAACCCGCCAAAGCGCTTGCCGACATTTTTGACTTCGAGAATGGCCATGATGTCTCTCCTATTCCGCGGCTTCGCTGCGTTGTTGGGCGGCGTCGGCCTCGACCGAGCCTGCGTTCTTGTCCCGGCGGCGGAAGACCCGGCCCAGACGTTGCCCACCCTCGACCAGCCCACCGGGCAGGAAGATCACGACCAGCATGAACAGCAGGCCAAGCGTCAGGTGCCAGCCCTTGCCGACGAAGGGGTGGATGATCGCGACCATCGCGTCTTCGATCCCGTCGGGCATGAAAGCGAACCAGCCGTGCAGCACGTTGTCGTTGATCTTGGCGAAGATGTTCTCGAAATACTTGATGAAGCCCGCGCCCAGCACCGGCCCGATGAGCGTGCCCGCGCCGCCAAGGATCGTCATCAGCACCACTTCCCCCGATGCGGTCCACTGCATCCGTTCGGCCCCCGCCAGCGGGTCCATCGCCGCCAGCAGACCGCCCGCAAGCCCGGCATACATGCCCGAGATGACAAAGGCCGCCAGCGTATAAGGCCGCGTGTTCAACCCGGTGTAGTTCATCCGCTGCTGGTTCGATTTCACCGCCCGCAGCATCATGCCGAAGGGCGAGCGGAAGATGCGGATCGCCAGATAGAAGGCGAGGATCAGGAAGACCGCGCAGAAGTAGTAGCCGACCGAGAAGGTGAAGGTCCAACCGCCGAAGAAGAGTGTCGTCGAGGAGTTCATCGCCGCCCCGAAGAGATTGGGGAAGCTGGGCGCATCTACGGATTGGAGATATTGCGGATCGGAAGTGTAGATCTGCAGCCCCGTCTCACCATTGGTGATCGGCGTCAGCACTGAATAGGCGAGGTTGAAGGACATCTGCGCGAAGGCCAGTGTCAGGATCGAAAAGTAGATGCCCGAGCGCCGCAGGCTGATGTAGCCGATGAGTGCCGAGAACAGCCCAGCCATGATGACGGCCAGCACCAGCGCGGGCACGACGTTGTAGCTGAGCAGTTTGAACATCCAGACGGCAGAGTAGGAACCGACCCCCAGAAAGGCCGCATGGCCAAAGGAGAGATAGCCGGTCAGCCCGAAGAGGATGTTGAACCCGATGGCGAAGATGCCAAAGATCACAAAGCGTTGCATCAGGTCGGGGTAGCCGGCGTTGAACTGTGCAAGGCCCGAATCCGCCGGAAAGGGGTTGAGGATGAAGGGGGCGAAGAGCGTGAGAACGATCACGACCCCCAAAAGAAGCGTATCGCGTTTTTCCAGTCCGAACATGTCTTATTCCTCCATCACGCCGCGGCGCCCCATCAGACCGCGCGGGCGGACCAGCAGGATCACGATGGCAACGACGTAGATGATGATCTGGTCGATACCGTAGATGATGTTTTTGATTTCATTCATGGATGCGAGGCTTTCCAGGATGCCCAAAAGGAACCCCGCCAGCACTGCGCCGGGCAGCGAGCCCATGCCGCCGACCACGACGACGACGAAGCTTAGCACCAGAAAGTCCATGCCCATGTGATAATTCGGCGAGTTGATCGGCGCATACATCACGCCCGCAAGCCCCGCCACGGCGGCAGCAATGCCGAACATGATGGTAAAGCGGCGGTCGATGTCGATGCCCAGAAGGCCCACGGTCTCACGGTCCGCCATGCCGGCGCGGACGACCATGCCGAAGGTGGTGAATTGCAAGAAAGCAAAAACCGCAGCGATGATGAGGGTGGAAAAGCCAAAGTAGACCAAGCGCCAATAGGGGTAGGCCAAAGACGTGTCCAACCCCAAAAGCGGTGCGAAATCGAAGCTGCCCACGAAAGCCTGCGGCGCAGGGGTGGGGATCGGGTTTGCGCCGTAGAAATATTTGACGACTTCCTGCAAGACGATGGCAAGGCCGAAGGTCACGAGGATCTGATCCGCATGGGGCCGCTTATAGAAGTGCTTGATCAGTCCGCGTTCCATGATGAAGCCAATCAGCAGCATCACAGGGATCGCAAAGAGGATCGCCAGCGGCACCGACCAGTCAATGATCGCCTGTCCCGTTTCCGGCCCGAACCACTGTTCGACATAGGGGGTTTTGACCTTCAGCGGATTGCCGAGGAAATCCTTCTTGGTCTCGTCGATGGTCTCGACGCTCAGCGTCAGAATGCGTTGCAGCGTGACCGAACAGAAGGCCCCGATCATGAAAAGCGCCCCATGGGCGAAATTGACCACGCCAAGGGTGCCGAAGATCAGCGTCAGCCCAAGCGCGATCAGCGCATAGGCCGAGCCTTTGTCGAGGCCGTTGAGTATTTGCAGAAGGATTGCGTCCATGGTCCCCACCTGTAAGGGAAGCGTTTACAAGCGGCCTTGCCGCTTGCAGCGATAAAAAGGGCGCGCAGGATCAGGCCCGCGCGCCATCTGATGTCAACGGATCACGCGCCGGGGTTGCATTTGCCCAGATCACCGCCCGCGAACATCGGGTGATCGGGGGCATATTCGACCTGTGCACGGGGCGTTTGTTCGACGATCTCCAGCGTGTCGTATTCGTTGGTCGGGTTCTCCGCCCCCTTCATCACGAGCACGTCCTTGAAACACTGGTGATCGTCCGCGCGGTAGAGCGTCGGCCCGTTGCCCAGACCGTCGAACTCATAGCCCTCAAGCGCCTCGACCACGGCGCAGGGGTTGAACGAGCCTGCGCGTTCCACCGCATCGGCATAGAGCAGCGTTTGCACGTAGCAGGTATGCGCCGAGTTCGAGGGCGGGCGGCCATATTTCTCACCAAAGGATTTGGTGAAGGCCTTGGAGCCTTCGTCTTGCAGCTGCCAGTTCCAGTTCATCGAGCCGATAACCCCCTGCACGTTGGCCCCGGCACCGGCGGCCATCAGTTCGGAGTAGAGCGGCACGACGATCTCGAACTTCTTGCCGTTGACCTCTTTGTCGAGCAGGCCGAACTGCACCGCGTTGGTGAGCGAGTTCACCATGTTGCCGCCGTAGTGGTTCAGCACCAGCACATCGGCGCCCGAGTTCAGCACCGGCGCGATATAGGAGGAGAAATCGGTCGAGGCGAGCGGCGTCAGCACGTTCTCCACGGTCTCCCAGCCCATCGCCTCGGTCGCGGCGGCGATGGATTCCTGCTGGGTCCAGCCCCAGTTGTAATCCGCGGTCAGGTGATAGGCGCGACGCTCAGAGCCATAGGCGTTTTTCAGCACCGGGGCGAGGGCGGCAGCGGACATATAGGCGTTGAAGAAATGCCGGAAGCCATTGGCCTTGCGGTCCTTGCCGGTGGTGTCATTGGCGTGGGTGAGACCCGCCATGAAGATCACGCCCGCCGATTGGCAAAGGTCTTGCACCGCCACGGCCACGCCCGAGGACGAGCCGCCGTTGATCATCACCGCGCCGTCTTTTTCGATCATCGACTTGGCGCTGGCGCGGGCGGCGTCGGATTTGGTCTGGGTGTCGCCGGTGACATATTCGACCTTCTTGCCCAGAATGCCGTTCCCTTTCAGCGCCTTGGAGCTGAAGGTGTTCATCATGCCGCCGTCGCCCCCGCCATTGAGGTGTTCGACCGCAAGCTCCTGCGCGCGCAGCTCATCCAGACCTTCTTCGGCATAGGGGCCGGTCTGGGGCACGTTGAAGCCAAGCGTCACGGTGCTGCCCGTGGGGGCGTTGGTAAAGCCCGCGTGATTTTCCGCGCGCAGATAGGTCGGCAGCGCCAACCCTGCACCGGCAACCGCGCCGGTCTGGATCAGCCCGCGGCGTGTCAGTTTCGTAAACGACATGAAGTCCTCCCATTTTTGTAAGTCGCGGCAGCGGAACCTCCCCCCGATGCCACAACACGCAATAGTGCAAAGAAACTATGGCGCGGAAAATGAAAACCGATCAATAAGGCGCTTGATCGAAACGATTTTTTTGTAAATATATTCGCAATCCTGCCGGAGGGACTGTAAAGAATATGATATTGCGGCGCAGAAAGACCTTGAAACAACGGGCGAAACATCCGGCCGGGCCGTCCCATGCGTGAAGGGCTGACCGGCAGCCGCATCCGTGAGCGGCGCGTGATGGCGGGGCTGAAACAGGCGGAGCTTGCGCAGCAAAGCGGCATCTCGGCCAGCTATCTCAACCTTATCGAGCACAATCGGCGCAGAATCGGCGGCAAGCTCTTGCTCAACATCGCCCATGCGCTTGGGGTCGAACCGCAGGCGCTGACCGAAGGGGCCGAAGCCGCGCTGATCGCCACCCTGCGCGAGGCGGCGGAGGATGCGGGGCTAACCGGGCCGGAGAGCGACCGGGCGGATGAGTTTGCGGGGCGGTTTCCGGGCTGGGCCAAGGTGCTGGCCAACAGCCAGCGCCGCATCGCGGCATTGGAGCAGACGGTCGAGGCGCTCTCGGATCGGTTGGCCCATGACCCGCAGCTTGCCACCTCCATGCATGAGCTATTGAGTACCGCCGCGGCGATCCGCTCCACCGCCGCGATTCTGGCCGAAACAGACAGTTTGCAGGCGGAATGGCGCGACAGGTTCCACGCCAATATCCACCAAGACAGCCGCCGCCTGTCCGACAGCGCGCAGGCGCTGGTGACCTATTTCGATAGTGCCGCCGAGACCCGCGAGGTGGCCCATTCGCCCCAGGCCGAGGTAGAGAGTTTCCTCGCCGCGCATGACTACCGTTTCGACCCTTTGGAAGAGGCGCGCGCCCCGCAGGCGGCGATTGCGGCGCTGGTCGAACAGGCCGATACGCTCAAGACCAAGGCCGCGCGGCATATCGCGACGGGGGTGTTGCAACAGATCGCCCGCGATGCGGCGGCGCTGCCTTTGGCGCGGCTGGCGCGGCTGGAGCGGGTGGCGGGGGAGATGGGTCACGATCCTGCCGAATTGGCTCAGGCACTCGACCAGCCGATGGGCCGGGTGCTGCGGCGCTTGGCGTCACTGCCTGACCTCGGTGCGGGGCTGGTGGTCTGTGACCGTTCTGGCAGCGTGACATTCGCCAAGTCGATCGAAGGGTTCACCGTGCCGCGCTTTGGCGCCTGCTGCCCGCTTTGGCCGCTCTTTGCGGTGCAGGGGCAGCCGGGGCTGGTGATGAAATCCCGCGTCATGCAGATGGGGCGCGGGCAGGCGGAGTTCGAGGCGATTGCCACCTGCGAAGTGCAAGCTGCGGCTGCCTATAACACGCCGCCGCTCAGCCAATCGGTCATGCTGCTCTTGCCGGTCCCCTCGGGGGCAGCGCCTGCGCAGCCGGTGGGGGCGACCTGTCGCATTTGCCCGGTCGAAGGATGCCGCGCGCGGCGCGAGCCTTCGATCCTGCGCGAGGGGATCTGAAGCGGCGCAGCAGGCAGTTTTTGACAGGGCTGGCAAACCGATGCATGCTCCCCCCGGTGCGCGAGACCCCGCAGCAAGACGGGGCCGCCGCACACCGAGGGGGGGAGACTTTTTGCCGATGAGCAAACTCGTAGTTCTGGTGGAGGACGAGGTGAATATCGCCGAGGCCATCCGCTTTTTGCTGAGCCAAGAGGGTTGGCGTGTGGAGACCTTGGCCAATGGGACAGGCGCGGTGGAGGTGATCCGCAAGGCATCGCCGGATCTGGTGATGCTCGACGTGATGCTGCCGGGCAAGAGCGGTTTCGAGATATTGGATGAGCTGCGGGGTGACCCCGAAACCGGCGCGTTGCCGGTGCTGATGCTGACCGCGCGGGGCCAAAGCCGGGACCGCGCCATGGCCGAAAAGGCGGGTGTCAGCCGCTTCATGACCAAGCCGTTCTCGAATGCCGAGATGTTGGACGCGGTACGCGACCTGATCGCCAGTTGACCCGCCATGCCCCGTAGGCCGATCTTTTTGGAAAAACGCGGCTACCGTCAGCGACGGATGATGGATGCAGTGCGCCTGTTGCCGTTTCTGGGGCTGATGCTGTGGATGGTGCCGCTGCTCTGGCCCGTGCCAGCCGCCAGCCCGGACCCCACTGCGCCGACCATCCCGATGAGCGTGGCGCTGCGCTATCTCTTTGGGGTCTGGGCGCTGCTTATCTTGGGGACATGGGCCCTCTGGCGGCGGACCCGGGATGTGGCCTCGGGTGAGGATGCAGCACAGCCGGACGGGCCGCGCTGATGGTATCGCTCAACCAGTTGGTGGCGGTCTGCCTGATGTATGTGGCGGGCCTGTTCATCGTGGCCTTCGCCGCCGAACGCGCGGCCCTGCGCGGGCAGGGCGGCTGGCTGCTGCGCTCGCCACTGGTCTATACCCTGTCGCTGTCGATCTACTGCACCGCTTGGACCTTTTACGGCGCGGTGGGATATGCGGCGCGCTCGGGGCTGGAATATGTGACCATCTACCTCGGCCCTTCGCTGGTGATGATCGGCTGGTGGTGGGGGCTGCGGCGTTTGGTGCGGATCGGGCGAAGCCATCGCGTCACCTCGATCGCGGACCTGATTTCCTCGCGCTACGGCAAATCCAACACGTTGGCGATCGTCGTGACGGTCATGGCCGTGATCGGGGTGACGCCTTATATCGCGCTGCAATTACAATCGGTTATCTTGTCGCTGTCAATCTTTGCCGCCGCCGACGTGCCGCTGGCCGAGGCGGGGGGCGATGTGATCAACCGGGGGCAGGCGGCGCTTTGGGTCGCGGCGGGGCTGACGCTCTTTACCGTGCTTTTCGGCACCCGGAACCTGAATGTGAACGAACGGCATCACGGTGTGGTCATCGCCATCGCGGTGGAGGCGGTGGTCAAGCTCTTGGCGCTGGTGGCGGTGGGGGTCTACGTCATCTGGGGCCTGGCCGGAGGCTTGGGCGAGACCTTGGCGCGGATCGACGCCTCAGACATCGGGCAATGGGAGGTGCAGGGCAGCCGTTGGGCCGCGTTGACCGTGCTTTCGGGGGCCGCGCTTTTGTGCCTGCCGCGCATGTTTCAGGTCATGGTGGTCGAGAACGACGACGAGCGGCAGTTGCAAATCGCAAGCTGGGCCTTCCCGCTGTACCTGATGCTGATGAGCCTTTTCGTCGTGCCCATCGCGGTGGTGGGGCTAGACCTGATGCCCGAAGGCGCGAACCCCGATCTTTTCGTACTGAGTCTGCCGCTCAGCCAGGGGCAGAACGGGCTGGCGATGCTGTCTTTCTTGGGTGGTTTCTCTTCGGCGACCTCGATGGTGATCGTCGCCACGCTGGCGCTCTCGACCATGGTGAGCAACCATATCGTCATGCCGATCTGGCTGGCGCTGCGCCGCGATGGGGCGACGCAGTCGGGGGATGTGCGCAATATCGTCATCCTTGCGCGGCGGTTGTCGATTTTCTGCGTGGTGGGCTTGGGTTATCTCTATTACCGCGCCTCGGGTGGCAGCGGGGCGCTGGCGGCGATTGGCACGATTTCCTTCGGCGGGGTGGCGCAGTTTCTGCCCGCGATGCTGGGCGGCGTGCTCTGGCGCGGGGCCACGCGGACCGGTGCGCTTTGCGGGCTGGGCACGGGCTTTGTGCTTTGGGTCTTTACCATGCTGCTGCCCAGCTTTGGCACGGATGTGGCTCTGTCGACCGCAACCTTGGAGCAGGGGCTTTGGGGGCTCGCTTGGCTGCGCCCCGAGGCGCTTTTCGGCATCGCGGGGATCGACCCGACGGTGCATGCGGTGGTCTGGAGCCTCGCGCTCAACACGCTGGTTTTCGTCGTCGTCTCTCTCTTTAGCTTCCCTACACCGTTGGAGCGGCTACAGGGCGCGCAATTCGTTAATGTTTTTGACCATTCCGGCCCGGCGCGGGGGTGGACGGCCTCGGTCGCGGGCAGCGAAGACCTGATGATCATGGCGCAGCGGATCTTAGGCGCGACGGAGGCGCAGGCGTTTTTCACCCGCGAGGCCGAACGGCAAGGGCAGGGGCAACGTCTGCCTGAGCCCACGCCACGATTCGTGCAGGCGCTGGAGCGGGAGTTGGCAGCCTCGGTCGGGGCGGCCACGGCCCATGCGATGGTGGCGCAGATCGTCGGCGGGGCCTCGGTCTCGGTCCAAGACCTTTTGGCCGTGGCCGACGAATCCGCGCAGATGTTGGAGTATTCCAGCCAGTTAGAGGCCAAGTCGCGCGAGCTGACCGAGACGGCAGCGCAGCTGCGCGCGGCGAATGAGAAGCTGACGCAGTTGTCGCTGCAAAAGGACAGCTTCCTCAGTCAGATCAGCCATGAATTGCGCACGCCGATGACCTCGATCCGCTCGTTCTCCGAAATCCTGCGCGATGCGCCCGGTCTCACGGACGCCGACAAGAACCGCTATGCCACGATCATCCATAGCGAGACGATCCGTCTGACGCGGCTATTGGATGATCTGTTGGACCTGTCGGTGCTGGAGAACGGGCAGGTGACGCTGAACCAGCGCGAAGGCAACCTACGCGATCTGCTGGATCTGGCGGTGACCACGGCGCAAGCGGGGGCCACGCGGCCGCTCAAGGTGCTGCGCGATCCGCAGGCCGAGGATATTGTGCTGACCAGCGATCTCGACCGGCTGGTGCAGGTCTTTATCAACCTCGTCACCAACGCCCGCAAATACTGCGCTGCGGATGACCCGCAACTGCTGATCACGCCGCGGGTGACGGCGCAGGGGCTGGTGATTGATTTCGTCGACAACGGCCATGGGATCGACGCGGGGTCGGAGGCGCTGATTTTCGAGAAGTTCTCGCGCATCACGGGGGAGGGCGATGGCGCGGGGCTTGGCCTTGCCATCTGCCGTGAAATCATGTGCCGCTTGGGCGGAGAGATCAGCTTTCTGCGGGATGTGCCCGGCACGGCCTTCCGGGTTCAACTGCCTGCCCGCGCCTTGACCGCGGCGGCGTAGGACACCGGCCCCCAAGGGGACCGACAGAGACCTCAGGTATAGCTTTGCCCCAGCATGGGGCGCATGTTCTCAAGGTCATACCCGCCTTGACGTGCGGCTTCGATGATCGCGTCGCTGTCCATCTCGCCGGCTTGGCCCAAGGCCCAAGCGATGGTCGAACGGGTGCCCGAGGCGCAATAGGCCAGCACGGTGTCATCGGTCTCCACGCCGAGGGCGCGGTTCTTGGCGATGACATCGGGGGTCATGGTCTGGTGGGTCAGCGGCTGTTCGGCAAAGGCAATCCCCGCGGCCTCGGCCGCTTCGCGCATGGCGGCGGCCTGATGGCTGGGGGGCACTTCCGCGTCGGGGCGGTTGCACAGGATGCGGGTGATGCCTTGGGCGCGCAGGCTTTCCATGTCACCGGGCTCGATCTGCGGGGCGACGAAATAGCGGGGGGTGATTTGGCGAATATCCATGGGGCGATTTAAGCAGATGCAGCGGCCCTGTCCAGCACCGCCGGGGCGGGCTGGTCAAACGCGCCGATCAGCCCAGTGAAATCCCGAGGATTACCAGCATCAGACCGATCACGGAGAGAAACAGCGCGCCCATATTCAGCGGCACGACTTTGCGCAGCACCACGCGCATCGCCTCATCGTCGAGCTGCGCGCGTTTTGCACGGCTCACCTTGATGATGCACCAGCCCAGACCGAGCAATCCCAGAAGGGACAGACCCGCGCCGCCCCAGACCATGAGATCGAAAATAGATGTGTTTGCGCTTTCCATGGCGGCAGAGCTACGCCAAACCGCCAAGGGGGGCAAGTCCCGCTTGCGGGCTGGGCGTGCAGCCTGTAGTCAAACCCGCCAGAGCCAGCCATTCCGTGAGGACTTCCCATGAGCGATACCAGCACCAATCCCGATGTCGTCGAATCCCAAGGCGATGCGACCTACCGGGTCACCGCCAATGAGCTTCGCCAGTTCGTCGAGCGGATCGAGCGTTTGGACGCCGAGAAGAAAGACCTTGCCGAACAGCAAAAAGAGGTGATGGCCGAAGCGAAATCGCGCGGTTACGACACCAAGGTGCTGCGCAAGGTGATCGCCCTGCGCAAACGCGACAAGGACGACATCGCCGAAGAAGAAGCGGTGATGGAAATGTACAAAGAAGCCTTGGGCATGTGAGCGCCCTGCCGCGGCGGGACTGAATTTTCCGCGCGGCCTTGAATGCCTCCGGCCCATCCCCATTTGCATCGGGCGTCTGCGCGGTCTCCGCGGCGCCCGATGGTCTGAGGCCGGTGAGATTTTTCCCGTGAACATTCTGTTTGTCCTTGGTGGTCTGCTGGGGCTCGTGCTCGGTGGTGAGTATCTGGTGCGCGGCGCCGTGGCGCTGGCGCAGAGGGTTGGCTTGTCGCCTTTGGTGATCGGGCTGACGGTGGTGGGCTTTGGCACCTCAGCCCCGGAATTGGTGACCTCGGTTCAAGCGGCTTTGCTGGGCGCGCCGGACATCGCTCTTGGCAATGTCGTGGGATCGAACATCGCGAATATCCTGCTGATTCTCGGCCTTGCGGCGGTGATCGCCCCGGTGGCCATCTCCGGGCGTAGTTTCGCGCGGGACGGGACGGTCATGCTGGCGGCGAGCCTGCTCTGCCTCGGCACTGTGCTGCTGGGGCAGGTGGATCGGCTTGCGGGGGGCGTCGCCCTCGTGGGGCTGGCGGCCTATCTGATTTACACCTTTCGCAGCGATCGAAGCGGGGCAGAGCCGATGGAGCCGCTGCCGGATCAAGCGCCGTCTTGGCTGGCGCTCGTCTGGCTGCTGGGTGGGCTTTTGCTGACCATTCTCTCGGCGCGGTTTCTGATCACTGGGGCTGTAGCGCTCGCGCAGGCCGTGGGGCTGTCCGAGGCGGTGATCGGCCTGACCATCGTGGCCGTTGGCACCTCCATGCCGGAATTGGTCACATCGGTGATCGCCGCACGGCGCGGGCAGAGCGATGTGGCATTGGGCAACGTGGTCGGCTCCAACATTTTCAACATCCTCGGCGTGCTGGGCATCACCGCGCTGATCCAGCCGGTGGGGGTGGCTGCGCAGATCGCCACGCTCGACATCTGGGTGATGCTGGGGGCCACGGTGGCACTGATCGCCTGCGCCTTTGGCGGGCGCGTGACACGCGGGCAGGGGGCGCTCTTTGCGCTGGCCTATGTGGCTTATGCCGCAGTGCTTTTAGTCTAGCCCGACACTGGGCTGCCCGGCGGGGGTGGGGGCGATTTCTGCGGATGTGGCGCGATGGGCCGCGGACCCCCTTGCGCAGGCGGTTCAACACCCATAGAAGGACACAAATTTTCGCCCGCGCCCCCGCCGCGCGGCCTTACCCTATGGAGCACACATGCAGGTCAACGAGACGCTGAACGAAGGTCTGAAACGCGGTTACAACATCACCGTCACCGCCGATGAGCTTGAAGCCAAGGTCAACGAGAAGCTGGCCGAAGCGCAGCCCGAAGTCGAGATGAAGGGCTTCCGCAAGGGCAAGGTGCCGATGGCGCTGCTGAAAAAGCAGTTCGGCCAGCGGATCATGGGCGAAGCGATGCAGGAAAGCATCGACGGCGCCATGAACGAGCATTTCGAAAAGACCGGCGACCGCCCCGCGATGCAGCCCGAGGTCAAGATGACCAATGAGGACTGGAAAGAAGGCGACGATGTCGAAGTCTCCATGTCCTACGAAAAACTGCCTGAGATTCCCGAAGTTGATCTGAGCAAGATCGAACTGGAAAAGATGGTGGTCAAAGCAGACGATGCGGCTGTCGAAGAAGCGCTGGCAAGCCTTGCCGAAACCGCGCAGGACTTCAAAGCCCGCGAAGAGGGTGCCAAGGCCGAAGATGGCGATCAGGTTGTGATCGACTTCAAAGGCTCCGTCGACGGCGAAGAATTCGAAGGCGGCGCGGCGGAAGATTACCCGCTGGTGCTGGGCTCCAACTCCTTCATCCCCGGCTTCGAAGAGCAGCTGGTTGGCGTGAAAGCGGGTGAAGAGAAATCCGTCGTCGTGAACTTCCCCGAAGAGTATCAGGCCGCGCATCTGGCCGGTAAGGAAGCGACCTTCGCTTGCACTGTGAAAGAAGTGAAAGAGCCCGTCGCCGCTGAAGTGAACGACGAGATGGCCAAGAAATTCGGTGCCGAGGATCTCGACGCGCTGAAAGGTCAGATCGCTGAGCGTCTGGAAGCGGAATACGCCGGTGCATCGCGCGCCGTGATGAAGCGTAACCTGCTGGACGCGCTCGACAAAGAGGTCAGCTTTGATCTGCCTCCGTCGCTGGTCGATGCCGAAGCCAAGCAGATCGCGCATCAGCTGTGGCACGAGGAAAACCCCGATGTGGAAGGCCACGACCACCCCGAGATCGAGCCGACAGACGAGCACAAGACATTGGCCGAACGCCGTGTCCGTCTGGGCCTGCTGCTGGCCGAGCTGGGCCAGAAAGCCGACGTTCAGGTGACCGATGCCGAGATGACCCAAGCGATCATGAACCAGGCGCGTCAGTACCCGGGTCAGGAGCGTCAGTTCTTTGAATTCGTACAGCAGAACCAGCAGATGCAGCAGCAGATGCGCGCGCCGATCTTCGAGGACAAGGTCGTCGATCACGTGGTCGAGCAGGCCAAGGTGACCGAGAAAGAGATCTCGAAAGAAGAGCTTCAGAAAGCTGTTGAAGAGCTGGAAGACGAGTAAGTCTTACCGGATCGGATTTTGGAGCGGGGGCGACGGGAAACCGTCGCCCCTGTTTCGTTTGTGCTGGATGAGAAGCGTGGCCTTTGCCTGTCACTCTGGATGGGCTTGAAGGGTTACCGAACCTACTGTGGATGTCCCGCCCGGGGGCACCCCGGGCATCGCCCTCCCTCCCCCCGGGGGGGGCGATTTGCAAGCTCTCGGAAATTCGCAACAGTCGCGTGCGATGGGGGCAACCGCAGGCCACCATCGTTGCAACGCCCCCAGGGAAGGCGCTGCTCCATGTGGCAATGTCAGATGCTGATACGCACCGGGTACGTCACAAAATAATCCGGAACTGCGCGAAGCCGTCTACCGTGTCGCCTACCTGTTCCATCTCTACCCCTGTCACCTCATCGACGTAGTCCGCCGCCTTTGGCCCGGTTTCGAACATCACGCTCGTTTCCTCCAACGGCGCGAAGCGCCAGTTGCCATCGGCGCGGGGGCTGATGGTGCCTTTTTCGACGATATAGCGCACAATCACATCGCGGTTGGTGTCGGGCCCTTCAAAGACGATGGTATCGCCCATCGCGCCGGGGAAGGCCCCGCCGCCGCTGGCACGGTAGTTGTTGGTGGCGATGATGAATTCGGCCTCGGGATCAAGGGGTTGCCCTTCGAACTCAAGATTTACGATCCGGCTTGCCTCAGGGTTTGCAACGGTGCCCTTGGGCCCGAATTTCGAAGGCTGGCTAAGGTCGATCTGATAGGTCACCCCGTCGATCACATCGAAATTGTAGCTGGGGAACTCGGGGTTCAAGAGCGGTTGGTTGGCCTTCCCGGGGGTGATCTGGTTGAACATGCCAGCGGAACGTTCGAGCCAGTCTTTCACCTGCGCCCCGGTCACGCGCACCGCGCGGGCTGTGTTGGGGTAGAGGTAGAGGTCGGAGACATTCTTGATCGCTACATCGCCCTTCGGGACGTCAGTGTAATACTCCGGCCCGCCACGGCCACCGGCCTTGAAGGGGGCGGCGGCAGAGAGGATCGGCAACCCCTCATGTTCGGTCCCTTCCAGCATCTGTTCGATATACCAACGCTGCGCGTTGGAGACGACCTGCACGGAAGGGTCATCCGCCACCAGCGCGAAATAGCTGTGCAGATTGGCGTCGGTCTTGCCCACGGCGCGGCGAACATAGGCCAGCGTCTCATCATGTTCCTGTTGGACGGAGGCAAGCACCTCGGCATCGCTTTCCACCAGCGGCATCACAGAGCGGTCTTCGTTGCGCTGCGAAATCGCGCGGGCCTCGGCGCTATGGCTGGCGATGCGCCAGCCGCTGCCGTCACGCTCCAGCATCAGGTCGATCAGGCCGAGGTGGCTGCCCCAGAAGCCGCCCATGGTGGCGGGCTTGCCGTGGATCGTGCCCTCGCTGACATCCACGCCCGGATAGTCCGCATAGCTGCCCGAGGGGAAGACGAGGTGGCTGTGTCCGGTCATGATGGCGTCGATCCCCTCTACGGCGGCGAGGGGGACAGAGGCGTTTTCCATCATATCCTCTTCCTTGGCCGCTCCGATGCCCGAGTGGGACAGCGCGATGATGATGTCGGCGCCTGCCTCTTTCATCTGGGGCACCCATGCGCGGGCACTCTCAAGGATGTCGCGGGCCTGCACCTTGCCTTCGAGATGGCGGCGGTCCCAGCTCATGATCTGGGGCGGAACGAAGCCGATGATGCCGACCTTGATCGGATGCGTCTCACCTGCGCCATCGGTCAACATCCGGTCGAGCAGGACATAGGGTTTGACCAGTGTTTCATCGTCGCTCGGCTTGGCACCGACCTTTTTGACGACATTGGCACTGACCACCGGGAAGTCGGCCCCGGCGAGGGATTTCATCAGGAAGTCGAGCCCGTAGTTGAACTCGTGGTTGCCCAGGGTCGAGGCGTCATAGCCAAGCGCGTTCATCGCCTGGATCACCGGGTGCATGTCGCCCTCTTTCATGCCGCGCTCATAAGCGATGTAATCGCCCATCGGATTGCCCTGCAAAAAGTCGCCGTTATCGAGCATCAGGGTATTGGTCGCCTCGGCGCGGATCGATTTGACGATGCTGGCGGTGCGGGCAAGGCCCACGGTGTCGACCTCTTTGTCGGCGTAATAGTCGTAAGGAAAGACATGCACATGCAGGTCCGTCGTCTCCATCAACCGCAGATGCGCCTGATTGGCCGCGGCACGGAGAGAAAAGGGGTGGAGGGCCAGCAATCCGGCAGTGCCGGCGAGGAAGTGACGGCGGTTGAGGCGGAGGGTCATGCGGCGTTCCTTCTTGACGTGATTAACACCTACCTGAGGCGAAGCGAGAGGCCGCGCAAGCCCGAAAATTAATCACCCGTCCCGTAGGCCGGTTTCCACAAGCATGCCGCGACGCTTGGCCTCGTAATAGTAGCCGCGGGCGTACCATTTGATGGCGGTGCCATGGTCACCGTCCGACAGGAGCCACGCCCCGCGCAGGTACTTTAGCGCGTATTTCAGATTGGTATCGGCGTCCAAGAGATCGGAAGGTTTGCCCCGGAACCCCATCGACCGTGCGGTGGCGGGCAGGATTTGTAGCAGACCGTAATAGGGGCCGTTGCGGGCGCGGGGATTGTGGGTGCTTTCGCGGATGGCCAGACGGTGTACCAAGGGGCGCGGCAGGTCGTAGAAGTCGGCCCAGTGGTTGATCTTGCGCCGCAACTCGGGCGTCTCATTCGGGTGCAGCGGCAGGGCGGGGCGCTGCGGCGGCGTGGAGGAGACTTCGGGCGCGGCGTTGCAGGCGGTGAGCGTGCTGGCGGCGATGAGGGAAAGGAACATGCGGCGTGTGGTCTGAGGCATGATGCACCGGAGCTTGTTATCTCGCCCCGAGGATCGCCCCAAGGGGGCCATCGGGCAAGAGCGCAGGCGCAGGATACGCGGCCCCTTGCCCAAGCCTTGGACCCTCAGGCGCGGCTTTTCGCCATGCTTAAACGTCGGCGACGATTTCGCCTTTCATTTCGCCGGTCATGCGGCTCTGATCTTCGCGTTTTACCGAACGTCGGACCTCGTCGATTTTGAGTTCGGCGGCGTCGCGCGTGGCCCTGTCGGGCCATTCGGTGATTGCGGCACTCGTGCGCTCAGAGGTGCGGACCACGGTGATGCGGCTGGCGCCAAAGCCCTTGAGAGCGGGCAGGCGCTTTTCTTCGATGGCGCGCAGGGCCACGTCGTAATCCGCCCCGTCAGCGAGTTCCCAAGTGGTGATGGTGATGTAACGCATGTGTCATCCTCCATGCTGAACGGAGGTAGCATAGCATAAATCGCGCTGTTTTTGCAGGGGGTTGCGTCAGAGGCGCGCGCGGGGCGGTTGGAGGGGCTGCGCAAAAGAAAACGCCGCGCGGAGAACCGCGCGGCGTTTCATGTCAGATCGGACAGGCCGGATCAGCTGTTGCTGTCGTCCTGTGCGTCGCCCTCGGGGGTGCGCACCACGTCCGAGTCGCCGTCTTCGTCAGCGGCAGAGCCGATGTCGTCGAAGAGTTCGGAGATCTCGAATTCAGCGGCGGCTTCCTCTTCGGCGGCCAGTTCCTGAATCGATTTGCCCGATGCCTGAAGCTCGGCCTCTTCGGGCGAACGTGCAACGTTCAGCTCGATTGTGGCGTCGACTTCGGGGTGCAGGATGATGCGCACATCATGCACGCCCAGTTCCTTGATCGGGTTGCCAAGAACGACCTGCTTGCGGTCGATGGTGAAACCTTCGGCGGTTGCAGCATCGGCGGCGTCACGGGTGGTGACGGAGCCATAAAGCGCACCGGCGTCGGAAGCGGAGCGAATCACGACGAACTGCTGACCGTTCAGCTTCTCGGCGAATTTCTCGGCTTCTTTCTTGGTTTCGAGGTTCTGTGCTTCGAGCTGGGCTTTCTGGCCTTCAAAGGCTTCGACGTTGGCTTTGGAGGCCGACAGCGCCTTGCCCTGCGGCAGCAGGTAGTTGCGGGCATAGCCGGGCTTTACGTCCACGACTTCGCCCATCTGGCCCAGTTTGGCCACACGTTCCAGAAGGATAACTTGCATGTGCTCTCTCCTTACTTGACGGCGTAGGGCAGCAGGGCGAGGAAACGGGCGCGTTTGATGGCACGGGCCAGCTCGCGTTGTTTCTTGGCCGATACGGCGGTGATGCGGGAAGGAACGATCTTGCCGCGCTCAGAGATGTAGCGTTGCAGCAGACGTGTGTCCTTGTAGTCGATCGCAGGTGCGTTGTCGCCCGAGAAGGGGCAGACTTTGCGACGGCGGAAAAATGGTTTTGCAGCCATGGTTTATGTCCTCTTCTTCAAGCTGGCGATCAACGGCGCTCGCGACGGTTGTCGCGTTCGTCGCGTTTCTGCATCTGCACGGAGGGCAGTTCTTTGTGCTCGTCGACCTTGATGGTCAGAACGCGCATCACGTCATCATGCAGGCGCATCAGGCGTTCCATTTCCTGCACGGCGGTCGCGGGTGCGTCCGAACGCAGGAAGGCATAGTGGCCCTTGCGGTTTTTGTTGATCTTGTAGGCCATCGTCTTGACGCCCCAGTACTCGCTGTCGACGAGCTTGCCGTCGTTGTCCGCGAGAACGGTGCCGAAGTGTTCGATGAGGCCTTCTGCTTGCGTGTTGGACAGGTCCTGACGCGCAATCATAACATGCTCATAAAGCGGCATGTGCACTCCTATTTGTATCAAGGCGCATTTCATAGGCGGGGCGTTGATCCTTGCTCCCCACCACGAGAGTCTGCGCGGTTCATATGCTGTGCAAGGAAGCGCCCGTATACACGGTTTCCCGGCCACGGCAAGCCCCGATGCCCGCCGCGCCAGAGACCGGCGGTGCGGCGCAAGGCTTGCCCTTACGGCACGGGACGCGATACATCAGGCCAAATCGCTAATAAGAGGCTGCAACCATGAGCATCGCATTCGTTTTCCCCGGGCAGGGTGCCCAGACCATCGGCATGGGCCGCGATCTGGCCGAAGCCTACCCCGAAGCCCGCGCCGTTTTCGACGAGGTCGACGCGGCCTTGGGCGAGAAACTGTCGGAGCTGATCTGGGAGGGCGACATCGAGACGCTGACCCTGACCGAGAACGCCCAGCCCGCGCTGATGGCGACCTCTTTGGCTGCTATGGCCGCGCTGAAGGCCGAAGGTGTCAGTGTCGAGAAAGCGGCCTTCGTGGCCGGGCACAGCCTTGGCGAATATTCTGCGCTCTGTGCTGCGGGCGCGCTGTCACTGGCTGACACCGCGCGGCTGCTGCGCATCCGCGGCAAGGCCATGCAGGCCGCCGTGCCGGTGGGTGAGGGCGCCATGGCGGCGATTCTCGGCCTCGGCATCGTAGAGACCGAGAAACTGGCCGAAGCCGCTGCCGAGGGCGCGGTCTGTCAGGTCGCCAACGAGAACGACCCGAGCCAGAACGTGCTTTCGGGCGAGAAGCCCGCGGTAGAGCGGGCCGTCGCCATGGCAAAAGAGGCCGGGGCAAAGCGCGCGTTGCTGCTGCCCGTCTCCGCCCCTTTCCATTGCCCGCTGATGGGGCCGGCTGGGGAAGAGATGGCGAAAGCACTGGGCGAGGTGACCTTCAACGATCCCGCCGTGCCGCTGGTGGCCAATGTCACCGCCGAGGCGGTGTCGGACGCCGCCCGCATTCGCGAGTTGCTGGTCGAGCAGGTCACGGGCCGGGTGCGCTGGCGTTCCTCGGTCGAGTGGATGGCCGCGCGGGGCGTGACAGAGGCGTGGGAGATCGGCGCGGGCAAGGCGCTTTCGGGCATGATCCGGCGCATCGACAAGAGCGTGGCCACCCGCAGCATCGGCACGCCGAATGAGGTGAAGGTCGCAGCCGAATCCTAAGACATAGAAAAGTGGCATCTCGCCGCGCCGGGGCACAGCGCCTCGTGAGAGAATAAAGGAAGAGACATGTTCGATCTTACAGGAAAGAGTGCCCTGATCACCGGCGCTTCGGGCGGCATCGGCGCGGATATCGCGCGCAAGCTGCACGCCCAAGGGGCTACCGTTGGCCTGTCGGGCACGCGGACCGAACCGCTTGAGGCGCTGAAGGCCGAGTTGGGCGAACGCGCCCATGTGCTGCCGTGCAACCTCAGCGATATGGAGGCGGTCGACGCGCTGCCGAAACAGGCGGCGGAAGCCATGGGCTCGGTCGATATTCTGGTGAACAATGCGGGCATCACCCGCGACAATCTTTTCATGCGCATGTCGGATGACGAGTGGAATTCGGTGCTCAACGTGAACCTCACCGCGACCTTCAAGCTCTGCAAAGGGGTGATGCGCGGCATGATGAAGGCGCGTTGGGGCCGGATCATCAATATCTCCAGCGTGGTGGGCGCCACCGGTAACCCCGGTCAGGCGAATTACGCGGCCTCCAAGGCGGGTGTCGTGGGCATGTCCAAGTCGCTGGCCTATGAGGTGGCAAGCCGCGGGATCACCGTGAACGCCGTTGCCCCGGGCTTCATTACCACCGCCATGACCGACAAGCTGACGGACGAGCAAAAGTCTGGAATCATGGGGCAAATTCCCGCTGGCCGCATGGGCGACCCGGATGAGATCGCTGCCGCTGTTGTCTATCTTTCCAGCCCCGAGGCCGCTTACGTGACAGGGACCACCTTGCATGTGAACGGCGGTATGGCCATGTTGTGACCCTGCGCCTCAATAGCGTTTGCCAAGCCCGGCGCATGTGCTAAAGGGGGCGCAGAATCGAAACGGAGGGTGCTTGATCACCCCCTGCGCCTTGTGCGAACAAGGAAATAGCCGCCCCTTTTGGGGCATCCTCCAAACGCTGATCATCGGCGGGCGGAAACCAAAAGGGGCCTTGAATGGCCCGAAGACATGAGGACTTATTATGAGCGACGTCGCAGACCGCGTGAAAAAGATCGTTGTAGAACACCTGAGCGTGGAAGAGGACAAAGTGACTGAGAATGCGTCGTTCATCGACGATCTCGGCGCAGACAGCCTCGACACCGTGGAACTGGTGATGGCGTTCGAAGAAGAGTTCGGCATCGAGATCCCCGATGACGCGGCTGAGAACATCCAGACCGTTGGCGATGCGGTCAAGTTCATCAAAGAAGCCTCCTAAGGCTTTGCCGGGCAACCGGCGGATTTGAGTTTTGAGAACGGCGTTGTTCCTAGCGGAATGACGCCGTTTTTATTTGCCTGAACGGGGCGGGCTTGTCCCTTTGGAGCTGAGGTCGCATGTCTGCGCCAAGAAGTTTCAAGCGTGAAGGCAATTCACCCCATGTCCCGCACGATCCCGACCATCAACACCGCCAGACTGACCCTGCGCGCCATGCGCGCCGAGGATTTTCAGCGCTATGCCGAGATTTGGGCGATGCCCGATGTGGCGGACCGGATCCTCGATCAGCCCCGGCCCAAGGGGCAGTCATGGGACGCTTTTCTGCGCAACGCGGGCCATTGGCAGATCACCGGCTTTGGGCAGTGGGCGGTGCAGCTCCACCGCCAGCGCGAGATGTTGGGTCAGACCGGTTTCGTCTTTGGCTCCCGCAATTTCGGCGAGGATTTCGACACTTACCCCGAGGCGCGGCTGGTCTTGGCCCCTCAGGCCCAAGACCAGCGGCTTGGGGCCGAGGCCGCCCGGGCGGCGCATGAGTGGTTTGATCGGGTGATCACGGGCCGCACGGTCTGTATGATCTCGGCGGGGAATGAGGCCGCTTTGCGGATCGCGGGGGCGCTTGGCTATCAGGGGCTGCGCGACGTCAAGACGGCGGGCGGTGCGGTGCATCTGATGACCCGGCGCGGCCCGCCGGGCTGAGCCCACGAGCCGCGAAGGCCCCTGAGATTCGACCCATCGGCGTTTTTGCGCTCTGCCTGCGGACCGCCGCCGATATGCTTGTGCCTACAGGCTTTTGCAGGGTAAGAGGTTCGCCGAGACATTATCGGCAAGGGGCACTGAGATGCGCAGAGTTGTAGTAACGGGTTTGGGTTTGGTTACCCCGCTCGCGGACGGCGTGGAAGAAAGCTGGAAACGGATCCTTGATGGGAAATCCGGGGCCGGGCCGATCACCGGCTTTGATGCCAGCAAACTGGTGACTCAATACGCTTGCGAAGTGCCCTTGGGCGATGGCAGCGATGGCACCTTCGACGCCAATAAATACATGGAGCCGAAAGAGCAGCGCAAGGTCGACACCTTCATCCTCTTCGGCATGGCTGCCGCCCAGCAGGCGGTTGAGGATTCGGGCTGGAAGCCGACCGAGCAGGAAGATCAGGAACGCACCGGCGTTCTGATCGGCTCGGGCATCGGGGGGCTGAACTCCATCGCCAATACCGCCGTCATGATGCATGAGAAGGGCCCGCGCCGCGTGAGCCCCTTCTTCGTGCCGGGCGCGCTGATCAACCTGATCTCGGGTCAGGTGTCGATCCGCTATGGTTTCAAGGGGCCGAACCACTCGGTCGTCACAGCCTGTTCGACCGGCGCCCATGCCATCGGCGATGCGGCGCGGCTGATCAAATACGGTGATGCGGATGTGATGATCGCAGGCGGTGCCGAGGCGGCGATCTGTGAGATCGGCATGGCGGGCTTTAACGCCTGCAAGGCGCTCTCGACCAAACGCGGCGACGATCCGCAAAAGGCCAGCCGCCCCTATGATGTGGACCGTGACGGTTTCGTCATGGGCGAAGGCGCGGGCATCGTGGTGCTGGAAGAGTATGAGCACGCCAAGGCGCGCGGTGCCAAGATCTATGCCGAGGTGCTGGGGTATGGCCTGTCGGGCGACGCGCATCACATCACCGCCCCTTCCGAGGATGGTGAGGGCGGCGAACGCTCCATGCGGGCTGCGCTGAAGAACGCGGGGCTGGAGCCTGCGGATGTGGATTACATCAACGCGCATGGCACCTCGACCATGGCCGATACCATAGAGTTGGGCGCGGTCGAGCGTCTGATGGGTGATGCAGCGGGCAATGTGACCATGTCCTCGACCAAATCCGCCACCGGGCACCTTTTGGGTGCGGCGGGTGCGATCGAGGCGATCTTTTGCATGCTCGCGATCCGCGATCAGGTGGCGCCGCCGACGATCAACCTCGACAACCCGGCGGTGGAAACCCCGATTGATCTGGCGCCGAACAAGAAGGTCGAGCGCAAGATCGACGTGGCGCTCAGCAACTCCTTTGGTTTCGGTGGCACCAATGCATCGGTTCTCTTCGGGAAAGTCAGCTAAATGTGGCGTCATATCGCCTCTAACGCCGTGACGTTTCTGTTGGTCGGCCTGTTTCTGCTTGGGGGGATCATCCTCTGGGGCAAGTCGACCTATGTCTCTGAAGGGCCGTTGGAACAGGCGATCTGTGTGCAGGTCGAGCGCGGCTCGAACATGCGGCAGGTCAGCCAGAACCTTGAGGAGCAGGGCGCGGTTTCTTCGCCCGCGATCTTTCGCATGGGCGCGGATTACGAGGAGAAATCGAGCAGCCTGAAGGCGGGCAGCTTTCTTGTTCAGCCCGGCACGTCGATGCAGGGGATCGTGGATATCGTGACCCAAGGCGGGGCCAGCACCTGCGGTACTGAGGTAGTCTATCGCATCGGGGTGAACCGGGTGAGCGTGCAGGTCCGTGAGTTGGACCCGGTCACCAGCCGTTTTGTTGAACGCGCGGAATTCACCCCGAGTGAGGAAGAGGCTCCCGAAGCCTATACCGAAATCTCGAGTGCGAATGACACGCGGTTCCGCGTGGCATTGGCCGAAGGGGTGACCAGCTGGCAGGTTGTCGAAGCGCTGAAGCAGGTCGAGCAATTGACCGGCGAGGTTGCGGAGCTTCCAGCAGAGGGCAGCCTCGCGCCCGATAGCTATGAGGTGCGTCCGGGCGACGACCGCGCCGAGGTGATTGCACGGATGGCCGCGGCGCAGGAGGTGCTCTTGGCCGAAGCCTTTGAAGCGCGCGACCCCGATCTGCCGATCGAGACGCCCGAGGACCTGCTGATCCTTGCGTCGATCATCGAAAAGGAAACCGGTGTCGCCGCCGAACGTGAGCAGGTGGCGAGCGTTTTCGTGAACCGTTTGAACCAAGGGATGCGGCTTCAGACCGACCCCACGGTGATCTACGGGGTGACCGAGGGCAAGGGCGTGCTGGGCCGCGGGCTGCGCCGCTCGGAACTGCGGGCAGAGACGCCGTGGAACACCTATGTGATCGACGGTCTGCCGCCCACGCCCATCGCCAACCCGGGCCGGGCGAGCCTGATGGCCGCAGCGCAACCGGCGGAGACGGACTACGTCTTTTTCGTGGCGGATGGCACCGGGGGGCACGCTTTTGCGGAAACCTTGGACGAGCATAACCGCAATGTCGCACGTTGGCGTCAGATCGAGGCGGAGCGCGGCGCGGAAGCGGCGGGGAATGCCTCAACGGGCGGAAACTGAGACCACTGAAAACCCCGCTGGAGACAGCGGGGTTCTTATTTGCGCGGAGAGCTTGCCGCGCGGCGCTGTAAGGTCTTGTTAACACAGTTTTTCTTGACTTTGCGCACGGTCTGACGTAGGACTTGTGGCACGCTAGAGGACATGGGCGAACGGCCCCGGGGTGACCCGGTGGTCGTTTTTTTGTGTCTGCTCGGTTGGGGATAACCAACGAGAGGTAAAGCGATGACGATCATTACCCCGGAGCAAGAGACGGAAGACAGCGCGGAAATCCTGCGCGGTCTTCAAGAAGCTATCGGCGCGCTGCGTCGGGAAATCGAAGGTCTGACGGAACAGGCCCGGTCCGGGGGGGAACTCAAGGAAACTGCGGTGTCTGGCAAAACGTCTAAAGTGGCGGGATTGCTGGCGCATTGCCTGAAAGCGGAGAACACGCTGAATGACTGTCGAAACCGACAAGCTGGAATCGCGCGCGGGGGCTATGCCCTCGACATGGACAAAGCGCGGGCTGACATCGGGTGCAAGCTGGATCGCCTGCGCCGATGCTCAGACCCAAGCGCAGTTTCTGAATGAACTCGGTAAGGGAGAGCTTCTGGCTCTCCCTTTTTTGTTTGAGTTCTGGGCGCTGGACCACCAACTGCCGCCTGAGGGCGATTGGCGGACATGGGTGATCATGGGCGGGCGCGGCGCGGGCAAGACCCGGGCCGGGGCGGAATGGGTGCGTAGCAAGGTTGAGGGGAGTAGGCCGTTGGATGCTGGGGAGTGCAGCCGCGTGGCGCTGGTGGGGGAGACCATCGAGCAGGTGCGCGAGGTGATGATCTTTGGCGACAGCGGCATTCTGGCTTGTAGCCCGCCGGATCGGCGGCCCGATTGGGAGGCGACGCGCAAGCGGTTGGTCTGGCCGAATGGGGCGATTGCCACGGTGCATACGGCGCATGATCCCGAAGGGCTGCGCGGGCCGCAGTTTGACGCGGCTTGGGTGGATGAATTAGCGAAGTGGAAGCGCGGGCAGGAGGCTTGGGACCAGTTGCAGTTTGCGCTGCGCTTGGGGGAGCGCCCGCAGGTCTGCGTGACGACGACGCCGCGCAATGTGGATGTGTTGAAGGCGCTTTTGGCCGCGCCTTCGTTGGTGACGACCCATGCGCCGACGGAGGCGAATGCGGCCAATTTGGCGGGGTCGTTCCTGGAAGAGGTGCGGGCGCGCTACCGTGGCACGCGGCTGGGGCGGCAGGAGTTGGATGGCGTGCTCTTGGCGGACGCGGAGGGGGCGCTCTGGACCTCGGCCTTGTTGGAGGCGGGGCGGGTGCGAGAGGTGCCGGATCTGGACCGGATCGTGGTGGGTTTGGACCCGGCGACGACGAGTGGAGCGGGCTCGGATGAGTGCGGGATCGTGGTGGTGGGGGCGCAGACCAAGGGGCCGCCGCAGAATTGGCGGGCGGTGGTGCTGGCCGATTGCACGGTGCAGGGGGCCACGCCGATGGGCTGGGCACAGGCGGCGATTGCGGCGATGACGCGCTACGGGGCGGATCGGTTGGTGGCCGAGGTCAATCAGGGCGGGCAGTTGGTGGCCGAGGTCTTGCGACAGGTCGATCCGCTGGTCTCGCTCAAGACCGTGCATGCGGCGCGGGGCAAGGTTGCGCGGGCCGAGCCTGTGGCCGCGCTTTATGAGCAGGGGCGGGTGAGCCATTTGCCGGGGCTTGATGCGTTGGAGGATCAGATGTGTCTGATGACGGCGCGGGGGTACGAGGGCAAGGGCAGCCCGGACCGGGTCGATGCGCTGGTCTGGGCGCTGCATGAGCTGATGATCGAGCCTGCCGCGCAGTGGCGCAGCCCGGGGGTGCGGAGCCTGTGAGCGGGCTGTTGCGTGGGACAGCGCACGGTGGGTTTCTCCAGCGTTAAGGGATTTCAGGGAAAGTCTGACAACGCCGGGCAATGCGAGGCAGGTCTTCGCCGCCGGGGCCGGGCAGAATGAGGAGCGACGACATGGTATTCGATTTTCTACGGCGTGGCGCGGCAGGTGAGACAGCGGAGCGCAAAGCATCCGCCACGGGGCCGGTCGTCGCCTATCAGACCTCGGGCCGTGTCGCTTGGAGCCCGCGCGATTGCGTGAGCCTGACGCGCGCCGGGTTCTGCGGCAATCCGGTGGGGTTCCGCTCGGTCAAGCTGATTGCCGAGGCTGCGGCGGCACTGCCGCTGGTCGTGCAGGACAGCGTGCGGCGCTACGAGGAACACCCGCTGATCGAGCTGATGCGCCGCCCGAATGCGGGGCAAGGCCGGGCGGAGATGCTTGAGGCGCTGTATGGGCAGATGCTTTTGAGCGGCGATGGCTATGTCGAATCCGTGGGCGGTGAGAGCGGTTTGCCGGTAGAACTGCATGTGCTGCGCTCGGACCGGATGAGCGTGGTGCCGGGGGCGGATGGCTGGCCTGTCGCCTATGAATATGCGGTGGGCGGGCGTAAGCATCGTTTTGATGCGAGCGGTGCGGCGACGCCGGTTTGTCATATCCGCAACTTTCACCCCCAGGACGATCACTATGGGTTCAGCCCCATGCAGGCGGCGGCCATGGCGATGGATGTGCATAACGCGGCGAGCCGTTGGTCGAAGGCGCTGTTGGACAATGCCGCGCGGCCCTCTGGTGCGATCGTCTATCGCGGCGCCGAGGGGCAGGGCAAGCTGAGCGAGGATCAGTATGACCGGCTGGTGAGCGAGATGGAGAGCCACCACCAAGGCGCGCGCAATGCCGGGCGGCCGATGCTGCTGGAGGGCGGGCTCGACTGGAAGCCGATGGGCTTTTCGCCCTCGGATATGGAGTTTCAAAAGACCAAGGAGAGTGCGGCGCGGGAGATCGCGCTCGCCTTTGGGGTGCCGCCGATGCTGATCGGGGTGCAGGGCGATGCCACTTACGCAAATTATCAAGAGGCGCATCGGGCGTTCTATCGTCTGACAGTGCTGCCTTTGGCGACACGGGTGACGGCGGCGCTGGCGGAGTGGCTGAGCGGGTATTTGGGGGCGGCGGTGAGTTTAAAGCCGGACCTCGACCAAGTGCCTGCATTGGCGGCGGAGCGTGATGCGCAATGGGCGCGGGTGTCTGCGGCGGCGTTTCTGAGCGATGCGGAGAAGCGCAGCCTGTTGGGGCTTCCGGCGGAGGCCGATGATGCCTGAGCTGCGTGAGATCGAGCGCTTCGAATGCGCGCCGGGGTTGCGGCTTCAGGCGCATGAGACGCTCAGCGCGGTGCATCGCGAGAACATGCAAAAGCGGCTCGACCGGATCGAGCAGATGATGGAGCGGTTGGAACGGCGGCTGTGGCTGACGGTCTACGGCGTGGTGGCGGTGATCTTGGCGCAGGCGGTGCAATCCTTTCTGGCGGTGGCGCCGTAGCGGGCTGAACGAGGGAAAATACGATGACTTATCAATTGGATGCCTCCGGCGGCTGGCCGGAGAACGGGGAAGCTGTGCCTGCGGGCGGCGGGTTGGAGCATAAATTTGCCCGCTTCGGCAGCGTGACGCCGGTCGAGGAAGGGCTGGAGATCAGCGGCTATGCCAGCCTCTTTGGCGCGGTCGATCAGGGCGGCGATGTGGTTGAGGCGGGGGCCTATGCGGCGAGCCTTGCGGCGGTCGCGAAGGCGGGACGCAGCGTCAAGATGCTGTGGCAGCACGATCCGGCCCAGCCCATCGGCGTTTGGGACGAGGTGCGCGAGGATGGCCGGGGTCTTTGGGTCAAGGGGCGCATCCTTAGCACTGTGGCCAAGGGCCGGGAGGCGGCGGCGCTGATTGAGGCGGGGGCCATCGACGGGCTCAGCATCGGCTACCGCACCGTGAAGGCGGGCAAGACCACCAAAGGGCAGCGGCTGCTGTCGGAACTGGAGCTTTGGGAGGTGTCTTTGGTGACCTTTCCGATGCTGCCATCGGCGCGGGTCGGGGCGAAGGGGGAGTTCAGGGCCGTGGGCCATGTCTTGCGTGAGATGGCGGCGGCCTTTGATGCCGCGCGAAACGAGATGGCGCGGGGCTGAGCCTGAGTTTGACTGAGCAGATCGAAGGAAAAGCGATGACCAAGAGTGAGATGAGCACAAAGGCGGGCACAGACCTGTCCCCGGCGGAGGAAGTGCGGCAGGCCGTGAGCGGTTTTGTCAGTGACTTCAACGGCTTTCGGGCCGATATCAATACGAAACTTCAACAATCAGAAGAGCGAATTGCCATGATGGACCGCAAGATGACCCTGCCTGCCCGCAGCCCCTTGGGAGGCGCGATCGATCACGATGCGCCGCATAAGAAAGCCTTTGACGCCTATCTGCGCAACGGCGATGACGACGGGCTGCGCGGGCTGGAACTGGACGGCAAATCGATGTCGACGGCGGTCAATTCGGATGGCGGCTATCTGGTGGACCCGCAGACGGCAGACCGGGTGCAATCTGTGCTGAACGCAGGGGCGTCGATCCGCGCGATTGCCTCGGTGGTGCAGGTGGAGGCCACCTCTTATGACGTACTGGTCGATCACGCCGATGTGGGCGCTGGTTGGGCGACCGAAAGCGGCGCGCAGGCCGAGACGGACACGCCCCAGATCGACCGGATCACCGTGCCGCTGCATGAGCTGAGCGCGCTGCCTAAGGCGAGCCAACGTCTGTTGGATGACAGCGCCTTTGATATCGAAGGTTGGCTGGCGGGGCGTATCGCCGACAAATTTGCACGGGCCGAGGCGGCGGCCTTCGTCAGCGGTGACGGCATCGACAAGCCTACCGGTTTTCTGAGCCACCCTGCGGTGGACAACGACATCTGGACCTGGGGCAATCTGGGCTATGTCCCCAGCGGCACCAACGCCAACCCCGAAGCCGACGCGATCATCGAGTTGGTCTATGCCCTTGGCGCGGCTTACCGCAAGAATGCGGTCTTCGTGATGAATTCCAAGACCACGGCCAAGGTGCGCAAGTTGAAAGACACCGATGGGCGGTTCCTGTGGTCCGACGGGTTGGCGGCAGGCGAGCCTGCGCGGCTCATGGGCTATCCGGTGCTGGTGGCCGAGGACATGCCCAATCCGGCGACCGATGCGATGGCCATCGCCTTTGGCGACTTTTCGGCAGGCTACACCGTGGCTGAGCGCCCCGATCTGCGGATCCTGCGCGACCCGTTCAGCGCCAAGCCGCATGTGCTGTTCTATGCCACCAAACGTGTCGGCGGCGACGTGAGCGATTTCGCGGCGATCAAGCTGATGAAATTCGGCCTGGCGTAAGCCGGTGCCGAAGCCGGGGCCGGGGCAACTTGGCCCCGGTCCGGACGTGCGCCTGCGAGGTTGCGTTGTCTAGCTGCTCCCCTCCGACCGAGCAATGCAACCGGTGCGCGTCCGGGAATAACCGCATGGCCCCAAGGGGCGCGGGAGCGATTTTTGGAGACGTTCGATGATGTTGATCGAAGAGACAAATGTGCCGGATGCGGTCTTGCCGGTTGAGGCCTTCAGAATGCATCTGCGCCTTGGCACCGGCTTTGCGCAGGACGGCCTTCAAGATCCGGTGTTGCGCAGTTTCCTGCGCGCGGCGATGGCGGCGGTGGAGGCCCGGACGGGCAAGGTGTTGATCATTCGGCGCTTTGCCCTGTCGCTGACCTTTTGGCGCGATGCGGCGGCGCAGGTCTTGCCCGTGGCGCCGGTGCAAGAGATCGCGCGGCTGGCGCTGGTGGCGCGGGATGGGGTGGAGACGGCGGTGGACCCCGAGCGCTATTGGCTGGAGCGCGATGCGCAAGCGCCGCGTCTTCGGGCCAGCACCGCCGCCCTGCCGCGCATCCCAAGCGCCGGGGCCGCGCTGATTAGTTTTGACGCGGGCATGGCCGCTGATTGGGGCGGGTTGCCAGATGACTTGGCCCAAGCGGTGATGCTGCTGGCGGCGCATTACTATGAATACCGCGACGACACGGCGCTCGGCGAAGGGTGCATGCCCTTTGGCGTCAGCAGCCTGATCGAACGCTACCGCCGAGTGCGCCTCGGCTTTGGGGGGACGGCATGAGCCGCCCGCAGTTGAACCGGCCCCTTGTATTGGAAGCGCCGCAGCGGGTGAGCGATGGCGCGGGGGGGCATCGCGAGGTCTGGCAGCCTTTGGGCACCCTCTGGGCCGAGGTGCGCGCGCGGACGGGGCGGGAGACTGCGCAGGGCGGGGTGGCCGTCAGCCGGATGGGGGTCAAGATCACAGTGCGTGCGGCGCCGGAAGGTGCCCCGCAGCGACCAACCCCCGAGCAGCGGTTTCGCGAGGGCACGCGGGTCTTCGTGATCCGGGCCGTGGCCGAGAGCGATGCGGGCGGGCGCTATCTGACCTGCTTTGCCGATGAGGAGGTGGCGGTATGACCTATGCGCTTTCAGGGGCATTGCAGGCGGCGGTTTATGACCTGTTGCAGAGCGATCCGGGCCTCACCGTGCTGATTGGTGACGCGGTCTTTGACGCCGTGCCGGGGGGGAGCCTGCCAGAGACCTATGTGCTCTTGGGCCAAGAGGTGGCGAAGGACCTGTCGGACCCGCAGGGCGCGGGGGCGGAGCATCGCCTGACCCTGTCGGTGGTCACCAGCGCGCCGGGGTTCAGCACGGCGAAGGGCTGCGCGGCGGTGATCTCAGACCTGCTGCATCGGGCGGAGCCGGCGCTCAGCCGGGGGCGCGTGGTGGATATGGCCTTTCTCAAAGCGACGGCGCGGCGGATCGACGGGGCCTCTGCCCGGCGGATCGACCTGCAATTCCGCGCCCGGGTCGCGGACGCATAAGACTTTAGATTTCAGATTGGTGCGAGGAGACAGTGATGGCAGTTCAAGCGGGCAAGGACCTTTTGGTCAAAGTGGATATGACCAGCGACGGACAATTCGAGACGATCGCCGGGCTCAGGGCCAAACGGGTGAGTTTCAACGCCGAAACGGTGGATGTGACCTCGCTCGATTCAAGCGGCGGTTGGCGGGAGTTGCTGGCGGGGGCCGGTGTCCGCTCGGCCGCGATCAGCGGGTCGGGGGTGTTTCGCGATGCGGGCACGGATGAACGGGCGCGGCAGTTGTTTTTCAACGGGCTGACGCCGGACTTTCAGGTGATCATTCCGGATTTCGGCGTGGTGCAGGGGCCGTTTCAGGTCTCCGCTTTGGAATACGCGGGGTCGCTGAATGGGGAGGCCACCTTTGAGCTTAGCCTGCAATCGGCGGGGGAGCTGATCTTTACCCCCGATGTGGTGGTGTGAGCATGACGAACCCATGGCGCGGCGAGGTGAGCCTCGTGATTGATGGCGAACGTCATGAGGCGCGGCTGACCCTCGGGGCATTGGCGGAGTTGGAGGCGGCGTTGCAGGCCGACAGCCTCGTGGCTCTGGTCGAGCGGTTTGAAAACAATCGTTTTTCCAGCCGCGATGTCGTGGCCCTGTTGCTGGCTGGGCTGCGCGGGGGCGGGGCGGAGATGGATGCCGCCACGCTTGAGCACGCGCAGATCGAGGGTGGGCCGATGACGGCGGCACGGGCGGCGGCGGAATTGTTGGCGCGGGCCTTTACGGTGCAGGCGTGAGCGCGGCAAGCGGCCTTGACTGGCCCGCGTTGCTGCGGGCGGGGCTGTCGCGATTGGGGCTGCCGCCGGATCAATTCTGGGCGCTGACGCCGGCGGAGTTGCAGTTGATGCTGGGGCCGAAGTCTGGCCCCACGCCGCTGCTGAGCGACGGTCTCGCCGCGCTGATGGCGGCCTATCCAGATGAGACGAAAGGGGCCGGTGATGGCTGACTTTGACGATTTCGAGAACCTTGAGAGCCGGGCCGAGGGGCTGAATGAGACGCTGGCGCAGACCAGCGATTTGGTGGCCGGGTTCGACGGTGAGCTGCGGCGAATGCGCGGCGCGCTCGCCGCGGCGGGCAAAGACGTGGCGACCCTTGAGAAAGGGCTCAGCCGTGGATTGAGGCGGGCCTTTGATGGGGTGGTCTTTGACGGGGCCAAACTCTCGGACGCGCTAAGCGACTTGGCGCAGTCGATGATCCGCACGACTTACAATGCCGCGATGCGCCCGGTGACGGACCATTTCGGCGGGCTGATCAGCGAGGGCGTGGGCAGCATTGTGGAGGGGATATTGCCCTTCGCCGATGGCCCGCCTTTCTCGCAAGGTAAGGTCATGCCCTTCGCGCAGGGTGGGGTGGTCACCTCGGCGACCGCCTTTCCCATGCGCGGCGGCACGGGGCTGATGGGTGAAGTCGGGCCGGAGGCGATCATGCCCTTGGCGCGGGGGGCGGATGGCAAGCTGGGCGTGCGCGGCAACGGCGGCGGCGCGACGACCATCGTGATGAACATCACTACCCCCGATGTACAGGGGTTTCAGCGCAGCCAAAGCCAGATCGCCGCACAGTTGAGCCGTGCCCTCAGCACCGGCAACCGCAACCGATAGGCCGCGCGGCGGATAAAGGAGCAGATCATGCAGTTTCACGAGGTCAGATTTCCCCCGTCGCTGAGCTTTGGCTCGGTCGGGGGGCCGCAACGGCAGACAGATGTGGTCACCTTGGCCAACGGTCATGAGGAGCGTAACACGCCCTGGGCCCATTCGCGGCGGGTCTATGATGCCGGGCTGGGGATGCGCTCGATCGACGATCTACAGGTGCTGATTGCCTTTTTCGAGGCACGCATGGGACAGATGCACGGGTTTCGCTGGAAGGATTGGGCCGATTATAAGTCGGGCAAAATGGCGCTTCCGGTGGCTTTCGACGACCAGAGCATCGGCTATGGGGATGGGGTTCAGGCGGCTTTTCAACTGACCAAGACCTACCGCTCGGGGGCGCAGTTCTATCGCCGTCCGATCACCAAACCGGTGGCCGGGACCGTGCGCGTGGGGCTGGAGCAGGATGAGCTGCGCGAGGGTGTCGAATATGAGGTCGACGCAGAGAGCGGGATCATCACCTTTGCCCATCCGCCCGACCCTGAGATCGAGGTTTTTGCGGGCTTCGAGTTCGACGTGCCGGTGCGCTTTGACACTGACCGCATTCTGGTCTCGGTCGAGAGTTTTCAGGCCGGACAGGTGCCCGACGTGCCGGTGGTCGAGGTGCGGGTCTGATGGCGGGGCTGGACAGGGGCTTTGCAGCCCATATCGCGCAGGGGGTGACGACGCTCTGCCATTGCTGGCAGGTGACGCGCGCGGATGGGGTGGTATTTGCCTTTACCGACCACGACATGCCGCTGATGTTCGACGGGGTCACTTTTCGCGCCGATACCGGGCTGAGCGCGCGGGCGCTGGCCCAGACCAGCGGGTTGTCGGTCGATAACACGGAAGCGCTTGGCGCGCTCAGCGATGATGCGATCCGCGAGGATGAAATCGAACAGGGGCGCTTTGACGGCGCCGAGGTGCAGGCGTGGCTGGTGAACTGGGCGGAGCCCGCGCAGCGGCGGCTGCAATTTCGCGGCTCAATCGGTGAGTTGCACCGCGCGGGGGGCAGCTTTCGCGCCGAGTTGCGCGGGCTGACGGAACCGCTCAACCGGCCCATGGGGCGGGTCTATCAAAAGCCCTGTTCGGCGGTGTTGGGAGATGGCAAGTGCCGGTTCGATCTCACCGCGCCCGGCTATGCTGAGACGCGTGTGGTCGAGGCGATTGCGGAGGCGCAGTATTTCCGTTGGACCGCGTTCCCGGGCTACGAGGAAGGTTGGTTTGCCCGGGGGCGGCTCGATGTGCTGGAGGGGCCAGCGGCGGGGCTCTGGGGCATGGTCAAACGTGACTACCCTGAGGACGGGCAGCGCGTGATCGAGCTTTGGCAGTCGATCCGCGGGGCGGTGGCGGCGGGCACCCGTGTCCGGCTTACCGCAGGTTGCGACAAGCGGATGGAGACCTGTCGGCTGAAGTTCAACAACCTGCTGAACTATCGCGGCTTTCCCGATTTGCCGGGGGAGGATTGGATGATGGCGGTGCCCCGGTCGGACGGTGCGAACGGCGGCGGGTCACGCCGATGAGTGCTACGGGAGAGCGTTTGGTGCAGGCCGCGCGCGGATGGATCGGCACGCCCTATGTGCATCAGGCTGCGACTAAGGGGGCGGGCTGCGATTGTCTGGGGCTGATCCGGGGGCTTTGGCGGGAGTTGCTGGGCGCGGAGCCTGAGGCGGTGCCGGCCTATTCGATGGATTGGTCCGAGCCGCAGGGGGAGGAGCGGCTCTGGGCGGCGGGGCTGCGTCATATGGCGATGAAAGACAGCGGTGATGCGGCCCCCGGTGACGTGCTGCTTTTCCGAATGCGGCAGGGTGCGGTGGCAAAGCACCTCGGGCTGCAGGCGCGCGTCGGGGCCAGCGCCAGTTTCATCCACGCCTATGCGCGGCATGGAGTGGTGGAAAGCCCGCTCAGCCCGCCATGGGAACGGCGCATCGTAGCGCGTTTTGTATTTCCTGAGGAGGTCTCCTGATGGCGACGATTGTTCTTTCGGCAGCGGGGGCGGCAGTTGGCGGCTCTATCGGAGGCACGCTGGCGGGGCTGTCTTCGGTCGCGGTGGGCCGCGCGGTGGGGGCGAGCCTTGGGCGATTGCTGGATCAACGTTTGCTGGGCCAAGGCGGGGAGGCGGTCGAGACCGGTAAGGTGGATCGCTTTCGCCTGACAGGCTCGGGCGAGGGGGCCGCGATCCCGCAGCTTTACGGGCGGATGCGACTGGCGGGGCATGTAATCTGGGCCTCGCAGTTCCAAGAAGTCACCGAGGTCAGCGGCGGCGGCAAGGGCGGCGCGCCGACGCCAAAGACCACCGAGTACAGCTATACCGTCAGCCTTGCCATCGCGCTTTGCGAAGGGGAGATCACCAGCCTCGGGCGTATCTGGGCGGATGGGGAGGAGATTGCCCCGGACGATCTGAACATGCGCGTTTACCGGGGCGCGGCGGACCAGCAGCCCGACCCGACCATCGCCGCGATCGAGGGCGCGGACCGGGTGCCCGCCTATCGCGGCACGGCCTATGTGGTGCTGGAAGACCTTTCGCTTGCGCAATTTGGGAACCGGGTGCCGCAGTTCTCTTTCGAGGCGCTGCGCCCCGAGCAGCCGCAAGCGCCGGGGTGGGAGCATGCGCCCGCCTATGGTGTTCAGGGGGTCGCCCTGATCCCCGGCACGGGAGAATACGCGCTGGCGACGACCCCGGTCCATTACACCGATGGCCCCGGCAGCCGGTGGAGCGCCAATGTGAACTCGCCCGCCGCCAAGACCGATTTTGCGGTTTCCTTGGAAAGCCTGACCGAGGAATTGCCACGGTTGGAAGCGGCCTCTCTCGTCGTGTCGTGGTTTGGCGGCGATTTGCGCTGCGGCGACTGTCGCCTGCGGCCCAAGGTCGAAGACCCGGATATCGATGGGGAGAATATGCCTTGGCGGGTGTCTGGCGTGACGCGTGGCACGGCGGAGGTGATCACCCAGCAAGAGGCGCGCCCGATCTACGGCGGCACGCCAGCCGATGCTGCGGTGATTGAGGCCATTCACGCGCTGAAGGCAGCGGGCAAGGCGGTGATGTTCTACCCGTTCATTTTGATGGATCAGATCGAAGGCAACGGGCTGCCGGACCCCTATAGCGATTCCGAGGACCAGCCCCGCTTGCCGTGGCGCGGGCGGATCACGCTTTCGGTGTCCCCGGGGCGGCCGGGCAGCCCGGACGGTACGGCGGCGGCAGAAGCCGAGGTGGCGGCGTTTTTCGGAACCGTCACGGCTGCGGATTTCGCGGTGGGCGAAGGCTCGGTCATCTACAACGGCCCCGAGGAATGGACCCTGTCGCGCTTCATCTTGCACTATGCCGCGCTTTGCGCAGCGGCAGGCGGGGTCGAGGCGTTCTGCATCTCCTCCGAAATGCGGGGGCTGACGCAGATACGCGCAGCGGGCAACAGCTTTCCCGCGGTGGCCGGGCTGCGGGCCATGGCCGGAGAGGTGCGCGCCTTGTTGGGGCCGGAGGTCAAGATCAGCTATGCCGCTGATTGCTCTGAGTATTTCGGCTATCACCCGCAGGATGGCAGCGGCGATGTCTTCTTTCACCTTGATCCGCTATGGGCCGACCCGCAGATTGATTTCATCGGGATCGACAACTACATGCCGCTGTCCGATTGGCGCGATGAGGAGGGGCATCTGGACGGCGAGGACTGGCCCGCGATCTATGATGTTGGCTATTTGAAATCCAACATTGAGGGCGGCGAGGGCTATGACTGGTACTACCATTCGCCCGACGCCCGCGACGCGCAGATCCGCACGCCGATCAGCGATGGCGCGCATGATGAGCCGTGGGTGTACCGCTACAAAGACCTGCGCCAATGGTGGGAGAGCCCGCACCACCCCCGTATCGGCGGGCAGCGGCAGGCGGCTCCAACGGAATGGCAGCCGATGTCGAAACCGATCTGGTTCACGGAATACGGCTGCGCGGCCATCGACAAAGGGGCGAACCAGCCCAACAAGTTCCTCGATCTGAAAAGCTCGGAAAGCGCCTTGCCGCATTATTCCACCGGCGCACGGGACGATCTGATGCAGATGCAATATCTGCGCGCGATCTCGGACTACTGGCGCGATCCGGCGCATAATCCGATCTCGGAGGAATATGGCGCGCCGATGCTTGATATGACGCGCGCTTTTGTCTGGGCATGGGACACGCGGCCTTTTCCCTTCTTCCCCAATAATGTCGATCTCTGGAGCGATGGAGAGAATTACAGCCGGGGCCACTGGCTGAACGGGCGCGCCTCGGCGCGGTCGCTGGCCTCGGTCGTGGGCGAGATTTGCCGCCGCGCGGGTGTGGTGCATTTCGATACCTCCGCGCTGTTCGGCTATGTGCGCGGCTATACGGTTGCCGAGGTTGGCGAGGCGCGGGCCGCGCTGCAACCGCTGATGCTGCGGTATGGTTTTGACGCGATCGAACGCGATGGGGTCTTGCAGTTTCGGATGCGTGACGGGGCAGATGCGTTGCCCCTCGACCCCGATCACTTGGCGGTTCACCCCGACCTGAGCGGGTTGACCGAGCAGTTGCGTGAGGCGGAGGCCGAAGTCTCGGGCCGTGTGCGGCTGCGGTTCATTCAGGCCGATGGGGATTTCGACGCGATTGCCGAAGAGGCGGTTCTGGCGGATGAGGCGACCCATGCGGTCACCGGGACCGAGTTGAACATGGCCTTGACCCGGGGCGAGGGGCGGCAGGTGGCCGAACGCTGGCTGACCGAAGCGCGTGTCGCGCGTGAGACGCTGCGGCTGGCATTGCCGCCGTCGCGGATGGCTGTCGGGGCGGGGGATGTGATCGAACTGCCGGGCGATGGGGCGGAGGGGCCGGGGCGCTACCGCATCGACCGGGTGGAACAGGCCGGTTCCCTGCTGATCGACGCCGTTCGGATTGAGCCCGAAGTCTATGATCCCGCACCGCTTGATGAAGAGCTTGCAGCGCTGCGCCCCTTCGTCCCGCCGCTGCCGGTTCTGCCGCAGTTCATGGACCTGCCGCTTTTGCGTGGGGATGAGGTGCCCCATGCGCCGCATCTGGCGGTGACGGCGACCCCTTGGCCGGGGTCCGTCGCGGTCTACCGCTCTGCCGTGGATTCGGACTATGCGCTGAACGCCATCGTGGCGAACCGGTCGATCATGGGCGTTACCCAAACGCCGCTGCACGCAGCACGGTCGGGATTGATCGACGCGGGGCCGGTGCTGGAGGTCAAATTAACCAGTGGCAGCCTTCAGTCTGTTAGCAGAGAGGCGCTTTTAAATGGGGCGAACCTTGCCGCCATTGGGGATGGGAGCGCGGATCGTTGGGAGTTGTTCCAGTTTGAGGAAGCGCAGCTTGTCGCCCCCATGACCTATTGGCTGACCGGTCGTTTGCGCGGGCAGGCGGGCAGCGATGGGTTGATGCCCGAGGTTTGGCCCGCCGGGTCGCGCTTTGTGCTGATGAACGGGACGCCACAGCAGCTGGAGCTGAGCCCGCATCTGCGCCGCGTGGCGCAGCATTACCGCATCGGGCCTGCGCGGCGACCGGTGGATGACTCCTCTTACCTGCATCAGGTTCATGCCTTTGACGGGAATGGTCTGCGGCCCTACAGCCCCTGTCATCTGCGGGCCGAGGCTGGGGCCAGTGGCGATATCACCCTTAGCTGGATTCGCCGAACGCGGATCGACGGCGACGCTTGGGAGGGGCCGGAGGTGCCGCTTGGCGAGGAAAGTGAACGCTATCTCTTACGCGTTTACGAAGGCAACGAGCAGCGGCGGGAGGTGCTGCTCGATACGCCGCGGTGGACCTACAGCACCGCGGCACGGGCGGCCGATGGCGTCAGCGGGGCGTTTGACGTGAGGGTGGCGCAGATCTCGGCCACATATGGCGCGGGGCCGGCCACAGTTTTGACCATCCCCGGATAGACCCGCGGGTTATCACGATTTTGAGCATGTGCGGATTTACAAATGGTCCTACGCTATTGCATGAGCTACCCTTACGGCAGAGTGAAGGAGCCCGTGCCATGGCGCAGACACGCAGAAATATCTCGAAAGTGGACCCGGTTTGGGACCAGATTCAGCAAGAGGCCGAGGATGCGGTGCGTGATGAGCCGTTGATCGGCGGCTTTGTGCATGCCTGTATCCTGCACCATAAATCGATCGAGAATGCGCTTTCCTACCGCATCGCGGCCAAGCTTTCGTCGAACGAGATGTCGATGATGGTCGTGCGCGAGATGGTCGAAGAAGCCTATGCCGAAGACCCCGATCTCGTCGCCGCGGCGCGTGCCGATCTCGTGGCCATCTATGACCGCGACCCGGCCTGCCACCGACTGTTGCAGCCGATTCTGTATTTCAAAGGCTATCAGGCGGTGCAGGCCTACCGCGTGGGCCATTACCTCTATGCCAAGGGCAAGCGCGATCTGGCCTATTTCATCCAGATGCGGGTGAGCGAGATTTTTGGCGTGGATATCCATCCGGCGGCCAAGATGGGCAAGGGCATCATGATCGACCACGCGCATTCCATCGTCATCGGTGAGACGGCGGTGGTGGGCGACAACGTCTCGATGCTGCATTCGGTGACCCTTGGCGGCACCGGCAAAGAGGAAGAGGACCGTCACCCCAAGATCGGCAATGGCGTGTTGATTGGCGCAGGCGCGAAGGTTCTGGGCAATATCTCTATCGGCCATTGCAGCCGCATCGCGGCGGGGTCGGTGGTGCTGGAGCCTGTGCCCGCCTGCAAGACCGTTGCCGGGATACCGGCGCGGATCGTTGGGGAGGCGGGCTGTGATCAGCCGTCGATGTCGATGAACCATCTTTTCGGGCCAGACGCCGAATAACGGCAGATGCCAGTATCGCAATAAAAAAGCCGGGGCATGCCCCGGCTTTCTTCGTTTGGGTGGTGCCGCCCTTAGGCCAGCATGATCATCGGATTTTCAAGGTTCTCGACAATCGCATTCAACAGTTGGGCCCCGAGCGCCCCGTCGATCACGCGGTGATCGACCGAGAGGGTCACGGACATTACCGTTGCCGCCGTGATCTCACCGTCCTTGCCGATGATGGGCTTTTTGACACCAGCCCCCACGGCGAGAATTGCGCCATGCGGCGGGTTGATGACCGCGTCGAAGTTGTCGATCCCGAACATGCCGAGGTTGGAGATGGCGAAGCTGCCGCCCTGATACTCATGCGGAGCGAGCTTGCGGTCGCGAGCGCGGGTGGCGAGGTCTTTCATCTGCGCCGAGAGGGTCGAGAGCGACTTGGTGTCGGCGTCCTGTAGGACCGGTGTGAAGAGCCCGCCTTCGATGGCCACGGCCACGGCCACATCCGAAGGCTTGAGCTTCAGGATGCGATCCCCGGCCCAGACTGCATTGGCATCCGGCACCGATTGCAGCGCCAGCGCGCAGGCTTTGATAATGAAATCGTTAACCGAGAGCTTCACGCCGCGGGCTTCGAGCTGCTTGTTCAGGTCGCTGCGGAAGGACAGCAGCGCGTCGATTTGAATGTCGCGGCGCAGGTAGAAATGCGGGACCGTCTGCTTGGCCTCGGTGAGCCGCGCGGCGATGGTCTTGCGCATGCCGTCGAGCTTGACCTCTTCGACCTCGCGGTCCTTGTACATCTTGCGCACGGCGTCTGAGGAGGGGCCAGCGGGGGCAGGCTGTGTCACCGGCGCGGCGTCCTTGGCGGCGGCGGGGCTGTCGGTGTTGGCAGCCGTCGGCTGGGCGCTTTCCACATCGGCTTTGACGATCCGACCACGCGGGCCGCTGCCTTCGATTTGGGTGAGGTCCAGCCCCTTGTCCGCAGCGATCCGGCGGGCGAGGGGGGAGGCGAAGATGCGCCCGCCCTTGCCGTCCTTGGGCGCGGCGGGGGCTTTGGCGTCGCTGTTGGTCGGCGCGTCATTCGCGTGCGTCGCACCGCGGCCATAGCCCGCTTCGGGCGTCTCGGCCTCGGCTGCTTTGGGCGCTTCCTCGGCCTGAGGTTTCTCTTCTTTGGCCGGGGCGGCGCTGTCGATGGCGTCGGCGCTTTCACCTTCTTCCAGCAGCACGGCGATGGGCGTGTTTACCTTCACGCCGTCGCTGCCTTCTTCGATCAGGATTTTGCCGATGGTGCCTTCGTCGACGGCTTCGAACTCCATCGTGGCCTTGTCGGTTTCGATCTCGGCGAGGATGTCGCCCGAGGCGACCTCGTCCCCTTCCTTGACCAGCCACTTGGCGAGCGTGCCTTCCTCCATCGTGGGCGAAAGGGCGGGCATGAGAATTTCTGTGGGCATGATCCGCTCCTTACCGGTAGGTGACTTTGCGCACGGCCTCAATCACCTCGTCGGTGGTGACCAGCGCGTGTTTTTCGAGGTTGGCGGCATAGGGCATGGGCACGTCCTTGCCGGTGCAGGTGATGACCGGGGCGTCGAGGTAGTCAAACGCCTCCTGCATGATCACGCCGCTGATGTAGCCACCCACCGAGCCCTGCGGCCAGCCTTCTTCGACCGTTACGCAGCGGTTGGTTTTCATCACGGATTTAAGCACCGTTTCGGTGTCCATCGGGCGCAGGGTGCGCAGGTCGATGACCTCGGCCTCGATACCGTCCTCGGCCAGTTTCTCCGCCGCTTCCAGCGCATAGGTCATGCCAATGCCGAAGCTGACGATGGTGACATCCGCGCCTTCGCGCCAGATGCGGGCCTTGCCGAAGGGGACGGTATAGTCCTCAATGTCCGGCACGTCGAAGCTGCGGCCGTAGAGGATCTCGTTCTCAAGGAAGATCACCGGGTTCGGGTCACGGATCGCGGACTTCATCAAGCCTTTGTAGTCGCTTGCCGAATAGGGCATCGCGACCTTGAGGCCGGGGATCTGCATGAACCATGCGGCGTAGTCCTGGCTGTGCTGGGCGCCGACGCGGGCAGCCGCACCGTTGGGGCCGCGGAAGACCATGGGCGCGCCCATCTGGCCGCCGGACATGTAGAGTGTTTTGGCCGCGGAGTTGATGATCTGGTCCATCGCCTGCATGGCGAAGTTGAAGGTCATGAATTCGACGATCGGGCGCAGACCGCCGAAGGCCGCGCCGACGCCGATGCCGGCAAAGCCATGTTCGGTGATCGGCGTGTCGATCACGCGCTTGGCGCCGAATTCGTCCAGCAGACCTTGGGAGATCTTATAGGCGCCTTGGTACTCGGCGACTTCCTCGCCCATGAGGAAGACGTTCTCGTCGCGGCGCATTTCCTCGGCCATGGCGTCGCGTAGCGCCTCGCGCACGGTCTGCTGCTTCATCTCGGTGCCCTCGGGCCAGTCGGGGCTGGTGTCGGGCTCGGGCTGCTTCTTGCCCTCGGCAGGCGCTTCGCGGTCATCGTCCAAGGATTTAACCTGCGCGGGCTTAGCCTCTTCGCCCTTATCCTCGGCGGGGGCGGATTTCGCGGTGTCGATGTCGTCAGCGCTTTCGCCTTCTTCGAGCAGCACGGCGATGGGGCTGTTCACCTTCACGCCTTCGGTGCCTTCCTCGACGAGGATCTTGCCGATGGTGCCTTCGTCCACGGCCTCGAATTCCATCGTGGCCTTGTCGGTCTCGATCTCGGCGAGGATGTCACCGGAGGAGACTTCGTCGCCTTCCTTGACCAGCCATTTCGCCAGCGTGCCTTCTTCCATGGTAGGGCTGAGGGCGGGCATGAGAATTTCGGTTGCCATTGCTTCAGGCCTCCTGCGGAACTTCGGTTGCGTAGATGTCGGTCCAGAGCTCGTCGAGGTCGGGCTCCGGGCTTTCCTTGGCGAAATCGGCGCTTTCGTTCACGATCTGCTTGATCTCCTTGTCGATGGCCTTGAGATCTTCCTCGCTCGCGTGGTTGCCCTCCAAGAGCAGGCTGCGCACGGCCTCGATCGGGTCGCGTTCGTCGCGCATCTTCTGCACTTCCTCGCGGGTGCGGTATTTCGCGGGGTCAGACATGGAGTGGCCGCGGTAGCGGTAGGTCTTGATCTCCAGAATATAGGGGCCGTCCTTGCGGGCGTGTTCCACGGCCTTCTGACCGGCTTCCTTCACCGCCAGCACGTCCATGCCATCGACCGCCTCACCGGGGATGCCGAAGGCGCGGCCACGTTCCCAGATTTCCGCCGAGGAGGTCGAGCGCTGCTGCGAGGTGCCCATGGCGTATTGGTTGTTCTCGATGACAAAGATCACCGGCAGTTTCCACAGAGCGGCCATATTGAAGGTCTCATAGACCTGGCCCTGGTTCGCCGCACCATCGCCGAAATAGGTGAAGGTGACGCGCCCATTGCCCTTGTATTGATCGGCAAAGGCAAGGCCCGCGCCAAGCGGCACCTGTGCCGCCACAATGCCGTGACCGCCATAGAAATGCTTCTCTTTCGAGAACATGTGCATCGAGCCGCCCTTGCCTTTGGAATAACCGCCCTCGCGGCCCGTAAGCTCTGCCATGACGCCGTTAGGGTCCATGCCGCAGGCCAGCATATGGCCGTGGTCGCGGTAGGAGGTGATGCGCTTGTCGCCTTCCTCGGCAGCGGCCTCAAGGCCGACAACGACCGCTTCTTGTCCGATATAGAGGTGACAGAACCCCCCGATCAGCCCCATGCCGTAAAGTTGTCCGGCTTTCTCTTCAAACCGCCGGATCAGCAGCATGTCGCGGTAGTAGCTGGTCAGCTCCTCCGCCGAGACATTGGGTTTCTTGCTCGATTTCCTCGCGGCCATGGACGTCTCCTCCGTCGGCTTTGGTCAGGTGCCAAAAGTAGTTTAGCGTTAAACTATTCCCTAACGCATTCCAGAATGGATTGCGAGAGACTTTGTGACGTGATGCGCGCACCACGGCTGACAAGGCGAAGGAGGCCAGAGATTTGGTGTGATTGCAAGGCCGCAGGCGCGGGATAGGGGACAGTAGGGCGATTGGCCGAGAAAGGTCAGCGAATGACGATCTCATCGGTGCGGACCATGCCCAGCACCTTGCGCGCGCGTTCGTCCAAAAGATCAAGGTCGAGATAGTCGTCCGACAGGCGGCGGGTCAGGTTCTCCATCCGGGCCACCTCGGCGCGGACCTCGGCCAGACGGTCGCTCAGCTTTTGGTTCTCGGCCACGATCTCGGTCCGGCGGAACAGGCCGAAATCCCCCTGCACGGCGGCGAAGGTGAAATACAGGCTCAGCGCGAAAGCGATTGCGAAGAACAGCAATGTGCCGAAAGCCGGACGGGTGTTGCGTGTCATGGTTCTGCCTCTGCGTCTCTTGGCGGACGTGACACCAGTATGCCACAGGCGATTCGTCATGGGAATCCCACAATTGCGGGAAACCCGTTGTTTTTAGCGGTAAATCGCGTTTTTGCGCGACTTAGCCGCCCAAAGCGGCGACGCCGGGCAGGGTCTTGCCCTCCATCCATTCAAGGAAGGCGCCCCCGGCGGTGGAGATATAGGTGAAATCATCCGCCACGCCCGCTTGGTTCAGCGCCGCGACCGTGTCACCGCCCCCGGCGACGGAGATCAGCGTGCCGTCGCGGGTCTTGGCGGCTGCGGCTTGGGCCGCGGCGACGGTGGCGGTGTCGAAGGGCGGGATTTCAAAGGCTCCCATGGGGCCGTTCCAGATCAGGGTGCGCAGCTCGGCAAAGGCCGTCTCAACCAATGCGACAGTCTCGGGGCCGGCGTCGAGCACCATCTGATCTGTCGCGAGTTTTGCATCAGGCCCAAGCGGGGCGACCTCATGGGCCGCACCCTTGGCGAACTCCCGCGAGACCAGACCGTCGACCGGCAGGATGACCCGGCAACCCGCCTTTTCGGCCTGCGCCATGATGTCCTTGGCCGTGTCGTAATAGTCCGGCTCTTCCAACGATTTGCCCAGATCGGCCCCGAGTGCGGCGAGGAAGGTGTTCGCCATGCCGCCGCCGATGACCAAAACGTCGAGCCGGTTCACGAGGTTTTCCAAAAGCGCGATCTTGGTCGAGACTTTGGCCCCGCCCACGACAGCGCCCACCGGGCGTTCGGGCTTGGCAAGTGCCGCCTCCAGCGCCGAGAGCTCCGCCTGCATCAAGCGCCCCGCGCAGGCAGGCAGCAGCCGCGCCAGCGCCTCGGTCGAGGCATGGGCGCGGTGCGCGGCAGAGAAGGCATCATTGCAATAGATATCGCCGAGCGCGGCCAGTTGGCGGGCGAAATCTTCGTCATTGGCCTCCTCACCGGGGTAGAAGCGGATGTTTTCCATGAGTTGCAGATCGGCCTGCGCGTCGCCTGCGGCGTCCAGCGATGGCAGGAATGCCACGTCGCGGCCAAGTGCCTTTTCCAACGCGGGGAGGACTTGGCGCAGACTCATTTCCTCGACGACCTTGCCCTTGGGGCGTCCGAAATGCGCCAGCAGCGTCACCTTGCCGCCGCGCGACAGGATGTCGTTCACCGTGGGGACGATCCGCTCGATCCGCGTGGCATCGGTGACGCGGCCCTCTTCGACCGGCACGTTGATGTCGACACGCAAGAGCACGCGCTTGCCGTCCAGTTCCATATCGTCCAGTGATTTCCAGCCCATCGGTCTTCTCCCAATCCAATCTCTTGCGCTGTGTTTTGCTGTTATCTGGCCTCAGGTCAATGCGCGGCTTGGCAATCGCGGCCAAGCTCCTTAGGTATCTGGCAAAGACAAATCAAAGGATTGCCCCATGGCCGAGATCAAAGACCCCGAGAACACCATCCTGATGGAACTGAAAGGCGGCACCGTCACCATCGAACTGATGCCCGACCTTGCGCCCAAACATGTGGAGCGGATGAAGGAACTGGCCCGCGCCGGGAAATACGACAATGTCGCCTTCCACCGCGTGATCGAAGGGTTTATGGCCCAGACCGGCGACGTGGCCAACGGCAACATGGAAGATAACTTCAACCTGCGCGCAGCGGGCACCGGCGGCTCCGACCTGCCGAACTTGCCGGCGGAATTCTCCAAGGTTCCCCATGCGCGTGGCACCATCGGTGCGGCCCGTTCGGCCAACCCCGACAGCGCCAACAGCCAGTTCTTCATCAACTTCAAGGACAATGACTTCCTCAACGGTCAATACACCGTTTACGGGCAGGTCATTTCCGGCATGGAGCATGTCGATGCGATCACCCGGGGCGAGCCGCCTGCGAACCCTGACCGCATGATCTCCGTCAAGGTGGCCGCAGATGCGTAAGATCGCCACCTCCAGCGCAGTTCTCGCGCTTCTCGGCTCGGCGGCCATGGCCACCGGGCTCGAGATTGAGGTCGCGGGCGAGGCCAATGGCATCGTTAAGATCGACCTGCTCGAAGATGTGGCGCCCAACCATGTGGCGCAGATCACCGAACTGGCCGAGGAAGGCGCCTATGACGGGGTGGTCTTTCACCGCGTGATCGACGGCTTCATGGCCCAGACCGGCGACGTGCAGTTCGGCCGCGCCGATGGCGACACCGCACGCGCCGGCATGGGCGGGTCCGAGAAGCCCGACCTCAAGGCCGAATTCTCGGACATCGCCTATGAGAAAGGCGTCGTCGGCATGGCCCGTAGCCAGAGCCCCGACAGTGCCAACAGCCAGTTCTTCATCATGTTTGACGAAGCACCCTTCCTCAACGGTCAGTACACCGTTGTCGGCAAGGTTACCGAAGGGCAGGACGTGGTCGATGCCATCAAGCGCGGCACCGGCCCGAACGGCGCCGTCGTGGGCACGCCGGACGTGATGAAAACGGTCACGGTGACCGAGTAACGTCCAGACGAGCATCGTGTGGGGTGGGCTTGCTCTCCCCACGCATCGGCCAGCTCAGGCCGTGATGAAATGAGCGTTATCGCCAGTGGTCTGCCATCAGCGCAGCGCGGCGCATATTCCGAGCTATTGATATTGGCGAAGCGGGCAGGGCGCAGCATAGACCGGCCCCCAAAAGCAAACAGGCGCCGCATTATCTGCGACGCCTGCGAATGTTCAGCCTGCCGAAGCTTAGGACGCCGGGTTCGGCTTCTGCGCGGGTGCGGATTTCGCGCCGGGGTTCAGCGGGTCATCCTGACGCTGCACGGAACCTTCGAAATGCGCACCAGATTCGATCGCGATGGTCTTGTGGATGATGTCGCCCTCGACCCGCGCGGTCGATGTCAGACGCACCTTGAGGCCGCGCACGCGGCCCACGATACGGCCATTGATCACCACGTCATCGGCAACCACTTCGCCCTTGATCGTCGCCGTCTCACCGATGGTCAGCAGATGGGCGCGAATGTCGCCCTCGACTGTGCCTTCAACCTGAACGTCGCCCGTCGTTTTCATGTTGCCGGTCACATGCAGATCCGAAGACAGAACGGATGCGGGCGGCTTTGCCTTGGGCGCGCTGGCCTTGAATTCGCTCTGCTTAGAGGGCGCGGGGGCCGAGGATGCACCGGAGGGTGCCGGTTTGGACACATCTGCATCCTGAGGGGCGGGATCGTTGATTTTGCTTTTAGAAAACATCGTTTGCAGCCTTGATATAGATCATGGGATTGACAGCTTTGCCACCTACGCGGACTTCATAGTGCAGATGAACTCCGGTGACCCGTCCTGAGGCACCCATATCACCGATATGTTGCCCGCGCGAGACTCTTTGACCAACTTTCACGCGCAGCTTGGACATGTGGGCATAACGGGTCTCAATGCCGAACTCATGCTGGATCTTGACCAGACGGCCATAGCCCGAGGACCAGCCTGCGTGAATCACCACGCCATCGGCGGTTGCATAAAGCGGCGTGCCCATCCCGGCGGCAAAGTCGACGCCCTTGTGCATCCGGCGGCCGCCGGTCTTGGGATCGCGGCGATAGCCGAACTGGCTGGTGAAGCGGAAAGCGTTTTTGACCGGGTTTGCGAAAGGCGCCTTTTCGGCGGCGATCCGGTAAAGGTTCAGCCGGTCCATCTGGCTCAGCAGACGGTTGGCGCGCAGTGTGTCGGGGCTCAGCTCTTCGCCGCGGGTGGTGAAGGACAGCGGCGTCATCGGCCCGCCTTGGCCCGAATAGCCCCGGCGCACGGTGGCGAGGATACGGTCGGTCGGCATGCCCGCGCTGCGGAACATCTTGTCAAGCGGGGCGACGGAAACGCTCATCGCTTCTTCAAGCTGGCGGAAGATCGCGTCGTTCTGATCGCGCATCAGGGCGATTTCTTGGGCCATCTCATCGGCTTGCAACAGCGCATCCTGCGCGTCGACCACGACCTTGTCGCGCTCCGCCGCGGTCCGGGCAAGGGCTTGGGCAAGGAAATCGACCGGCGCCTGATCGGCATCGGCGCGCAGGCTGCCCGCTTCGCCATTCTCAAGGCTGCCTTCCAGTTCGGCCAGTTTCAGCCGGGCCTTCTGGCGGTCTTTCATCGTGTCGCGCAGGGTGGATTGGATCACCTCGATCCCGGTCTCCAACTCACGGCGGCGGGTCTCGGAGGCCAGCAGTTCGGACTGCATGACGGAAATCTGCGTCAGCGCGGCGTTGAAGCGATCTTGCGCGGCAAGCGCCTCTTCGGCGCGCAGATCGCGCTGTGCGGAAAGCTCGTTCAGCCGGGCCTGATAGGTGCGCTGGTCGCGTTTGGCCTGTTCGCGAAAATTGCCGGAGCCAATGCTGTCCATCAAGATGATGGCGGTGGCAATGATGGCCCAAGAGACCAGAAAGGCCGATCCCGCCAGCCCGAGGATCTGGGTGCCGGGCCGCAGGCGGATGAAACGTGTGTCGCTGTCGGATTTCAAAAAGACGCGGCGTTCGGGAAAGTAATGCTCAAGCAGAGCATGCGTCTTGATGGCAATCCGTGTGCGCACGTTTTCGTCCTTTGTCCCGTCCCGTCGGTGCGGGGGCCTCGGCCCCTTCGCGCCCAACGTCAATAGCCAGTGCCCGCGAATGGGGCAACCCTATTGACCCGCGCCTGCGCGGCATTCCCCCATTCGTCCAAAAAAGCGCTTTTTCATTGGCAAAAAACCGCCGATACCAAGCACTTGCTGTTTTCAGACCGGATCAGCTTGGCCCGCCATCCGCCGTCAGAGGCCAGTAGAAATCGGGCGGGATTCCCGCCTCGGCGCGCTTTTCCTCGTTGAAGGGCGGCTTGAGATCGCCGTGGAAATACTTGCGCACGAGGGCATGAAAACGGTCCTTTGGGTCGTCGTCATGGCGGCCACAGAGGAAGTGAAACCACTTGCTGCCATAGGCCACATGGGCGACCTCTTCGGCATAGATCGTCTCAAGCGCGGCCACGGCGCTGTCGGCCTTCGCTTTGCGGAAAATCTCGATCATCCCGGGGGTCACATCAAGGCCGCGGGCCTCCAGCACCATCGGCACCACGGCGAGGCGGCCCATCAGATCGTCCACCGTGTCTTCGGCGGCGCGCCACATGCCGGCATGGGCGGGCATGGCACCGTAATGGCTGCCCATTTCCTCAAGACAATCGCACATCAGGTTGAAATGTTTGGATTCGTCATCCGCTGCTTTGACCCAATCGTCATAAAAGCCCAAGGGCAGCGGCACATGAGAGAAACGCGCGATCACATCCCAATGCAGATCGACCGCGTTCAACTCGATATGCGCCACGGCATGGAGCAGCGCCGCGCGGCCTTCGGGCGTGCCGGGACGGCGGCGCGGGACGTCGCGGGGCGAGAGCAACTCGGGCTTTGCGGGCCGGGCAGGGTGCAGCGGCGGGTCGGCGCGGCCCACCTCAGGGCGTTCACCGGCCTCCCGGGCCGAGAGCCACTGGGCCGCATATTTCCGCGACAGCGCGGTCTTCTCGCGCCCATCCGCCGTGCGCAGCACCGCCTCGGCCATTTCCGCCAGCGGCATCATGCGCCGCGCACCGCGTCGAGCACGGCATCCACATGGCCGGGCACCTTCACCTTGCGCCAGACCTGCGCAATCTGCCCTTCGGCGTCGATCAGATAGGTCGCGCGTTCGATACCCATGGATTTCTTGCCGTACATGTTCTTTTCGACCCAAACCTCATAGGCTTCGGTCACCGCGCCATCGGTGTCTGACAAAAGCGGCACCGTCAGCGCGTGTTTGGCGGCGAATTTGTCGTGTTTGTCCATACTGTCGCGCGAAATGCCAAAGACCTGCACGCCTGCCTCGGCGAAGTCAGGCAAACGCTCGGAAAAGCCGATCGATTCCTTGGTACAGCCGGGCGTGTCGTCGCGCGGGTAGAAGAACAGAACAACCGGCGCGCCGCGCAAGGCAGAGAGCGTGATCTCGCCACCGCCGGTCACGGGAAGGGTGAAATCCGGGGCCGGTTGGCCGGGCTGGGGTCCGATCTGCGACATGGGGCGGTTCCTTTGGCTTGTGAAGGGTCGTTCAGGGCTGTCATACTGCATCTGATTTGACAACGTCAAAGCCGCCCCAGAAAGCCGCCCCAGTCGAACCGGAGCACGATGCGCGACCCGTCCCCTTCCAGCCCCCCTGCGCCAGATGGCGAAGGGCCGCCGCGCCGCCGGTCGCGCCGCCGCGCGGGGATCGTCTCGGCTGTGGTGCTGGTGCTCTTGGCGGCGCTGGCCACCGGGGCGGCGGTCTATTTCACCGGGCGTCCGATCCCGGCGCCGCTTTGGGTGCAGACACGGATCGAGGCGCGGATCGCGAGCGCCCTGCCACAGGCGCGGGTGGACTTCGGTGCGATGGAATTCGTCGTCGACGAGGGATGGCGCCCCCGCGTGCGTTTGCAAGACATCTTTGTCACCACGCCCGAGGGCGATGAGATCGTCAGTTTCAATGAGTTCAAGGCCAGCCTGTCGATGCGGTCCCTGCTGCGCGGTGTGGCGCAGCCCCGGGCGATTTCGCTTTCGGGCGTGGTGGCAAATCTGCGCCGCGGGGCGGATGGCCGGGTGAGCCTGAGCGCCGGGGCCGGGATTGCGCCACCCGAGCGGGAGGCGGCGACCCTGCCGCAACTCATCGGCCAGATCGACGAGGTGCTGGCCGCCCCCGCGCTTTCCGCCCTCCGCTCGGTCGAGCTGCGCGCGCTGACGCTGCGGTTCGAGGATGCCCGCGCGGGTCGCGCTTGGACCGGAGATGGCGGGCGGCTGCGCCTGTCGCGCATTGGTGACGCGCTTGACCTCTCGGCGGACCTCGCGGTGCTCAGCGGGGGCGCGGGGGTGGCCACGCTCACCGCCAATTACAGCAGCCAAATCGGTGAGAGTGCCGCGACCTTTGGCGTCACGTTCGACGGGGTCGATGCACGCGACATCGCGGCGCAGGGGCCTGCCTTTTCGTGGCTCGAAGTGCTGCGGACCAATATCTCGGGCGCGGTGCGCAGCGGCATCGACAGCGCGGGCCGTTTCGCACCGATCAACGCCTCTTTGCAGATCGGCAAGGGCGTCTTGCAGCCTAATCCGCAGACCAAGCCGATCCCCTTCGATGGGGCGCAGAGCTATTTCAGCTACGACCCCGCGCGCCAGCTGTTGCGCTTTGACGAGATGTCGCTCGACAGCCCTTGGGTCTCGGGCAATATCACCGGCAGTTCGCAACTGGGCGATGTCACGGGCGGCATTCCGGGGCGGATGGTGGGGCAGTTCAGCCTGCGCGACCTGCGGGCCAATCCGGCGGAAGTCTACCCCGAGACGGTGGCCTTGGATCAGGCGGATATCGACTTTGAACTCAGCCTTAATCCGTTTCACCTGAAACTGGGCCGTCTGGAGATCAGCGATCAGGGCCGCAACCTGCGCCTTGATGGTGCGCTGGTGGCCGAGCCTGAGGGCTGGAACCTGTCCCTCGATGGGCGGATGGACCGGCTCAGCCCCGAACGCCTTCTGGCGCTCTGGCCCGAGGGGGTGAAGCCCAAGACCCGCAAATGGCTGCATGAGAACCTTCACGCGGGCCGGATGCGCAACCTCGATCTGGCGCTGCGCATGGCGCCGGGGCAGGCGCCGCAGACCTATGTGGCCTTTGACTATGCCGGGGCCGAGGTCCGGTTTCTCAAAACCTTGCCGCATATCACTGACGGCAGCGGCCATATGAGCCTGCTCGACAACCGCCTTGTCGTCACGGTGGACGCGGGCGAGGTCATCGCGCCGCAGGGCGGGGCGGTGACACTGGATGGCTCGTCCTTCATCATTCCCGACGTGCGGGTGAAAGACGGCAGCCCCTCGGTGATCCGGCTCAACACCCGCTCCACCCTGACCGCGGCGCTGTCGCTGCTCAATCAGCCGCCGATGCGGGTGATGGACAAGGCAGGGCTGCCTGTGACGCTCGCGGATGGGGAGGCGGTGTTGAAAGGTACGCTGGCGCTGCCGTTGAAAAAGGGCGGCAAGCCCGAAGACGTGCGCTATCACTTTGCGGGGGATTTGCTGGCGCTCTCGACCGATACGCTGGTGAAAGACCGCAGCCTTCAGGCCAACAGGCTGGCCATTACCGCGAGCAATGATCGTATCACCATCGGCGGTGAAGGGCGTATCGACGGGGTGGGCTTCGACGGGGAATGGTCGCAGGCGATCGGCCCCGGCTCGGATGAAAGCCGCCTGACCGCGCAGGTGGCGCTGACCCCGGCGGGGCTCGAAGCCTTTGGCGTGGCACTGCCCCCCGGCAGCCTTCGTGGCGAGGGACGCGGGCGGATTGCCGTGGACCTCAAAAAAGGCGAAGCGCCGCGCTTCACGTTGCAAAGCGATCTGGCGGGTTTGGGCGTCTCCGTCCCGCAACTGTCATGGAGCAAGGCGCCGGGCACCAAGGGCGAGTTGCGATTGGCGGGGCGTTTGGGCGAGACGCCGAATATCGACGCCTTTCAATTGAACGCGCCGGGGCTGCGGGTGGCGGGCTCCATCGACCTTGCCCCCGGCGGCGCATTGGACCGGGTGCGGATCGACCGGCTGCGGCGGGGCGACTGGCTGGATATCCCGTTGCAACTGATCGGGCAGGGCAAGGGCAACCCAGTGCAGGTGGTGCTGGGCGGCGGCACGCTCGACATGCGCCGGGCCGAGTTCGGCGGGGCCGAGGGGCAAGCTGGGCCGCCGATGCGCGTGGCGCTGGACCGGTTGCAGATCACCGACACGATTTACCTAACCGATCTTTCGGGCACATTCGACACCGCCAAGGGGATGGACGGCGCCTTTACCGCCCGGCTCAATGGCGGCACGCCGGTGCAGGGGCGGGTGCTGCCCCAAGCGGGGCGCAGTGCGGTGCGCGTGGTCTCGGACGACGCGGGCGGGGTTCTGCGCTCGGCCGGGTTGGTGAAACAGGTGGTCGGGGGCAACCTGTCGCTCACCCTGCTGCCGGTCGGCTCGGGCGGTGCCTTTGACGGGCAGCTCACGGTCAGTGACGTCGCTATTCAGGACGCGCCGGGGATCGCGGCGCTGGTCAATGCCATCTCGGTCGTCGGGTTGATCAATGAACTCAACGGCGACGGGATTTACTTTGACGATGTGGAGGCAAACTTTCGCCTGACCCCGAACCGATTGACCCTGACCGAGGCCAGCGCCGTGGGCGCTTCCTTGGGCCTGTCGATGGATGGGGTCTATGCGCTCGACAGCGGGTTGATCGACATGCAGGGCGTGATCTCTCCGGTCTATATGTTCAACGGGATCGGGTCGCTCTTTACCCGCAAGGGCGAGGGGCTGATCGGGTTCAACTACCGGCTCACGGGGGCCGCGAAAGAGCCCAGCGTTTCGGTCAATCCGCTCTCGGCACTCACCCCTGGCATGTTCCGCGAGCTGTTCCGCCGCCCGCCGCCCCAGCCGCCACAGGTGCAGGGCCAAGCGAATCCGGTTGCCCGGGTGCCGGAGGAACGCTAAGCGCCGAAGCGACCCTGCCGCCAGACCCGGAGCCGCGCCGATGAAGCTTTCCGATTTCGATTTCGACCTGCCTGAGACCCTGATCGCCACACGTCCCGCCAACCCGCGCTCTTCCGCGCGGTTGCTGGTGGCCGAGGGCGACGCTCTGCACGACCGGCGCGTGACCGACCTGACCGACTGGCTGGGCCCCGGCGACCGATTGGTGCTGAACGATACCCGCGTGATCCCCGCACGGCTGAGCGGCATTCGCCACCGCACCTCGGCCCAAGGGGCGGTGCAGGCCAAGATCGAAGTCACCCTGCTGGAGCCGCGCGGGAACGGCACTTGGTCGGCGCTGATCAAGCCGCTGCGCAAGCTGAAGATCGGCGAAGAGGTCGTCTTTTCCGATGATCTGCGCGCCACGTTGGAAGCAGTGGAAGACGGGCAGGGGCATCTGCGGTTCAACTGCGCGGGCGATGATTTCGACGCGGCGCTCAATGCCGCGGGGGCGATGCCGCTGCCGCCCTATATCGCCGCCAAACGTGCCGCTGATGCGCAGGACATGACCGATTACCAAACCGTCTTTGCTCGCCACGCGGGCGCGGTCGCGGCGCCTACGGCCTCGCTACATTTCGACGAGCCGCTGCTTGAAGCACTGGCCGCGAAGGGCGTGAGTTTTAGCCATGTCACCCTGCATGTCGGCGCGGGCACCTTCCTGCCGGTCAAGGTCGACGACATCTCGGAACACAAGATGCACGCCGAATGGGGCCGGGTTAGCGCAAAGGCCGCTGAAGAGATTGCCGCCACCCGCGCCGCCGGAGGGCGCGTGATCCCCGTGGGCACCACCGCCCTGCGCCTGATTGAGACGGCGGCGCGCGAGGGTGAGATCACCGCCTGGGAAGGGGATACCGACATTTTCATCACGCCCGGGTTCCAGTTCAACGTCACCGACGGTCTGATGACGAATTTCCACCTGCCCAAATCCACGCTGATGATGCTGGTTTCGGCCCTCATGGGGGTGCAGCGGGTGAAAGACATCTATGCCCATGCCATCGGCGAGAAGTACCGCTTTTTCTCCTATGGGGACTCTTCCCTTCTGCTGCCCGAGGCGCAAAAACCCGCTTGAATGTCGCACCAGGGGGTGACTAGCCTGCGATTGCCGTCCATGGGAGGGCTTGGGCGAACAAGGAATTGACTGATGATTCAAGTGGTTTCAAGCGCATGGGCGCTTTTGCTGGGCATGTGCCTGTTGATGGTCGGCAACGGCATGCAAGGCACGCTGCTGGGTATCCGTGGCGGCATCGAAGGGTTTTCAACCTTCCAGATGTCGATCGTCATGTCGGCCTATTTCGTGGGCTTCCTTGGCGGATCGCGCATGGCGCCGGGGATGATCCGGCGGGTGGGCCACGTGCGGGTCTTCGCGGCATTGGCCTCGCTGATCTCGGCGGTGATGATCATCTATCCGACATTTCCAAACACCATCGTCTGGTCGCTGGGCCGGGTGCTGATCGGCTTCTGCTTCTCCGCCGTCTACGTCACAGCGGAAAGCTGGCTCAACAACGCCGCCACGAACGAAAACCGAGGGCAGGCGCTCTCGGCCTATATGATCGTGCAAACGCTGGGCATCGTGATCGCGCAGGCGCTCTTGCTGACCGCCGATCCCTCGGGCTTCGTGCTCTTCGTCATCCCCTCGGTGCTGGTGAGCATCGCGGTGACCCCGATCCTTCTGTCGATCAGCCCGACACCGCCTTTCGACACCACCAAACCGATGAGCCTGCGCGAGTTGATGGATTTCTCGCCGCTGGGCTGTGTCGGCATGTTTCTTCTCGGCGGCGTCTTCTCGGCGCAATTCGGCATGGCGGCGGTTTACGGCGCCGAGGCCGGGCTGAGTGTCGGGCAGATTTCACTTTTCGTGGCCATGTTCTTCGTCGGCTCCGTGATCCTCCAATACCCCATCGGCTGGATCTCGGACCGCATGGACCGCCGCAGCCTGATCGTCATCGTTGCCACGCTCGGCGGTATCGGCTCGGTCATCGGGATGACGCTGGGCCATATCTTCCCGATTCTGCTGGCCACGGCCTTTCTGGTGGGCGGCATGTCGAACCCGCTCTACTCGCTGCTCATGGCCCACACCAACGACTTTCTTGAGCATGAGGACATGGCCTCGGCCTCGGGTGGGATGATATTTATCAACGGCTTGGGCGCGGTTCTGGGTCCGGTGATCACCGGTTGGATGATGGGCACGGCGCTCGGGCCGGGGGGCTTTTATCTGTTCACCGCCGTGCTTTTCGCCGCTCTGGCCGCCTATGCCTCCTATCGTAAGACACAGCGGGCCGCGGTACCGGTCGATGAGACGGGCAACTACGTGCCGATCTACCCCTCAGCGACTGCCGTGGCCGTGGAGATCGCGCAGGAATATATCATTGAAACGGAACAGGAAGCCGCCGAAGAGGCTGCCCAAGAAAACGCCGAAGCAGAGAAAAACGCCCCTGATAGCGATAACGATGTCGCGGATGACATAAAACGTGACTAGGCTTTTGCGGTAAGACGTTCTTAACTTTAACGAAACGCCCAGATTGCGGCAAAGGAGTGTGCTGGATGGCTGCCACAAATGCAGAACCCCAGGATGTACTGAATTTCTGGCTCGAAGACGTAGGTCAGGCCGGCTGGTACAACAGTTCTGAAACGTTGGATGCCGATATCCGCGCGCGGTTCGAGGGGCTTTGGGATGAGGCGCAAGCGGGCAAGCTGAACCACTGGCTGACCAATCCCACCGATGCGCTGGCGTTTTTGATCCTGACCGATCAATTCCCGCGCAACATGTTCCGCGACACGGGCAAGGCGTTTTCCAGCGACCGTATCGCGCTGGCGGCGGCAAAACTGGCGATCGAAAAAGGCTGGGACATGCGCGTTGAGGCGCCCGCGCGGCAGTTCTTCTACCTGCCGCTGATGCATTCCGAGAACCTCTGCGATCAGGACCGCTGCGTGCGTCTGATGTGCGAGCGGATGCCGAAAAGCGACGGCAGCAACCTGTTGCATGCCCGCGCCCACCGTGAAGTGATCCGCCAGTTTGGCCGTTTTCCCTATCGCAATAAGGCGCTGTCACGCAGTTTCACCGCGCAGGAGACCTCCTATCTCGACGCGGGCGGCTATGGCCGGACGGTCAAGGATCTGCGCGCGGAACTTCAAGCGGCCTGAGCCTTCGGCGGGCCGGGGCAACACGCGTGGTTGTGGCGATTGCAAATATGGTTTAGCGGTAAACTATATTTGCAAACCCTAACGCGAGGTCCTTGCCATGGCTGCCAAATCCTTTGATCTGATCGTGATCGGTGCGGGGCCGGGCGGCTATGTCGCTGCGATCCGCGGCGCACAGCTTGGCCTAAAGGTCGCGGTGGTCGAACGGGAGAACCTCGGCGGCATCTGCCTGAACTGGGGCTGCATCCCCACCAAGGCGCTGCTGCGCTCTGCCGAAGTGTTCCACCTGATGCACCGGGCCAAGGACTTCGGTCTGGCTGCGGATAAGATCGACTATGATCTTGCCGCCGTGGTCAAACGCTCGCGCGGCGTTGCCAAGCAGATGGAAGGCGGGGTCAAACACCTGCTGAAGAAAAACAAGGTCGATGTCTTCATGGGCGAGGCTTCGATCCCCGCGAAGGGAAAGGTCGCCGCCAAGACTGACAAGGGCAGCGAGGAGCTGACGGCCAAGAACATCGTGCTGGCCACTGGTGCCCGCGCCCGCGAATTGCCGGGGCTAGAGGCGGACGGCAAGCGCGTCTGGACCTACCGCCACGCCCTGCAACCTGTGCACGACCCCAAGAAACTTCTGGTCATCGGGTCCGGTGCCATCGGCATCGAATTTGCGAGCTTTTACAACACCCTTGGCGCCGACACGACCGTGGTCGAGGTGATGGACCGCGTGCTGCCGGTCGAAGACGAAGAGATTTCGAAATTCGCCAAAAAGGCATTCGAAAAACAGGGCATGACCATCATGCAAAAGGCCACGGTCAAGAAACTCGACCGTGCCGAGGATAAGGTCACCGCCCATATCGAACGGGACGGCAAGGTCGAGAAGCTTGAGTTCGACACCGTGATCTCAGCCGTTGGCATCGTCGGTAATACCGAAGGGCTGGGGCTGGAAGAGCTTGGCGTCAAGGTTGACCGCACCCATGTCGTAACGGATGAATATTGCCGCACCGGGATCGATGGGCTCTTTGCCATTGGCGACATCGCGGGCGCGCCCTGGCTTGCGCATAAGGCCAGCCACGAGGGCGTCATGGTGGCTGAGCTGATCGCGGGCCAGAAACCCCATCCCGTCAAACCCGAAAGCATCGCCGGCTGCACCTATTGCCACCCCCAAGTCGCCTCCGTCGGCCTGACCGAGGCGAAGGCCAAAGAGCAGGGCTATGACATTAAGGTCGGGCGTTTCCCCTTCATCGGCAATGGCAAGGCCGTGGCCTTGGGGGAGCCTGAGGGGCTGGTGAAAACCATCTTCGACGCCAAGACCGGCGAGCTTCTGGGCGCGCATATGGTCGGGGCCGAGGTGACGGAACTGATCCAAGGTTATGTCGTGGGCCGCCAGTTGGAGACCACGGAAGAAGACCTGATGAACACCGTCTTCCCGCATCCGACGCTCAGCGAGATGATGCATGAATCCGTCCTCGACGCTTTCGACCGCGTGATTCATATGTAAAGCGCGACGGGGCGGGGCGCGCCCAACGCGCCTCGCCCCGCCGTACTTCGGCCAAACCGTCGGGAGCCATGTCGTGGTCAGCCTAAACCGTGTCGTCATGCACCGCAGCACCCGCCGGATGATTGACCGTTTGACCCCTGAAACGCTGGACGCCGCCGAAATCTCCGGCAAGTTCGGCAAACGGTTCACGTTCAAGAGCTACACCCAGTTCGTCTATCCAACCTATGACATCTGCGCAGGTCCCTTCACCGATCCGGCGAGCGGTGCCGTGCGGCAGTTCGATCTGATCCTCGCCAATCAGGTTTGGGAGCATCTCGACCGGCCTTATACGGCACTGGGCCATGTTCAACAGATGCTCAGGCCGGGCGGATATTTCTGGATCGCCGTGCCGTTTTTCATCCCCTTTCATGCCGCCCCAAATGACAACTCCCGTTGGTCCGCCCGGGGCCTGAAGAACCTGCTGATCGAGGCCGGGTTCGACACGCACCGGATCACCGCCAAACAATGGGGCAACCGTGCCGCCGCCGCACTCAATCTAGAACCCGACTGGCCCCCGGCTTTCGACAAGGCCACAGATGATCTGACCAACGACCCCGAGATGCCGCTCTGCGCTTGGGCGCTGGCCCAGAAGGCTTGAGGGCAGATGGCTGAACACACCTCCTTTCTGCGCGTCTTTGCGCTTTGGGCCGCGGGGCTGGGGGCGGCGGCGCAATATGGCAAGATGAGCGTCATCTTCGACCTGCTGCCGGATATCTACCCGCAGGCCGGGGCGGCACTTGGGTTCTTGGTCTCCTTGGTGGGCGGTGTCGGTATCCTCCTTGGTGTCGTGGCGGGGCTGGTGGTCGCCCGGGTCCGCTATCGCCGCGCGCTCCTCTTCGCCCTTTGGCTTGGCGCGGCCGTGTCGGCTTTTCAGGCGTTCTTGCCGGGCTTTGGTTGGATGCTGGCCAGCCGCGTCGTCGAAGGGCTGTCGCACCTGGCCATCGTCGTCGCCGCGCCGACCCTCATCGCGCAGCTTAGCGCTGTGAAAGACCGCGGGTTTACCCTGACCCTCTGGGGCACCTTCTTTGGCGTCGCCTTCGCGGTCCTGACGCTTTTCGGCCGCCCGCTCGCATTGAACTGGGGTGTGCCAGCGCTCTTCGCCGTTCACGCGGTCTATATGGCGGGCTGCGCGCTGGTGCTCTCCACCAGTCTGCGCAGCTTGCCGGAGGAGGGCGCGCAGCCGCCCTTCTCCCTGCCGCAGATACTCCGCGATCACCTTGCGATCTACCGGTCACCCTTCCTCTCTGCCCCGGCGGCGGGTTGGCTATTCTATACATTCAGCTTCGTCTCCATCCTCACTGTCTTGCCGCCCTACCTCCCCGAGGCATGGCGGGCGGTCACCATGGCAGCCATGCCGCTCACCAGTATCGCGGTGTCAATGACCATTGGCGTGGCGCTGCTGCGCGGCCTGCCAGCGGTCTACGTCGTGCAAACGGGCTTTGGCCTCTCGGCCCTTTCCATGGTTTGGCTCTGGCTCGCCCCCGGCACCCCGCTGGCCTGTCTGGCGCTTGCAGGGGCTATGGGGCTGATCCAAGGGGCAAGTTTCACCGCTGTGGCACAGCTGAATACCGGCCCCGCCGCGCAGGCACAGGCCAACGGCGCGGTGGCGCAGATGGGCAACCTCGGCAACAGCCTTGGCACGCCGGTCATGGCCTTCGGCCTGGCAAGCTTCGGCGGTGCGGCGCTGCCGCTACTTGCGGGCGGGGCTTTCGTTATGGGGCTTGTGGCACATCTCCTCCTCGGTGCGGCCCGACGTCGCAGGCAACGTGTTCCTGTTTAGTTCTTACTTTTCCGTTGGAAAACACTGCATCAGCACCTATGTACAAATCGTTAAGAGGGGCATGTGATGGCTGAGCTGAAGAATATTGAAGTGCGCGGCGCGCGCGAGCACAATTTGAAGAACATCGACGTGGATATTCCACGGGACCAACTGGTTGTAATCACCGGGCTTTCTGGTTCCGGCAAGTCGAGCCTTGCCTTCGACACGATCTATGCCGAAGGGCAGCGGCGCTATGTGGAATCGCTCTCGGCCTATGCGCGGCAGTTCCTTGATATGATGCAAAAGCCGGATGTGGATCACATCTCCGGCCTCAGCCCCGCCATCTCGATCGAGCAAAAAACCACGTCGAAGAACCCGAGGTCGACCGTCGGCACTGTGACCGAGATCTACGACTACCTGCGTCTGCTCTTCGCCCGCGTCGGCACGCCCTATAGCCCCGCCACGGGCAAGCCGATCGAGGCCCAGCAGGTGCAGGACATGGTCGACCGGATCATGACGATGGAAGAGGGCACGCGGGCCTATCTGCTGGCCCCCATCATCCGCGACCGCAAGGGTGAATACCGCAAGGAATTTATTGAGTTGCGCAAGCAGGGCTTCCAGCGGGTCAAGGTAAATGGCGACTTCTACGATCTGGATGAGCCGCCGACCTTGGATAAGAAATTCCGTCATGACATCGACGTCGTCGTCGACCGGATCGTGGTGCGCGAAGGTTTGGAAACGCGGCTTGCGGACTCGCTCCGCACCGCGCTCGACCTTGCCGACGGGATCGCTGTGCTGGAAACGGCCCCCAGCGAAGGAGAGGCAGAACGCCACACGTTCTCCGAGAAATTCGCCTGTCCCGTCAGTGGCTTCACCATCCCCGAGATTGAGCCGCGTCTGTTCTCTTTCAACGCACCTTTTGGGGCTTGCCCGTCTTGCGACGGCCTTGGCGTCGAGCTTTTCTTCGACGAACGTTTGGTGGTGCCAGATCAAAACCTAAAGATCTATGATGGGGCGCTGGCGCCCTGGCGTAAGGGGAAGTCACCTTACTTTAAGCAGACCATCGAAGCCATTGCGAAACATTACAATTTTGACCAGAAGACGCGCTGGAAAGACCTCCCTGAGAAGGTGCAGAACGTCTTCCTCCACGGCTCCGGTAAGGAGGAGATCACCTTCCGCTATGACGAGGGCGGTCGCGTCTATGAGGTGAAGCGGGTGTTCGAAGGGGTCATTCCCAACATGCAGCGGCGCTACCGCGAAACCGATAGTAATTGGGTGCGCGAGGAGTTCGAACGCTATCAGAATAACCGCCCCTGTGGTACTTGCGGCGGCTATCGCCTGCGGCCCGAAGCGCTGGCGGTGCGGATTGGCCCCCGGGACGGCGGTGAAGATGAATTGCTGCATATCGGCAAAGTGGTCGAGATGTCGATCCGCGAGGCTTTCGACTGGTGCAAGACGGTGCCAGACCATTTGACCGATCAGAAGAACGAGATTGCCCGGGCCATTTTGAAGGAAATCCGGGAGCGTCTCGGCTTCCTTAATAACGTTGGTCTTGAGTACCTTACGATGTCACGTTCAAGCGGTACTTTAAGTGGTGGTGAGAGTCAGCGCATTCGTTTGGCGAGCCAGATCGGCTCGGGGTTGACGGGCGTTCTCTATGTTCTTGATGAGCCGTCGATTGGTCTGCACCAGCGCGACAATGACCGTCTCCTCGATACACTGAAGAACCTGCGCGATCAGGGGAACACTGTGATCGTGGTTGAGCACGATGAGGAGGCCATCCGCGAGGCGGATTACGTCTTTGATATTGGGCCGGGGGCCGGGGTGCACGGCGGGCAGGTTATCAGCCATGGCACGCCGCAAGAGGTTGCAGCCGATCCGAATTCTGTCACGGGTCAATACCTTACCGGCGTTCGCGAAATCTCCGTCCCGGCGAAGCGGCGCAAGGGGAATAAGAAGAAGTTGCAGGTGGTAAAGGCCACCGGCAACAACTTGCAGAATGTGACGGTGGACTTTCCGCTGGGGAAATTCGTCTGCGTGACGGGCGTGTCAGGGGGTGGTAAATCGACCCTGACGATTGAGACGCTGTTCAAGACCGCTTCGATGAATCTGAATGGTGCGCGACAGACGCCTGCGCCGTGTCAAACGATCAAAGGGTTGGAGCATCTCGATAAGGTCATCGACATTGACCAACGCCCGATTGGGCGGACTCCGCGTTCTAATCCAGCGACTTACACCGGGGCCTTCACCCCAATCCGCGACTGGTTTGCCGGGCTGCCGGAGGCCAAGGAGCGCGGCTATAAGCCCGGGCGCTTCTCCTTCAATGTCAAAGGGGGGCGTTGCGAGGCCTGTCAGGGCGACGGGGTCATCAAGATTGAGATGCATTTCCTGCCGGACGTCTATGTGGAATGCGAGACCTGTAAGGGTGCCCGCTACAACCGCGAGACGCTAGAGGTGAAGTTCAAGGGCAAGAGCATCGCAGATGTCCTTGATATGACTGTGGAAGATGCGCAGAACTTCTTTGCCGCGGTTCCGTCGATCCGTGAGAAGATGGATGCGCTGATGCGGGTCGGTCTTGGGTATATCAAGGTCGGTCAACAGGCCACGACGCTTTCGGGCGGTGAGGCGCAGCGGGTGAAACTCAGCAAGGAGCTGAGTAAACGCTCGACGGGGCGCACGCTTTACATTCTGGATGAGCCAACCACCGGTTTGCATTTTGAAGACGTCCGTAAGCTCTTGGAAGTGCTGCATGAATTGGTTGATCAAGGCAACTCCGTCGTGGTGATTGAGCATAACCTCGACGTGGTGAAAACTGCGGATCACATCATCGATATCGGCCCCGAGGGCGGTGATGGCGGGGGCCGTGTTGTGGCCACGGGTACGCCCGAAAAGGTCGCGGAAGTGGCAGAGAGCTATACGGGGAAGTACCTTAAGCCCATGTTGCGCAAGGAAACAAAAGTGGCGGCGGAATAACCGCCGCCACTTCACTGTGTCAGTTATGTTAGGGGCTTAGCCCTGATATCCGCGCTGTTCGAAGCGAGGTAGCATGGCAGAGAAATCTTTGCCCTTGCCGCCTCCCTCTTCGACGAAGCGGGTGTAGAGCTCTTTCGCCAGCGCGCCCATGGGCGTGTCGGCATTGGCCATTTTAGCGGCTTGCTGCGCGAGGCCGAGGTCTTTCAGCATCAACTCCGCCGCGAAGCCCGGTTTGTAGTCGTTGTCGGCGGGCGACTGCGGACCGACGCCGGGGGCAGGGCAGTAGGCGTTCATTGACCATGAGTAGCCGGAGGACGTGCTGACCACGTCGAACATCCGCTCACGATCGAGGCCCAGCTTGTCGGCGAGTGCGAAGGCTTCGCAAGTGGCGATCATCGTGGCGCCGAGGATCATGTTGTTGCAGATCTTTGCGGCTTGGCCTGCGCCCGCGTCGCCGCAGTGCACGGCCTTTTGACCCATGATGTCGAAGAGCGGTTTGGCCTTCTCGAAGGCCGCTTCCGCACCGCCTGCCATAAAGGTGAGCGTGCCGCCCTGCGCCCCGCCGATGCCGCCGGAGACGGGGGCGTCGACAAAGAGCAGCCCTGCTTTCTGCGCCGCCTCTGCCGCGAAACGCGCGCTTTCCACGTCGACGGTGGAGCAGTCGATCAGCAGCGCGCCGGGGGCCATATGGGCGACAGCTTCTTCGGCGACTTGGCGCAGGATCGCGCCATTGGGCAGCATGGTGATGACGACATCGGCGTCGGCGACTGCTTCGGCGATGGTCTTGGCTTCGGTGACCCCTTCGGCGGTGGTGCCAGCTACGTCATTGCCGCGCACCGTATGGCCCGCGGCGGCGAGGTTGGCCGCCATCGGGCCGCCCATATTGCCCAGACCGATGAAACCGATTGTGAGATTGCTCATGAATTTTCCTCCAACTTCAATTCGTTGTCGCCCAAGGGGGCGAGCATGGCTTCGACATCGGCCTGCGGTACGTTCCAATCGGCATGTTGCCAGTTGGGGCTGCGATCCTTCTCGATGATCGCAGCGCGCACGCCTTCGATGAAGTCGCCTTTCTCCAGTGACCGCGCGGTAAAGCGGTATTCCTGTTGCAGCGCCGGGACCATGCCGATGCCCGGGCCGCGCAGACGCCGGAGCATTTCCAGCGTGCAGGCCATCGACAGGGGGGAGTTGCGGCGCAGGGTCTTCAGCGTCTCGGCGGCGAAGGCGCTTTCCGATATGGAAAAGGTGGCTTCGATCTTTTCCAAATTCTCCGGGGCGAAAAGGTGATCCACCTCATCCTGAACTTCGGCCAGTTTGGATGGGGGCGGGGTCGTCGCCGCGCGGTCGAGGGTGAAGGGATCGCCGTTCTCTTCCAGTTGCGCGATTAGCTCGGGCCATTGGTCCTCGGGGATGAAGTAGTCGGCAAAGCCTGCGTGCAGCACATCCGCCGGGCCCATGCGCGCCCCGGTGAGGCCGAGGTATTCGCCCATCCGCCCCGGTGCCTGCGCCAGCAGCAGCGTGCCGCCCACGTCTGGCACCAGTCCGATGCCGCATTCCGGCATGGCGATCTTGCTCGTCTCGCCCACGACGCGGTGCGAGCCGTGGCAACCGATGCCGACGCCGCCGCCCATGGTGAAGCCCTGCATGAAGGAGATCACCGGCTTGGGGCAGCCATGCAGCTTGTTGTTGAGCCGGTATTCATCGGACCAGAACTGCCGGGCGAAGTCGTAGTCGCCGTCCTTGCCGGTTTGGTAGAGTTGCGCCACGTCACCACCGGCGCAGAAGGCTTTTTCACCCTCGGCATCCAGCACCACTACGGCAACCTCGGGGTCGTCGCGCCAGTCGTCGATTGCCTTCTCAATGGCGATACACATGTCGTAGCTCAGCGCGTTCAGCGCCTTGGGCCGGGTCAGGGTGATGCGGCCCGCGCGCCCCGTTTTTCGGATGTCGATGTCACTCATGGGGGCCTCAGCGGTTCTTGAGCATGTCGCGGGCTACGATCACGCGCATGATCTCATTGGTGCCTTCAAGGATCTGGTGCACGCGCAGGTCGCGGACCAGCTTCTCGATGCCGTAGTCGGCAAGGTAGCCGTAGCCGCCGTGTAGTTGCAGGCACTGGTCGACAACCTTGCTGCCGGTCTCGGTCACGAATTTCTTGGCCATTGCGCAGAACTTGGTGGCGTCCGGCGCGCCGGTGTCGAGCTTCCATGCCGCCTGACGCAGGAAGGTGCGGGCGGCCTGAAGCTCGATCTCCATGTCGGCAAGGCGGAACTGCAGCCCCTGGAACTGGTCGATGGTCTGGCCAAAGGCCTTGCGGTCGCCCATGTATTCCAGCGTCTTGTTCAGCGCGGTCTGCGCGGCACCGAGCGAGCAGGCCGAGATATTGAGCCGCCCGCCGTCAAGGCCCGCCATGGCGTATTTGAAGCCCTTGCCCTCTTCGCCGACAAGGTTCTCGGCCCCGATCTTGCAATCGTCGAACTGCACCAGCGCCGTCGGCTGGCTCCGCCAACCCATCTTGTCTTCCAGACCGCCGAAGCTGAGGCCCGGGGTGCCGTCCTCGACATAGACGGTGGAGACGCCGCGCGCGCCGTCGTCGGAGGTGCGCACCATGGTGACATAGGCATCCGAATAGCCGCCGCCCGAGATAAAGGCCTTGGTGCCGTTCAGGGTATAGCCCTCGTTGGTGCGCTCGCAGCGGGTCTTGAGCGCAGCGGCGTCGGAGCCGGAGCCGGGCTCGGTCAGGCAGTAGCTCAGAACCGTCTCCATGGTGAGCACCTTGGGCATCACGCACGCTTTCATCTCGTCACTGGCAAAGGTGTCGAGCATCTTGGCGCACATGTTGTGGATCGAGAGGAACGCCGCGACCGAGGGGCAGGCCATCGAGAGCGCCTCGAAGACCAGCGTGGCGTCGAGGCGCGTGAGCCCCGCGCCGCCGGTTTCCTCGGAGACGTAAAGCCCGCCGAAGCCCAACTCGCCGATCTGCGGCCAAAGCTCCTTGGGGATGGTGCCGTCCTTTTCCCACTGATGGGCATGGGGGGCGATATTGTCCTGCCCAAAGGCATGGGCCATGTCGAAAATGGCGGTCTGTTCCTCGTTCAATGCGAAATCCATCGCGGCTCCTCCCTGAAGTCATGTGTCCTTGGAACTGAACACTTGTTTAATTCTATCAGCCGAAAGGAGCCGCAACAAGCGTCACAGATCGGCGTGGTATTCCTCTATCAACTGGCGCACGACCGCTTCGCCGCCTTTGCCCTCGGGGGCGTCGGCCCAGACTTTGCGCTGCCGGTCGGCGGAGGTGCCCTGTTTGACGAGATCGCGCAGGGCGCAGACCTCGTCCAAACAGCCAAGCGCCTCAGCGTCTTCGGCGATCAGGCCGATGATCTCTTCGAACAGTTGGTCGAAGGGTTTGAGGGTCGGCCCGCCAAAGTCGATCAGCGTCTCGTTCACGCCGTAGCGCTGCGCGCGCCAGCGGTTTTCCTCGATCAGGAAACGGTCATACTCACGCCAGCGCAGGTTGCTATCGCGCAGGCGCAGGAGGAAGCGCGCGATAGACTGGGTCAGACCCGCCAGCCCAAGCGCATGCGACAGGCGCGGCTGCACATCGCAAATGCGGCTTTCCAGCGTTGGGTAATGGGTCGAGGGCCGCAGGTCCCACCAGATTTTCGATTGGTCCGGAATGATGTGGAGGTCGATGAGCGTCTGGGTGCTGCGCTCATATTCGCTCCAACTGTGCAGCAGCGGGGGCAGCCCGGTGCGCGGCATGCTCTCCATCACGGCAAGTCGGTAGGATGCCAGCCCGGTGTCTTCACCTTGCCAGTAGGGCGAGGAAGCCGAAAGCGCCAACAGATGCGGGAGAAAGTAGGAGAACTGTGGCATCAGGTCGACGCGCAGGTCGTCGCCATCGATCCCCACATGGACATGCATCCCGCAACTCAGCATGCGCCGGGCCACGTCCCCCAGCTCGGTTTCGAGCTGGTCGTAGCGTTCCTTGTCGGTGGTGTGCTGGTGCTTCCAATCCGAGAAGGGGTGGCAGGAGACGGCCACGGGCGACAGGTTGTGCTTGGCGGCATGTTTGGAGATCGTGCTGCGCAGACGCTTCAGATCATCGCGGGCCTCGGCCACGGTCTTGCAGGGCTTGCTGCCGATCTCGATCTGGCATTGCAGCAGTTCCGGGCTGACCTGATCGCCGAGGTCCTTGCGGCAATCCTCCATCAGCCCTTCGGGGGTGTCAGCCAGCGCCAGTGAATCCTTGTCGACCAGAAGATATTCTTCTTCAATTCCGATGGTGAATTCTTTTTGCATGGCGCTGGCCTCGTTCTTTGAGGCCGACTGCCCGGGGGCAGCCGGCGTGATGATTTACTCCATCACGGGGATGGAGAACTCGCCACCCTCCTTGATGCCGCTCGGCCAACGGGCCGTGACGGTCTTGGTGCGGGTGTAGAACTTGAACGCATCCGGGCCGTGCTGGTTCAAATCGCCGAAGACGGATTTCTTCCAGCCGCCGAAGGTGTGGTAAGCCAGCGGCACCGGGATCGGCACGTTCACACCGACCATGCCGATGTTGATGCGGTTGGCGAAGTCCCGCGCCGCATCGCCGTCACGGGTGAAGATCGCCGTGCCGTTGCCGTATTCATGGTCCATCGCAAGGCCAAGCGCCTCTTCGTAGTCCTTGGCGCGGACGCAGGTCAGCACGGGGCCGAAGATTTCCTGCTGGTAGATGTCCATGTCCTTGGTCGCGCGGTCGAAGAGGTGCGGGCCGACGAAGTAACCGTTCTCGTAGCCCTGCAGTTTGAAGTCGCGCCCGTCGACGACAAGCTCCGCACCCTGATCGATGCCGGTCTGAACCAGACGTTCGATGTTGGCCTTGGCGGCGGCGGTGACCACGGGGCCGTAGTCCACATCGTTGCCCGCGGTGTAGGGGCCCACTTTCAGCTTTTCGATGCGCGGCACCAGCTTTTCGATCAGGCGGTCGGCGGTCTCCTCGCCCACCGGCACGGCGACCGAGATCGCCATGCAGCGTTCGCCCGCGGCACCGTAGCCTGCACCCACCAGCGCGTCGGCGGCCTGGTCGAGGTCGGCGTCGGGCATGATGATCATGTGGTTCTTGGCGCCGCCGAAGCACTGCACGCGTTTGCCGTTGGCACAGCCAGTGGCGTAGATGTACTCGGCGATCGGGGTGGAGCCGACGAAGCCAATGGACTGGATCACGTCGTGGTGCAGGATCGCGTCGACCGCTTCTTTGTCACCGTTGACGACCTGGATGATGCCCTTGGGCAGACCGGCTTCTTCCAGAAGTTCGGCCAGCATCAGCGGGACGGAGGGGTCACGCTCGGACGGTTTCAGGATGAAAGCGTTGCCGCAGGCGATGGCGGGGGCGAACATCCACATCGGGATCATGGCCGGGAAGTTGAAGGGTGTGATGCCCGCGGTGACACCCAGCGGTTGGCGCATGGAGTACATGTCGATGCCGGGGCCTGCGCTGTCGGTGAAGTCACCCTTCAGCAGTTCCGGCGCGCCGATGCAGTATTCCACCACTTCGAGGCCACGCTGCACGTCACCTGCGGCGTCGGGCAGGGTCTTGCCGTGTTCGCGGCTCAGCGCCTCGGCCAGCTTGTCCATGTCGCGGTTCAGCAGGGCCACGAATTTCATCAGCACGCGCGCGCGGCGCTGTGGGTTGGTGGCGGCCCATTTCGGCTGCGCGGCTTGGGCGTATTCCACGGCCTTGTTCAGCTCATCGCCATTGGCGAGCGGCACCTTGGCCTGCACCTCGCCGGTGGCGGGGTTCATCACGTCGGCAAAGCGCCCGGAGGTGCCCTTCACGTGTTCGCCGTTCAGGTAATGCGTCATCTCTTGCATGATCGGTCTCCTCTATGGTTGGCGGCACGATAGCCTTGCAAAAAGAACCGGAACAGAGGAAGGATGGCAAAACCGTCTTGCATTTTTGCAAAGCGTAGGAGGGCAGGTAGATGGATCAGAATTGGGATGACCTGCGGCTGTTTCTGGCCGTCGCACGAGAGGAAAGCCTGTCTGGCGCGGGCAAGCTGCTGCGGCTCGACCCCGCAACGCTGGGCCGCCGCATGGCACGGTTGGAAAAGGCGTTGCAGACCGTCCTCTTCGTGAAATCGCCGCAGGGCTATATGCTGACCGAAGCGGGGCGAGACCTCATGCAGCGGGCAGAGCGGGCCGAACAGGCGATGCGCGCGGCCACCGCCGGGGTGCAGGTGCAAAGCGATCAGCTATCGGGGCAGATCCGTGTCGGCGCGCCCGACGGGGCGGCGAACTATCTGCTGCCACAGGTCTGTGCGGCGATTGCCGCGAAGAACCCCGATCTGGACGTGCAGATCATTGCATTGCCGCGCGTTTTCAACCTGTCCCGGCGCGAGGCGGATATGGCCATCGGGGTGAGCGCGCCCACGGCGGGGCGGCTGGTGGTGCAGAAAGTGACGGACTACCACCTCCATCTCGCCGCCGCGGAAAGCTATCTGGCGCAGCATCCTGAGGTGACCGCCGTGGGCGATCTGCAAGGGCACCGGATGGTCGGCTATATCCCCGATATGATCTTTGACCGTGAGTTGGACTACCTTGCGGACCTTGGCATCAGCCGGGTGGCGCTGGCGTCGAATTCCGTCTCCGTGCAGGTGCGGATGATCCAGCAGGGCGGGGGGATTGGGGTCGCGCATGACTTCTCGCTTGCCGCGACGCAGGGGGTGCGGCGCATCCTTACCGATGCCGTGAGCCTCAAACGCGCCTTCTATCTGATCCGCCACGCCGATGACCGCCGCAACGCGCGGTTGGCGGCCTTTGCCGAGGCGCTGGCCACCGGACTGCGGGCCGAGACCGCGCGGCTGGAGGCGCTGACCTCGGGCCGGACTGCGCCAAAAGCTTGACAGAAAAGGATTTCGCGGTGACGCTGGAGGTGACTTTGCCCTGTACCCAAGGAGGCGCCAGATGCTCGTATCGCAGATTCTCAAGACCAAGCCCGATGACAAGGTGGTGACGGCCAAACCCGGATTGGCGATCTCCGAAGCGGCGGCGATGCTGGCCGAGAAACGGATCGGGACGCTGGTGATTTCGGCCGATGGCAAGACGCCGGATGGGATTCTGTCCGAGCGGGACATCGTGCGCGAGCTGGGCCGCGCGGGCGCGGGCTGTCTGGAGCAGGCGGCCGAAACCCTCATGACCCGCAAATTGGTGACCTGTAGCCGCGACGACCGGTCCGATGCGGTGCTGCAAAAGATGACCGATGGGCGGTTCCGCCATATGCCCGTGCTTGAGGACGGCGTGCTGGTGGGGCTGATCTCCCTCGGCGATGTGGTCAAAGCACAATTGCAAGAGTTGTCGATGGAGAAACAGGCCCTTGAAGGCATGATCATGGGCCACTGAAGCGGCCATTAAACTGTGGCCCCCGCCGACTGACGGCGGGGCAATGCTACCGCTAACCGACTTGCGCTTGGGGCGGTGAAATGATTGGCTGTGCCGCAACGCAGCAGATACGCAGGACAATTACATGCGCATAGCCCTTTACCCCGGTACGTTCGACCCGATCACGCTGGGGCATATCGACATCATCCGCCGCGCGGCCCGTATGGTCGACCGGCTGGTGATCGGCGTGGCCATCAACCGCGACAAGGGGCCGTTGTTCACCCTCGAAGAACGGGTCGCCTTGATCGAAGCGGAATGCGCGCAATTGGCCGAAGAGACCGGCGTCGAGATCGTGGTGCATCCTTTCGAAAACCTGCTCATTGACTGTGCCCGCGACGTGGGCGCCCAGACCATCGTGCGCGGCCTGCGCGCCGTGTCCGATTTCGAATATGAGTTCCAGATGGTCGGCATGAACCGGCAGTTGGACGATTCCATCGAGACGGTCTTCTTGATGGCCGAGGCCACTCATCAGGCGATTGCCAGCAAATTGGTGAAAGAGATCGCGCGGTTGGATGGGGATGTCAGCAAATTCGTGACGCCGGCGGTGAATAAGGTGCTGATTGAGCGGTTTTCGCAGAAGTAGCGTTTGGGGTGGTGAGTGGGCCGCGTGAGGCGCGGTTCTGCGAGGTATTTTTAAAAGGATGAAGGGGGAGGGGCGTGGCGCTTGATTGGTGGCCGCGTCCTTTTTGGGTTCTGTGGGGGGAGCGATTGGGGGGAGGTTACCGCCAGAAGGCCATCCATTCGATCAGCGCGAAGAGTTTTTTGCCGAGATAGATCATATGGTCGGCCCCATAGACATAGAGGTCGACCGCCATCGCCCCGGCGATGACGAGGGCCAGCACGATGGCGATGGGATTGGTCATAGTGTGGCTCCGGCCGGGGAATGGCCTGATATTACAGGCACATCCCCGCCGTGCAAGCCTCAGCCCAGTTTGCCCATGGCGACGGCAACATCGGCCATGCGCACCGAGAAGGCCCATTCATTGTCGTACCAGCCCAGCACGCGAACCGTGCGACCTGCCACGACGATGGTCTGGTCGGGGGCGAAGATGCAGCTTTCCTCAGTATGGTTGAAGTCGATGCTGACCTTCTGCTCGGGGTCGTAGGCCAGCACGCGTTTCATCGGGCCATCGGCGGCGGCGCGGGCGGCGGCGTTGATTTCCTCGACCGTCACGTCGCGGCTGGCTTGGAAAGTGAGGTCGACGGCGGAGACATTGGGGGTGGGCACGCGCATTGCGGTGCCGTCGAGTTTGCCCTTCAGCGCGGGCAGCACTTCGCCCAGGGCCTTGGCGGCGCCGGTGGAGGTGGGGATCAGCGCCATGGCGGCGGCGCGGGCGCGGTAGAGGTCGTTGTGGCGGCGGTCGAGCGTTGGCTGGTCGCCAGTGTAGCTGTGGATCGTGGTCATCAGACCGCTTTCGATGCCTACGGCCTCATGCATCACCTTGGCCAGCGGCGCGAGGCAGTTGGTGGTACAGGACCCGTTGGAGATCATTTGGTCGGAGACTTCGAGCTGGTCATCGTTGACGCCGTAGACGATGGTCTTATCGACGTTCTTACCGGGCGCCGAGAGGAGCACGCGTTTTGCGCCGTTTTCGAGGTGCACATTGGCCTTGTTGCCGTCGTTGAACTTGCCGGTGCATTCCAGCACCACGTCGCAGCCGGACCAGTCAAGCTCTTCGAGGTTGTAGGTCGACATCATCTCGATGTCGTTTTGGCCGAGGTTCATGTAGCCGTCGTCGATCTGAACCTCGCCCGGGAAACGGCCATGGACGGAATCGTATTTGATGAGATGCGCCGCGGTGCTGAGCGGGCCGGTGGCGTTGACCTTGATCACTTCGATATCATCGCGCCCCGAGGCCGCGATATGGCTGAGCGTGCAGCGGCCGATGCGGCCAAATCCGTTGATGCCAACTTTGATGGTCATGGTGCATTCCTTGTCTCGGGCCGCGCGGGTGGGGGCCGTATGTCGGGGTCGCGGGTTCTATATCCGGCAGGGGCGGTCAGGGGAAAGGGGCAAAACCAAATGATTTCCATATGTTAGCGTTAAACTTACATGTTAGCGGTAAAGGTCGCAGCGGCTTCGGACTTGCCAGATGGGCTGCACATGCTACTTCGGATGCAGCACGCAAAAAGGGGCAAGGAATGAGCGGTTTACTGGCACTTGTGGATGACGTGGCGGCCATCGCCAAGGTTGCAGCGGCGAGCGTGGATGACGTGATCGGGCAAGCGGCCAAGGCGGGCTCCAAAGCCGCGGGCGCGGTGATCGACGATGCCGCCGTGACGCCGAAATATCTGCATGGGTTCAAGGCCGAGCGTGAATTGCCGGTGATCTGGCGGATCACCAAAGGATCGTTGCGCAACAAGCTGGTCTATTTGCTGCCCGTAGGTCTGCTTTTGGCGAATTTCGCGCCATGGGCGATCCCGCCGCTTTTGATGCTGGGCGGGGCTTACCTGTGTTTCGAGGGGGCCGAAAAGGTCGCCCATGCGCTTGGTTGGGGGCATGGACATGAGGATTATCCCGATAAGGAGAAGGTGGTCGAAGACCCTGCGCAGTTGGAAGAGAAGAAGGCCGCAGGCGCGATCAAGACTGACTTTATCCTGTCGGCAGAGATCATGACCATTGCCCTTTCCGCGATCCCCGAAAGCAACTTTTGGATGGAAGCGGCGACGCTTGCGGCGGTGGCGGTCATGATCACCGTTGCGGTCTATGGCTCTGTCGCCCTGATCGTCAAAATGGACGATGTGGGTCTAGTGATGGCGAACAAGGGGCGTTTTGGCCTGACGCGGAGCCTGGGCCGCGGTCTGGTGCGCGGGATGCCGGGGTTTTTGAAGCTGCTCACCATCGTTGGCACGGCGGCCATGCTTTGGGTTGGCGGGTCGATCATCATTCACGGGTTGGAGCAGATGGGCTTTGCCGCGCCCTATAAATGGATCCACGACATCGCCGTGACCGTTGGCCATGCGGTTCCGGCTCAGTTCGAAGGGGCGGTCGAATGGATCACCACGGCGGGGATCGACGGGCTCTTTGGTTTGGCGCTTGGTCTGGTGCTGATCCCGATCGGGGAGAAGATCGTGACGCCGATCTGGCGCAAGGTGTTTCATAAGGCAGCCGTTTGAGAGCGACCTTGTCTCGCAAATGAAAAAGGGGGCGACGGATGAACCGTCGCCCCCTTTTTGTATTGTATGATCCGCAGATCAGAGCAGCGCTTTGGCCTTCTCTGCCACGTTCTCTGCGGTGAAGCCGAAGCGCTCGAAGAGTTCTTCCGCCGGGGCGGAGGCGCCGAAACGGTCCATGCCGACGAAGTCAGCCTTGCCGTATTTGCCACGCTCGCCAAAGAGCCACTGGTCCCAGCCCTGACGGGCACCGGCCTCGATCCCGACGCGCACGGCGCCGCCGGGCAGCACGCGCTTGCGGTAGGCTTCGTCCTGCGCGGCGAAGAGTTCCATGCACGGCATGGAGACGACGCGGGTGCCGATGCCTTCGGCTTGGAGCAGCTCGCGCGCGGCCAATGCGACATGCACCTCAGAGCCGGTGGCAATCAGGATCACCTGACGTTTGCCCTCGGCATCGGCCAGCACATAGGCGCCTTTCTCGGTGAGGTTGTTGTTTTTGTGCTCCAGGCGCACGGTGGGCAGGCCCTGACGGGTCAGCGACAGAACCGATGGCGTGGTTTTCGCGGTGAAGGCGATTTCCCAAGCCTCTGCCGTTTCCACCGCGTCGGCGGGGCGGAAGACGTAGGTGTTGGGTGTGGCACGGCTGATCGCCAGATGTTCGATCGGCTGGTGGGTCGGACCATCTTCACCAAGGCCGATGCTGTCATGGGTCATGACGAAGGCCGTGGGGATTTGCATCAAGGCCGCCAGACGCATCGCGGGGCGCGCATAGTCGGTGAAGCACATGAAGGTGCCGCCATAGGGGCGCAGGCCGCCGTGCAGCGCCATGCCGTTCATCGCCGCCGCCATGCCGTGTTCGCGAATGCCCCAGTAGACATAGCGCCCGCCGCGGTTGTCGGTGTCGAAGATGCCGAGATCGCTGGTCTTGGTGTTGTTCGAACCGGTCAGGTCCGCCGAGCCGCCAACGGTTTCCGGCAGGATCGGGTTCAGCACTTCGAGGGCTTTCTCGCTTGCCGCGCGGGTCGCCATCTTGGGCGCGCCTTCGGTGATCTGCTTTTTGAAGGCCTTGACCGTCGCGCTCATCTTTTTCGGCGCGTCGAGGGCGAGGGCACGGTTGAAGGTCTCGCGCTTGGCGCGGGGCAGTTTGTCGAAACGCTCTTCCCAGTCGCGGCGGGCATCGGCGCCGCGTTTGCCGATCTCTTCCCAAGCGGATTTCACGTCAGCGGGCACTTCGAAGGGGCCGGTGGTCCAGCCATAGGCGGCTTTGGCTTCGGCCATTTGGTCGGCGTCGGTCAGCGCGCCGTGGCCTTTCGAGGTGTCCTGCGCGGCGTGGCCGAGCGCGATATGCGTCTTACAGGCAATCATCGTGGGCAGGTCAGAGGCTTTCGCCTCGGTCAAGGCCGCGTCGATCTCATCAGGGTTGTGGCCGTCGATCTCAATCACATGCCAGCCTGCGGCCTTGAAGCGGGTGACCTGATCGGTGCTGTCCGACAGGGTGACGGGGCCGTCGATGGTGATGTTGTTGTTGTCCCACATCACGATGAGCTTGCTCAGCTTGTGACGGCCGGCCAGCGTGATTGCCTCTTGGCTGACGCCTTCCATCAGGCAGCCGTCGCCAGCGATGACATAGGTGTAATGGTCCACGACCTTTGCCCCGTACTGCGCGCGCAGCATCTCTTCGGCCATGGCGAAACCGACGGAGTTGGCGATGCCTTGGCCCAGCGGGCCGGTGGTGGTCTCAATCGCATCGGCGAGGAAGTTCTCTGGGTGGCCCGCGGTGCGCGCGCCCATTTGGCGGAAGTTCTTCAACTCTTCGATGGGAAATTGCTCATAGCCGGTCAGGTGCAGCAGCGAATAAAGCAGCATGGAGCCGTGGCCTGCCGACAGGATGAAGCGGTCGCGGTCGGGCCAAAGCGGGTTGGACGCGTCGAACTTCAGGTGCTTCTCAAAGAGGACGGTGGCCACATCGGCCATGCCCATCGGCATGCCGGAGTGGCCGGAATTGGCGGCGGCCACGGCATCGAGGGTCAGCGCGCGAATGGCGGTGGCCTTGGACCAGTGGTCGGGGTTTGCGCTTGCGAGGGCTGTCAGATCCACGGGGGCTTCCTTTGGGGCTGTGGCAGATTGGGCTCGTGCATACCAGCGATGGGGCAAAGTTCAAGCACAACTGGGGTGCGCGGGCGGGTCCGGGGCGGCCCATAGCGGGGGCGAGAGTGAACTTGGCGGCTCAAGTCGCTGAAACGAAAGGGGGGGCGCAATTTGAGCGCGCTTTGGCTAGGATTGCGAAAACCGGCTGATACGGGCGATTCGCGCGCGTGACATTGGGCGGGGCGCGCGCTATCTGCGGGACGGGCCGCCGCAACAGGGCGCAGCCCGGGGCACGGCAGGCGAAAACGCCGCCGAGAGAGCAGGACGAGTGAGGAGAATTCATGCGGATGAGTGAACTTGAAGACTATCAGCGCCGCATCACGGCCGCGATGGACCAGATGGCCAAGGGGGTGGACCGGCTGAGCGCCGCGCCCGCAGAGCCGGATGAGGATATTGTGCAGGCCTTGGAAGAGGAGCGTCAAGCCAACGCTCAGCTGACCGACCGGGTCAAGACGCTGAAGGAAAGCCATAAGGACGAATTGAACGACCTGCGCGCGCAGATGGACTTCAACAACGACCGGGTGACCCAGCTTGATATGGACGTGCAGCGTCTGCGTCAGGCGAATGAGCAGCTGTCGGCGGCTTGCGAGCAGTTGCGGCTGGCCAATGCGGAGGGGCTGGCCGATCCCAAACTGATCGACACCGCCGTGATTGCAGAGTTGGAGAGCCTGCGCGCCACCCGCGCGATCGAGATGGCCGAGATCGACGCGGTATTGACCGCGCTGGCCCCCTTGGTCGAAGAAGGCGAGCCGGAAGTTGAAGCTGCGGATGAAACGGGGGCAGAGGCCAAAGCCGAAGCGCCCGCGCACGAGAGCGCTGCGCAAGACGACAGCGCCGAAGAAGAACCCAAGTCAGGAGGGGCCGACTGATGCCCGAGGTACGGATCACCATTGGCGGCCGCCATTTCGAAGTCGCCTGTCAGGAGGGTGAAGAAAGCTATCTGCAAGCCGCCGCCAAGATGCTGGACGACGAAGCCCGCGTGCTGAGCGATCAGGTGGGCCGCATGCCCGAGGCGCGGATGTTGCTGATGGCGGGCCTGCTTTTGGCCGACAAGACCGCCAGCGTCGAGGATCGCATCGCAGAGCTGCGCGCGGAACTGGCCGAGCGTGAGGCCGAACTCACCAGCCTGCGCAACGTCAAGGTCGAGCCTGAGCGGATCGAAGTGCCGGTGGTGCCGCAGGGGGTGAAAGACACCCTTGCTGAAATCGCCGCCCGGGCCGAGGCGCTGGCCGCCGAGATCGAGGAGAAGGCGGGCAAATGAGCCGGGTCCTCAGGGCAGCCTTTTGCGCGCTGCTCTGGGCCGCGCCTGCGGGCGCCGAAACCTCCGCCGCTACTTACATTTGTGAGCGCGGGGTTTCGGTGCCGGTGGTCTATGTGCCCGGTGCCGATCCGGGCGTGGTGGTGCTCTATGTCGAGGGGCGGTTGATCCAGTTGGGCCGCCTGCCGTCCGCCTCTGGCGCGCGCTATGGCTGGCCCTCGGACGGCGCGGGCTATGAGTGGTGGGAGCATCAGGGCCGCGCTTCGCTGGCTTGGCGGGCAACGACCGATGGCGAAGTGACCCCGATCTACACTGACTGTTTGCCGCAAGATTGAAGGGGCGGGATTGCGGCGCGGGCTGCAATATGCTCTGGGGGGCGCGAAAAGTGCCCCTTTCGACGCGACCACCAAACGCGCCCTACGGGGCGACCACCTAACGCGCCCCTACGGGGCGACCCTCCATGACGCAAAATCAGGAAGCCCTCAGATGACCACCAAACCCCGCATCATCATCTCAAGTGACCACGCCGACATCGCCCTGCGCCAAGACATCGCGCGCCATGTGGTCGAACGCGGGTTCACTGTCGAAGACATCGGCCCCGCGACGGCGGAAAGCACCGATTACCCCAAACATGGCGAAGCCGCCGCACGGCGCATCGTGGCGGGGGAGTTCGATCTGGGCATTCTGATCTGCGGCACGGGGCAGGGCATCATGATGGCGGCCAACAAGGTCAAGGGCATCCGCTGCGGCGTGTGCAGCGATACCTTCTCGGCCAAGATGATCCGGGCGCATAACGACGCGAATATGCTGTCGATGGGCGCGCGGGTGATCGGCGGCGGTCTCGCGCTTGAGATCGTGGATGCCTTTCTCGACACCGAATTCGAAGGCGGGCGGCATGGCCGCCGTGTCGATATGATCACGGCCATCGAAGACTGAGCTGCCCCCCGGCCTTACATACAAAAACACCCCGGAGCGCGAAACCGCTCCGGGGTGTTTTGTTTGACGCGGGCGCCCGGCTTAGCCGTTGGCTTCGCGGATCTTGTCGGCGGCTTCCTTGTCGAAGGCGACGCCGTTCTCGTCGAACAGGGTGTCCAACTCGCCCGACAGCGTCATCTCGGTGATGATGTCGCAGCCGCCGACGAATTCGCCTTTGACGTAAAGCTGCGGGATGGTTGGCCAGTCGGAGAAATCCTTGATCCCTTGGCGCAGGTTCTCATCTGCCAGCACGTTCACGTCGCTGTAGTTCACGCCCATGTAGTTCAGCACCCCGGCCACGCGGCTGGAGAAGCCGCACTGCGGCATTTCTTTCGTGCCTTTCATAAACAGAACCACGTCATTCTCGGTGATCTGTTCCTTAATCTGGCTTGCGGCATCGCTCATGTCATTCGTCCTTCGTATCTGGTTTCTTGAACGCAGCGTGATAGCGCCGCGCATAGGTTTCATCGTCGGCCCAGGGTTTGACCTCAACTTCGGCCCCGCCGAGGAAAAAGCCGCCCCGTTTCTTGGTCCAATTCGTATGCCCGCGCTCTAGGCTTTCGTTGCGCCGCGCGGTGCGGGCCACGGCATCCAAATCCAGCGCCTCCATCCCCAGCGGCACCTTGCCGGTCTCAGGCCGGGGTGGCTGGCGCTGCGACAGCGGCACATGCTGGCCGCGCCGGGCGCGGTGCTGGGCATAGGCGGTGGCGGCGATCCCGCCCACGACAGCCGCAGCGACCCAGCCCCACATGGTTAGTCCGGGGTCCGGGTGGTCAGCGCCAGCGCGTGCAATTCGCCGTTTGACCCGTCCATCTTGCCCTTGAGGGCCGCATAGACGGCGCGCTGCTGTTGGACCCGGTTCATGCCGCGAAAGCTTTCGTCCACGACCATGGCCGCCATATGCACGCCATCATTGCCTTCGACGGTGATCTTGGCATCCGGAAAGGACGCGCGGATCAAATCTTCGATTTCGCTGGCTTGCATGGGCATGGGGTGGCTCCGGCTGTTGTGAGTGCTTGGGCTAGATGTAGTGCCGCAGGCCACGGCGTGCAAGGCGAAGCCGAAGGCCGGATCGGCCATTGACCTTTGCCCCTATTGCGACACACTTTGCGCCCTCACGTTGAAAGGACAACCGATGGACCGGATCCCCGAACAAGCGCTCGACTGGGCCGAAGCCGGACAGCCCGTGGCCCTTGCCACGGTGGTGGAGACATGGGGTTCCGCCCCCCGGCGCGCTGGCGCGCAATTGGTCGTGGCGGGCGATGGCACGATGATGGGGTCCGTCTCGGGCGGTTGCGTCGAAGGGGCGGTGGTGGTCGAGGCTTTGGAGGCGCTGGAGGATGGCCGCACGCGGCTGTTGGAATATGGCGTCAGCGATGGCGATGCCTTTGCCGTGGGGCTGGCCTGCGGCGGCACGATCAAGGTGCTGGTGGAGCCGGTGGGGTCGGAGGCGCTGAGCCTCGAGATGCTGCGCGAATTGGTGGCAAGGCGCGCGGCCCGTAAGCCGGTGGCCTATGAGGTGGCGTTGGACGGCAGCGACCGTCGGCTGACAGAGGCGGGGCATGACGACCGCTTTCGCCGCGACCGCTCTGGCGTCGAGGATGACACAGGGCGGTTCATCGCCATCCACAACCCGCCGCTGCGGCTGGTGATCGTGGGCGCCGTGCATATCGCGCAGCATCTGGTGCGCATGGCGACAGAGGCGGGGTTCGACCCGATCGTCGTCGACCCGCGGGAGGCTTTTGGCTCACCCGCCCGCTTCCCTGATTGCCAAGTGGTGAACGATTGGCCCGACGCCGCCCTGCGGGAGATCGGGGTTGATGCGCGTACCGCCGTGGTCTTGCTGACCCATGACCCGAAACTCGACGATCCGGCGCTGCATGTGGCGCTCGGGTCCGGGGCTTTCTATATCGGCGCGCTCGGCTCGACCCGGACGCAGGCCAGCAGGCTTGATCGGCTGGCGGAAGCAGGTGTGGCGGCAGAGCAAGCGGCGCGTATCCACGGGCCGGTCGGCCTCGATATCGGTGCGGCCAGCCCAGCTGAAATCGCCGTGTCGATCCTTGCCCAGATGATCCAAAGCCTGCGCCGACCATGAGGTTTGGCCCGGTCCCTCTAAGCGCGGCTTTGGGCGCGACGCTGGCCCATTCCGTCGCGGTGACGGCGGGGCGGCTGCGCAAGGGCCGCGTGCTGACCCAAGAGGATATCGCAGCACTGGAAGGCGCAGGCATCGAAGAGGTGATCGTCGCCCGGCTCGGCCCCGGTGATATTGACGAGAACGCAGGTGCCGCGCGATTGGCCGAAAGCCTCTGCGGTTCGGGCCTGCGGATGTCAAAACCCTTTACCGGGCGGGTGAACCTGCTGGCCGATGGGCCGGGGGTGGTGGTGATGGACCGCGCGGCGCTTGAGGCGGTCAATGCGGTGGACCCGATGATCACGCTGGCCACCGTGCCACCCTATCAGCAGATGGGCGAGAGCGGCATGGTGGCGACGATCAAGATCATCTCCTACGCCCTGCCTGAAAGCACAGTCGAGGCCGCCTGCGCGGCGGCGGGAGAGGGCGCCTTGCGCCTCGCGCCGCCTGTGCTGCGCGATGCCACGCTGATCATCACAGACGTGCCCGGCGGGGCCGGGGACAAGGGCCGCGCCGCGGTGGAGGGGCGGTTGAAAGCGCTCAACGTGACCCTTCGCGATGTCGTAACCGTTCCCCACCGTAGCGCCCCGCTGGCCGAGGCGATTGCGGCGGCAGAGACCGATCTGGTCTTGATCCTCACCGCCTCCGCCACGTCGGACATCAATGACGTCGCCCCCTCCGCCCTGCGCGCGGCGGGGGGCGAGGTGACGCGCTTTGGCATGCCGGTCGATCCGGGCAATCTGCTCTTTCTCGGCCAACTTGGCGCCCGCGCCGTGATCGGCCTGCCGGGCTGCGCCCGTTCGCCCGCGCTCAACGGGGCGGATTGGGTGCTGTCGCGGCTGGTCTGCGGTATTCCCGTCACCAGCGCGGATATCGCGGCGATGGGGGTGGGCGGCTTGCTGAAAGAGATCCCCACGCGCCCGCAGCCGCGCAACCCCGGCAAAAGCGCGGGCAACGGCTGAGGCAAAACCTTAGGAAAATATATGTTCTCAACTAGGGCTTGTCGTGCTTAACTGATCTCAACAAGCGTCAGACTGGGAGGAAGAACATGACACAGGTCAAGATGACCGTGAACGGCAAACCCGCGTCGGGAGAGGTCGAGGGCCGCACGCTGCTGGTGCATTTCCTGCGCGATGATCTGGAACTGACCGGCACCCATGTGGGCTGCGACACCAGCCAATGCGGCGCCTGTGTGGTCCATGTGAACGGCAATGCGGTCAAAGCCTGCACCATGTTCGCGGTCGAGGCCGATGGCGCCGAAGTCGAGACCATCGAAGGGCAGGCGGCCCCCGATGGCACGCTCAGCACCATCCAACAGGCGTTTCAAGATCACCACGGGCTGCAATGCGGCTTTTGCACGCCGGGGATGGTGATGTCGGCGGCGGCCCTGCTCAAGGAAAACCCGAAACCTTCGGAGGCCGAGGTACGCCATTACCTTGACGGCAACATCTGCCGCTGCACCGGCTACCACAATATCGTCAAAGCGATCATGGCGGCCAGCGGCCAAGAGGTCAGCGCGCTGGCGGCAGAGTAACGGCGTCACGCCGGGCAGGCCGGTGATGGCGGAGGGAGGACCGCCAGAACCGGAGGCCGCGTGACGGATCAGGTGCATCGCACCGCCACCAAACGGGAGGATATTATGCCAAAGGATTTTGAACCGACGAGCGGCATTGGGGCCAGCAGCAAACGGCGGGAGGATGTGCGCTTTCTCACCGGGGCGGGGCGCTATACCGATGACATCAACCTGCGCCGCCAGACCCATGTGTTTTTCCTGCGCTCGGATGTGGCCCATGGGCGGCTGACCGGGGTCGATACCTCTGCCGCCGAAGACATGCCCGGCGTGCTGAAGATTTTCACCGGCGCGGATTTCGCCGAAGTGGGCGGGATGCCCTGCGGCTGGCAGATCACCGACAAACACGGCCAACCCATGCAGGAGCCGAAACACCCCGTGCTGGCCCATGAAAAGGTCCGCCATGTGGGCGAGCCCATCGCCGCCGTGGTGGCCGAAACGCTGGCACAGGCCCGGGACGCCGCCGAGGCGATTGTCGTCGATATCGACGAGTTGCCCGCCGTGGTGAACATGAAAGACGCGGTGAAAGACGATGCGCCCAAGGTGCATGACGACCTGACCAGCAACCTCTGCTACGACTGGGGTTTCGTGGAAGAGAATAAGGAGGCGGTGAACAAAGCCTTTGACGAGGCCGCCCATGTCACCACGTTGGAACTGGTCAACAACCGCCTCGTCGCCAACCCGATGGAGCCGCGCGTCGCCATCGGTGACTACAACCGCTCGGACGGGGAACACACGCTCTATACCACCAGCCAGAACCCGCATGTGATCCGCCTGCTGATGGGCGCCTTCGTGCTGGGCATCCCCGAGCACAAGCTGCGCGTGGTGGCACCTGACGTGGGCGGCGGCTTCGGCACCAAGATCTTCCATTATCAGGAAGAGGCCTTCTGCACCTTCGCCGCCAAGGCGGTGGGGCGTCCGGTGAAATGGACGTCGAGCCGGTCGGAAGCCTTCATGTCCGACGCCCATGGCCGCGACCATGTGACCAAGATCGAACTGGCGCTGGATGCAGAGAACAACTTCACCGCCCTGCGCACCGATACCTATGCCAATATGGGGGCCTACCTGTCGACCTTCGCGCCTTCGGTGCCGACTTGGCTGCACGGCACGCTCATGGCGGGGAACTATAAAACGCCGCTGATCTACGTGAACGTTAAGGCGGTCTTTACCAATACCGTGCCAGTAGATGCCTATCGCGGGGCCGGTCGGCCCGAGGCGACCTATCAGTTGGAGCGTTTGATCGACAAGGCCGCGCATGAGTTGCAGGTCGACCCGATCAAACTGCGCCGCCAAAACTTCGTGACGGAGTTTCCCTATGCCACCCCGGTGGCGGTGGAATATGACACGGGCGATTACAACGCCACGATGGACAAGCTCGAAGAGATCGCTGACCACGCGGGTTTTGAAGCGCGGCGCCGTGAGAGTGAGGCGAAGGGCAAGCTGCGCGGCTTCGGCGTGAACTGCTATATCGAGGCCTGCGGCATTGCCCCGTCGAACCTTGTGGGCCAACTCGGCGCGCGGGCAGGGCTCTATGAAAGCGCGACGGTGCGGGTCAACGCCACCGGCGGGCTGGTCGTGATGACCGGCAGTCACAGCCACGGGCAGGGGCATGAGACCTCATTCGCGCAGGTGGTGGCCGATATGATCGGCATCGACGAGAATATGGTCGAGATCGTCCATGGCGACACCTCTAAGGTGCCGATGGGCATGGGCACCTATGGCTCGCGCTCGCTGGCCGTGGGCGGCAGCGCCATGGTGCGCGCGACCGAAAAGATTATCGCCAAGGCCAAGAAGATCGCAAGCCACCTGCTCGAAGCCTCGGAAGCGGATATCGAGTTGAAGGATGGGGCCTTTAGCGTTGCGGGGACGGATAAATCCGTGGCTTGGGGCGATGTGACGCTTGCCGCCTATGTGCCGCATAACTACCCGTTGGAAGAGATCGAACCGGGGCTTGAGGAAACTGCCTTTTATGACCCGTCGAACTTCACCTATCCAGCGGGGGCCTATGCCTGCGAGGTCGAGTTGGACCCCGAAACCGGCCATGTCACTGTCGAACGTTTCACCGCTGCCGATGATTTTGGCAATGTGGTGAACCCGATGATCGTGACGGGCCAAGTCCACGGCGGTCTGGCCCAAGGTATCGGTCAAGCGCTGTTGGAGAACTGCGCCTACGATGAAGACGGCCAACTCCTCAGCGCGTCCTACATGGATTACGCCATGCCGCGCGCCAGCGATTTGCCGTTCTATGACGTGGATCACTCCTGCCAGACGCCCTGCACCCACAACCCCTTGGGCGTGAAAGGCTGCGGGGAGGCGGGGGCCATCGGCTCGCCGCCTGCGGTGGTTAACGCGGTCCTTCACGCCATGCGCTCGGGCGGGAAGGACATCGGCCATATCGACATGCCGGTCAGCCCCGCGCGGGTCTGGGAGGCGATGAATGGCTAAGGGCCTGCTGAAGATTGGTTTGAGAAAAGAGGCGACGCTCGGGCGGCCTCTGGGAAGGATGAAAGATGTATGATTTCGAAGTAGAGCGCCCCGGCAGCGTGGCGGATGCGGTCAAGGCTTTGGGGCAGGAGGATGCGCAACCGCTGAGCGGCGGGCAGACGTTGATCCCCACGCTAAAGGCGCGGCTGGCGATGCCCTCAGTTCTGGTATCACTGGCGGGGATCGATGCGCTCAAAGGGGTTGAGATGCGCGATGGCGCGCTGTGGATCGGTGGCGGCACGACCCATGCCACGGTCATGCGCGAGGCGGCGGAGAGCTACCCGGCGCTCGCCAGCCTCGCCGCACGGATCGGCGACCCGGCGGTGCGCAACCGGGGCACGATTGGCGGATCGCTTGCCAATAACGACCCCTCTGCCTGCTACCCGGCGGGCGCTCTGGCCAGTGGCGCGACGATTGAGACCGACCGCCGCGAGATTGCCGCGGATGACTATTTCCAAGGCATGTTCACCACCGCGTTGGAGGAAGGGGAGATCGTCACCGGCGTCCGTTTCCCCATCCCTGAGGCCGCGCATTACGAGAAATTTATCCAGCCCGCCTCGCGCTTCCCGCTGGTCGCGGCCTATGTCGCGCGCCTCGGCGATGGGGTGCGCGTGGCGATCACGGGTGCGTCGAACGACGGTGTCTTCCGCTGGAGTGAAGCCGAAACTGCCCTGTCGGAACGGTTCGCGCCGGAAGCCTTGGAGGGGCTGACACTCGACGCGGGTGACATGATCAGCGATCTGCACGGCAGCGGCGCCTACCGCGCCCATCTGTGCGGCGTGATGACCCGCCGCGCCGTGGCCGCCATCGCCTGATAGCCGATAACAGCAGCGTAAACTTTTGCCGCGTCCTTATAGGGGGCGCGGTATTTTCATGGGGTAAGCTCTTGATATTGGATAGCGGAACCAGCGCCCCCATCATGCGTTGGGTGACAAGCGCTGCCCGAACGGCGTTCCCGTAATGATGAGGACGTGAACATGAAAAACCTACTGAGATCTACGACTTCGCTGGGTCTGAGCCTTGCCTTGGCTTTCCCGCATGGCGCCTTTGCGCAGGAGCAAAATCTGAATGAATGCGGCCCCGTGGGCGAAGCGACCGAATTCCCCTGCGCATTCGACGATCAGACGGTAGAAAGTGCCGAAGAGCTTCGTGTTATGGCCGGGCTGAGCGGTGAGGCCGAGGCGGAAGTCGAAGCGGAAGGTGAAGCAGAGGTCGAGGCCGAGGCAGAAACCGAAGCCGAGGCGGGTTCGCTGCTGGATCAGGCGACCGGCGCGGTTGAAGCGACGGGTGAGGCGGCCGCGCCTGCTGTGAACGACGTGACCGAACAGGCCGAAGAGGCCGCCGACGCAGCGGAAGCGCAGGCTGAAGCCGCAGCCGAGGCGGCAGAGGAAACCGCAAGCGAAGCGGAAGCGGAGGCCGCCGAGGCCGAAGCCGAAATGACCGCCGAGACTGAGAGCGAGGTCGAAGTCGACGAAGAGGTTGAGACCGAGGCGGAAGTTGAAGCCGAGCAGGATAGCGAAGCCGAGGTTGAAGAAGAAGCCGAGGTTGAAGAAGAAGCCGAGGCCGAGATTGCAGAAGACGTTGAGGCTGAGACCGCGCAGGACGTGGAAGCTGAAGCTGAAGCGACCGCCGAAGCTGATGCCGAGCTGACCTCCGAGTCCGATGCTGAGGTGACCGAGAACGTAGAAACCGACGAAAACGCCGAAGCTGCGGCAGATGCGGAAGCCAATGAGACTGCCGTCGAGACCTTGGAAGAAGCCGAGGCCGAAATGGAAGCCGAAACCAGCGGCGAAGCAGTCGGCGAGGAAGACAACGCCGGTCTGACCGAAGAGCAGATCCAAGCCCGTGAAGAGCGCCGCGAAGCCCGCCGTGCCGAACGCCGCGAAGAGCGCCGTGAGCAACGCCGCGCCGAGCGTGAAGCTGCCGCCGCCGCCGCTGCTGCTGCCGAAAGCGATGCGGACGCCGAAGTCGTGACCGAAGAAGTTACCGAAGAAGACGTGCGCAGTTCGGACGAAGACTTCGAGACCGAAGTGACTGCCGCAGGCGAAGCCGATGCCGCCGCCGCTGAGGACGACGACAGCGGGATGTCGGACTTCGAAAAAGCGCTGCTGCTCGGCCTCGGGGCCGTGGCTGTCGGCTCGGTTCTGAACAATGGTGAGAAGATCGTCAGCCGCTCCGGTGACCGTGTGGTCGTGCAGGACGACACTGGCGAGTTGCGCGTGCTGAAGGACGATAACGCTCTGCTTCGCCGCCCTGGTGACGAGGTGCAGACCCAGACCTTCGACGACGGCTCCACCCGGACCATCGTGACCAAAAGCGACGGAAGCCGGGTCGAGACCATCCGCTCGCGCGATGGCACCGTGCTGCGCCGGACGAACTTCGATGCGCAGGGCCGTGAATATGTGCTGGTAGATGACCTCGTGGAAGAGCGCGAAGTTGTCGTGAACGATCTGCCGCAGGTTCAGCAGACCCAGCAAGCACAGCGCGCCAGCACCCAAGACGAAGCCGCGCTGCGTCAGGCGCTGCAAGCTGAGATGCGCAACGATCAGGGGCGGACATTCTCCCTGCGTCAGGTGCGTGAAATCCGTGAGGTACGCTCCCTCGCGCCGGAGCTGGAACTCGATGCCGTACGCTTCCCCACCGGCTCTGCCGCGATCCAGCCGGAACAGGCCCGCGCACTGGCCAATATCGGTACCACACTGCGTGACCTGATTCGGAAGGACCCGCGCACCGTGATCCTTGTCGAAGGTCACACCGATGCGGTTGGCGATGCGAGCTATAACCTCGCCCTGTCGGACCGCCGTGCCGAAACCGTGGCGCTGGCGCTGACCGAGTACTTCGATGTGCCGCCCGCCAACCTGATCACGCAGGGCTATGGCGAGAGCCAGCTGCGCGTGCCGACCACGTCGGCGGAACCTGCGAACCGTCGTGCCGTGGTGCGCAACATTACAGGTCTGCTGCGCTAAGCAGACCAACACCCCAAACAGAAAACGCCCCCGGAGCGATCCGGGGGCGTTTTGCGTTATTGGATAGTGCATGTGTCAGTCGGGCCCGTTATGCGGACTCGATTGAGCCTGATCACTTGTTGGGCAGGGGCCCGATCACCATGACCATCTGGCGGCCTTCCATCTTGGGGAAGTTCTCCACCCGGCCGATCTCTTTGGTGTCGGCAGCGACGCGCTCCAAAAGCTCACGACCGAGGTTCTGGTGCGCCATCTCACGGCCACGGAACCGGAGGGTAACCTTCACCTTGTCGCCACCTTCAAGAAACTTGAAGACATTGCGCATCTTCACATCGTAGTCGTTCTTGTCCGTATTGGGACGGAACTTGACCTCTTTGATCTCGATGATCTTCTGTTTCTTGCGGGCTTCGCTCTCGCGCTTTTGCTGTTCATATTTGAACTTGCCGAAATCCATGATCTTGCACACGGGCGGCTTGGCATTGGGCGAAATTTCAACAAGGTCGAGGCCGGCGTCATCGGCCATTTCCATGGCACGCTGCGGCGAGACAACGCCGACGTTTTCGCCATCGGCACCGATCAGGCGGATTTCGGGGGCACGGATCTTGTCGTTGACGCGCGGGCCGGTGTCACGTTGGGGCGGCGCGTTATGAGGTCTGCGAGCGATGGTGATGGTCCTTTGATTGTTACCTAATTCCAGAATGCAAGGTAAACCCGCGTGGGGCCATCTTCAAGTCGCAAAATCACGCTATGCGTGGGGTTTGGGGCGATTTACCCTTGATCTGGGGCGATTGTAGCGCAATTCACGGCTATGCGGCTCCGGGGGAAATCTTTAACCTCGCGGGGCGTAGATTAAGGGGAATGGAATGAAGAATCTGGTCTGGTTGGTCGTGGCGGCGCTGATTGCGCTGGCGGGCTATATGCTTTTCACCGGCAAGGGGCCGCAGGAAGTGGCCATCGAAGCTTCCGAGGCGATCAATGCGCCCGAGGTGGCCGAAGATATGACCAACGCCGCTGAAGACGCCGCCGATGCAATCGCGGGCAGCGTGGATGCCGCCGGGGAGGCGATCAGCGATGCCGTGGATGACGCAACCGAGAGCGCCAATGACGCGGCGGAGCCTGCGGCGCAGAATTAAGCGGCTCCGCGCAATGCGGAAAAGCAGAGGCCGCGACCGGGGAACCGGGCGCGGCCTTTGCTTTGGTTTGATCCCTCTGGTGGGTTACTCGGCGGCGGGCTTCATCTGGAAACCTTCCTTAACCTGATCGGCAGGGGTCACCGGGTAGTCGCCAGAGAAGCAGGCGTCACAATACTGCGGGCAGTCGGCGTGGCGGCCTTCGGCTTCGCCCACCGCGCGGTAGAGACCGTCGAGCGAGATGAATTTGAGGCTGTCGACCTGCAAGTGGTCGCGCATCTCATCCTCGGACATGGTCGCCGCCAGCAGCTTTTCGCGCTGCGGGGTGTCGACGCCGTAGAAACAGGGCCAAGCCGTGGGGGGGGAGGCGATGCGGAAGTGCACCTCTTTCGCGCCCGCGTCGAGGATCATCTCTTTGATCTTGCGCGATGTCGTGCCGCGCACCACCGAGTCGTCGACCAAGATCACCCGCTTGCCCTTGATCAGCGCACGGTTGACGTTGAGCTTGAGGCGGACCCCCATATTGCGGATCTGCTCGGTCGGCTCGATGAAGGTCCGGCCCATGTATTGGTTGCGGATGATGCCCATGGCGTAGGGAATGCCGGATTCAAGGCTATAGCCAATCGCCGCCGGGGTGCCGCTGTCAGGCACGGGACAGACGAGATCGGCTTCCACGGGGCTTTCCTTGGCCAGTTCGCGGCCAATATTCTCACGCGTTTCATAGACCGAGCGACCGCCGAGAATGCTGTCGGGGCGGCTGAAGTAGACATGCTCAAAAATACAGAAACGCGAGGCGACACGGCGGAAGGGGAAATGGCTTTCGACCCCTTTCTCGGTGATCACCACCATCTCGCCCGGTTCGATCTCACGGACGAATTCCGCGCCGATGATGTCGAGCGCGCAGGTCTCCGAACTCAGCGCCCAGCCATCGCCGACACGGCCTAGCACGAGCGGGCGCACGCCCAGCGGATCGCGCACGCCGATCAGCTTGGTGCGCGTCATGGCAACGACAGAGAAGGCCCCCTCGACCCGGCGCAGCGCATCTTCCATCCGCTCGGGGATGTTTTGCTGCAAGGACCGGGCCATCAGGTGAATGATACACTCACTGTCGGATGAGGATTGGAAGATCGAGCCCCGCTCAATCAACTCACGGCGCAGGGCGTTGGCATTGGTGATATTGCCGTTATGGGCAATCGCGGCCCCGCCCATGGCGAACTCACCAAAGAAGGGCTGCACGTCGCGGATCGCGGTGGGGCCCTTGTTGCCAGAGGTCGAATAGCGGACGTGACCAATGGACAGCTCGCCGGGGAGCGTTTGCATCACATCCTGCGAGGTGAAGTTGTCGCGGACATAGCCAAAGCGGCGGGCCGATTGGAAACCGGCGGCGGGATCGTAGCTGACGATGCCGCCAGCCTCTTGTCCACGGTGCTGGAGGGCGTGCAGGCCAAGGGCCACGAAAGTGGCGGCATCGGCAACGCCAACCACGCCAAAGACGCCGCATTCCTCCTTCAGTTTATCCTCATCTCCGCTGTCGCGCAGATAGGAAGTGTCAAAGGGATGGGCGGGCGGCATGTGCTTGGACAACGGGGCAACTCCGAATCCGGGTGAGGTCGCTGCCTATGTAGGGGCTTCGTAAGCGGCTGTCACCCCGCATGTCGCCTGCGGGGGGCATGAGGCAGGATAAAGCGCCGCATTGCCCGCCGAGGAGGCGGCCCCCGTAACCTGCCAAGCCCAAACGCAAAACAGGCGGCCATTATGCTCTGGCCGCCTGTCTAAAAGGATTGTGTTAAGAGATTATGAAAGCCTTAGGCGCTACATTTGCCCACCAGCGCCTCATAGCGGTTGGTGATCCAGCCGAGCGCCTCTTGCGGGTCTTTTTCTTCGATCTGGCCGGTGAAGCGCGAGAATACGGCGGCGGAACGGCTGTTTTCCACCATGGTGGTCCGCTCACCGGTGATGACGGTGTCGTAGACGAAGAAGGCAATCGCCACCAAAAGCACGCCGCGCACGACGCCAAAGATGAAGCCGAGCCCTTGGTCCACGCCACCCAGCATCGAGCGGTGCACAAGCGAGGAGAAGAGCGGCGTGAAGAGCGAGACCACGATCAGTGCTGCGGCAAAGACCAGCGCAAAAGCACCAATCACCGACAGTTCGCAGCTATCGGCCAAGAATTCGCCCACATAGGGCAGTTCACGCACCAGCGGCTCGACCTGCGGCGCAAAGAGAAAGGCCAGCACAGCCGCTGCAATCCAGCCGACAATCGCCATCAACTCGCGCACCAGCCCGCGGCCATAGGCCAGCAATGCCGATAGCACGATGACAACCGCGACCACCCCGTCAATAATGGTAAAACCGTCCATGCGCGTTCTCGCCCTCGTCTAAGGGGGGATCAGCCCGCCCCGAAAATTTCGCCAACAAATCCGGTCAGATCGCTCATCGTATTCAGCGCAATTCCGGTCACACCCACAGCCTTGCCGCCGCGCGGTGCAATAGCGCTCGTAAAACCAAGTTTTTGCGCCTCTTTCAACCTGTTTTCCGTCTGGCTGGCGGGGCGCAGCGCACCGGAGAGGCTAATCTCTCCGAAAACAACGGTTTCGGCGGGCAGGGCCGCGTCTTCCCGCGCCGAGAGGATCGCGGCGGCCACGGCGAGATCGGCGGCGGGTTCGGAGATCTTCATCCCGCCCGCCACATTGAGGTAGACATCCAGCCCCGCGAAAGGAATTCCGCACCGCGCTTCCAATACCGCGAGGATCATCGCCAGACGCCCCGAATCCCAGCCCACCACCGTCCGGCGCGCTTGGGAATGGGGCGAGGGGGCCACGAGCGCCTGAAGTTCGACCAAGACAGGCCGGGTGCCTTCGATGCCCGCAAAGACGACCGAACCGGGAGAGGGTTGTCCGCGTTCCGACAAGAACAGCGCCGAGGGGTTGATCACCTCTGACAGACCGCCCCCCGTCATTTCGAAAACGCCGATCTCATCCGCCGGGCCGAAGCGGTTTTTCACGGCGCGCAGGATACGGAACTGGTGGCCACGCTCGCCTTCGAAATAGAGCACGGTGTCGACCATATGCTCCACCACGCGGGGGCCAGCGATCTGGCCTTCCTTGGTGACATGGCCCACGAGGATCACCGCGACCCCGCGGCGTTTGGCGAAACTGGTCAACTCATGCGCCGCGGCGCGGACCTGACTGACCGATCCGGGCGCGCTTTCGACGTTGTCGGCCCACATGGTTTGGATCGAGTCGATGATGGCAAGCTGCGGGCGCTCGGCCTCAAGCGTGGTCAGGATGTCGCGCAGATTGGTTTCCGCCGCGAGTTTCACCGGCGCTTCGGAAAGGCTAAGACGCTGCGCGCGCATGCGGACCTGCGCGCTGGCTTCTTCGCCGCTGACATAGATCGTCTTGAGGCCGGAGTTGGCGAAATGCGCGGCGGCTTGCAGCAGAAGGGTCGATTTCCCGATGCCGGGATCGCCGCCCACGAGGATCGCCGAGGCGGGCACCAGCCCGCCGCCCAACACGCGGTCCAACTCCGCAATGCCCGACTGTGCGCGCGGGGGCGGGGTTTCTTGTGTGGCAAGATCGGTGAGTTCAATGGCAGAGCCGCGCCTTGCGCCCAAGGATTTGCTGGGCGGGCCTGCGGAGATGCCCTTGTCTTCGACGATGGAATTCCACGCGCCGCAGGCGTCGCAGCGCCCGGACCATTTGGAATGTTTCGCGCCGCATTCGGCACAGGAAAAACTGGAGGAGGATTTGGCCATGGGCCCTTTTCGCGCAGGTGCCCGATGGCGTCAAAGGAAAAGCATCCGGCCCTTGGGTGATGATCCCGGGGGGGAACCCAATGGGCCGGATGCCGCCGCTGGCATTACTCAGCGGCTTTGGGCGGCAGGTCGATCACGATATTGTCGAGCGATGTCGTCTCAGGCTTGCGCTCGGGTGTTTCGGTCTGGACCACACGTTCAAGGCCAAGCTCAGGCATAATCTCACGCATCTCTTCACGCAGACGCTCAAGCTGAGCCACGGCGACGCTTTCTTCGAGTTCGACTTCGTGCAGCCAATGTTTCATCTCGGTCGAGATCGCTTTGGCTTGATCGAGACGACTATTGAAAAGCTCGACCTCTTCTTGACGCTGCTTGAGGAAGCTGCGGGCGCGGGCCAGTTTCTCATCCGAATAGACTTCGGCCAGATCGCGGGCCACGTGGCTCATCTGAGCGGCCATTTCCAGCACGGCAGGCTCCAGCGTGGCGAGGTCGGGATGATCGCGCAGATAGGCCAGACGTTCGCGCACCGAATCGAATTCCGAGCTCATCTGAAAGGTTTCGGCCCGGTCGGCGGCGTGCACGGCGGCATAGGCGCGGGCCACGTCCTGCATGCCGACATTGAATTGGCGGTGCGAGGTCTCAAGCTGCATGACACGGCGGTTAGTGGGCAGGAAAAAGCACAGGCCCACAGCAAGGACGGTCAGCGCCAGTTGGGCGTACATCCCGGCGTTTTCGACAGGCTCACCGGCGTATTGCAGATCAAGGCTGATCCAATCCCAAAGGCCGAGCGCCGCCATGATGCTGGCACCGGTAAGGGCAAGGGCCGCGAGGGCGAAAACCACCACCGCAAGCCGTTGAAAGGCGAATTGAACGAGGTAGGCAAAGGAACGAAGCTGGGACATACTTTCTCCCCCCTGGAAGAGCTACTAAGCAAGTTTCTGCCGACCAACGCCTCCTTATCCTTCTTTGTTCCCATTCCCTGTGGGATTATGCTGAGGATTTAACCTAGTTTTGCCGAGATTATGGCACAACCGCAGGTTTTTCGGAAGTTATTTGCGCCTGCGCCGTGCAATTCGTGATCGGCAGCGCAGGGCAGGGGCGAGGCGTACCGTGGGGGAACGCCAGTGAGTCGCGCAGCGACTCTCTCGGCGGCGTGCTGCGATGCGGGGGAAAATCGCCGACCTAACCGGCGTAGTTTCGCGCATATCTTGCGCCCAAAGAGGTGAGCACCTCATAGCCGATCGTGCCCGCCCAATCCGCCAAATCATCAACGCCTTGGCTTTGCCCCAGCAGTTGCAAGGTCGCGGGCACCTCGTCCAATGCAGAGACATCCACCGTGATCAGGTCCATTGAGACGCGCCCGAGGATGGGTAGGGTAACACCCTCATGCTGGAAACAGGCGGTGCCGGTCGCATTGCCCATCGCGCGCAGAAGGCCGTCGGCGTAGCCCGCGGCCACGGTGGCGAGCGTCACGGTGCTCTCCGCCGTCCAGGTGTTGCCATAGCCCACAGTTTCCCCGGGGGTGACGCTGCGGGTCTGGATCACTGGCACGTCGAGGGTGACCACGGGCCGCGCCTCTGTGAATGGGCGCCCGCCGTAAAGACCGATGCCGGGCCGGGTGACGTCGAAATGATACTCCGGCCCCAGCAGAATGCCCCCCGTGGCGGAGAGCGAGCGCGGCACCTCGACCCCTTGGGTCATGTCGCGGAAACTGTGCAGTTGCGCGTCGTTCATCTCGTGATCCGGCGCGTCCGAGCAGGCCAGATGCGACATGATGAGCGTGGGGTTCTGGCTCAGCGCGATGTCGCGCAGGGCTGCCCATTCCGCAGGCTCCATCCCCAGCCGGTTCATCCCGCTGTCGAGTTGGATGCCGAAAGCATGGCCGGGCAGGGCCTCAAACTGGCGCAGCAGCTGCTCTGTCGAGTTGATCATCGGCGTCAGCGCGGCACCGGCAATCGCCTCTGCATCGCCCGGCATATGCCCGGAAAAGACATTGATCACCGGGCCTTCGCCCAAGGCTTGGCGCAGGGCCACCCCCTCTTCGGTCAGGGCCACGAAGAACTGCCGCGCCCCGGCCTCGGCCAATGTCTTGGCCACACGGGCGGCGCCCAGCCCATAGCTGTCGGCTTTGACCACGGCGGCGGTCTCGGCCTTTGTCATACGGTCGAGGGCGCGCCAGTTGTCGGCGATGGCTTGTAGGTCGATGGTCAGGGTCGCTTTGCTCATGCGCGGATGTGGGCCGGAATGAGGGGGGAGGTCAAGCGGCCAAGGGCACCTAACGTCATGCGCGACAGGCAGGCGGGGGATTTGTTACAGTTTTGCCTACCGGATGCGCAGGATGGGGAGGTCAGACGGATGTCACGGATCAAGATCATGTTCGGCCATGCGGGCGTGTCGCTCATGGCGCTGGCCGCTGTGGTGGCTTTCGTTGCCATGCTCTGGGGGGCGCCGCTGTGGTCTTGGGCGCTGGTGCCGCTGGGGGTCGCGGCGCAGATGCTTAATGAGTATAACCTGCACCGACATGTCTTTCACCTTGCCCCGCCGAAGCGGCAGTGGGCCTTTGATCTGCTGTACCGCGCGCATTACGGGCACCATGACTTCCCGACCAATCACGGGCTGTTTTTCGTGCCGGTCTGGGTCGCGCTGCCGATGCTCGTGGGGAATTTCCTTCTGGTCTGGGGCATCGCGGCGCTTTTGGGGGTCGAGGCGAGCATCTGGATCGCCACGGCGATCGTGCCTCTGGGCGGGGTGCTGACCTTTCTGGGCTATGAGTGGTTTCACATGACGGCGCATCTGACGGTGCCGAAAACTGCGGTGGAGCGGCATGTCACCCGGCTGCACAATCAGCATCACTTTCGCGACTTCAACAAGTGGTTCCACGTCAGCCCGGGCGGAGAAATCATCGACCGGGCCATGGGCACCGATATCGACACCGAGTCTTTGAAACAGCAGCAGCGCATCGCCTTTATCCGCACCTTGGGGATGCAGCCCGATGACCCGAGGTTGCTGGCCGCCCGCGCGCGGTACGCTGGGAAATACGGGCTGAGCGAGGCCGAAGTGGCCCGGGCCGCGCGGGGGTAGATGTGAAACTTCCGTAACGTTACCCGAAGGGCGCTTGCCTGTCCCCGTGGCGCGGGTAGGCTTGGCCCAATTCAAGGGAGGACGAACCATGCACCGACATATGACCACCACAGCCTTGCTTGCCGCGGGCCTTACCGCTGGCGCGGCGCAGGCGGAGAACCGGATCGACCGGCAATTGCCGAATGCGCCCGAGCTTGCGGCCTATGGCGATCATGCCGTGGGGGTGCGCACGCTGGAGATGGTCAACCCCGACCAGATCGACATCCTCGCCATCGACCCCGCCGCCGACAAGCCCGAGGAGATGCCGCGCTATGACCGGCCGCTCACGGTTGAGATGTATTATCCCGCCGCCGAGGGGGCGGAGGGCGAGACCTCCTTCAAGGCTTATCTCCGCGACGGCACCACCGAGGTCACGCTCGAGGGACAGGCCATGCGCGACGTCGATCCGGCGGAGGGCGAGACCTTTCCGCTCGTGCTGATCAGCCATGGCTATCCGGGCAACCGTTACCTCATGTCGCATCTGGCAGAGAACCTCGCCTCTAAAGGCTATGTCGTGGCCTCGATCGACCATACCGACAGCACCTACCGCACGCAGGCGGCCTTTGGCTCGACGCTGGTGAACCGCTCGCTGGACCAGCTTTTCGTGCTAGAGCAGATGGCGCAGAAGGCCGCGGAGGGCGGTGATTTCGCGGGGCTCTATGACGCCGAGAACACCGGTCTGATCGGCTATTCCATGGGCGGCTACGGCGCGATCATCACCGCCGGGGGCGGGGTGACGGAGGCATCGGTTGGCTATACATGGGGCGGTCCGCATGGAACGCTGGGCATTCATCAGGCGGGCTCCGAGACGCATGACGCGCTGCCCGATCCGCGTATCAAGACCGCCGTGGCCTTCGGCCCCTGGGGCATGAACCGCGGCTTTTGGGATGCCGAGGGGCTGGCGGGGGTGCAGATCCCAATGCTCTTCATCGCAGGCTCGCAGGATGATGTCTCGCTCTACGAGAACGGCATCCGAGCGATCTGGGAGAACACCTCGAACGTGGACCGCGCGCTGTTGACCTACATGAACGCGGGCCATAACGCGGGCGCGCCCATGCCGGCGCCGGAGGAGGCCTATTACTTCAGCGAGGACAAGGGCTTCAACATTTCCGAGCATTACACGGACGCGGTCTGGGACACAGCGCGGATGAACAATATCGCGCAGCATTTCGTGACCGCGTGGATGGACAGTCATTTGAAGGGTGAGGAGGCGAAGGCTGCGTATCTCGATCTGGTAGAGAACTCGAACGACGGCGTCTGGTCGGTCGAGGAGGATGGGACCGAGAAGGAGGACCACAGCTATTGGAAGGGTTTTCCGGAGGGGACCGCGAAGGGGCTGATGTATGAGGAGAAATCGGCGGCTGAGTGAAACGCGTGGCCCGGTAGCGTTGCCGGGCCCTTTTGCCACCGGGCCCGGAATCAGGCCGCAGGCGCCGGGCCATAGCCTGCTTGGCGAAAGGGGGGCTACTAGGTGAAGTTCGGCATGGCGTTCCTTAAGACCGATCATGGCGGCAAAAGCACCAGTCGAGGTTGCCACGCAGCCCGGAATCAAGCCGCAGGCGCCGGGCCATCGCCTGCCCGCCCGGACGGGTAGGCGATTTGGCTAGGCTGGGTGAGACCTCGCGGCACGCACATCATAGTTGAAAGATAAAGTGGTACCGAACTTTTGTTGCATCGCCCACCCGCGGGCAGGCGATGGCCCTAGGTTCTTTAAAATCGTTCCTCAGGGAAAACGGAAGGCTCTCCCCTCAAAACTCCTGATCGTCCCCGCCGCCCTGCTGCCAAGGCTGCACGAGGTTGCCGAAGCGGGTGAACTTGCCCTCGAAGCTGAGGTCCACCGTGCCAATGGGCCCGTGACGCTGTTTGCCGATCACCACCTCGGCGCGGCCGTGCAGACGCTCCATCTCTTCCTGCCAGACCGCCATCTTGTCGAGCTCGTGATCGCCCGGCTTCTCGCGTTCCTTGTAGTATTCCTCGCGGTACACGAACATCACCACGTCGGCGTCCTGTTCGATCGAGCCGGATTCCCGAAGGTCCGAGAGCTGCGGGCGTTTATCGTCGCGGCTTTCCACCTGACGCGAGAGCTGCGACAGGGCGATCACCGGGATGTCGAGTTCCTTGGCGATGGCCTTGAGGCCCATGGTGATCTCGGAAATCTCGTTCACCCGGTTCTCGGATTTGCCGGTGCCGCGCACGAGCTGGAGGTAGTCGATGATCAGCACGTCGAGGCCGTGGGTCCGCTTCAAGCGCCGCGCGCGGGCGGCAAGCTGGCTGATCGGCAGGGCGGGCGTGTCGTCGATGAAGAGCGGGCAGGCCTCGAGCGCCTTGGCGGCATCGACGAAACGGCGGAACTCTGCCTCGGTCATGTCGCCCGAGCGGATCTGGTGGCTGGGGATCTCGGCGGCTTCCGAGAGAATCCGCGATGCAAGCTGTTCGGCGCTCATCTCGAGGCTGTAGAAGCCCACGACGCCGCCGTCGATAGCACCCTCGGTGCCGTCGGGCTTCATCCCGCGCTTGTAAGCCTTGGCCACGTTGAAGGCGATGTTGGTGGCAAGCGAGGTCTTACCCATCGAAGGGCGCCCGGCGAGGATCAGAAGGTCAGAGCGGTGCAACCCGCCCAGTTTCTTGTCCATGTCGATCAAACCGGTGGAGACGCCGGAAAGGCCGCCATCCCGCTGGTAGGCGGCATTTGCCACGTTCACCGCGTCGGTGACGGCCTTCAGGAAGGACTGGAAGCCGCTTTCGACTTGGCCCTGTTCGGCCAGCTTGTAAAGCTCCTGCTCGGCCTCAACGATCTGCTCGCGCGGCTCGGAGGAGACATCGACCTGTGCGGCCTTGGCCGAGATGTCGCGGCCCAGCTGAATCAGATCCCGGCGCACGGCGAGGTCATAGATCATCTGCGCGTAGTCACGCACGGCGAAGGCGCTGATCGCTGCACCGGCGAGACGGGCCAGATAGGCCGGGCCGCCCAGCTCCTTCAGCCCCTCGTCGTCTTCCATGAAGGCCTTGAGCGTGACCGGGGAGGCAAGGTTGTTCTTGGCGATCCGCTGGGCCGCGATGTCGAAGATGCGGGCGTGGACCGGCTCGTAGAAGTGCTTGGGCCCGATGACCGAGGCGACACGGTCGTAGACGTCATTGTTAGTCAGGATCGCGCCCAAAAGCTGCTGTTCGGCCTCGATCGAATGCGGCATCGATTCCGGTGCCTGCACGGCCAATTGGTTCGCGTTCAGCGATGTAATCTCGTTCATGACCTCACCCATTTCTACCCAGATGGACCTCATAGCCAGTGGGTGCGTCCGGCGCAAATTGTATCTTTTGTGGATATCTTTACCGACAAAAGGCCCCACCACATTTTGCCTTGTGGTGGGGCCTTCGGTCAACATCTTGCGAAAATTCGGTTAACTTTTGCGGGATTCCTGCCAATCGCGCGGGGCGTTCAGGAAGGCTTCGACCTCCGTCAGCGTGGCGGCGTCAAAAGCCCCTTGGGCGCGGGCCTCGGCTAGCACGTCCCACCAGGTACAGAGCGCGTGGAGCGTAACGCCATGGTCGCCAAGGGTCTTTTCGGTCTGGGGGAAGATGCCGTAGTGGAAGATCACCGCCGTATGGGCGCAGGTCGCCCCGGTTTCGCGAATCGCGTCGACGAAGCTGAGTTTCGAGCCGCCATCGGTGGTCAGGTCTTCGACCAGCAGCACGCGTTGGCCCGGCGTCATCTCACCTTCGATCCGCGCGTTGCGACCGTAGCCCTTGGGCTTCTTGCGGACATAGGTCATCGGCAGGGCCATGCGTTCGGCGACCATGGCGGCAAAGGGGATGCCCGCCGTCTCGCCCCCGGCGATATTGTCGAAGGCCTCAAAGCCCGCGTCGCGCATGACGGTGACGGCGAGGAAATCCATCAGCGTGGACCGGATGCGCGGGTGGGAGATCAGCTTGCGGCAGTCGATATAGGTGGGCGACGGCAGGCCAGAGGCCAGCGTGAAGGGCTCCTCCGCGTTGAAATGCACCGCGCCGATCTCCAGCAGCATGCGTGCGGTGAGGCGGGCCATTTCTTGGGGGCTTGGGTGGCTGGTGGGGATCATGGCAGGCGTCCTTGGGTGGGGAGAGGTCGGAGCGGTATTTAAGAAAGGATGAAGATCAGGTGGTCCAGTGCAGATCGAAACCGGGGTCGAAGACCGTGACCGGGCCGTCGGGCGTGTCGATGCTGTCGGGGTGTTGGGGCGCTTCCCGGCGTAGGGTGATCTGTGTCTCGTTTGGCGGCAGGCCGTAGAAGGCGGGGCCATTGAGCGAGGTGAAGGCTTCGAGCTTGTCGAGCGCGCCGTCTTCTTCGAACACCTGAGCGAGGATCGCCATCGTGTTGGGCGCGGTGAAACAGCCCGCGCAGCCGCAGGGTTGCAGCTTGGCGCCATCGGTATGGGGCGCGCTGTCGGTGCCGAGGAAGAAGCGCGGATCGCCAGAGGTGGCCGCTTGGCGCAGGGCGCGGCGGTGGGTCTCGCGTTTGGCGACTGGCAGGCAGTAATAATGCGGGCGGATGCCACCGGCGAGGATGTGGTTGCGGTTGATCACGAGGTGGTGCGTGGTGATCGTGGCGGCAAGACCGCTGTCGTTGCTGCGGACGTAGTCGGCGGCCTCGGCGGTGGTGATATGTTCCATGATCACGCGCAGCGCGGGGTGGGCGCGGCGGATCGGGTCGAGCACACGGTCGATGAAGACGGCCTCGCGGTCGAAGATGTCGACCTCGCTGTCGGTGACCTCGCCATGGGTGCAAAGGGGCAGGCCGATTTCGGCCATCCGGTCGAGCACCGGCGCGACATTGTCGAAGTTCGACACGCCGCTGGCGGAGTTGGTGGTGGCGCCTGCGGGGTAGAGTTTGACGGCGTGGATCAGCCCCTCGGCATGGGCGAGGGCGACATCGTCGGGGTCCGTCTCCTCGGTCAGGTAGAGGGTCATCAGGGGCGTGAAATCCGCGCCCTCGGGCAGGGCGGCCATGATCCGGTCGCGGTAGGCAGCAGCCTGGGCGCCTGTCACCACAGGGGGCACGAGATTGGGCATGATGATGGCGCGGGCAAAGTCGCGGGCGCTGTGCTGGACCACGGCGCGCAGCATGTCGCCGTCGCGCAGGTGCAGGTGCCAGTCATCGGGACGGCGGATCGTGAGGCTTTGTGTCATGGGCGCGGGGCTAGCACAGAGCGGGGCCGCGCGCCAGATTGAAAACCTATCCGGTGGCGGTCGCGGCCTCGGCCACGCGGGCCTTGCGTCTGGCGCGGATGCGTTCGAGGCGGCGGGCAAAGCGGGGGGCTTTCATCCGGGCCGAGACATTGGCGCAGAGCGCTTCGAGCAGCAGTTCGCGCCCTTGGGTGTTGATCGCTTGGCTGAGGTTGCGCAGATAGGGCAGGTAATCGCGCCGCGCGCGGTAGAGGGCGGCGAAGCGGGTTGCGTCCAACGTGCCCTCGGCGGCGGCTTGCAACAGCGGGTCGAGCTGGTCGATCTCAAGCAGGTCGGTTTGCAGCGCATCGCCCATGAAGGGCATCCGCAATTTGGTGACATTGGCACGGGTGAAGAGCGCCGCATGCATCGCGTCGAGCCTCTCGCGCGGGTCATAGAGGACGAAGACCCGTTCGGCGGCGTCGAGCATATCGGGCGCATAGCCATAGCGCGACGTGAAATCGAGGATGCGCATATCGGCGAAACGCTCATCCCATTCGGTGATGCGCGGGTTCAGCGTGGCCTGCGGTTGGATCGCCACCACTGCCGCGCCGGGCGCGGCCACGGAATAGGCGGCGGCAGCATAGGCGCAGGGGCCCGCGCCGTAGAAGAGCACTTGATCGAATTCGTCGAAGAAGCCGTCGTCAATCAGCCGGTCGAAATAGGCATAGACCTCTTCGGCGCGGAACCATGTGTCACCGTCGCTGGCAAGGCACAGATGCGACCAGTCGTGATTGCGCACCATGTCCCAGCCCAAGGGCTGCGCCTTGTCAGAGAGCGCATGCATGCCTTGGTAGGTCTCGAAGGTGACGAGCAGGGTCGTCTCACGCTCGATGAAGGCGGAGAAGTGGCTTTTGCCCAGAGATTGGAAATAGCCGTCTTCTTCGGCGACGGCCTCAATCGCGCGCAGCCATTTGCGTTTGGGCATATCGGCCAGTGAGCTTTCGATCGTGGGCGTCTCGCGCGGCATCGGGCATCCTCGGGCTTGTCGGGGCGGGGCAGAACCGCCGTTTCAGCTGGGTGTAGCCGGATATTAGGGCGAAAATGCGGAAAATCCGTGAGAAATTGAAGAGAATGTGACGGTTTTCCGGGGGCGCGGTTGTCGAAGGCGCGTTACCACCTACGGCGGAAAGCCACGACTTTGTTGTGCGAGCCGCGGTGATAATAGGCCATGCCCGCCTGCATGAAGGCGGCGAAGACCTTGTTGACGCCATCGGGGCCGATCCATTGCGGGTGCAATTCGATGATCGCGGCGCGGAGGGTGTCGAGGGGCAGGGTGGGAATGAGATCGACCTCGGCCCCTTCGATGTCGCAGATCAATACGCTTGGGGTGAGATCGGCAAAGACTTTAGCCGCGTCGAGCACGTCGATCTGATGGGGCTCAGGCGGGTCTTCGTCTTTGAAACGGGTCAGGGAAGACGACAGGATGCGGTCGCGCACATAGAAATCCGCCTTGCCGGGGGCGGGGCCGAGGATCGCGTTGGTGACATGGGCGTTGGACAGCCCGTTGGCCGCGTGGACCCGCCGGACATAGGGGATGAGGTTGGGGTTCGCCTCAAAGCTATGGACTGAGGCGACATTGCGTTTGCTGGCCACCAGCGTCGACATATAGCCAACCCCGCCGCCCAGTTCGATCACCCTGTCGCCTTCGCGGACGACGCGCAGCGCAGCCTCACTCTCCTTGGCTTCATAGGCGTTCTGTCGCAGCAGCTTGCGGATCCGCCCGCGCAGGATCGCCGGATCGTCGGGAAACTTCATGCCGCGGGAGTGGATGAAATTGGGTTCAGACGGGGGCGCGGCCTGTGTCACGGCTCAGCTTTCCATATCGAGGGCAAGGGCATAGGCGGCCCGCTCTGTCGCGGTTAACTTGATGTTAAGCGCTTGGCGGTAGAGATCGCGGAACTCCGGTGTCTGGCGCAGGTCTTCGGCCTTGGCGCGGTGCCAGTCGAGGCCCGCTTGGTGATGTTTGCGGAGTTGGGCGTCGGCGAGGAGGTGGTCCATCTCGGCGCGCAGACGGGGCAAATTGCGCTGGATCGACAGGTCGCGGTGGTCATTCCAGTCCATCCGGATCCAATAGTTGATCCCGATGGAGCGGTCGACGTGAAGGGCGCGCCCGCGCTGGCGTTTGATGAGGAAGGAGTCGGCTGACCGGAGGGCATAATGGTTCAACTGTAGCAGATCATAGCCGACGTTGCTGCGCGAGGACCGCCAGCCATTGCGCAGCGCATCACGTGTCATGCCGTGGCCCGCACCGTTGACCCATTTGACCTCGGATACCGCGGCCTCGTCCAATTTGTTTGGTCGATGGCAGGACAGTCTGCCATAGGCGCCGAGGTTGCGGAACATCGTTTTGAACCCCCATGCGGTATGGGGTTTGGGGCAAAAGCTCGGCGCGCAGTGGTTGAATTGGTCGATCACGGGGGCCTCCGACAGGGCGGTCACGCCGTTGTGGCCGAAGAGGCGCCACGTCATCGCGATATTCGTGGCCTCGGGGGCGGCGGCGAAGAAGTTTTCGAGCCTGCCGTTGCCGGTGCGGATGTTGACGAATTCGTCCACATCGATATGCGCGATCCATTCCGCTTGGCGGACGAGCGGTTCCTCCAGCGCTTGGTTCAGCGCGTGTTGTTGGGGGGAGTTGCCTTTCCAATCGTCGTTGTTGCGGTGCTGGAGAATGCCCATGTCTTGCAGGCGCCCCAGAACGGCATCGGTGCCGTCGCTGCAATCATTGGTGTAGATCAGGAAGTTATCGAAGCCCACGGCGCGGTGATAGGCGACCCATTCGACGATATAGGGCGCTTCGTTTTTCATGCAGGCGACGATGACATTGCCGCTGTTGCCGGGCGGCAATGCGCGCGGGGGCACGGCGGTATAGGCGGGCGCGGGCTCGTCTTCGCCCGCAGGGGCCGCGCCGTTGTGGGGGCGGAAGGGGCCGCGCAGAATGGTTTCGTGGTTGACCTTTAGCCGGGTGAGGAGCCGATCATTGGCCGCGCGCGTCTCTTCGGGGGCGTCGGGATCGTGCAACAGCGCCTCGAACCTCGCGGCAGAGCGGCGGGCCTCCTCGGCATCTGCGCGTTTTTGCGCGAGCGGGGTCGCGGTGCTGCGGATGCGGTGGGCGAAGGCGGCGAGGTATTGGGTGGCGCGAAAGCCGAACTGGGGGTCGGCTTCTTGCCACGGAGCCTCGGGCGCGTCGGGGGTAAGCGCCTGATCCAGCGTGGGAAAACGGGCGATGAGTGCGGCGTTGTCGCGGGCGAAATGGTCGGAGATCACGGCGAGGCTTCCGGGTTTGATCACGGGGCCGCCGATTTGCAGCGCCTGCAACATCTGGCTCCATGTGCTGCGCGGGCAGGCGAGGTCATGGGCCTGTTGATAGCGGATCAGAACATCGTTGAACTGCCGCATCCGCGTCAGCCAAGGCGCGGGCAGGGCCGCGAGGGCGCGCCCGGGATCGACCGGGCCGAGGGGCGTGGAAAGGCCCAAGCTCTCGGTGATCTCCGTGGCCCCGGACTTGGACATAAGATGGGGCAGGTCAAGCGGGCGAAACGTAATTTTCTCTGCGCCGAAGGCGGCGGCCCAATGGGCGTGCAGCGCTTGATAATCGAGCCAAAAGGGCGGGGCTTGCACCTCGGGGAAAAGGCCGAAATCCGGGGCGGTCTCTCTCTGAGCAAGCGCGCCATGCCACCAGTCGTCGCGCTCGGCCAAGGCCAATTCCTGCGTCAGCGGATGACGGCGGCTTTCGGCCACGGCAAAGCCGTAATGTGCGACCAGCGTCCGCGCCTGTTCATCCAGATGCGCGACCACGCGGATGTCGTCGAAATAGGGGCGCAGCAGATCGTGTAGGGCGCGCAGCTCCTCGGGCCGGGACAGCAGATTGCCCAGTTGCGCCGCGCTCAGCACCACATGATCGGCGCGGGTCGCGGCCAGCTCATGGGGGATCAGCGCGTGAAATTCATCGCGCAGGGTCGTGCCGATCAGGGGGCTGTCCAAGCCGCGGCGGTGCCGTAGCAGACCCACCGCTTCCGGGGCGGCGCAAGCGGCATAGAGGCGGACGTGGTTCCAGTCAGCGGCGAGAACCCCCTCCTTGAGCAACGCGTTCTTTTGCTGTTGCAGGATGTTGCGCAGCCGGGCGGCAGCGCGTTCGGTCGGACCGATGAAGAGGGTCAGCCGCATCACCCGGCCTCCGCCTTGCCGGTGTTGCTTTGGCCCCACCACGGCAAGTCGATCTCAAGATAATCCGCGATCTTGTCGCGCGCCTCGGGGTCTTCGATGTCGAACTCCAGAAAGTTGGCACAACCGGCGAAGACGCGGCGGCAGAAGGCGAAATGTCCTTCGATCCACCGGGCAAGCTCGGCCTCGTCGCGGCCAAAGCCGCGGGGCAGCCCCGGCACATCGGCCTGCGGCAAGCGTCGGCGGCCCAGATTATTCCAACGCATCATGCTGTTGGCCGTCTTGGCCGGATCACGGTGCGAAAGCAGAAACTTGACCTCGGGGTGGTGGTGCTGGATGGCGCTCAGCACACCCCAATCGGTCTGCGGCCAAAGGCTGCGGTCATGGCGCACGGCGCTCATCTCATTGATCACGTCGAACTCATGCAGCCGCGCCAGCGGGTCGCCACTGGCAAAGAAATCGGCATAGATGATCCGCCCTACATGCGCGCCGGTGATCTCGGGCGAGTTGCTTTGGCCCTTGCGAATGCGCCAATCCGCGACCTTGAGCCCGGCGTGGCGCAGCGCATCCGTGAGCGTGGTGGTGCCGGTCTTGGGCAGGCCGAGGTTGACGATCCGCGGCCCCGTCATGTGAGGCCGATCTCGGCGCGGATCCGCGCCTCGGCGGCGCAGAACGGGCTGGCTGCGCGCAGTTGCGCCTGCATCGCGCGGTAGCTCGGATCGGTCAGCAGCGCGTCGCGGCGGGCGCGGTGGGCGGCCACGGAGGCGGCATGCAGATCGGCGACGCCGGGCAGCGCTTTCAGGCGGTCGATTTCTTCATTCAAGGCGGGCAGGTAGCGCTGAATCGAGCGATCCTCCCAAGCTGCATCGTTCCGGTCGCGCCAATAGCTGTCATCAAAAGCGCGGTGTTCGCGGTTCACGTCGCCACGGTCGTTCTTGACGAGATAGCTGTCGAGCGAGCGCAGCGCGTAGTGGTTCAGCGTGGCAAAGCGCCGTGCGCCGCGAGCGGGAAAGGCGCGGATGCGGCGTTTGGTGGCGGCACTGCGGAAGGGCTTAGGCACCTGTCGGCCTGCGCCATCGGTCCAATGCGGCTGGTGCTTCGTGTCGTCGTGGAAGGGCCGGTGCGCCCCGTAGTAGCCCAAGGGAAAGTCTTTCCGAACCAAGGTCTTAACCTCAATCGCCGTATCGGCGCACCAAATGTCGGGGTTATGGCTATGGGTGAATTGCCCGATGACGGGGGCGTCGGCAAAATCCTCGACCCCGCCATTGGCGAAGAACTGGAAATGCAGCGAAACGGCCTGCGGGTTGTTGCAGGCCGTGATCAGGGCGGGCAGTCGGTGGTCGCCGACATGAATGTTCAGAAACTCATCCACATCGGCGATCCAGACCCAATCGGCCTGCGTGACGATGGGGTGACGCCGCGCATCCTTGAGCGCCTGCATCTGGTAGTTCCGATTGGTGGCCGGGTTGGGCAGATGGGTGACGAGACCGTGGCGGGCAAGCGCGTCGAGCAGCGCATCGGTGCCATCGCTGCAATCGTTGGAGTAAAATAGGAAATCCGTGACCCCGATCACCCGGTTGAAGGCGATCCATTCCAGCAAAAACGGGCCTTCGTTCTTGACGCAGGTGACAGCGGTGATGCGCATGTCAGACCCCGCCGCGCCGGATCGCGATGATAATGCTCTGTCCCATATCCGCCCCTGTGGCCCCCTTGTTGCCGGAAGCCGTCGTTTATTGCGTGGGACTATGCCAGCGCGGGGAAATCCCGTCAATCTGCCGCCGCGCGGTCTGCCCTCTTGACGGGGCGGGGCGAGGATGCACCACTGGGGCCATGAAAAACATTGATACGATCGACGCGGTCCAAGAGATGCTGAGCGCTGAGGGCTATGTCTGCGACCGCGCGCTTGGGGTCGTGGTGTTCCTCAGCCTCACATTAGGGCGGCCCCTGTTTCTGGAAGGCGAGGCGGGCGTCGGCAAGACCGAGATCGCCAAGGCGCTGGCTGCCGGTCTGGGGCGGCGGTTGATCCGGTTGCAATGCTATGAGGGGCTCGACGCCTCCAGCGTGGTTTACGAATGGAATTTTCCCGCTCAGATGGTGGCGATCCGCACGGCGGAGGCAGGCGGCGGCGCTGACCGGCGCGCACTGACGCAGGAGTTGTTCAGTGACGACTACCTGATCGAACGCCCGCTGTTGCAGGCGCTGCGCCCGGATGAGAACGGCGCCCCGGTGCTGCTGATCGACGAGTTGGACCGCACCGATGCGCCTTTCGAGGCGTTCTTGCTGGAGGCGTTGAGCGATTTTCAGGTGACCATCCCCGAGCTTGGCACGATCCGCGCGCCCGAGCCGCCAATCGTGATCCTGACCTCGAACCGCACGCGTGAGGTGCATGACGCGCTGAAACGCCGCTGTCTTTACCACTGGGTCGATTACCCGGATGTCTCGCGCGAGATGGCGATCCTTGCGGCTCGCGCGCCTGAGGCGGCAGAGGCGCTTAGCCGCGAGGTGGTGGCCTTTGTCCAGCAATTGCGGACCGAGGATCTGTTCAAGAAGCCGGGCGTGGCGGAGACGATTGACTGGGCGAAATGCCTGCTGGCTTTGGATGTCACAACGCTCAGCCCCGAGGTTATCGCCGATACGCTAGGGGCCGTGCTGAAGTATCAAGATGACATCGCCAAGCTGCAAGGCTCCGAGGCGGCGCGCATTCTCGACCAGGCCCGCGCATCGCTGGCGCCTGCCTGAACCGATGGCCGAAGACCTACCTTTGGACCTGCCCGAGGACCCCAAGCTGGCGGGGAATATCACCCATTTCGCCCGCGCCCTGCGCCGGGCGGGGCTGTCAATCGGGCCCGGGCGGGTGGTAGAGGCGGTGGAGGCCGTCGCTGCCGTGGGCTTCACCAGCCGCCGTGATTTCTATTGGACGCTCCACGCCTGTTTCGTGAGCCGCCCCGAACAGGCGCGGGTCTTTGCGCAGATATTCCGACTTTATTGGCGTGACCCGCGCTATTTGGAGCATATGATGGCCGCGATGCTGCCTGCGATCCGCGGCGTGCAAGAGGATCGCCCCGCCACGCCCGCCGAGAAACGCGCGGCAGAGGCCCTGTTGGACGGGGCCGAGGCACCGGAGCGGGAGGACGCGCCTCAGCCCGAGGAGAGTCTCGTCGAGGTGGATGCAAGCCTGACCATGTCCGCGCGGGAGCGGCTGCGGACATTGAATTTCGAACAGATGAGCCTCGCGGAAATGGCTGAGGCGAGACGGATGTTGGCCAAACTCGACCTGCCGGTACCGCCGATGCCAAGCCGCCGCAATGTGGCCGCGGCGCGGGGGCGGATCGATGTGGCGCGCACGATGAAAGCGGCGCTGCGGCGGGGCGGAGAGGCGGACCGGCTTTATCGGAAGACACCGCGCGCGCGCTATCCCAACCTCGTCGTGCTGTGCGATATTTCCGGCTCGATGAGCCAATACAGCCGGGTGATCCTGCATTTTTTGCATGCGGTGGCCAACCGCAAGGGCAAAGGCTGGGCGCAGGTGCATGGTTTCACCTTTGGCACCCGGCTGACCAATATCACCCGGCATCTCGCCACCCGCGATGTGGATGCGGCGCTCGCCGCGGCGGGGGCGCAGGCGCAGGATTGGGAGGGCGGCACGCGCATCGGCGCGGCGCTGGCGGCCTTCAATCGCGACTGGTCGCGGCGGGTCATGGGGCAGGGGGCGGTGGTCTTGTTGATCACCGACGGGCTGGACCGGGACGACCCGGCAGAATTGGCGCGGCAGATGCAGCGGCTACATCTGACCGCGCGGCGGGTGATCTGGCTGAACCCGCTGCTTCGCTGGGACGGTTTCGCGCCCAAGGCGGCGGGTATTCGCGCGATGCTGCCCCATGTCGATAGTTTTCGCGCCGGGCATTCGATTGCATCTTTGGAAGCGCTGGCCGAGGCGATCTCGCGCCCCGATGATGTGGGGGAGAAGGCGCGGATGTTGGCTGGGTTGAACGCAGAGGTTTAGCCAATGAGGGGAGGGCGGAGGGCTGCGGGTCTCTCCAAAACCAGAGGGGTCTCGGACCCACCCTTGATTGATCCCGGCCTGTCACCCGCCTGTCGTCGGTTCAAGCGAAATAGCCGTATCCCCTAAAGGGGCCCCTCGGCGATTTAGCCTGCCCCGCCGCCCTGCGCGCGACCGTTTGGTCTCAAGCAAGGGCGGCTCCGAAACCAGAGGTTCAGGCGAAGGTCTGGGCGAAAGTGGTCCGGTAGATCGTGCGCAGGTCCGACAGGGTGGCGGAGGTGTTGCCGAAGCTGATCTTGTCGCCGCCAAAGGCGCCGACGGCGGTGACCGGTACGCCGGCTTCCTTGCCTGCGGCGATCAAGGTTTCCGCGGCGTCGGCGGTGCAGGCGACGAGGTAGCGGGCTTGGTCTTCGCCGAAGAGGGTGGCGGTGTCTTCGCTTTCGATTTCGACGCCGATCCCTGCGGTTTCAGCCAGCTCAAAGGCCGCGAGGGCGAGGCCGCCGTCGCCGAGGTCGGTGCAGGCGGAGATTTGGCTGGCTTGGGCGCGGATGAATTCGCCGTGGCGGCGTTCGGTGGCGAGGTCGACATGGGGGGCGTCGCCCTCGGCCCGGTCGAAGGCTTCGGCGAGCAGGGCGGATTGGCCGAGGTGGCTGCCAGTCGCGCCGATCAGGAGAGCCACATGGCCGTCGCGCAGTTGGTTGCTGATGACCTGATCGAGGCTGTCGATCAGGCCGACCGCGCCGATGGTGGGCGTGGGCAGGATGCCCTTGCCGTCGGTCTCGTTATAGAGCGACACATTGCCGGAAACGATGGGCATGTCGAGCGCGCCCACGGCCTCGCCGATGCCTTTGATGGCGCCGACGAATTGGCCCATGATCTCGGGCTTTTCGGGGTTGCCGAAGTTGAGGTTGTCGGTCGTCGCCAGCGGTTTGGCGCCCACGGCGCAGAGGTTGCGGTAGGCTTCGGCGACGGCCTGTTTGCCGCCTTCGGTGGGGTTGGCCTTGACGTAGCGCGGGGTCACGTCGGAGGTGAAGGCCAGCGCCTTGTCGGTGCCATGCACCCGCACGATGCCCGCGCCGAGGCCGGGCAGGCGGACCGTATCGCCCATGACCATCGTGTCGTATTGTTCGTAAACCCAGTCTTTGGAGGCGTGGTTCACGGAGCCGATCAGGGCGCGCAGGCCTTCGATGGGGTCGATGCTGGGCGCATCGGTCAGCGCGGCGGCGGCGGGTGTTTCCACCCAAGGTCGGTCGTATTCGGGTGCAGTGGAGGCGAGTTTCGACAGCGGCAGGTCGGCTTTGACCTCACCATCGAGACAGATGAGGAAGCGGTCTTCGGGGAGGGTTTCGCCGACGATGGCGAAGTCGAGGTCCCATTTGTCGAAGACGGCTTTGGCCTCGGCCTCAAGCTCGGGGCGCAGCACCATGAGCATGCGCTCTTGGCTTTCGCTGAGCATCATTTCATAGGCGGTCATATGCGGCTCGCGCGTCGGAACTTTTTCAAGGTCGAGGCGCACGCCGAGGCCACCTTTGTCGCCCATTTCCACGGCAGAGCAGGTCAGCCCCGCAGCGCCCATGTCTTGGATCGAGATCACGGCGCCGGTGGCCATCAGCTCGAGCGTGGCTTCCATCAGGCGTTTTTCGGTGAAGGGGTCGCCGACTTGAACGGTTGGGCGTTTCTCTTCGATGGTGTCGTCGAATTCGGCGCTGGCCATGGTCGCGCCGCCAACGCCGTCGCGGCCCGTCTTCGCACCGAGGTAAACCACGGGCATGCCCACGCCGGAGGCGGCGGAGTAGAAGATCTTGTCGGCATCCGCTAAGCCTGCCGCGAAAGCGTTCACGAGGCAGTTGCCGTCATAGGCTTTGTCGAAACGCACTTCGCCGCCAACGGTTGGCACGCCGAAACAGTTGCCATAGCCGCCGACGCCTTCGACGACGCCGTGCACAAGCTGGCGTGTTTTGGGGTGATCGGGGCGGCCAAAGCTCAGCGCGTTCATCGCGGCGATCGGGCGCGCGCCCATGGTGAAGACATCGCGCAGGATGCCGCCGACACCGGTCGCGGCCCCTTGGTAAGGTTCGATGTAGGAGGGGTGGTTGTGGCTTTCCATCTTAAAGACCAGCGCTTGGCCATCGCCGATGTCGACCACGCCCGCATTCTCGCCCGGGCCGCAGATCACTTGGGGGCCGTCGGTGGGCAGGGTGCGGAGCCATTTCTTGGAGGATTTATAGGAGCAGTGTTCGTTCCACATGGCCGAGAAAATGCCCATCTCGGTGTAGTTCGGCTCGCGCCCGAGGATGTTGACGACCTCGGCGTATTCCTCGGGCGTGAACCCGTGGCTGGCGATAAGGTCGGGCGTGATGGCTGGATCTTGCATGGAAATTCCCCGGCTGGCGCGTTTGCGCCCTCATACAAGGGGAAATGCCGGGGGGGAAGTGGCTTTGGCCGCCTGCAGGCTGAAAGAAGGCGATGGGCCAAAAAAAAGGCCGAGCTAAAAGCTCGGCCAAGTCCAACAGGGAGGTATGAAGCGACGCGCCCTCAGGCTGTCAATCTTCATGATGGTGAAATAGGAGGCAGGGCTGCTCAAATCAAGGCTAATTAACATGGCAAGTCATCATGGCCGATATGCGCCTATTGCATGGCTAGCCATGGGTTGCGGTTTAGCCTTCGCCCTCCACCCGTTCGCGCCATTGCTTGCGGTAGGTAATGATCTCTTCTTGAACGAAATCCTTGAAGGCGGCGACGCGTTTGGATTGGCGCAGTTCTTCTGGATAGGCGAGGTAGACCGGCACTTCGGCGGATTCGATATCGGGCATCACCTGCACGATATGGGGGAAGTCTTGGATCAGGTAGTTGGGCAGCACGCCGAGGCCAAGGTGGTGCACCACGCCTTGGAGCACGCCGAAATAGTTGTTCACCGTCAAAAGCGAGCGCAGGTCGTACATCATTAACTCTTTGACGAGTTGCAGCCCCGCGCCGACCTGATCGCTGTCGGTGTTCTGACAGATCAGCCGGTGATCAGTCATATCCTCCATACGCGCGGGCGTGCCGTGTTTTTCGAGGTATTCCGGGCTGGCGTAGAGGCCCATGCGCACGGACATCAGCCGTTTGCGGACCAGATCGGCCTGGCTTGGTTCTTTCATACGGATCGCCACGTCGGCCTCGCGCATGGGCAGGTCGAGCACGCGTTCTTCGAGCATCAGATCGACTTTGAGGTCGGGATATTGCTCGTAGAGTTTGGGCAGGCGCGGGGCGAGCCAGAGGGTGCCGAAGCCGGTCGTCGTCGTGACGCGCAGCTCGCCAAAAACCTCTTCTTCGCTGTCACGGATGCGCGCCGCGGCGGCGTCAAGGCGTTTGGCCATGGCCGAGGTTGCGTCGAACAAAAGCTCCCCCTGTTCGGTCAGGATCAGCCCGCGCGCATGCCGGTGAAAGAGGTTGGTGTTAAGCTGCTCTTCCAGCCCGCGAATCTGTCGGCTGACGGCGGATTGCGAGAGGTTGAGCTTGTCCCCCGCATGGGTCAGCGACCCCGCATCGGCCACGGCGTGAAAAATTCTGAGTTTGTCCCAATCCATGGCCCGTACTTTCCTTGCCCAGCCTTTCTCCTACCTTAATAGCCGGGAGAAAACAGCACAAACCGTCGCCTGCGGGACTGCCGTTGCGGAATAACTGCTATACAGGTCAGCAACTGTGACCTATAATCCGGGCAATCATGCAAGACTGACGTGCTAGGGAGGGCCCGCCATGACGACGCAAAAGATTTCACTGAACGACCGTTTCGACCTTGAGAAAAGCCCGGTGCTGCTGAACGGCACGCAGGCGCTGGTCCGGCTGATGATGATGCAATCGGCACGGGATCGCGCCGCGGGGCTCAATACCGCGGGCTATGTGACCGGCTACCGCGGCAGCCCGCTGGGGGGCGTGGACCTGCAGATGCAGCGCGCGCAGAAGTTCCTGACCGACTACAACGTGCGTTTCGAGCCGGGGCTGAACGAAGACCTCGCGGCGACCATGCTCTGGGGCAGCCAGCAGGCGGAACTGCGCGGGGAGGGCAAATACGACGGCGTCTTCGGCCTGTGGTACGGCAAGGGGCCGGGCGTGGACCGCACCGGCGACGTGATGCGCCATGCCAACATGGCGGGCACCTCGCCCCATGGTGGCGTGCTGATGGCCATGGGCGACGACCACACCGGCGAATCCTCCACCGTGCTGCACCAATCCGAATGGGCCATGGTCGATGCCTATATGCCCGTGGTCTCCCCGGCCGGTGTGCAGGAAATCCTCGACTATGGCATCTACGGCTGGGCGCTGAGCCGGTTCTCGGGCCTTTGGGTCGGTCTCAAGACCATGAAGGACACCGTGGAGGCCACCAGCGTGGTTGACGGCGATCCGAACCGGATGAAGCTGGTGATCCCTGACTTCGACATGCCTGACGGCGGCCTCAGCATCCGGCTGAACGACACGCCGCATCTGCAGGAAGCGCGGATGATCGACTACAAGCGCTTCGCGGCCGAGGCGTTTTCCCATGCCAACAAGATGGACAAACGCGTCTGGGGCAAGCGCGGCGCCAAGATCGGCTTTGCCGCGGCGGGCAAGAACTGGCTCGACCTCGTGCATGCGATGAGCCTTCTGAACATCGACGCGAATGAGGCCGAGCGGCTCGGGCTCACCACCTACAAGATCGGCCAGACCTTCCCGCTCGACATGCAGGGCTTCCATGACTGGGCCGATGGGCTCGATCTGGTGGTTGTGGTCGAGGAGAAGCGCAAGCTGATCGAGGTGCAGATCAAGGAAGCGCTGTTCAACGACACCCACCGCCGCGTCTATGGCTGGCACAAGGGCGGTGCGGGCATGGAGCATGGCGAAGAGCTGTTCCCCACACGCGGCGCGCTCGACCCCATCCTGATCGCCGAGAAGATCGGCGGCATCCTCTTGGAGGAGGGCCGCGAGACCGATGGCATCCGCGCAGGCCTTGAGGCGCTCAACGAAGCGCGCCGCTCGGACAATGCCGAGGATATCGCGGCACGCCTGCCGTATTACTGCGCGGGCTGCCCGCATAACTCCTCGACCAAGGTGCCGGATGGCTCCCGCGCCTATGCGGGCATTGGCTGTCACTACATGGTGCAATGGATGGACCGCGAGACGACGGGCTTCACCCATATGGGTGGCGAGGGCGCGAACTGGATCGGCGAGGCGCCGTTCTCGAATACCGAGCATGTCTTCCAGAACCTCGGCGACGGCACCTATAACCACTCCGGCGTGCTGGCGATCCGGGCGGCCATCGCGGCGGGCACCAACATCACCTACAAAATCCTCTACAACGATGCCGTCGCCATGACCGGCGGCCAGCACAACGAGGGCGATCTGGACGCCTACCGCATCGTCGAAGAACTCAAGGCCATGGGCGTGAAGAACGTCGCCGTGGTCTATGACCAGAAGGAAGACGTGGACCTTGCCCGCTTCAAGGGCGTGGAGGTGCATGAACGTGCCGAGATGCCGAACGTGCAAAAGGCCTACCGCAAGCACAAGGGCGTCAGCGCTATTGTCTACATCCAGACCTGCGCTGCCGAGAAGCGCCGCCGCCGCAAACGCGGGCTGTTCCCGGACCCCGACAAGCGCGTCTTTATCAATGAAGACGTCTGCGAGGGCTGCGGCGATTGCGGCGTGCAGTCGAACTGCGTGGCCGTGGTGCCGAACGAGACCGAACTGGGCCGCAAGCGCGCCATCGACCAGTCGCAGTGCAACAAGGATTTCTCCTGCCTCGACGGGTTCTGCCCCTCTTTCGTGACGCTGGAGGGCGCTAAGATTCGCAAGGACCCGACAACCGATCTCAGCATTCCCGACCTGCCGATGCCCGACCTGCCCAAGATCGACGGCACCCATAACGTCGTCATCACTGGCGTGGGCGGCACCGGCGTCGTGACCATCGGCGCGCTGCTGGCGCAGGCGGCACAGTTGGACGGCAAGGGCGCGGGCATGATGGAAATGGCAGGCCTCGCCCAAAAGGGCGGTGCGGTGCATATACACTGTCGTCTGGCCGAACGCCCCGAAGATATCAGCGCGATCCGTGTGGCTACCGGCGAGGCGCATGCGCTCATCGGTGGCGATCTGGTGGTTTCGGCTGGCCACAAGACGCTGGGGCTGACGCGCGCCGGGCGCACCGGTGCCGTGGTGAACTCGCACCAGATCATCACCGGCGACTTCACCCGCGATACCGAGTTCCAGATGCCCTATGACCGGCTGAGCCTCGCGTTGGAAGCGCGGCTGAAGGATGACGTGGCGATGTTCGATGCCTCGGATCTCGCCAAGGCGACTTTGGGCGACTCGATCTTCTCCAACATGATGATTTTCGGTGCCGCGTGGCAGCGCGGCCTGCTGCCGCTGACGTTCGAGAGCCTGATGCAGGCGATCGAGATGAACGGCGCGGCGGTGGAGCGCAACAAACGGGCCTTCGAGATCGGTCGCTGGGCCGTGCTCTACCCCGAGGACGCGCGGAAGGTGAGCCAGCCCGACAACGTGGTCGAACTGCCCAAATCGCTGGGGGAGAAGATCGCCTTCCGTGAGAACCACCTGACCGACTATCAGGGCAAGGGCTTGGCCAAACGCTATACCAAGATGCTTAATGGTATCGAGGACCGTGACGTCAAGGCGGCGGTGGCCTTGGGGTATCACAAGCTCTTGAGCTACAAGGACGAATATGAGGTCGCCCGCCTGCTGATCACCAGCCGGGACAAGGCGCGGGCTCAGTTCGATGGCGATTTCAACATGACCTTCCACATGGCGCCGCCGCTGATCTCGAAGATGGGGCCGAATGGCCGTCCGCAGAAGCGCGAGTTCGGCCAGTGGCTCGAAGGGCCGCTGCGGGTCATGGCGAAGTTCAAAGGGTTGCGCGGCACGCCGCTCGATCTCTTCGGCTATACCGCCGAGCGCAAGATGGAGCGTGCGTTGATCAAGCAATATGAGGCCGATATGGCCGAGGTGCTGCCAAAGCTGACCGACCAGACCCGCGACGCCATCGTGGCGCTGGCCGAACTGCCGCTGCAAATCCGCGGCTTCGGGCCGGTCAAACAAGCCAATGAGGCCAAGGCCGCAAAACGGCGCGAAGAACTGCTGGCGGTGATCCGCGCGGGCGGCACGGCCACGGCCAAGGCGGCGGAGTAATATCGCTGTTACATCTCTGCCCTAAAGTGTCCGCCAAGACGACCCTGAGGCCGAGATGTGACCTACGCCCGTGACATAAGCTATGCCCATTCCGCCCGAACCCGGGGCGGGAGGGCGCTCATTCGATTGATGGAAAACACCACGGGCCGTGTTTTCCTGCTGAAACGGGCCGAAGGCTACGAAGATGATCTGGCCGCGGGGCTAGGGTTCTTCGATGCGATGGTGCAGCGCTGTGGTCTGACGCTCGACGTGATGCGCGGCGCTTTGTCGGATATCCCGACGCGGGGGCCGGTCATTCTGATCGCCAATCACCCCTACGGCATTCTGGACGGGCTGATTTTGGGCCATATCCTGAGCCAGACGCGCGGCGATTTTCGCATCATGGCCAATGCGGTTTTCAGCCAAGCGCCGGATCTGGCGCATCATCTGCTGCCCATCAGCTTTGCCGAAGATCGCGCCGCACTTGCGCTAAACCTCGCCACCCGCCGGACCGCGTTGAACTATCTGGCGCAGGGCGGGGCGATTGGCATCTTTCCCGGGGGCACCGTCAGCACCGCCGCGCGGCCCTTTTCGCAGCCGATGGACCCCGGCTGGCGCAGCTTCACGGCGCGGATGATCGCCAAGTCTGACGCCACTGTGGTGCCGATCTACTTTGACGGTCACACCAGCCGCTTGTTCCAGATCGCCAGCCATCTGCACGCCAACCTGCGCATGGGCCTGCTGATCAAAGAGTTCCGTGCCCGTGTCGATACGCCCGTGCGCGTGGCCATCGGCGCGCCGATCCCGCGCGCCACGCTCGACCCTCTGGCGGGGGACGCAAAAGCGATGATGGATTTCCTGCGCAAAGCCACCTATGAGTTGTCACCAAAGCCGGGCCAGTATCAGGGCCTCGGTTACGAGTTTGAGGAACGGCATAGAGCCGACAGGTGACGACAGACCATGGCAGTTGGTATTTTCGATTCGGGGCTGGGCGGGCTGACCGTCTGGAACAAGGTGCAAGAACGGCTGCCGGAGGTGGATTTTGTCTACCTCGCCGACAGCGCCCATGCGCCCTATGGCGTGCGCGACGCCGATGACATCTATGAGCTGACCTGCGCCGCCGTGCAGCGGCTGTTCGATGCGGGCTGCGATCTGGTGATCCTTGCCTGCAACACCGCCTCTGCCGCCGCGCTGCGCCGGATGCAAGAGGGGTGGATCCCGCGCGACAAGCGGGTGCTGGGCGTTTTCGTGCCCTTGATCGAAGCGATGACCGAGCGGCAGTGGGGCGACAACTCCCCCCCGCGCGAGGTGGCGGTTAACCATGTGGCGCTCTTCGCCACGCCTGCCACGGTGGCAAGCCGCGCGTTTCAGCGTGAACTGTCTTTCCGCGCCATCGGTGTGGATGTTGAGGCGCAGGCCTGCGGCGGGGTGGTCGATGCCATCGAAGAAGGCGACATGATCCTTGCCGAAGCGCTGGTGCGCAGCCATGTCGACGCGCTGAAGCGCAAGATGCCCAACCCCGATGCGGCGATCCTGGGCTGCACCCATTACCCGCTGATGCAGGAGGCTTTTCAGGCGGCCTTGGGCGGGCAGGTCAAAGTCTTTAGTCAGGCCGAGTTGGTGGCGGATTCCTTGGCCGATTACCTTGAGCGGCATCCTGATATGACAGGCACGGGTGAGGCGGCTTTTCTCACCACTGGTGATCCCGCCCGGGTGAGCGACCGCGCGACGCAGTTCCTGCGACGACAGATCACATTCACCGCCGCCTGAACTCCAATTACATTTCGTTCCGAACAAGGGGACAGACCATGACCCAGAACATCGCCATTCTTGGCGCCTCCGGCTATACCGGGGCAGAACTCATCCGGCTGATTGCTGGCCATTCTTCTATGCAGATCAAGGCTTTGGGCGCGAACTCCAAGGCCGGCCAGACCATGGCCGAGGTCTTTCCCCATCTGCGCCATCTCGATCTGCCCACATTGGTCACGATTGATGAAATCGACTTTTCGCAGATTGATCTGTGCTTTTGCGCATTGCCGCATAAGACCAGCCAAGAGGTGATCGCGGCGCTGCCCAAAGACCTGAAGATCGTCGATCTTTCCGCCGACTTCCGCCTGCGCGACCCTGAGGATTATGCCAAGTGGTACGGCAATGAACATGCTGCCCTTGAGCAGCAGAAAGAGGCGGTCTACGGCCTCACCGAATTCTACCGCGAAGAGATTGCCGCCGCGCGGCTGGTGGCGGGGACGGGCTGCAATGCGGCCACGGGGCAGTTTGCCCTGCGCCCGCTGATCGCGGCGGGGGTGATTGACTTGGACGATATCATTCTGGACCTGAAATGCGCCGTTTCCGGTGCTGGCCGCTCGCTCAAGGAAAACCTGCTGCATGCGGAGTTGAGCGAGGGCTATCACGGCTATGCGCTTGGCAGCACACACCGGCATCTGGGGGAGTTCGATCAGGAGTTTTCGGCCCTTGCAGGACGGCCCGTGCAGGTGCAGTTCACCCCGCATCTGGTGCCTGCGAACCGCGGCATTCTGGCGACCTGCTATGTCAAAGGTGATGCGCAGGCGATCTATGAGACAATGCAAAAAGCCTATGCCGATGAACCCTTTATCGAAGTGCTGCCCTTCGGCGAGGCGCCCAGCACCCGGCATGTGCGCGGCTCGAACTTCTGTCATATCGGCGTGGTGGCCGACCGCCAGACCGGGCGGGCGACGGTGGTTGCAGCGCTCGATAACCTGACCAAAGGCTCCAGCGGGCAAGCCTTGCAAAACGCGAACCTGATGCTGGGACTGCCAGAAACCGACGGGCTGATGATGGCCCCGCTCTTCCCATGAAGAGCCTCAAGAAACAGCGCCGGATCCAGATCATCGCCGTGGCGGCGGTGGCCTTGGTCCTGTCGACCGCACTGATCGGCTATGCGCTGCGCGACGGGATCAACTATTTCCGCGCCCCGAGCCAAGTCATCGCCGAGCCGCCCGGCCCGACAGAGGTGTTCCGCATCGGCGGGTTGGTCGAAGAAGGATCGCTCAAGCGCGGGCAGGGGGAGCAGATAAGCTTTGCCGTGACCGATGGCGGGGCCTCTGTTCCGGTGGTTTTCACCGGCGTTTTGCCCGATCTCTTTGAAGAGAACCAAGGCATGGTCGGCACCGGCAGCTATGTCGGCGGCGTGTTCGAAGCCACTGAAATCCTTGCAAAGCATGATGAGACCTACATGCCTAAGGAAGTGACGGACGCGCTGAAAGAGCAGGGCGTTTATCGCGAATCCGAAGGCTGACCGCTGCGCAACGCGCGGGGGCGTGAGCATCGGTTAACCAATCCGGCGGAGCCTGTTTGCATGCAAAACAGGAGAGCCGCGATGCAGTCCGTGCGTGAGATCGCCAGCGCCATCGTCGTCCGCGAGGGCGGCTTTGTGAATGACCCCGACGACCCCGGCGGGGCGACGAAATACGGGGTGACGATCCATACCATGCGCCGCTTGGGGCTGGACCTGACCGGCGATGGGGCGGTCGATGTGGCGGATGTGCGCCGCCTTGGCCGCGCGCAGGCGGTGGATATCTTTGTCCGGCATTACTTCAACGCGCCGCGTATCGCCGAACTGCCCGCGCCTTTGCAGCCGAGCGTTTTCGACATGTATGTCAACGCTGGCAGCAACGCGGTGAAAATCCTGCAAAGCCTGCTGCGCGAGATGGGGCAGGACATCACCGTTGACGGAGCCATCGGCCCGCAGACGATCCGCGCCGCCCATGCCGCCTGGCAGGCCGCCCCGGATCATCTGGTGGATGCTTACGGCATCGCGCGGCGCAACTACTACTTCCGCCTTGCTGACCGCCGCCCCGCGAGCCGCAAATACGCGCGCAGCCGGACAGGGGGCAAGGGCGGCTGGATCCGGCGCGCGGAGGAGTTCATCGCGCCGCGCTATCACATGAGCGAGGCCGATTTTGCACGGAGGGTGGCACAATGGGGCTGATCGAACGTATCTTCACGGCAATCTTCGGCGGTGAGCGGAACGTCATCCGGGACACGGTCGAAGTGTTCCGCGAGAATGCCGAGGCCGGAGCGCAGCGCGCCCATGCGGTGCAAGGCCAAGCCATGGCGCAATATGGGGCCGAGTTCGCCCAAGCGCGGCAAGGTGGCTTTGACCGCTTCATGGATGGAGTCAACCGGCTGCCGCGCCCGATGCTGGCGCTCGGCACGCTCGGGCTTTTCGTCACCGCCATGGTCAATCCGCTGTGGTTCGCCGAACGGATGCAGGGCATCGCCTTGGTGCCCGAGCCGCTTTGGTGGTTGTTGGGGGTGATCGTCTCCTTCTATTTCGGCGCGCGGCAGCAGGTGAAATCGCAGGAGTTTCAGCGGGCCATCGTTGGCACCATCGCCCGGGTGCCGCAGGTGGTCGAGAATATCGAAACCTTGCGCGAGATGCGCGCCGACAGCCCTCAGGTGGCCGACACCGGTGCCGACAGCTGTCTGGCCCTCGCCGCGGTCGCGCCGTCGGAGAATGCGGCCCTTGATGCTTGGCGTCGCAGCCGGGGCTGACTGCGACCGATTGACCGTTTTTCACGTTTGATTTGCCATGGCTTAGGGGGCTTCGGCCCCCTATAGTCCGGCCCATGATTACAGAGCTTGGACATTTCGCGCTTGTGCTCGCCTTTGGCGTCGCGCTTGTACAGATGGTGGTGCCGATGTGGGGTGCTTGGCGGGGCCGCGCGGGCTTGATGGCGGTGGCCGAACCGGCGGCGGCGGCGCAATTTATTCTGATCGCCCTGTCTTTTGGCGCGCTGATGTGGGCCTTCGTCACTTCGGATTTTAGCCTGCAATTGGTGGTGGCCAACAGCCATTCCGCCAAGCCGATGCTTTATAAAATCAGCGGCACATGGGGCAATCACGAAGGGTCGATGCTGCTTTGGGTGTTGATCGTGGCGCTTTTCGGGGCGATGGCCGCGTGGTTTGGCGGCAACCTGCCGCCGCGCCTGCGCGCGCGGGTGCTCTCGGTACAGGCGGCGATTGGAGTGGCCTTTCTGGCGTTCATTCTTTTCACCTCGAACCCCTTTCTGCGCATGGGCACGCCGCCCTTTGATGGCCAAGACCTGAACCCGCTTTTGCAAGACCCCGGTTTGGCCTTCCACCCTCCGTTTCTCTATCTCGGCTATGTCGGTCTCAGCATGGCCTTCAGCTTTGCCGTGGCGGCGCTGATTGAGGGGCGCGTGGATGCGGCTTGGGGCCGGTGGGTGCGGCCGTGGACGCTGGCGGCTTGGGTGTTTCTGACCATTGGCATCGCGCTTGGGTCTTGGTGGGCCTATTACGAGCTGGGCTGGGGCGGTTTCTGGTTCTGGGATCCGGTCGAGAACGCGAGCTTCATGCCCTGGCTCTTGGCGGCGGCGCTGTTGCATTCCGCCATTGTGGTCGAGAAACGCGAGAGCTTGAAAAGCTGGACCATTCTGCTGGCCATCCTCGCCTTCGGCTTTTCGCTGATCGGGACTTTCATTGTGCGCTCTGGCCTGCTGACTTCCGTCCATGCCTTCGCCAATGACCCCGAGCGGGGGGTCTTTATTCTGGCCATTCTGGGGGTCTTTACCGGCGGTGCGCTGGTGCTCTATTCGCTGCGCGCCTCGGCGCTGGAGGCGAAAGGCGTCTTTGGCTTGCTGAGCCGCGAGACGGCCCTCGTGGTGAACAACCTGCTGCTCGCAGTGGCCTGTTTCGTTGTCTTCGTCGGCACCATGTGGCCGCTGGTGGCTGAGATGTTCCTCGACCGAAAACTCAGCGTCGGGCCGCCGTTCTTTAACGCCGCGTTTACCCCTTTCATGGTAGCGCTCGGGCTGATCCTGCCGATTGGCAGCGCGATGCCATGGAAACGGGCCAAGATCATGCGTGCGCTCTACCCGTTGCGCTATGCCTTCCTGCTAGCGCTGGCGCTTGGGGGGCTGGCCTTTGCCATGCAGGCCGGGCGCGGCCTGCTGGGGCCTGTGGGCCTGTTCCTTGGGGCATGGCTGGTGATGGGCACCGTGGTGGATGTGATGCAACGTCTTGGGCGCGGCCCGGGCAAGCTGCGCCGGTTGCGCCGCCTGCCGCGTGCGGATTGGGGCAAGGCCACGGCGCATGGCGGGCTGGGCGTCACCATGGCCGGGATCGCGGGGCTAATGGCTTGGGCCGTGGATGACATCCGCGTGGCCCGGATTGGTGAGCCTTTTGACGTGGGCAGCTACACGCTGACCCTGCGGGATGTGAGCGAGGTTCGGGGGCCAAACTACCTCAGCACCATGGCGGAGATTACGCTGGCGCAGGACGGCGCGGTGATCTCGACCCTGCGGCCTGAAAAGCGGTTCTACCCCGTGGCGCAGATGCCCACGACCGAGGCGGCGATCGACTATAACCTCGCGCGGGACGTCTATGTGGTGATCGGCGATGCGCAGGACGGCGGCGGTTGGGCGGTGCGAACCTATATCAAGCCGATGACCAATTGGATTTGGATCGGCTGCGCGCTCATGGCGCTTGGCGGGGTGCTAAGCCTCAGCGACCGGCGCTTCCGGGTCGCGGCGGGTGCGCGCAAGCAACCGGCGGGGGTGCCTGCGGAATGAAACGGCTGCTGCTGATCCTGACCCTGCTCGCCAGCCCCCTATGGGCGGTGCAGCCTGACGAAGTGCTCGACGATCCCGCGTTGGAGGCCCGCGCGCGGGAGTTGAGCCAAGGTCTGCGCTGCCTCGTTTGCCGGAACGAAAGCATTGATGAGAGCAACGCGAGCCTTGCGCGTGACCTGCGCATCTTGCTGCGCGAGCGGCTGGTAGCGGGCGACAGCGACGCAGAGGCGGTGGATTTCATCGTCGACCGATACGGTGAATATGTCCTGCTGAACCCGCAGGCGACGGGGGCCAATTGGCTGCTTTGGGGGGCGGGGCCGCTGATGCTCTTGCTGGCCGGGGGGCTGGGCGTGATCTATCTGCGCGGCCGCGCCCGCAGCAAAACCCCAAGCGAAGCGCCCCTCTCGGCAGAGGAAGAAGCCCGCCTGCGCGATATTCTCGACCGCTGACGCCCCGTTGCACTGGCAGCGGCACATTGCTTTGATATGCTGCGGCCAAGCAATCGAGGATAGCAAGATGGACTATGAAACGATCACCTATGCGCTGACCGACGATGTCGCGCTGATCACGCTGAACCGCGCCGATAAGATGAACGCGCTCACCACGCAGATGCGGGCGGAGCTGACCCATGCAGTGACCGAAGGCGGGCGCGCGGCGCGGGTCGTGGTCCTGACGGGGGCGGGGCGTGCCTTTTGCTCGGGCCAAGACTTGGCCGACCGTGCGGGCGGCGTGGCCGATCTGGAGAAGACGCTGCGCGAAGAATATGCCCCGCTGCTGCGCGCCATCATCAACTGCCCAGTGCCGACCATTGCCGCCGTGAACGGCCCGGCGGCAGGGGCAGGGGCGAATATCGCGCTGGCCGCCGATGTCGTCTTTGCGAGCGAGAGCGCCTATTTCATGCAGGCTTTCACCCGCATTGGCCTGATCCCCGACGCGGGCGGCACCTATGCGTTGCCTCGGCAGATGGGCATGGCCAAGGCAATGGGGGCGGCCCTCTTCGCCGATAAGATCACCGCCCGTCAGGCAGATGATTGGGGGATGATCTGGCAGGCCGTGCCGGATGCGGAATTCGATGCCCATTGGCGCGCCAAGGCCGCGCAATTGGCCGGTGGCCCCACGGCTGCCTATGCCGAGGCCAAGAAGGCGATCCGCGCGTCATGGGACAATGGGCTTGAGGATCAACTCTCGCTGGAGGCCCAAGCGCAGGGCCGCTGCGGCAAGTCGCAGGACTTCGCCGAGGGGGTGACGGCCTTTACCCAAAAGCGCAGCCCCAAGTTTCAGGGGCGCTGAGCGCTAGCAGCTCCGCTCGACCAGCAGCACATCGCTGGCCGAAGGTGCCGGGCCATTGGCCCGCGCCACGACCGCCACAGCGACGCCGTCCGCCAAAACCGTATGGACCGAGTTCGAAACCTGCGCGATGGTGATGCGCGGCGGGGTCTGGCCCTTGTCATAGACCACGGCGATCTGGTCGCAATCATGCAATGTATCGGGGACGAGCGCACCCTGAGGGCCGGGGACATCGTCGGCCTTTGCAGGCGTCAGACCGGTGGCGCAGTCCCAGCGAAGCCCTTTGGTCCGGTCCATTGCGGTCATCCTGCATCCTCTCGTCGCGGCCCGGCTGTACTGCTGGGCGTCTACAATGGGGTGGACGCCGGCCGGACTGCGAAAGAGCGAACCCCTTCGGCAGTGCCACAATGATGCCCTTCCCACCCCGAAAAGACATCGTGAAAGGAGGCTACCGCCGCGGGGGGAATCCCGTCAAGCGGGGCGGGGGCATTGTCACGAGGTGCGAAACAGTGCCGTAATTTGGCCGTATTTTCGGCTCCGGTGTTTCGCGTCCGGCAAAACGCTTGGAAACATTCACTGATTTTTCACGCCATTGCTGACAGTGCATATAAGGGCACCGGTTTTCGCGATTCGGGCGCGCGGAATCAGTCACCCCGACGGCGGCGCCATTGTTGCCCTTAGGTCAACAACCTCAATCATAGGTATTGCGGGCAGTGGCGGGAGAAACGCGAAACGCCCCGGAAATCCGGGGCGTTTGCATGGTCTCTGAAGGTCGCTTCAGCGGTTCTCGATATCGACGTAGTCGCGCTTGTCCTCGCCGAGGTACAGCTGACGCGGACGGCCGATTTTGAGCTGCGGATCGCTGATCTGCTCTTTCCACTGGGAGATCCAGCCCACGGTCCGCGCCAGCGCGAAGATCGGGGTGAACATCGACGTGGGGAAGCCCATCGCTTCGAGGATGATGCCGGAATAGAAATCCACGTTCGGGAAGAGCTTCTTTTCCGCGAAATACGGATCCTCCAGCGCGGCTTTCTCCAACTCCTTCGCGACCTGAAGGATCGGGTTGTTTTCCACGCCCAGCAGTTCGAGAACCTCGTCGGCGCTTTCCTTCATCACGGTCGCGCGCGGGTCGTGGTTCTTGTAGACGCGGTGGCCAAAGCCCATCAGGCGGAAGGGGTCGTTCTTGTCCTTGGCGCGGGCGATGAACTCAGGAATGCGATCGGGCGTGCCGATTTCCTTGAGCATCTCAAGGCAAGCTTGGTTCGCACCACCATGCGCCGGACCCCAGAGGCAGGCGATGCCAGCGGCGATACAGGCGAAGGGGTTCGCACCGGAAGACGACGCCAAACGCACGGTCGAGGTCGAGGCGTTCTGCTCGTGATCGGCGTGGAGCGTAAAGATCCGGTCCATCGCGCGGCTGAGGATCGGGTTGACCTCATGCTCTTCGGCCGGAACGGCAAAGCACATGCGCAGGAAATTCGACGCGTAGTCGAGATCGTTGCGCGGATAGACGAAGGGCTGGCCGATGGTGTATTTATAGGCCATCGCCGCGATCGTCGGCATCTTGGCGATCAGGCGGATCGTGGCGACCTCGCGCTGGTGCTCATCGTTGATGTCGGTGCTGTCGTGGTAGAAGGCCGACATCGCGCCAACCACGCCCACCATGATCGCCATCGGATGCGCATCGCGACGGAAGCCGCGGAAGAAGTTCATCATCTGCTCGTGCAGCATGGTGTGGTTGGTCACCAGACATTCGAAATCTTCCAGCGCCTTGGGAGAGGGCAGCTCACCATAAAGCAGCAGGTAGCAGACTTCGAGGTAATGCGACTTCGACGCCAGCTGCTCGATCGGGTAGCCGCGGTGCAGCAGCACGCCTTTGTCACCATCAATGAAAGTGATCGTGCTGTCGCAAGCCGCGGTCGAGGTGAAGCCCGGGTCGTAGGTAAAGACACCCGCCTGCGCATAGAGCTTGCGGATATCGACAACATCGGGCCCGTCAGTGGGGCTGTGAATCGGCAGATCGAAGCTTTGATCGTCGATCGTCAGCGTTGCGGTTTTATTGTTATTGGTCATGAAATCCCTTCCCGAATGTAGGCTGCGGAGATGCCCCCGCCGTCTGGGCCTAGCCCCATATGGGGCTGTCCCGTTCAGTTATACCTGCCGCCCAAAGAAGTGGTGAACCAAAACTTAGGCCGCGGCGTCCGTCAGTCGGGCAAGGGTCTCATCGCGCCCCAGCACCAACATCATGTCAAAAACCGATGGGGTGACTGCCCTGCCAGCCAAGGCCGCCCGAAGCGGCCCCGCCAGCTTGCCAAATTTGGTGTCATGCGCGGCAGCAAAGCCGTTCAGTACCTCCTCCAGCGTTTCTTTGTTCCAGCTAGCATTTTGCAATTGCGGCGTCAATTCCGACAGTATGCCACGGGATACCGTATCGAGATTCTTTGCCGCTTTCTCATCTGGGGTGATCGGGCGATCGGCCAAGACAAAGGTCGCTTTTTCAAGCAGTTCGGGGAATTTCTTCGCGCGATCTTTCAGACAGTACATCGCCCGTTCCAACGCCTCGGCCTGACCTTCGGTCAGCGCGGGCTCTCCTGCCGCTTCAAGATAGGCTTCAATCTCGCGCCGCAGTGCGGCATCATCGGCCTGTGCGATATGCTGACCGCAGAGGTTTTCCAGCTTTTTCAGGTCAAACTGCGCGGGGCTTTTGCGGATCCCGTCCAGATCGAACCATTCCTGCGCCTGTGCATCGGTAAAGAATTCGTCATCCCCATGGCTCCAGCCCAGACGGGCGAGGTAGTTGCGCATGCCCGCCGCAGGATAGCCCATCACCTGATATTCCTGCGCACCCAAGGCGCCGTGACGTTTCGACAGCTTCTTGCCGTCCGCGCCGTGAATCAGCGGGATATGCGCCCAAACCGGCACGTCCCAGCCCATCGCCTCATAGATCATCATCTGGCGGGCGGCGTTGTTGAGGTGATCGTCGCCGCGCACCACATGGGTCACGCCCATGTCGTGATCGTCCACCACCACGGCCAGCATATAGACCGGCGTGCCGTCCGAGCGCAGCAGGATCATATCGTCGAGCTGGTCGTTGCGGATGGTGACATCGCCCTGCACCTGATCGCGGATCACGGTAGTGCTTTCCAGCGGCGCCTTGATGCGGATGACGTAAGGCGCGTCCGGGTGGCTCGCCGGATCGGCATCCCGCCAAGGGGAGCGATAGAGCGTGCTGCGCCCCTCGGCCTTGGCCGCCTCGCGAAAGGCGGCGATTTCTTCTTGGCTAGCGAAGCACTTATAGGCTTTGCCGGCGGCCAGCAGTTCCTGCGCGACTTCCGCGTGGCGCGGGGCATTTTCGAACTGGCTCACGATCTCGCCATCGTGGTCGAGGCCGAGCCACGACATGCCCTGAAGAATCGCCGCCGTCGCTTCGGGGGTGGAACGCGCGCGGTCGGTGTCTTCGATGCGCAGCAGGAATTTACCCCCCCGGCCACGCGCATAGAGCCAGTTGAATAGGGCGGTCCGCGCCCCGCCGATATGCAGGAACCCGGTGGGAGAAGGGGCGAAACGGGTCACAACAGGGGCGTTCATGGCGAAGGGCCTTTCGGTCAGAGATATGGTGTTTGGAGCGGCGTTTACCAATTGGTAACCATCCCGGTCCTAGGATTTGACGCCTGTCTACCCAGTGCGATCCGCGGGGGCAAGCATGGGCCTTTGGAACCAGTTCAGCGCCGTGATGCTGCGCCAGCGCGGGCATCTATTTTGCTGGGTGCCGGTCTGCCTCGCCTTGGGGATCGGCTGGTATTTTTCGCTGCGGGCTGAGCCTTCGGGGGTGATGTTGGCGGCGGTCGCATGTGTCGTGGTCGTGCTGGCGGTCGTCGCGCGAGCGCTGCCTGAGGTCACGGCCCCCTTTGCTGTCGCCGCGGCTTTGGTCTTGCTGGGAGTGCTGCTGGCGGCGTTTCGGGCGCATTCGGTGGCGGCCCCGGTTCTTGGCTGGCGTTACTATGGCCCGGTCGAGGGGCGTGTCGTGGCACTTGACCGAAGCCAGTCCGACGCGCCCCGCGTGACGCTCGATCAGGTGCGGTTGGACCGGGTGCCGCCCGCGCGCACGCCGCCCCGGGTTCGCGTCTCACTCCATTCGACGCTCTCCGGCGCAATTACGCCACGGCCCGGCATGCAGGTGATGACCACGGCGCATCTGTCGCCGCCCGCAGGCCCGGTCGAGCCGGGCGGCTTTGATTTCCAGCGCCATGCTTGGTTTGCCGAGTTGGGTGCGGTGGGCTACACCCGCGTGCCGCTTTTGGGCATGGCGGACCCTGTGGAAGGGGGCATCGCGTTGATCCTTTTCCGATTGCGCATGGCCGCCTCCGCGCGGGTGCGCGCCCATCTTCCCGGCGATATCGGTGGTTTCGCCGCCGCCATCACCACCGGTGACCGCAGCGCCATTTCGCAAGACGCCCTGCAAGACCTGCGCAGCAGCAATTTGGCGCATCTATTGGCGATCTCGGGCCTGCATATGGGCTTGCTCAGCGGAGTTGTCTTCGGCGCAGCGCGCCTGCTTCTCGCGTTGCATCCGGTCACCGCCACCCGATGGCCCAGCCGAAGCATAGCCGCGGGGGCCGCTCTGATTGCCGCCACCGGATACCTCGCGCTGTCGGGCGGAAATGTCGCGACCGAGCGGGCCTATGTCATGTGCGCCGTGGCGCTATGCGCGCTGATGATCGGGCGGCGGGCGATCTCTCTGCGCGCCGTCGCCATTGCGGGCATCATCGTCCTGACCCTGCGGCCAGAGGCGCTGATGGGGCCGGGGTTCCAAATGTCATTCGCCGCGACCACGGCGCTTGTCGCCGTCTTTGGCTGGATCCGCGATATCGAAGGTGAGGTCATTCCCAAACGTCTCCGCCCCGTTGCCGCGGTGGTGATCTCTTCGGCCGTTGCGGGGCTTGCCACCGCGCCCATATCCGCCGCGCATTTCAACACGATCGCGCATTACGGATTGGTCGCGAACCTGCTCTCGGTTCCCTTGATGGGGGGCTTGGTCATCCCCGCCGCAGTGCTGGCGGCGATCCTTGCGCCCTTCGGCGGTGAAGGAATACCGCTTTGGGCGATGGGTCTGGGCCTTGAGTGGATCCTATCGGTCGCGGATGTAGTGGCACATCTGCCCGGCGCGCGCAGCTTCGTGCCGGGGCCGGGGGGATGGGTGTTGCCGCTCCTGTCACTCGGGTTTCTCTGGCTCGTCCTGTGGCAAGGGCATTTGCGTTGGTTCGGCCTGCCCGCGATCGTGCTGTCTTTCGCCCTCTGGCAAGGAACCACACGCCCGGACGTGCTTGTCGCCGACACGGGAACGCTCGTGGGCGTCATGACCCCGGCGGGCAGGGCGCTCAGCAAAGACAAAGCCGCAGGTTTCGTCGCGCGCAATTGGTTGGAGAATGATGGCGACGGCGCGGATCAAGCCGTGGCCGCCCAAAGATGGGCGGGCCAAGAGGAGGGTATCATCCATCTGTCAGGAAAACGGGCGGTCGCCGCCTTCAGCGGCTGCCAGCCCGAGGATGTCGTGGTCGCGTCCGCCGATATGGCGACCGACCGAGATTGGGGCTGCCAAGTCTACGATCCCCTGCGGCTGCGGAAAACTGGCGCAATCGCGCTGAACAAATCGGCGCAGGGTTGGGAAGTCACCACCGCGAAAGACCGCGCCGGGACACGCTTGTGGAACAGCCGCCCGCAGAGTCAGTAAGTGCGGATCAACCCGACCAGTCGCCCCTGAACCTTCACCTTGTCCGAAGGCAGCACCCGCGTTTCATAGGCGGCATTGGCGGCTTCCAGAGCCACCGAAGACCCTTGCCTGCGGAAACGCTTCAGCGTCGCTTCCTGATCTTCGACCAAAGCCACCACGATATCACCATTATCGGCGACGGAGGTTTCACGGATCACCACGATATCGCCATCGTTGATACCCGCCTCGATCATCGAGTCGCCGCGCACTTCGAGGGCGTAATGCTCCCCCTGACCAGCGATCATCCCGCCGGGCACCGTAACGCTATGGGAAACTTGGGAGATCGCCTCGATCGGGACACCGGCAGCAATCCGGCCCATGACCGGCACATCGAACGCGTGATGCGCGGTGACCGGTTGCGCCGCAGGCGGCGGCGGGGCGTCGGGCCGATCCCCGTCGATCACGCGGGGGGCGAAACCGGGCGCACCGCCTAGGCTCTCGGGTAGCTTGACCACTTCGATCGCACGGGCGCGGTGGGCCAGGCGGTGGATGAAGCCACGCTCCTCCAATGCCGTGATCAGCCGGTGGATGCCGGATTTCGACCGCAAGTCGAGCGCCATTTTCATCTCATCAAAGCTGGGCGGGACGCCGTCGCGCTGCACGCGTTGGTGAATGAAAGAAAGCAGATCGAGTTGTTTTTTGGTCAGCATCGCGCGGCCCCTGAAGCTTTTATTGCTTTTGTTCTAGGGATGTTCTTGTTTTGTGTCAACCGTGGGTTGGCGTTAAATCAAAATGTACTTTTGCAAATCGCCCGCCTTGCGCGCCGGTTCATTAGGCGGGCGGATCATCAGCGCATCAGCCTGCGCGAGCACGGATAGAAGAGACGAATCCTGCCGATCGTCCGGGTAGAGCGCGCCATCGCGAAGATAGGCGCGCATGTAATGCGCACGCGGCCCATTCGGGCCAATCTCGCGCCCAAGGGGGGCTTCGCGCTTGACAGCATGGACTACGGTCAGCCCAAGCATGCGCCGTAGCATAGGTAACACGAAGATCGCACCGCAAACCATTGCAGAAACGGGGTTTCCCGGCAGCCCGATCATCGCGGCATCACCGATCTTGCCTGCCATCAACGGCTTGCCGGGCCGCATCGCGACCTTGTAAAATGATTGCTCCATGCCAAGCTCAGCCGCCACGGGCGCGATGAGGTCATGATCACCCACCGACGCGCCGCCGATGGTGACAATCAAATCCGCGCCGCGGGCCAAGGCGAAGGCCTGTTTGAGCGACGCTGTCGTGTCCCGCGCGATGGGCAGCATGCGCACTTCGGCGCCCGCCTCTTCGAACATCGCGGCGAGGCCGTAGCTATTGGAGGCGATGATCTGGTCGGGGCCGGGGCTTTCACCGGGCTGCACCAATTCATCCCCGGTGGCGAGGATCGCGATGATGGGTTTGCGGGTGACAGGCACCTGTGCCACGTTCATCGCAGCCAGCAGCGCCACATCGGCGGGGCGCAAAATGCGCGGGGCGGTTAGGTTTTCGCCTTTGGTGAAGTCTCCGCCAGCGGGGCGAATATTGTCTTTGTCGTCAATATGGTGGCCGAGGGTGATAAGGTCGCCGCGCCGGGTCACATCCTCTTGGATCACCACGAAATCGGCGCCCTCGGGCACAGGCGCGCCGGTGAAAATGCGCACGGCTTGTCCGGCTCGCAGCGTGCCCACGTAAGCATGGCCCGCCGCGGCTTCGCCGACAACTTTGAACATCGCATCCGGTTCGACTTCGGCGCGGCGCAGGGCGTAGCCGTCCATAGAGGAGGCGGCGAAAGGCGGCTGGCTGCGCTGCGCGCGCACGGGCTGCGACAAGACACGGCCATTGGCGCCGCGAAGGGCGACTTCTTCGGTTTTCAGAGGATCGACAAGGTTCAGGACGGCTTCCAAAGCCGCTTCGACGCTGATCATGTCGCCTCGTAACGGCCTGATTTACCGCCATCTTTCAGAACGACCCGCGTGCCGCCAATCTCCATCGCTTTATCCACCGCTTTGGCCATGTCATAGACGGTGAGGGCGGTGACGGAGGCCGCAGTGAGGGCCTCCATCTCAACCCCAGTTTGGCCAGTAGTTTTGACGGTGGCGAGAATACGGATGCCGGGCAGTGCGGTGTCGGGGGTCAGTTCGACGCTGACCTTGGTGATCGGCAGAGGGTGGCAAAGCGGGATCAGGTCTGCCGTCCGTTTGGCCGCCATAATCCCGGCAAGCCTTGCGACCCCAAGAACATCACCCTTCTTAGCGCGCCCTTCAGTAATGATATCAAGCGTTTCCGGCGTCATCTTGATGTAGCTTTCAGCCTTGGCTACCCGCGAAGTCACGGCTTTCTCCGAGACATCGACCATATGGGCGTCGCCCTCGGCGTCGAAATGGGTGAGCGCCATTACATCCCTCCGGGAACGAGCGGGTTTGCGAGCAGATCGCGGGTGGCCTGTTCGACATCTTGCTGGCGCATCAGGCTTTCGCCGATCAGAAAGCAGCGCGCGCCGTAGACAGCCATATCGGCGAGGTCTGCGGGGGTGTAGAGGCCGGATTCACAGACCAGCATACGGTCGTGAGGGACGGCCTCTGACAGTTGGCGCGTCACATCAAGAGAGGTCTCGAAGGTGTTGAGATTGCGGTTATTTATCCCGATCATGCGGCTGTTGAGCTTTTCGGCCCGGGCGAGTTCCTCCGCGTCATGAACCTCAATCAGCGCGTCCATGCCCCATTCATCTGCCGCTTGCTCAAGTTCCGCGGCCTGCGCGTCTGAGACGGAGGCCATGATGATCAGGATGCAGTCGGCACCAAGGCTGCGCGCTTCGGCGACCTGGTAGGGGTCGTAGAGGAAATCTTTGCGCAGTACCGGCAGATCGCATTCGGCGCGGGCCTCGACGAGGAATTCCTTCGCGCCTTGAAAACTCGGGGTGTCGGTAAGGACCGAGAGGCAGGTCGCGCCGCCCGCAGCATAGGCGCGGGCGAGGGCGGCGGGTTCGAAATCTTCGCGGATCAAACCTTTGGAGGGGCTGGCTTTTTTGATCTCGGCGATCAGGCCATAGCCTTCGCGGGAGGCTTTGTGCAAGCTCTGCGCGAAGGGGCGGACCGGCGGGGCGGCGCGGGCCGCAGCTTCGACCTCTGCCTGCGATTTTTCGGCCTTGGCAGCGGCAATTTCGTCCAGCTTGTAGGCTTTGATTTTTTCAAGAATTGTGGCGGTCATGGCTTCCTCACGGCTTTGTCCAATGTATGCCGGGCTTGCCTTGGCCCTGCAACCAGTCATTCACGCGGCTGAAGGGGCGTGAGCCGAAGAAGCCGCGCCTTGCTGACAGCGGTGAAGGGTGCGGCGTCTCTATCTTCAGGTTGCGCGCCGGATCGACCTCTGCCGCCGCCTTTTGCGCATGCGCCCCCCAAAGCAGGTAGGCGCGGGGGCGATCAGAAAGACGGTTGAGCACCTGAGCGGTTAACCTTTGCCATCCGAGCCTGGCGTGCCCATGTGCGCAGCCCGCCGGAACGGTCAGCACGCTGTTAAGCAGCAGAACCCCTTGATCGGCCCAGAACCGCAGGTCTGGGTCTTGCGGTGATGCGCCAAGATCGGCGTCTAACTCATTGAATATATTAACAAGGGAGCGGGGAATGGGGCGCACATCCGGCTCGGCCGAAAAGGCATAGCCATGGGCGTGGCCGGGTGTCGGATAGGGGTCTTGGCCAAGGATCACCACCTCCACAGCCGATGGTTGCAGATGCTCAAGTGCGGCGAATATCTGCGGGGCGGGCGGTAGGACCACCCTCGTATCCGCGGCAAGCTGTTCGGCGATACGCGGCCAATCCTCGGCAAAAAAGGGCAGCTCGGCCCATGCGCCAAGGGCGGTGAGGCTGGGTAGCGTCATGCCGACTGGCTGATCCGCGCCACTTTCTCGATCCGCTCACGCGCCGCGCCGCTGTCGATGCTTTCGCGGGCCATCTCGACGCCGGTTTTCAGATCCGGGGCCACATCGGCCACCACCAAAGCAGAGGCCGCGTTCAGCAACACCGCGTCGCGGTAGCCTGATGGAACTCCGTCAAGGAGCGCCTTGAAATGTTTGGTGTTTTCGGCGGGCTCACCCCCGGCGATGGCTTCGAACGGATGGACCGGCAGGCCCGCGTCTTCGGGGTGCAATTCGCGCAGGTTGACGACACCGTCTTCCAGTGCTGCGACCCAGCTGACACCGGTGATGGTCAGCTCATCCGTGCCATCGGAGCCATGCACCAGCCATGCTTTTTCCGAACCGAGCTGCTTGAGTGTCAGCGCCATCGGTTCAATCAGATCGCGGGTATAGGCGCCGGTCAGCTGCCGTTTGACCCCTGCCGGATTAGTCAGTGGCCCGAGGATGTTAAAAATCGTGCGGGTGCCAAGTTCGGACCGGGTCGGCATGACATGGGCGACGGCAGGGTGATGCATGGGCGCCATCATGAAACCGATGCCTGCCTCGGCCAATTCACGCTCGACCACCGCGGGGCCGACCATGACGTTGATCCCCAGTTGCGACAGCGCGTCGGAAGCGCCGGATTTCGAACTGAGGTTGCGGTTTCCATGTTTCGCCACGACAGCGCCTGCGCCTGCGGCCACGAAGGCGGCGGCGGTCGAGATGTTCAGCGTACCCTTGCCGTCACCGCCGGTGCCAACGATGTCGATCGCGCCTTCGGGCGCGCGGACGGCGTTGCATTTGCTGCGCATGACCTGCGCCGCGGCGGCATATTCGGTGACCGTTTCGCCGCGCGTGCGCAGCGCCATGAGGAACCCGCCGATCTGGCTGGGGGTCGCTTCGCCCTCGAACAGAATTTCAAAGGCTTCAACGGCCTGATCCGAGGTCAGCGGCCCGTTCGCGGCGGCATCAAGCAGGGGTTTCAGCGCGCTACTCATGCCGGGACCTTCATCTCGTTCAGGAAGTTTTGCAGCAGGGCGTGGCCATGCTCGGACCGGATCGATTCCGGGTGGAATTGCACGCCGTGCAGGGGCAACTCGCGGTGTTGTAGGCCCATGATGGTGCCGTCTTCAAGCGCTGCGGTAATCTCAAGGCAATCGGGCAGGCTCGCGCGTTCGACCACCAGCGAGTGATAGCGCGTGGCCCCGAAGGGCGCGGGGAGCCCGGCGAAAACGCCGCGCCCGTCGTGCTGCATCTGGCCCAGTTTACCATGCACGATATCATCCGCGCGCACGACCTTACCGCCGAAGGCTTGGCCCAAGGTCTGGTGGCCAAGGCAGACCCCCAGAAGCGGCACGCGCGCTGCGGCGGCGGCATGGGTCAGCTCTAGGCAAATTCCCGCTTGGTCGGGGTCGCAGGGGCCGGGAGACAGCAGGATACCGGCGGGGTTCATGGCCATCGCTTCGCCCACGCTGAGCGCGTCGTTGCGGTGCACCTGCACATCCGCCCCGAGGCTGCCCAGATAGTGGACCAAGTTATAGGTAAAGCTGTCGTAGTTATCGATGAGCAGCAGCACAGGCAGGCATTTCTTTGTATTAGGACTGGAGAAACCGCGCCGGAGCGCGGTATAGGTTTTCGCATACATGTTCAGGCTTGAACCCCATCGTCAAGAGTTTGGGGCAAGCCAATTGAGGGGAACGCCGGGCTTTCTGGCCATGGCGCAGACAGCAGGAGTAGCGCAGATGGCACGCGGAGTTCTGAGCGGGCTGATTTGGGGCGGTGTGGCAAGCATCGGTGTGGCCGGTGCGGTGTCGCTGATGATGCCTTTGCCGCTGCCGCCGCAGGTGGGCGATGCGCCCGGATCCGGCCCCGCCCCGGCGCGGATCAATGTGACGGACGCCGGCGAGCGGGCGCGAAGCCGCGATAGCGCGCCGGTGTTGAATGCCCCCGCGCCGCGCGCCGATGTGCCGCAGCAGGATAGCCTCGCCGCGCTCGACCCCGACACGCAGACCTCGGCCAGCTTGCCTGAGACCGGCGGTGCGGAGGGGCTCAGCACCCCCGCGGCCCCCGAGGGGCAGACGCCGATGTCCCCTGGCGCGGAAGAGCCTGTCATGCCCAATCCGCAGGCCACAGCGCCGGATGCGCCGCCCGCGGCGGATGAGCTTTCGATCAGCACCGAACCCGCGCAGCCGCCCGCGCCGGATGTGGCGGATATCGAAGGGGCATTTGACGCGCCACTGGGCATGGAAGCGCCGGAGGTCGAAGAGGAGGAGGCGATCACCCTGCCGGCGGAAGAGGTCGTGATCGGAGAGCCGGAGGTTGAAGCCGATGCGCTTGAAGACGCGCCTGACGGTGAGGCGGAGGCCGCTGAAGCTGACCTGTCTTCCCCGGTGCCTGAGCCGGAGAGCATCGAGGGGGCAAGCCCCGCGCCGCTGGAAGAGACGGAGGTTGCCGAAGCAACTCCAGAGCCCACTGAAACCGAAGCAGACAGCCGCCCGGCCATCGGCACGCCCGCGACCAGCCTGACCGAGCGAGATACAGGCGTCGTGATCAACCGCCCCGGCGCAGAGGTGGCGGCAGAACCCGCTGAAGCTGACGAAATCGTGAACGAAGACCCGCGCCCCGTGGTGGCCAACAGCCGCGCCGTGGACCTGCCCGAGGGCAAGCCGCTGATGAGCGTGGTGCTGATCGACGATGGTACCTCGGTCACCGCTGGCAGCGCCGGGTTGGCCGCATTGCGCAGCTTTCCCTATCCGCTGAGTTTCGCCGTCGACAGCACCCTGCCGGACGCCGCCGCGCGGGTGGAAACCTACCGCGAGGCTGGGTTCGAGGTTTTGGCCATGGTCGACCTGCCGCAGGGCGCGCAGCCGAGCGATGCCGAGACTACATTTGGCGCCACGCTCGACCAGATTGGCCCGGTGGTGGGGGTGTTAGAAGGCACGGAGAGCGGCTTCCAAGGCAGCCGCGCACTGGCCGATCAGGTGACCGATATCCTCGCGCAATCCGGCCACGGGCTGGTGACGCAGGACAAGGGGCTTAACACCATGCCCAAGCTGGCGCGCAAGGCGGGTGTGCCTGCCGATCCGGTGTTTCGTGACTTCGACAGCAAGGATCAATCGGCCCGGGTGATCCGGCGTTTTCTGGATCAAGCGGCCTTCAAAGCGGGGCAGGAGGGTGCTGTGATCATGCTGGGCCGCCTGCGCCCCGATACCGTCTCCGCCCTGTTGCTCTGGGGGCTGCAAGACCGCGCGAGCGACGTGGCTTTGGTCCCAATCTCGGCGGTGCTGCTGCGCGAGGAGTAGTGACCCCGCGCGGTGCGCGCCGTGGCGCTAGATGATCTCGTCCTCGTCGAAGAGCGGGTCTTCCTCCAACTGGCTGGCGAGTTCATCCACCGTCGCCTCCGCCGCGCGGGGGCTAAGTTTGGCAAGGTGAAAGACTGCATCCCCTTCGTTAACGATGGGCAGCATCGCCCGCCCGATGAGGATGCCGGGCGCATCGGCCAGAAGCTCGGCCTCCTCCTTGCCGAATGGGTCCGAGACGATGGCCAGAAGATCGCCCTCGGCGACGGTTTCCCCCTCGGCCCGGAAGGTGCGCAGCAGGCCGCCTGCGGGGGCGCGCAGCCAATGGGAAGCGGTGCAGATATAGGGCGCGCTGCGGGCGCGGGCGATGCCCTTGGCGGGCAGCATGTCTTGCCCGCGCATGACCCGCAAGATGCCCGCCAGACCCGCCCGCACGGCCATCTCGTCAAAGCGCAGCCCTTCGCCCGCCTCGTAGAGCAGGATCGGCGTGCCTTGTTTCGCGGCGACCGCGCGCAGCGATCCGTCGCGCAGGGGGGAGGTCAGCACCACCGGCGCGCCGAAATCCAGCGCCATTTTCTGGGTCACCTTATCCGCCGGAGAGACGCGCACCTGCGGCAGGTTCGTGCGGTGGATCGCCGCCGAATGCAGATCAATGCCGAAGTCGCAGCGCAGCACCACCTCTTGCAGAAAGATATGCGCCAGGCGCGCGCCGAGGCTGCCGGTAGGCGAGCCGGGGAAGCAGCGGTTCAGATCACGCCGGTCAGGCAGGTAGCGCGAGCGGTTCAGGAAGCCGAAGGAGTTCACGACAGGCACGACAATGAGCGTGCCGCGCAAGGCCGAAAGCTGCGGCGCGCGCAGCAGGCGGCGCAGGATCTCCACGCCGATCACCTCATCCCCATGCACCGCCGCTGAAACGAACAACGTCGGCCCGGGCCGTTTGCCGTGGAAGATTTCCAGCGACAGATGCACCGGCGTGTGGTCCGGCAGGATCGAAACGGGCAGATCAACGGCAAGGCTGCTGCCGGGGGCGACGGAATGCCCCGCGATCTGGAAAGGCGCGCGGGGGGCCATGGTCAGCCGTTGCCCTTGCCACCGAACCGCGACGCATCCGCAGCCGCGCGGCGGATTGCGCCGGATTTATGCACGGTTTCCATGAATTCGGCCTCGGGGTCGCTGTCATAGACCACGCCGCCGCCTGCTTGGATGTAGAGCGTCTCGTCTTTCACCACGGCGGTGCGCAAGGCGATACACATGTCCATGTCGCCGCCCGCGCTGAAATAGCCCACGCCGCCGCCATAGACGCCACGTTTCTCGGGCTCCAATTCGTCTATGATCTCCATCGCGCGGACCTTTGGCGCGCCCGAGACGGTGCCTGCGGGCATCCCGGCGAAGAAGGCGTCGAGCGCATCCTTGCCCTCTTTCAACTCACCCACCACGTTAGAGACGATGTGCATGACGTGGCTGTAGCGCTCGACGATGAACTCTTCCGTCGGGCGCACGCTGCCGATCTTGGCAACCCGGCCCACGTCGTTGCGGCCCAGATCCAGCAGCATCAGGTGTTCTGCCAACTCCTTGGGGTCGCTGAGCAAATCGGCTTCTAGCGCGCGATCTTCTTCCGGGGTCGCGCCGCGCTTGCGGGTGCCTGCGATGGGGCGAATGGTCACTTCGTTGCCGAAGACCCGGACGAGGATCTCGGGGCTGGCGCCCACCACATGGAAGCCGCCAAAGTTGAAATAGAACATGAAGGGCGAGGGGTTGGTGCGCCGCAGGCTGCGGTAGAGCGCGAAGGGCGGTTGGGTGAAACCTTGGGCCCACCGCTGGCTTGGCACCACCTGAAAGATGTCACCCGCCTTGATATAGTCGCGCGCCTTTTCCACGGCGGATTTATAGCCCTCGCGGGTGAAATTGCTGACCGGCTCCGGCGCGTCTTCGGCCTCTCCCAAATCGCGGGAGGTCTGGGGCATGGCGCGTTCCAGATCGCGCACGGCGTCCATCACCCGCTCGGCGGCTTGGGCATAGGCCGCGCGAGCGGTTTGACCTTCGGACACCCAAGCGGGGGAGACAATGGTGACCTCGCCTTTGACCCCGTCGAGCACAGCGACGACCGAAGGGCGCACCATCACGGCATCGGGCAGGCCCAGAGGGTCGGGGTTCACATTGGGCAGATGTTCCACCAGCCGGATCATGTCATAGCCGAGGTAGCCGAAAAGCCCGGCGGCGGCTTGCGGCAGATCGTCGGGCAGGGTGATCCGCGATTCCGCGATCACGTCGCGCAGACGGTCGAGCGGGTCACCGGGCATATCCTCAAAGGCATCGGCATCATAGCGCGCCGCACGGTTGAGTGCGGAGGTCTTGCCCCGGCAGCGCCAGATCAGATCGGGCTTCATGCCAATGATCGAATACCGCCCGCGCACATCGCCGCCGGTGACGGATTCCAGCACAAAAGCATTCTCCGCCGCGCCGGTGAGTTTCAACATCAAGGACACAGGCGTGTCGAGATCGGCGGCAAGGCGGGTGTAGACGATCTGATTCTCGCCCGCCTCATAGGCGCGGGCGAAACTATCGAAATCCGGGGTCAGGGCCATCAAAATTGCCTATCAGGGAAAGTTCACATGCACGGCATTGATCGCGCGCTGGTCGATCTGGGGATCGGCGTCGCGCATGACGGCATTGCTGTAGATATCGAAAAGACCTTGGGCCAGCGCCTGATCCAACTGCTGCGAAAGGCGGTCCATCAGCGCTTGGGTCTGGTCGTCTTCGCCCGCCGGTGTCACGGCATCAAGGCGCAGAACCACGACGCTATCGCCCGCAGGCAGGACGGCCACACCGCCTTCGTCGAGGTCAAAGACCTGATCCATGAAGTCGTCGGGCGTGCCGTCGACATAGGAGCTGCGGGTCAGGCCTTCGCCAAGCTGAGGCGAAAGACCGGCGGCCTCAAAACCCCCTTCTTCGGCCAGCGTCTCGGTCAGGCTCTCGGCCTTTTCGGTCAGCGCCTCGACAATTTGGGCGTTGCGCCATGCGGTCTCAACGGCGTCGCGGGCCTCTTCGAAAGGTTCGGGACGCGCCTCTTTGGTCTCATCCAGCCGCATGGCAAAGATGCCGCCGTCTTCGAGTTGATCGATCTGCGGGAAGTCATTCGCGCTCAGCCCCGCTGCGGCCTCGCGGAAGGCACCATAGGCGGCGATGCCCTCGCTGCTGTCTTGGGTCCAGTCGATGGTGCCAAGGCGCATCTTGGTCTCTTTGGCCAAGTCTTCGAGCGTGGCACCCCCGGCAAGCTGGTCGTCAATCTCTTGCGCGCGGGCTTCGACGGCACGGGTGGCGCGGGAGATGGCGAGGGTCTCTTCCAGCACGTCACGGGCCTCTTCGAAAGGCACATGCTGCGCGGGGAGGATGGCGTTTACGCGGAACAGGGCCGGCCCGAGCGAGCTGGCCAGCGGGCCTACGATATCACCGCTTTCGGCGGCAAAGACCGCATCGCCTGCATCATCAAGGTCGGATTTCGCGACATCGCCGAGATCGACATCCGCCAAGGCCAGGCCGCGCTCTTCGACCAGCGCCTCGAAAGTGGTGCCGTCGACCTCAAGCGCTGCGGCGGCGCGGTCTGCGGCCTCCTGATCGGCAAAGACCAGACGTTCGACCAAACGCCGCTCGGGCTGGTCGTATTCGTCGCTGCGGGCGTCATATTCGGCCCGCAGCTCTTCTTCGGGCACTTCGACTTCGTCCAGCAGGTCTTCGGGAGCGAGCCAAGCGTAGGTGATGCTTTTGCTGGCGGGCAGCATGAAGTCGTCGGTGTTGGCGTCGTAATAGGCGCGCAATTCGTCTTCGGTGGCGGCGGGCAGGGGCGCGTCGAGGTCATCCTCGCTCAGCCGGGCCCAAGTGAAGCTGCGCTCTTCGGCGACATAGTCGACCAGGGTGCGGGCATAGGTGTCGGGCATTGAGACGCCGCCCAGAATGGCGCGTTGGAGCAGGCCACGCGCGGCTTCTTCGCGGATCGAGCGTTCGAACTCGGCCTCGCTCATCCCGCTTTGCTGAAGGGCAAAGCGATAGCCTTCGCGGTCAAAGTTGCCGTCGATCCCTTGGAAGGCCGAGATTGCCACGATCTCATCGCGCAGGGTGGCGTCACCGATGGAGATGCCCATTTCGTCGGCTTCGTGGTCCAACGCGCGGTTGCGCACGATCCGTTGCAGCACGGCGCGGTCTAGCCCCATCTCTTGGGCGCGGGCGAAGGGCAGGCTCTCCCCCGTTTGCGCTTCGATCGCGCGGATTTCCTGCTGCAACTGGCGGGCATATTGATCGACCGAGATCGACTTGTCGCCGACGGTGCCGATGCTGCGCAGATTGCCACTGAGGTTGATCGCGCCAAAGCCGCCCAGACCCAAGATCAAAAGGGCCATCAAGGCCCAGACGGCGGTTTTCGAAAAGCTGAAGCCCTTTTTGGCCATGACACGGTCCCTCGTTGATTTCGGACCTGTCTATGCGTTGCGTGGCAGGGCTGCAAGCCTGTCGAAAAGCACCTTCAGACCGGCGGCGTCGAGGTTGGCAAAGGCGATGCGCAGCTGGCTTTCGCCGCGGGCGTCGCCCTCGGGCTGGAACATCGTGCCGGGCAGGCAGAGCACGCCAGCGTCGCGCACCAGATCGCGCGCCAGATCAGCCGAAGAGACGCTGAAAGGCTGGCGCATATAGGCGAAGTAGCCACCCAGCCCCAGAAGCTCCCAGCCCAGCGGTTCAAGCCGGGGCATCAGGTCGGCAATGGCGGCGCGGCGGGCGAGGATTTCCTCGCGTTCTTCGGCAAGCCATGCGCTGAGGTTCTGCATCCCCCAAAGCGCGCCGTGCTGGCCGATCTGCGCGGGGCAGATGGCGACAGTGTCGAGGAATTTCTCGACCTCGGCCAGCCGTGCGCGGCTGGCGATCAGCGCGCCGACGCGGTGGCCGGTCAGGCGGTAGGCCTTGGAGAAGGAATAGAGGTGGATGAGCGTGTCATGCCAATCGGGGTCGCGGAACAGCGCGTGTGGCGGGCCGGGGCGGCTGTGAAAATCGCGGTAGGTCTCGTCAAGGATAAACGCGATGCCGTGGCGGCGGGCCAGTTCGAAGAATTCCTGGACGAGGGCGGCGGGATACTCCACGCCGCCGGGATTGTTCGGCGTGACCAGCGCGATGGCACGGGTGCGCGGGGTGATGGATGCCCCGGCCTTCTCGGGGTCGGGCAGCATGTCGGCCTCGACGGGCAGTGGCACCGCGGTGACGCCGCTCATGTCAAGCCACATCTTGTGATTGAAGTACCAGGGCGTCGGGATGATGACCTCGTCACCCTCGCCGCAGAGCGTGGCGATGGCGGCGGCGAAAGCCTGGTTGCAGCCGGAGGTGATGCAGACCTGTTCGTCGGTCACCACGCCCGCGTATTTCTCTGCCGTCTGCCGCGCCAGTTCGGCGCGCAGCTCCGGCAGGCCCAGCACCGGCCCGTAGAGATGCGCCTCATCGTTGTTCAGCGTGACCTCGGCCATCGCCCGGCGCAGCCCTTCGGGGGGCGGATCGACGGGCGCGGCTTGGCTGACATTGATCAGCGGTCGGTCGGGCGGGAAGTCGACCCCGTCGAGCCAACGCCGCGCCTCCATCACCGGAGGAAAGAAAGTGGTGGCGGTGCGCGGAAGCGTCATGGGGGTATCCGGTCAGATAGAGGCAGGGCAGGTGGCGCGGGGCCGGTCAGTCCTTGCCGCGGTAGGGTTCGACGTATTGCAGGGCCATGTCCCACGGGAAGAAAATCCATGTGTCCTGACTTACGCCGGTGATGAAAGTATCGACCTGCGGCTCGCCCTCGGGCTTGGCATAGACGGTGGCGAAATGGGCCTGGGGGTAAAGTTCGCGCACCAGTTCGATGGTCTTGCCGCTGTCGACGAGGTCATCGACGATCAGGATGCCAGTGCCGTCGCCCATCATCTCGGCATCGGGGGATTTCAACACCTTCGCCTCGCGGCGTTGGTCGGCGGCGCCGCCGCCCGAGTGGTACGACATGACCGAGATCGTATCGACGGTGCGGATGTCGAGTTCGCGCGCGACGATCATCGCGGGCGCCATGCCGCCGCGGGTGATCGCCACCACCGCACGCCAAGCGCCATCGTCGGGGCCCAGACCATCCAGCCGCCAGGCCAGCGCGCGGCTGTCGCGGTGGATCTGATCCCAGGAGATGTGAAAGCCCTTTTCATGGGGCAGGCGCGAGGCGTCCTTGGATTTGGTCATGGTGGTCCTTTGCAGCAGCTGGCGCGGGCACCCGCGCGAATTAATTTGGGCGGCTTATTCCTTGGACATGTCGGGCGCGTCAACCGCCTTCATGCCGACGACGTGATAGCCCGCGTCCACATGCAGGTTCTCGCCCGTGGTGCCGCTGCCCAGATCCGACAGCAGGAACAGCGCGGCCTTGCCCACGTCCTCGGTGGTGACGTTGCGGCGCAGGGGCGAGTTATACTCGTTCCATTTCATGATGTAGCGGAAGTCGCCGATGCCGGAAGCCGCCAGCGTCTTGATCGGCCCCGCCGAGATCGCGTTGACGCGGATGCCGTCCTTGCCCAGATCTTCGGCGAGGTATTTTACGCTCGCTTCCAGCGCCGCCTTGGCCACGCCCATGACATTGTAATGCGGCATCACCTTCTCGGCGCCGTAGTAGGTGAGCGTCAGCGCGCTTGCCCCGGGCGACATCATCTTCTCGGCGCGCTGCATCACGGCGGTGAAGGAGTAGACGGAGATGTCCATCGACATGGCGAAATTGCCGCGGCTGGTGTCAACATAGCGGCCGCGCAGCTCGCCCTTGTCGGAAAAGCCGATGGCGTGCACGATGAAATCCAACTCACCCCAGCGTTCTTTCAGGCTCTCGAACAACGCATCAATCGACGCTTCATCGCCCACGTCGCAGGGCAGAACGATGTCGCTGCCAAGCTGCTCGGCCAGCGGGCCTACGCGTTTCTTCAGCGCTTCGCCTTGGTAGGAAAAAGCAAGCTCCGCCCCCGCATCGGCCAGTGCCTTGGCCACGCCCCATGCGATGGATTTGTCATTCGCCAGCCCCATGATGAGCCCGCGCTTGCCCTGCATCAGTTCGTTTCCCATTCCGCCGCCTTGTCTATGTTTTTGTCTATGTTCCGTTGAGGTTGTCTTGGTCTAGGCGATTGCAGCGCTACCATCAAGACTGCACAGGCGCCTTCACCCCCGAGAATTGCCATAAGATCGGCGGCTAACTGTCGGAAATCGGGTGAGGTTGTCCTTTGAGTTGCCGATTGTTAACAAATGCCATACCGAAGAGATCGGACCCCGGCGTAGAACCGGTGACAGGCAAAGCACTCTGAAGGAGATGCCGAATGGAGACGCGGACTGGTATTTTTGCGGGGGATGATCCCTTTGCAATTGCGCAGCGTTGGCTTTCCGAAGCAGAGGCGACCGAGCCTAATGATCCCAATGCCATCGCGCTCAGCACGGTAGATTCGCAAGGGCTGCCCAACGCCCGCATGGTGCTGCTAAAAGAGATCGAGCCGGAGGCTTTTGTCTTTTATACCAATTACGAAAGCCAGAAGGCGCAGGAACTTGACGTCGCGGGCAAGGCGGCCTTTGTCATGCATTGGAAATCCCTGCGCCGCCAGCTGCGGGTGCGCGGCTTGATCAGCCGAGAGGACGGGCCGCAGGCCGATGCCTATTACGCCTCGCGCTCGCTCAAAAGCCGTCTGGGGGCTTGGGCCTCGCGCCAATCGCAGCCGCTCTCGGGCCGAGGTGCGCTGATGGCCGAGGTGGCCAAGGTGACCGCGCAGAAGGGGGTGAACCCTGAGCGTCCCCCGTTCTGGGGCGGCTACCGGATCACCCCGCTGGAAATCGAATTCTGGGCCGATGGCGAGTTTCGCCTGCATGACCGTTTCCAATGGCGGCGCGCAGATGTCGCGGCACCCTGGGCCGTGACCCGGCTCAACCCCTGATCTGACGGCGCGATACCCCATGAAAGATGTGTCTGAAACCCAAGCGGAACCAGCGGCGATAGATGACCCTCTCGAAGGCGTGGTCAAATGGTTCGACCCGGTCAAGGGCTTCGGCTTTGTCGTTGCGGATGCGGGCGGGGCGGACATCCTGCTGCACGTCAATGTCCTGCGCAATTACGGCCAAAGCTCTGTCGCGGATGGAGCGCGGGTGGCGGTGCGCGTCCAACAGACCGAGCGCGGGGCGCAGGCGGTCGAAGTGCTTTCCGTAGAGGCGCCCAGTGAATTGCCCGCCGCCGTGGTGGAATTCGCCGGTTTCGACCCTGAGCAGCTGGCCACCGCCGAGTTTGAGCCCGCCCGTGTCAAATGGTTCGACAAGGCCAAGGGATTCGGGTTTGCAAATGTCTTTGGCTGCGCGGAAGATGTGTTTTTGCATATCGACGTGCTGCGCCAATCCGGACTTTGTGATTTGCAACCGGGCGAAGCACTTGCCATGCGTGTGATTGTTGGCGATCGGGGCCATCTGGCGGCGGAGGTAAGCTCATGGGACGCGGTGATAGACGGCTAAAGGTCGGGCGACTGGCAAGGTATATGTCAGGGGCGGCACTGGCTGGCCTGCTGCTGACCGGCGCGGCGGTGGCCGAGGTTTGCCGTATCGATTCTGTGACGCTCCGCGGGGAGTGGGGGAAGGCCCGCTTCTCTGTCGAAGTGGCCGATGACACGGCGGAACGCGCCAAGGGGCTGATGCACCGCCGTTCGCTGCCGCTGAGCGCGGGCATGCTCTTTATCTACGAAAGACCTCAGCCCCTGAATTTCTGGATGCGCAACACGTTGATCCCGCTGGACTTGCTGTTCATCGACGAAAGGGGTGTGGTGCAGAAGATTCATCACTCCGCCAAACCGCTTGACGAAACACCGATCCCGGGCGGCGACGATCTGCTGTCGGTGCTGGAGATTAACGGCGGCTTGTCAAAACGCCTCGGCATCACCGAAGGCAGCGAAATCCGCCATCCGGCCTTTGCCAGCAACGCTCCGGCTTGGCCCTGCTAAAGACTTCGCGGATTTTCCGATTTTAAGGTCAATCGGGGCTTTTCAATTGGCGGGCTTATGGCTAAAGAAGCCCCAGTCGGAGCGTGGCGCAGCCTGGTAGCGCACCTGTTTTGGGTACAGGGGGTCGGAGGTTCGAATCCTCTCGCTCCGACCACTTTCTTCTAACATCGCTGATGTAGCGCTTCCCGCTTTGGTTGAGGCGCGCCCGTTGTTCTATCCTCATTCTGCACAAGATATAGTAGCTACCGCCGCCGTATTGGCAGGTTTGCGCCTGTGCGCGCCAAGATCGTGATGATTCTGCCGCGGTTCTTGACGCGGACATGGGGCAGGGGGCTTGGGCCGGGTGATCGTGGCACAGGGTTCACTTGCGGCGGCCTGTCGCCCGGCGGGTGGTCTTGGGCTGTGGATGAATTCAACCAATCTCTCAAACACCTCCGCTAACCCGGCCCCGGCAATGGATTATTTCAAAGCCGCCCACCAATCGGGCTTGCGGGTATCTTTGGGGATATCCTGAGGCTGAATCACTGGGGTAGGGCGCGGGGCAAATCGGGGGGCTTCGGTCAACTACCCGCCCCGAAATAATTCCGAAAAAAACCGTTGACCAATTAGTGCGATCTACGTCAGTTTGTGGGGGTCAAGTAAAGCGCCACAATATGTTGTGGTTAACGCAACGGGGCGCTTCGGCGGCGGGGACAGAGTATAGAACCAGCGTTTTAATCGTTTTCGGGCCGCTTGCGTCAGCAGGTGGCGCGGGGAAGCTTTGTTCAAACTGCCAGCAATAGGGGTGAGACGGCCTGCCGTGGGCATGTCGGCTCAGGATTTTGAGAGTTTGAAAAAGGGCAGCGACGATGAAGATTGAACGGAATTTCACCAAGGCCGGGCAGGATGCCTATGCGGATTTGGACTTTGTCACCACGGTGTCAGAGATCCGCAACCCTGACGGTTCGGTGGTGTTCAAGCTCGACAACGTCGAAGTGCCCAAATCCTGGAGCCAGGTCGCCAGCGACGTGATCGCTCAGAAGTATTTCCGCAAGGCAGGCGTGCCCAGCAAGACCCGCAAGGTCAAGGAAAAGGACGTGCCCGAGTTCCTGTGGCGCTCCGAGCCCGCCGAGGGTGCCGAGATGGGCGGTGAGACTTCCTCCAAGCAGGTCTTCGACCGTCTGGCGGGCGCTTGGGCCTATTGGGGCTGGAAGGGCGGCTATTTCACCACCGAGGAAGACGCCCGCGCCTATTACGACGAGATGCGCCACATGCTCGCCAGCCAGCGCGCGGCCCCCAACAGCCCGCAGTGGTTCAACACCGGTCTGCACTGGGCCTATGGCATCGACGGTCCGGCGCAGGGGCATTACTACGTCGACTACAAGACTGGCAAACTGACCCGGTCGAAATCCTCTTATGAGCACCCGCAGCCGCATGCCTGCTTTATCCAGTCCGTCGGCGACGATCTGGTGGGCGATGGCGGCATCATGGACCTTTGGGTCCGCGAGGCGCGTCTGTTCAAATACGGCTCGGGCACGGGCACCAACTTTTCATCGCTCCGTGGAGAGGGCGAGAAGCTGTCGGGCGGCGGCAAGTCGTCGGGTTTGATGGGGTTCCTCAAGATCGGGGACCGTGCAGCCGGCGCCATCAAATCCGGCGGCACCACCCGCCGGGCGGCCAAGATGGTGATCGTCGACGCCGACCACCCCGATATCGAGGATTTCATCAACTGGAAGGTGCTCGAAGAGCAGAAGGTGGCCTCCATCGTCGCCGGCTCCAAGATGCACGAGCAGAAGCTCAACCTTTTGTTCGACGCGATCAAGACATGGGACGGGGCCGAGGCGGATGCCTATGACCCCGCCAAGAACGCCGCGCTGAAACAGGCGATCCGCGAGGCCAAGAAGGTCGCGATCCCCGAGACCTACGTCAAGCGCGTGCTGGACTACGCCAAGCAGGGCCACACCGGCATCGAGTTCCCGACCTATGACACCGACTGGGATTCTGAGGCCTACAACTCCGTCTCCGGCCAGAACTCCAACAACTCGATCCGCGTCACCAACGCCTTTCTGAAGGCCGTGGAGAAGGATGCCGACTGGGAGCTGATCAGCCGCACCGAGAACCGGGTTGTTAAGACCGTCCGCGCCCGTGACCTCTGGGATCAGGTCGGCCACGCCGCTTGGGCCTGCGCCGATCCGGGCATCCAATACCACGACACCGTGAACGACTGGCACACCTGTCCCGAAGACGGCGCGATCCGCGGCTCGAACCCCTGTTCGGAGTACATGTTCCTCGACGACACGGCCTGCAATCTGGCTTCGATGAACCTGCTGACCTTCCTCAAGGACGGTGTCTTTCAGGTCGAGGACTACATGCACGCCTCGCGCCTGTGGACCGTGACACTGGAAATCAGCGTGATGATGGCGCAGTTCCCCTCCAAGGAAATCGCGCAGCGGTCTTATGACTTCCGCACGCTGGGTCTGGGCTATGCCAATATCGGGGGCTTGCTGATGAACATGGGCTATTCCTATGACAGCGACGAAGGCCGCGCTTTGGGCGGTGCCCTGACCGCGATCATGACCGGCGTCGCCTATGCGACCTCCGCCGAGATGGCGGGCGAATTAGGCGCTTTCCCGGGCTATGCCAAGAACGCCGAACACATGCTCCGCATCATCCGCAACCACCGCACCGCGGCCCATGGCAAGGCCGACGGCTATGAGCAGCTGTCGGTCAAGCCGGTCCCGCTGGATCACGCCAACTGCCCGCAGGCGGGGCTGGTCGACATCGCCAAATCCTGCTGGGACGAGGCGCTGAAACTGGGCGAAGCCCATGGCTACCGCAACGCGCAGACCTCCGTCATCGCGCCCACCGGCACCATCGGTCTGGTGATGGACTGCGATACCACCGGCATCGAGCCCGACTTCGCGCTGGTGAAGTTCAAGAAGCTCGCCGGGGGTGGATACTTCAAGATCATCAACCAATCCGTGCCTGCCGCGCTGGAAAAGCTCGGCTACGGGTCGGCCCAGATCGAAGAGATCGTCAGCTACGCCGTCGGCCACGGCACCATCGGCAATGCGCCCGCGATCAACCACACCACGCTGGCAGGGCACGGCTTTGGCGCCAATGAATTGGCCAAGATCGACGCCGCGCTAAAGCAGGCCTTCGACATCCGCTTTGTCTTCAACCAATGGACGTTGGGCGAAGCTTTCTGCACGCAGGTGCTGGGCATTCCGACCGAAAAGCTGAACGACCCGACCTTTGATCTGCTCCGCTCCCTCGGTTTCAGCAAGGCCGATATCGAAGCGGCCAATGACCACGTCTGCGGGACCATGACGCTCGAAGGCGCGCCGCATCTGCGCGAGGCGCATTACGGCATCTTCGACTGCGCCAACCCCTGCGGCAAGAAGGGCAAACGCTATCTCTCGGTCAACAGCCACATCCACATGATGGCGGCGGCGCAGAGCTTCATCTCGGGGGCGATCTCTAAGACGATCAACATGCCCAATGACGCGACGATCGAGGATTGCCAGAAGGCTTATGAACTCAGCTGGTCCTTGGGGATCAAGGCCAACGCGCTCTATCGCGATGGTTCGAAACTGAGCCAACCACTGGCCGCGGCCCTCGTGGAGGACGACGAAGACGCCGCCGAGACGCTGGAAAGCGGCAACACCCATGAGAAAGCCGCCGTGTTGGCCGAAAAGATCGTCGAGAAGGTGATCGTCAAGGAGATCATCAAGTCGCACCGCGAGAAGATGCCGCAGCGCCGCAAGGGCTATACCCAGAAGGCCAACGTGGGCGGTCACAAAGTTTATCTGCGCACCGGCGAATATGAGGACGGCAAGCTGGGCGAGATCTTCATCGACATGCACAAGGAAGGCGCGGGCTTCCGGGCGATGATGAACAACTTCGCCATCGCGGTCTCGGTCGGTCTGCAATACGGCGTGCCGCTGGAGGAATTCGTTGACGCCTTCACCTTCACCAAGTTCGAACCGGCGGGCATGGTGCAGGGCAACGACAGCATCAAACAGGCGACCTCGATCCTCGACTATGTGTTCCGTGAATTGGCGGTGAGCTACCTCGACCGCACCGATCTGGCGCATGTGAAGCCCGAGGGCGCGACCTTTGACGATCTGGGCCGGGGCGAGGAAGAGAACCTCTCGAACGTCAGCGAGTTGAGCGAAGGGGCCGCGAATAAATCGTTGGAAGTGCTGAAGCAAATCAGCTCCACCGGCTATCTGCGCAACCGGCTGCCGCAAGAGTTGGTTGTGCTGCAAGGCGGGCAAAACGTCGAAACAAGCTCCGCCTACGCAGCCCAAGTCAGCAATGGCGATATGGCGGTCGCGGTGCAGCCCGCAGCTCCGGCCGCGACCGGCGCGGTAAGTCTCGATGCGCGGGCCAAGGCCAAGATGCAGGGCTATGAGGGCGAAGCCTGTGGTGAATGTGGCAACTACACATTGGTTCGCAACGGCACCTGCATGAAGTGCAACACCTGCGGCGGCACTTCGGGCTGTAGCTGATAAGATGTATCCCGAAAGGGGCGCGCAGGGGCAGGGCCAAAAGGCCCGCCCCGACGAAGTCGGCGTGTAGCTCTACCAAAGCGTTAATTTCCGCGTCCTCGTCAAAACTGCGTTAACCAAAATTAAACCAGTCTCTCCCTATCAAGGTCATGAAAGGGAGAATTTGATGAAACGTCTTGTTATATTGGGATTTCTCACCGGATCGCTGGCGGGCTGTGTGGAGCCTCCGGCCTCACCGATGGAGGCCGCGGCGCGCAAAGCGGCGGCGGCGGAGTTGACGGCGAAACAATGTGCGGGTTTTGCGGGCGGCTATGAAAGCGTGCGCAAGCTGCGGCATGACGCGAACCAGAATATTGCCACCGCGCGGCGGCTTGGGGCGACGGATGCCACCATCGCCAAGGCGCGGGCGGATGTGCGCATGGCCTTTGATATGCAGGTCGCTTTCTCGACCCCGCAGCAGGCCTGCAACATGATGGTGGGCGAATTGGCTTGGGCCACGGGGTGAGGACGTCTAGCGATGCGCCACGTCGAGCCAGATCGGCAAATGGTCCGAGGCGCGGCGGGTCTGGGCTGTCTCGATCACACCGCCTTGGCGCACGGTAAGATGTTGGTCCAAGGCGATGCGATCTAGGAAGGCCACGGGCATCCGCGCGTGATAGCTCTTGCCCGGCGCATGAATGGTGAACCGTTTCGCCAAACGCCCGAGACCCACCTTTTGCGACCATTCGTTCAGGTCGCCCGCGATCAGCGTCGGGCAGGCGGCGCAGGCGTCGAGATGGGCGATCATGGCGCTCAGCTGCTCCTTGCGCGACGGACGCAGCAGGCCGAGATGCGAGGCGATCACGCGCAATTGCCGCGCGCCGAGATGCAGGTCGGCCACCATGGCGCCGCGCGGCTCCACCCCCGGCAGGGTCAGATGCGCCACCCGGTCGATCTTGGCCGAGGGGCGGACCAGAACGGCATTGCCATGCCAGCCGATGCTCACGTCGCTCGGCGTGGGCACAGGGCGCAGGCCCGTCACCTCTTCGACCCGGTCGAGAGGCAGGGCCGAAGGGCGGGGGGCACGGCGGCGGTCGGCCTCTTGCAGCACCACCACATCGGCATGCAGGCTGCGGATGATCCGCATGATCCGCTCGGGATCGCGGCGCCGGTCGGTGCCCATGGCCTTGCGGATATTATAGCTGACGATGCGCAGCGATTGCGGGGCGACGGCGGGGATCATAGGACGGGCGCTCCCAGACGAAACAGCCCTTCGGCCACCTTGCGGAACATCCCGCTAGGCGGTCTTTCCATGGCGCAATGCTCCGAGAGATGTTCGAACCAGTCATGCAGCTTTGCGACCGAGGCCGCGTCATAGACAAAGAGCGTGACCTCGAAATTCAGCAGCATGCTGCGCACGTCGAAATTGGCCGTGCCGACCAGCCCCATGTCGTCGATGATCCCGGCTTTGGCGTGGATCATGCCAGGCTGGTAATAGAGCACATGGCCGCCCGCCTCATGCAGATCGCGCAGATAGGCACCCCGCGCAAAATCGGCCATCCGTTGGTTTGAGCGTTCGGGGACCAGAACCCGCACATCCACACCCCGCCGGGCCGCAGTGGTCAAAGCCGAACCGAGCGCCTCGGTCGGGACGAAATAGGGGGTCACCAGCCAAATCCGTGCCTCGGCCAGATGTATTGCGCGGATCAGACCATCATGCAGCGGGTCTTCGGCGATGTCGGGGCCGGAGGGCACGAGCTGCACTGTCGCTGTCCCGCCCGTATGGGCCGCGACCGAGGGGGCCGGGTCCAAAGCCTCCCCACTGGCGACGCCCCAGTCTGAGCGGAACACATCGCCGAAACTCTGCACCGCGCGGCCTTCGAGCAGAAAGGCCAGATCGGTCCAGCCATCCTCCAAGGCCGCAGGTCCGAGGTAATGCGCGCCGATGTTCATGCCCCCGGAAAAGACCCGTGCATCATCGGCGATGATCATTTTGCGGTGGTTGCGCAGGTTCAGATGGCCCGAGCCCGGGAGTTGCAACAGCGGAGAGTAGAAGCGCACATCGCCACCCGCGTCGCACAGGCGGCGCAGGGCGGCTGTCGGGCCGCGCAGGGTGCCCAAACGGTCCATCAGCAGCCGAACCTTCACGCCCGCCTTGGCCCGTTCGGTTAGCGCGTCGACGAAAATGCGCCCGGTGTCGTCATTGGCTACGATGTAAAAGAGCACGTCGAGCCGTTTCTCGGCCCCTTGGATCAGTGCCATGACCGCTTCATGGGCCGCCGTGGGGTCGCCCAAGAGCCGCAGGTCTTGGCCATGGACAGCGGCGGGCAGGCCGAAATACTGCATCGTCGCGTCAAGCGTATGCACAGGGCGGGGCGGCGGGCCGCCGGTATCGCCTTTCAGAAAATGCACCGGCGTGTAGCGCGAGGATTGTTTGCGAAAGCCGAGCGCCAGAAACAGCGGCACCGCAACCCAGGGCAGCACGATGATGAACAACAGCCAAGCGGCGGTGGATTGCGGCGTGCGGCGTTGTTGCAAGATCACGATTGCCGCCAGCAGCGTCAGGATCACGATAATGACGACTTCCAGATGGGTGGTGATCCAAGACATGGGGTGGGGCCTGCTCCTTCTTGCTGACAATACGAGCAGATAACGCGTTCAGTGGTGACAGCAAGCCTCGGACGGGGTCTACCGTGAGGGAATGGTGCGGGGTCGGGGGCGTTTTAGCGGTTTTCGATCGGGGAGCCTCTTTCGCGCGGTTGTCTCTGGGTCGTTTCTCTGGCGGAACTTTCGCTGCGGTGAGGGCAGACATGGCCGGGAATTCGTGTTGCGGCATCAACTCTCTGATTTAACGAGGCAAAATGCATCTGCGCAGCGCCTAATTCGACACATGATACATAACTTAAGCGGCCCCTAGCCGAGGGTGTGTTGCAAATGTGCGACAATCAGCGCATCGCAATTCTGTGATGTGAAAAACCTGAAACCCAATCCTAAATGGGGCGTTGCGTGAGTGACCCTGCGGCGAGGATCGCGGGGTCACCTGTATTTAAGGAGCAGAACATGAAACGCACGACAACAATCGCCAGCATCGCCCTGATCGCATCCAGCGCCTTCGCGGGTGCAGCAGCAGCCGGTTCGCTGGAAGACACCACCGTTGAAGCACCGGTTTTCACACCGGCGCCGACACCCGTGGCCGTTGATGGCGACTGGACAGGCTTCTACACCGGTCTTCAGGTCGGCCAGACCGACGTCGACAGCGACAGCGGCAACCTTGACGGCGACGACACGTCCTACGGTTTCCACGCCGGTTACGACTATGACTTCGGCAAATTCGTTCTGGGTGGCGAACTTGACTACGACAAGACCGACATCGATCTGGGCAACGGCGCAGGCGATGTGGACTCCGTGGCACGCGCCAAGGTCAAGGCTGGCTACGACTTCGGCAAGACACTTGTCTATGCAACAGCCGGTGCAGCCCGTGCCGACACAAGCGTTGGCGATGAAACCGGCCCCTTCGCCGGTCTGGGCGTCACCTATAAAGTGACTGACCGCTACACCGTTGGTGGCGAAGTGCTGCAGCACAAATTCGATGACGTAGGCGGCACAGGCGAAGATCTGGACGCGACCACGATCTCCCTGCGCGGCTCCATGCGCTTCTGATCTGTCTTGGCGGCATGACCCGCTTTGATGAAGGGCCGGCTTCCGAAAGGAGGCCGGTCTTTTTTTGTTTACGCGGCGCGGCTGGCGCGCCCTTCGGCAAAGCGGCAGAGGTCGCGCAGGGCCGCCTCAAACGCGCTGTTTTCGATCGTCATGGCCACGCGCACATGGCCCGCCGCCGCCGCGCCGAAACTCTCGCCCGGCATCACTGCAATATGCTGATCTTCCAGCAGGGCATCGGCGAATTCGCTGCCGCTGAGGCCCGTGGCGCGGATATCCAGCATCAGATACATCGCCCCTTGCGAGGGCACTGAACGCACCACGTTCTGAGTGCTCAAGACCCGCTGCGCCAGCGCGCGGCGGCGGGCGAAGGGGGCGCTGATTTCCTCTTCGAAAGCGGCACCTTGGGCGAGGGCATAGTCGCTCGCGTCCTGAATGAAGCCCGGCACGCCGTAGTTAGTATGGGTGGCAAGGTCGATCAGGTCGGCAATGATGTCTTCAGGCCCGATAATCCAGCCACAGCGGCTGCCGGTCATCGCGTGGGATTTCGACATGGAGCCGATGACCAGCGTTCGCTCCTCCATGCCGGGCAGGGCGCGAGGGCTGAGATGTGCGCCCTCCCAAATCTGCGTGTCATAGACCTCATCCGAGACGAGCCAAAGGTCGTGATCATGGCAGACCTGTGCGATCTCTTCCAAGGTTTCGCGGCCATAGATCACGCCGGTCGGGTTGTTGGGCGTGTTGATCAACAGCGCTTTTGCGCCCTCGGCGGCGGCCGTCAGATCCGCCCTGCGGGGCAGGAACCCGTGATCGGCCCGTGCTTCGACCGCCACGGCCCGTGCCCCGGCAGCACGCAGGGTGCCGGGGTAGGTGGCATAATAGGGGTCGATGTAGAGCGCCGCATCGCCGGGGTCGCAGACCGCCATGAACGCCGCGAATAGCCCCGCTTGCCCGCCCGGGGTGACCACCACATTGTCGCGCATCGTTGGCACGCCGGTCCGCTCTTCGGCACGTTTCGCAATCCGGTCGCGCAGGGCATCGGTGCCCGGCACGGCGGCATAGCCGGTATGGCCGCCGAGCGCGCTGCGGTGCATCTCTTGCAGGATCGGGGCGGCGGTGCGGATGTCATGCTCGCCGATGGTAAGCTCGGTCACCGGCACCCCCGCCGCGATCATGGCGCGCGATTTGTGAAACACTTCCCAACCGTCGGACCCTCCGGCCAGAACCCCTTTGATGCGCGATGATCTATCCATGATGCCTCCGAAATTCTCCGCACAAGGGGGCAGAGCCTTGGGGCTTTGTCAATCCGCGCCGGCAAGGCGGAAGGCAGGGTTGCATAAAACTTAACCGGACAAGGGGCTTGGCGCAGGGCGGCGCGCTTGCTACAACCCGGTCATGAACACCGCAACGCTCATTATTTGCTGCATTACCCGCTGAGACATCCTCGCGGGCCGCTGTTCACGTCATTCCCATTCTGACAAAACTATGCCAAGCCCGCGTCACACCCGCGCAAGGACGCCTGCCCATGACCCGTGACCTGACGATCAAGCTGCACAACACCGCCACCCGCAAGAAAGAGGATTTCACCCCGATCGATGCGCAGAATGTGCGGATGTATGTCTGCGGCCCCACCGTCTATGACCGGGCGCATCTGGGCAACGCACGGCCTGTGATCGTTTTCGATGTGCTCTACCGCTTGCTGCGCCATGTCTATGGGCCGCAGCATGTGACTTACGTGCGCAATTTCACCGACGTGGACGACAAGATCAATGCCCGCGCCGCTGAGAGCGGGCGCAGCATTGGAGAGATCACCGCCGAGACGACGCAGTGGTATCTGGACGACATGGCCGCCGTGGGCGCCTTGGAGCCCGATCACATGCCTCGCGCGACACAGTATATCCCCCAGATGGTCGCGATGATCCGCGGGCTGATGGAGGAGGGCTATGCCTATGAGGCCGAGGGCCATGTGCTGTTCCGGGTGCGCAAATATGCCGAATATGGCGCGCTTTCGGGCCGGTCGGTCGACGATATGATTGCTGGTGCAAGGGTCGAGGTGGCGCCTTATAAAGAAGACCCGATGGATTTCGTGCTGTGGAAGCCTTCGGACGAAGACACCCCCGGCTGGGATTCCCCATGGGGTGAGGGGCGTCCGGGCTGGCATATCGAATGTTCCGCCATGGCGCATGACCTGTTGGGGGAGCGTTTCGACATCCACGGCGGCGGCATCGACCTGCAATTCCCGCATCATGAGAATGAGATCGCCCAGTCGAAATGCGCGGGCCACGGGTTCGCCAACTACTGGCTACACAATGAGATGTTGCAGGTCGAGGGCAAGAAAATGTCCAAGTCCTTGGGCAACTTCTTTACCGTCCGCGATTTGCTGGACCAAGGCGTGCCGGGGGAGGTCATCCGTTTCGTGATGCTCTCGACCCATTACCGCAAGCCGATGGACTGGACCGAAAAGAAGCGTGAGGAAGCCGAAAAGACCCTGCGCAAATGGTATCTTCAGGCGGCGGAGGCCGAGGCCGCGACGCCCGGGCCCGAACTGGTGGCGCTATTGGCCGATGATCTCAACACCCACGGCGCTTTGACCGAATGCCACCGGCTGTCCAACGCAGGTGATACGGCAGGCTTGCGCGGGGCGCTGTCGCTTTTGGGGCTGCTGGACGAACTGATCCCCGAATGGGCCGCGGTTCAGGCGCTGGATCTGACCGATATCGAAGCCTTCCTCGGCGATGCCCGCGCCACTGCGATGGAGACCAAGGATTTCGCCGAGGTGGACCGGATCAAGAAAGCGCTGACCTCGGTCGGGATCGAGGTGCAGATGAGCAAGGATGGGGTAAAGCTGACGCCGCCGCCGGGCTTTGATCGGAGCCAGTTGGAGGGGTTGTTGTGATGTGTCGCCGTCCCAAGAACGGCGTTCGACCGCGGGCGGAAGCGAAGCGCCCGCCCATGGGGGCGGTCGGGCGCTGTTCGTGCCGAGGGCACGAACGGGAGTGTGACGCGGAAGGAGGCAATCTCCCATGACCCGCGCGCGCCTCACCCTCTACGACACCACCCTGCGTGACGGGCAGCAAACCCAAGGCGTGCAGTTCTCCACCGATGAGAAACGCCAGATCGCCAGCGCGCTCGACGCGCTTGGCGTGGATTACATCGAAGGCGGCTGGCCCGGCGCCAACCCGACCGACAGCGCTTTTTTCGACGCCGCGCCGCCGACGCAGGCAAGGCTCACCGCCTTTGGCATGACCAAACGCGCGGGCATGTCGGCTGAGAATGACGACGTGCTGGCCGCCGTGCTCAACGCGGGCACCAAATCCGTCTGCATCGTCGGCAAGACCCATGACTTCCACGTCAAAACCGCCCTCGGCATCACGCTGGCCGAGAACACCGACAACATCGCCAAATCCGTCGCCCATCTTGTCGCCCAAGGGCGCGAGGCGCTCTTCGACGCCGAGCATTTCTTTGACGGTTACAAGGCCAATCCAGACTACGCGCTGGAAGCGATCCGCGTAGCCTATAACGCGGGCGCGCGTTGGATCGTGCTTTGCGACACCAATGGTGGCACGCTGCCCGATGAGATTGGCCGCATCACCCGCGCCGTGATCGCGGCAGGCATCCCGGGGGATCATCTGGGCATTCACACCCACGACGACACCGAAAACGCCGTCGCCTGCACGCTGGCCGCCGTCGACGCGGGCGCGCGGCAGATCCAAGGCACGCTCAACGGGCTGGGGGAGCGTTGTGGCAACGCCAATCTTACCACCCTGATCCCGATCCTGCTGCTGAAAGAGCCCTATGCCAGCCGCTATGAGATCGGGGTGAGCCCCGAGGCGCTGCGCGGGCTCACGCGCACCAGCCGGATGCTGGATGAGATCCTCAACCGCGTGCCGATGAAACAGGCGGGTTTCGTCGGGTCTTCGGCCTTTGCGCATAAGGCGGGGCTGCATGCCAGTGCCATCGCCAAAGACCCCAGCACCTATGAGCATATCGACCCCGCGCTGGTCGGCAATACGCGCGTCATTCCGATGTCGAACCAAGCCGGGCAATCCAACTTGCGCAAACGGCTGAGCGATGCGGGCCTCTCGGTCGCCAAGGGCGACCCTGCGCTTGGCCGGATTTTGGAAGTGGTCAAAGATCGCGAGGCGCAGGGCTATGCCTATGACACCGCGCAGGCGAGCTTTGAGCTGCTGGCCCGCGACGTGATGGGCCAATTGCCGCATCTGTTCAAGGTCGAGCGCTACCGCGTCACCGTCGAACGACGCCGCAATGCCGAAGGCCGGATGGTCAGCCTTTCCGAAGCGGTCGTGGTCATTGATGTGGATGGGGAAAAACGGCTCTCGGTCTCGGAATCGCTGGACGAGGATGGCGCGGACCGTGGCCCGGTTAACGCGCTGTCCAAGGCGCTGGCCAAGGACTTGGGCAAATACAGCAGCCTGTTGGATGACATGCGTCTGGTTGACTTCAAGGTGCGCATCACCCAAGGCGGCACCGAAGCCACCACCCGCGTCATCATCGACAGCGAAGACGGGCAGGGACGGCGCTGGTCCACCGTAGGCGTCAGCGCCAACATACTCGACGCCTCATTCGAAGCGCTGCTTGATGCGATACGTTGGAAATTGATCCGGGACCGCGCCCAATGACAGATGATATGACCGCCTTTTTCACTCTCCATCGTGATCTGCCGCGCGAAGGGCCGGGGGAGCCTGCGGATGTGAGCTGGGCCGTGGAACAGGTCGATCTGCCCGCGCGGGCCGAGATTGCCGATGTGGCCTGCGGCCCCGGCAGCGACATCGGCGCCCTGCGCGCGGCGATCCCGCAGGGCCATGTGACGGCCCTCGATCAAACTGCGCATTTCGTCGACACCGCGCGGGGCCGTTTCGTGGCCGATGGCAATGTCACCCTGCTGCGCGCGGATATGGCCGCGATCGCCAATGACTATGATCTAATTTGGTGCGCCGGTGCGGTCTATTTCCTCGGTGTGACCGAGGCGCTGACCCGTTGGCGCAAATCGCTGCGGGTGGGCGGGGTTGTGGCATTCTCCGAACCCTGCTGGCTGACGGATAGCCCGTCGGAAGAGGCCCGCGCGCAATGGGCGGACTACCCCGCGATGAGCGACGCAAACGGCATTGCCGAGCGGGTCCGCGCGGCGGGCTATGAGGTCGTGGCGACCCGTGTCCTGTCGGATGAAGCTTGGGAGAATTACTACACCCCCCTGGAGGCGCGGATTGAAAAGCTGCGCCCGGGTGCGGATGATGATTTGGCTCAAATGCTCGACGCCGCCGAGGCGGAGATCGCCTGTTGGCGCGCGCATCGGGATGAGTTCGGCTATCTTCTGACGGTGGCACGCCCCACATGACCTTCGACGCTGATCTAAACGCCTGCGCCGCCATGGTAGAGCGCGCCGACCCTTGGCGCTTTCGCGCCGCCATGGCCGCCCCCGTCGAGACGCGCAAGCTGCTCTTCCCGCTCTACGCCTTCAACGTCGAAGTTGCCCGCGCCCCATGGGTCACGCAAGAGACGATGATCGCCGAGATGCGCCTGCAATGGTGGCGCGACGCGCTGGAAGAGGTCGCCAAGGGCGGCCCCGTCAGGCGGCATGAGGTAACCACGCCGCTGGCCCGTGCGATTGCGCCACAGGATGCCGAACTGCTCGATGAACTCGTCGCCGCGCGGCGATGGGACATCTACAAAGACCCCTTTGAGGATGCCGCGCATTTCGAGCGCTACATCGACCAGACCGCAGGCCATCTGATGTGGGTCGCCGCCCGCCGCCTTGGGGCGACGGATGAAGCGGTGGTGCGCGATGCGGCCTACGCCACTGGCATCGCCGCATGGCTTTGCGCCATTCCGAACTTGGAAGAGGCAGGCCGCGTGCCGCTGCTGGATGGTACGGCAGAGGGGGTCTCGGCCCTTGCCAAGGGGGCGCTCGACCGGCTGAAATCGGCGCGTGCCAATCGAGGCAGGATCCCCAAAGCCGCGCGCGCGGCGCTGCTGCCTGCCGCCCATGCGGGTCCGGTGTTGCGGGCCGCGGTGGATGCGCCGGAAAAGGTCTCACAAGCTGCGCTGCCTGACCCGCGCCGCCATTTCGCGCTGCGGGCCTTGGTGTCGCGCTGGTAGGCGCTTAGCTCAGCTGCGTCTCCTTGCGGCTGCGCAGCACCAGCCAGATCAGCGACCCGCCCGCGAGCACTAAGAAGGGCACCATGGCAAGGTTCACCGCCGCCCAGCCTTCCTGCGCCGTGCCGCCCGAACAGTTCATCAGCCCGCCCGAGGCCAGCGAGGCTACGGTCACGCCGCCGAACACCAGCAGGTCATTCAAGCCCTGCATCCGCCCGCGCTCATGCGGCTCATGCGCGCCCGCAAGCATGGTGGTGGCCCCGATAAAGCCAAAGTTCCAGCCCAATCCAAGCAGGATCAGCGCGACAAAGAAGTTGCCCAGTTCCACCCCCTGAAGCGCGACCAGCCCGGCGGCGGCAAGGATCGCGATGCCGAGGCCCATGATCCGCTCAACCCCGAAACGGTTGATCAGATGGCCGGTAAAGAACGAAGGCGCGAACATCGCCAGCACATGGCCGGTGACCACATAGCCCGCGCTGTCTTGGCTATAGCCGCAGCCGACGACAGCCAGCGGGGTCGAGGTCATCACAAGGTTCATCAAGGCATAGGACACCATGGCACAGATCACCGCGACGGCGATGCGCGGCGTGGTCAAAAGCTCCCACCGGCTGCGGCCCTTGGGCGCGTCATGGGCCGGGATCGGCGGTTTCGGAATGTCGATGAAGAGAAACAACAGCGCCCCGATGAGGTTAACCGCCACCACGGCCATATAGGTGCCAAGGAAGGGCACCACGAGGCTCATCGACGTGGCCGTGGCAAGCTGCGGCCCGATGGTGGCCGAGACAAGTCCGCCTGCCATGACATAGGAAATCGCCTTGGGCCGGAAATCATCCGAGGCGGTATCGGCGGCGGCGAAACGGTAGAAGCCCTGCGCCGACATATAGATGCCCGTCAGAAGCGACCCCAGCAAAAAGACTGGGAAAGACGCGAGATAAAGCCCGTAGGCCGCGACCGCACCGCCCAAGGCACCGCCCGCCGCGCCCAGAAAGAACCCCGCCCGGCGGCCATAGCGCTGCATGATGGCCGAGACCGGCGTGGCCGAGAGCATGGAGCCCAGAACGATCATCGAGATCGGCAGGGTGGCAAGACAGACGTTCGTCGCAAGCGACTGCCCGGCAAGACCGCCGACAAGGAAAATCATCGGCATCTGCGCACCGAGAAAGGCCTGTGCTGCCACCAGCACCGCTACGTTGCGCCGCGCGCGTCTGTCGTCGATCATGTCTGAATTCCTCACTTCCCGCCAAGGGGTAGCCCTGCCCTTGGGTAAGGGCAAGCCCGGCATCGGTTTTTGCGCCGCCGATCCCGCTTGCGCCCGGCGGCAAGCTCGCCGATGATCGCGCCGATGACCGCCCCCGATCGCCCTTCGCTGACCCTTCTTCTGCTCGCTGGCACCGCCGAAGCGCGGCAGCTTGCACGCGCCTTGACGCAGGCCGGGCACCGGGTCACCGCTTGGCTGACGGAGCCGCCGCGCGGCGGCAATCCGATGCCGATGGCCTTTGAGATGCGCGATGCCGGGGATGCCGCGGCGCTGCGGCGCGATATGGCGGGCTTCGACGCGGTGCTCGATCTCAGCCACGGGTTCGATGCGGGGCTGAGCCACGCAGGCTATGCCGCCGCCACGTCTTTGGGCAAACCCTTCGTCAGCTTTTCGCGGCCCCTCTGGCCGCTGGACAACCCGCTGCTGCAATCGGTGCCGGATGTCGCGGCCGCCGCCCGCGCCGTACCGCTCGCCGCCCGCGTCTTTGCCGCGACCGGTTGGGCCAGCCTGCCAGCGTTCCAACCGTTCAAGGGCGCGCGCCTCATGCTGCGGCAGACGAGCCGCCATGACCGCGCCGCGCCCTATGACTTTGTAGATCTGATCTTTGGCGAGCCGCCGTTCACCGTTGAGAGTGAAACGGCATTGTTCCGCGACCTCGGCGTCGACCTGCTGATTTGCCGCAACCTCGGCGGGCAGGCCAGCCGCCCGAAAGTCGACGCTGCCCTGTCGCTCGGCCTGCCGGTGATCCTGATCGACAGACCGCCACTGCCAGAGGGCGCGCCCTGTCTGGCCGATCTCGACGCGATGCTCGATTGGGTGGCACAGCTATGAGCCTCGCGCCCCCGATCACCTGCGACGCCGATGTGGCCGAAGGCGCGGCATGGCTGGCCGAACGGGAGCCGCGTTTCGCCATGGCGCTGGCCCAGACCGGCCCGCTGCCTCTGCGCCTGCGCCCACCCGGTTTCGCGGGGCTGCTCGACATCATTGTGGGGCAGCAGGTGAGCGTGGCCTCGGCGCGGGCGATCTATACGCGGCTTGTCGCGGCGGGGTTGGATCGGCCCGAAATCGTCCTGCGCGCCGGTGACGACGGCCTGCGTGCTGCGGGGCTGAGCCGCCCCAAGGCGCGCTATGTGCTGGCTTTGGCGGAACGCGATTTCGACTTCGACGCGCTGCACGGGCTGCCCGATGACGCGGCCATCGCCGCGCTGGTCGACATGCCGGGGATCGGGCCATGGACGGCGCAGATCTATGTGATGTTCTGCCTTGGCCGCCGCGATATCTTTCCCAGCGGCGACCTTGCGCTGCAAGAGGCGGCGCGGGGGCTGTTCGATCTGCCTGCCCGTCCCAGCCCGAAAGACCTCTCCGCGATGGCCGCCGCATGGTCACCTTGGCGGTCGGTTGCGGCGCGGCTGCTCTTTGCCTACTACCGGGTGTTGAAACAAAAGGAAGGATTGTCATGACACGGGTTTTGAACGCCGAGCGCCGCGCGCCGGTCTCTGGCACCACACGGTCGGTGGTGGTGTTCCTGCATGGCTATGGCGCGAATGGCGCTGACTTGCTGGGCCTTGCCGATCCGCTGAGCGAGCATTTGCCCGACACGCTTTTCGTCGCTCCCGACGCGCCCGAGGCCTGCGCCGGTGCGCCGATGGGCTATCAGTGGTTCCCGATCCCATGGATCGACGGGTCGTCCGAAGAGGAATCGATGCGCGGGATGATGAGCGCGGTCGAAGACCTCGATGCCTTCCTCGATGCGCTGATGGTCGACGAAGACGTGCTGCCCGAACAGGTCGTGCTCTTCGGCTTTTCCCAAGGCACGATGATGTCGCTGCATGTGGCCCCACGGCGCGAAGATGCCGTGGCGGGGATCGTGGCCTTCTCGGGCCGTCTGCTCAACCCCGAAGCGCTGGCCGAAGAGGCGCAGGTGAAACCGCCGGTGCTGCTGGTTCATGGGGATGCCGATGACGTGGTGCCGCCGCAATCCTTGCCGCAGGCCGCCGAAGCGCTGCAAGAGGCGGGGTGGCAAGACGTTTACGCCCATGTGATGAAGGGCACCGGCCATGGCATCGCGCCCGATGGGCTGAGCGTGGCGCTGGCCTTCATGCGCGACAAACTGGGGCTTTAACCCTTCATCTCGTCCCAAAGCCAGGGTTCGGCGAACTCAACCGAATTGCCAGCGGGGTCGCGCACATAGAGCGAGCGCGCCCCGTTGGGCCAATCAAAACTGGTGTCGGTCTCGACCCCGGCGGCCTGCAGCCGCGTCTCCATTGTGGCGATCTCATCGCGTTTCATCGCAAAGCAGACATGCCCCGGGCCGCGCGCGCCATGGGGCGGCACAGGCATTTTCGGATTGCCGGGCGGCTGCGCCGTGGCGGTCGGGTTGAAGACCAGCAAGACCGAGGGCCCGAGCGCAAAGAACATATGCCGACCCGGCACCTCCTGAAACAGTTTCAGCCCCAGAATGTCGCGGTAAAACCCCCGCGCCGCGTCCAGATCATCGACATAGACGGCGGCTTCGAGCAGGGATTGCGGGGCGGGCGCATCGGGGAGGGGGCTTTTCGACATGCCACAAGGTTAACAAACTCTGCCCATCTGTCACGCCTCTGTCGTAATCTTTGGGCAAAACCGGCGACATCTAGTGGTTCACCTTTGTCTTGCCAGAGCGAAACCGCGAGATATAGTGACTAAAACGGGCAGAGGACGCGACCAGATGGACGGCGATTTCAGGACCGAATTTACCCGCCAACCGGCGGCGCTCAAACACCACCCCGCGCTGGTGCTCAACGCGGATTACCGACCTTTATCCTATTACCCGCTGTCGCTCTGGCCATGGCAGGAGGCGGTAAAGGCCAAATGGCTCGACCGGGTCGAGATCGTCGCCGAATATGACGAGGTGGTGCGCAGCCCCTCTACGGTGATCAGGATCCCCTCGGTTGTCGTTCTCAAAGACTATGTCAAACCTCAAAAGCGCGTGGCCTTCACGCGCTTTAATTTATTTCTGAGGGATGAATTCCGCTGCCAATACTGCGGCGCGAAGGGCGATCTGACCTTTGACCATGTGGTGCCGCGCGCTGCCGGTGGGGTGACAAGCTGGCAAAACGTGGTCGCCGCCTGTAGCCCTTGCAACCTGCGCAAAGGCTCGCGGCCCCTGCACCGCACGGGGCTTGCCCTGCGCAAACCGCCGCGGCAACCCGCCGCAGAAGAACTGCGCAACATGGGCCGCAAATTCCCGCCCGGCCATCTGCATGAAAGCTGGATGGATTTCCTCTATTGGGATGCCGAACTGGAGGCCTGACCTCAGATATCCAGTTCGACCCAGATGGGCACGTGATCCGACGGCTTATCGCGCCCGCGCACGTCGCGGTCGATCTGGCAATCGCGCAGCCGGTCGGCCACGGTGGGCGACAATAGGAAGTGGTCGATGCGGATGCCGTTGTTGCGGTTCCACGCCCCGGCCTGATAATCCCAGAAGGAGTAATGCCCCGGCCCTTGGGTGCGCGCCCGGAAGGCGTCCGTAAGGCCAAGGTTCACCAGCCGCCGCCACGCGGCGCGGGACTCGGGGCGGAAGAGGGCATCTTCGCGCCAGCTGTCGGGTTTGGCGGCGTCTTCGGCCTGCGGGATGATGTTGTAATCCCCCGCCATAAGGAACGGCGTTTCCTCGGCCAGCAGCGTTTCGGCACGGGCTTGCAGCCGCGCCATCCATGCGAGTTTATAGTCATATTTCGGCCCCGGCGCCGGGTTGCCATTGGGCAGGTAGAGCCCGCAGACCCGCAGCGCCATATCGTCGCCCACAACCGTCGCTTCGATCCAGCGGGCCTGATCATCGGCATCATCGCCCGGCAGGCCGCGGGTCACATCCTCAAGCGGGAGTTTCGACAGGATCGCCACGCCGTTAAAGGATTTCTGCCCGTGGGTTTCGACGTTATAGCCGCGCTCTTCGAGCATTTCGCGGGGGAAGGCCTCATCCACTGACTTAATCTCTTGCAGCACGACAACGTCCGGCTGCGCCTCGTCTAGCCAATCGGGAAGGGCCGCCGCACGGGCCTTGATACCGTTGATGTTGAAACTCGCGATCTTCATATCCGGCCCTCTTTCGACGTCCGACTGCTATCGCGCAATTGGCGTCGCGGAGCAAGGGGAAGGCTTGCGCGCTTAAGGTGATTCTCGGGTCAGATTTCTCGCTATTTTAGAAAGTCCGCGAGGCGGTTGCCCGTATTGTCTCGATCCTGCCCTGTGGGCGGCATTTCTTTTTCTCCACAGGGCGCAAGAGAATTCGAGAATTCAGGCGAAACTGCGGCGCGACCTGAATGTGGATAAATCTTTCAGTACAATGTGTTAGCCGAAAAATGCTTGGATTGACACGCTTAACGTGCGTCAGTCGAAGAACTACATCTTTAAATTGCAAAGCCCTCTGAAAAGGACCATACTATGACTGCTATTTTTGCACGCGACTTCGCCCCCGTATCAGCCCCTCAGACAGAGGACAATCCCATGGCGCTTGGCGCCGGTGTTGGCCTTTTCACCACCGGCCTCACCCGTGGGGGCGGTGACATGTTGTTGGGCGAAGGGGTCGAGATCTTCACCACTGGGCTACAGCAGGACGGCAGCAGCATCACGCAAGGCGGCGGGGTCGGCCTGTTCACCACTGGCCTCGCCCCGGCTGAGGTGCTGCCCTTCAGCGGCTGAAGCCCTTTCAAGCGGGCGGCTTTGTCGCCCGCCGTTCCCCCTGTCGGAGGCCATGCGATGACCAATGTTGTTCTGCTCAAACCTGACGAAAGCCAAGACCCGACCGTGCAAACGGCCCGGCTGATCCGAGCCTTTGCAGAGGGGCGTCGCACGCAGGGGGATGTTTTTTGGCTGAAGGAAAACGCCGAACTGCTCGGGGCGCTGGCGAGCACGGGGGCCACGCTTAACACTGCGGCGCTTCAGCCACTCGCGGCCTTCCATCGAGGCTGCCGGAACCTGCTGCGCGATTTTCCGCAGTATTACCGTTTCATCCTGTCGATCTGCCTCGATCTCGAAGACCTCGGACTGCCACAGCACCAGGGCGCGGCCCTTTGCGCCAAGGTTGCGCGGGCAGGGTTGGAGGGGGCGGAACTGTCGGATCTACAACGGGCCGAGGCGCGCCGTCTGCTGCGTCGCCGGGGCGTCGGGCCACGGGTGGAGGATGGGGCGCTCGGTCAACGGTTGCGCGATTTTATCGCCCGCAGTGCCACCTTCGCCATGCCCAATCGGAAGGCGGCCTATGAGTTGACCCATATCGTTTTCTACCTGTCGGACTATGGCCGCCAGCCCCCAGACCTGCCGGAGGCCGCGCTGAAAAGCCTGCATTTCACGGGGCTGCTGGCTTTTCTCGATCAAGATATGGACCTGCTGGCCGAGGTCTGCGCCGCGCTGTGTTTTGCCGGGCAGGCCCCCATCCCCCTGTGGGAGGATGCCCTTGCCGCCAGCCACCGTGTCATGAGGGTCTACGCCGACGTAGGCGCGCCTTTGCAGGATGATTACCACGAATGGCTCGTCACTGGCTGGGCCATGCAAATTGCGGGCCGCCCGATGCGATCCACCGATATCCCAAAAGGCGCATTGCGTTTTCACAAAGGCCGAAAGGGGGTAGGGGCCCTGCGCCCCTTGGCGGCTTGCCTCAACGACATGGGGGCGAACCGCCGGGCTGACTGGGGGCATATGCGCCCGCATGTGCTGTCGTATCTTTGCGCGGAAAGCCACGCGACCCTGCTGCGCGCCGAACGCGCCGGGCCTTATTTCGACGAATTCTTCGACGGGTTTGCCCGGGCGCGCGGTTAAACGCGCACGACAGACTTACATGGAAAAGGACGTGCCGCAGCCGCAGGCCGCCGTCGCATTGGGGTTCTCGATGGTGAAGCGCGCGCCGATCAACTCTTCGGTGAAATCGATCACGGCGTCGGCCAGAAACGGCAGGGAGACGCTATCGACCACCACCTTCTGACCGCTGCCTTCGAGAATGAGATCATCTTCGGCGGGCTCGTCCAGCGCGATTTCGTATTGAAAGCCCGAGCAGCCGCCGCCTTCGACAGCGATGCGCAGGGCCTTGCCTTCGTCTGCGGCCCCGATCTCGGCGAGGCGTTCAAAGGCGCGGGGGGTGACTTTGGGGGGCAGGTTCATCTGCGGGCTCCGATGCATCGGTTTTCTTTCGCGTTCCTCTAACATATAGAAAGCACAAGGACAGGTCACAAGGACCGCGAGAGAGGACCAGCCGTGATGCGCGCAGAATTCGCCTCTGATCCGGACACCGCCAAGGGACGGTTGGTGCCGGAAGAGGAAAGCACTTTTCGCTCCTGTTATCAGCGGGATCGGGACCGGATCATTCATGCCTCTGCCTTTCGGCGGCTCAAGCACAAGACGCAGGTCTTTGTGGAGCATGAGGGCGACTATTTCCGCACCCGTCTGACCCATTCGATTGAGGTGGCGCAGGTCGCGCGGACCATCGCAGGCGCGCTGCGTCTGAATGGCGAGCTGACCGAGGCGGTGGCGCTGGCCCATGATCTGGGCCACACGCCCTTTGGCCACACCGGCGAAGATGCGCTGCACAAGCTGATGGAACCCTACGGTGGCTTCGATCACAACGCGCAGGCGATCAAGATCGTCACCACGCTGGAGCGGCACTATGCCGAATTCGACGGGCTGAACCTGACGTGGGACACGCTGGAAGGCATCGCGAAACACAACGGGCCAGTGACGGGCGAGGTGCCCCATGCGCTGGCCGATTACGACGCGCGGCACGATCTGGAACTGCACACCCATGCCAGCGCCGAGGCGCAGGTCGCCGCGCTCTCCGATGACATCGCCTATAACAACCACGACCTGCACGACGGTCTGCGCGCAGGGCTGTTTACCGAAAGTGAGATTGCCGAACTGCCCATGGTCGGCCCCGCCTATGCCGAGGTTGACCGGCTCTACCCCGAGACCGACCGCTACCGCCGCCGTCATGAGGCGCTGCGGCGGGTCTTTGGGGTGATGGTCGGCGATGTGATCGAAACCTCGGCCAAACTGCTGAAAGACTCGGGGGCGAAATCCCCTGACGACATCCGCAATCTGGGCCGCCCGGTGATCCGTTTCTCAGACCCGGTCTGGCAAGACCTGCGCGAGATCCGCAAGTTTCTTTTCACCCGCATGTATCGCGCCCCCTCGGTGATGGAGAATCGCGAGAAGGTGACCAAGGTGGTCGAGGACCTGTTCCCGCTGTTCCTGTCCCAGCCCAGCCTCTTGCCGCGCCATTGGGCGGCGGCGATCGAGGCGGCAGAGGATGAAACCGCGCTGGCGCGGATGGTGTCTGATTACATTGCGGGCATGACCGACCGTTTCGCCTTGCAAGAACACGCGCGTCTCTTCGACAGCGACCTGCGCAGCTTCCGCTAGGCTTCGCGGCATGGTAGTCTTCTTTTGATGATCCATAGGTGAGATGACATGATACAAACCCCCGTTCTGCCGGAAAGTCTGGCCGGTGACGCGACATTCGCGATCCTCTCGGCGGGGCAAGCGCCGGGGCCTGCGGTGGCCAAACGCGCGGCAGAACTGGGGGCGGAAGTCGTGGCGATGGACCGCGACCCTACGGTCCTGGCGCGGTTGATGAGCCAATCGACAGAACGTGTCGAAGCGCTGGCGCTGGCCGGCGATCTTGTCGCGCGGTTTGAGCCGTTGCACCGCAATTGGGGCGGCACGCCGCTGCATATGGTGCTAAACCTGATGCCGCTCGACCCCGACGATTGCTGCAAAGGCACGGATGCGCAGATCCGCGGGCTTTCAGCCATGATGCGTGCCTTGGGCCGGGGTCTGGTGGCCGGGCAGGGGGCGGTGGTGACTGTTCTTTCGCGGCCAAGCCAACCATTGGCGCTGGCCGGGCATGCCATGATCGGTGCGTTTGAAGCGGCCAATGCCGCGCTCGACAAGGTGTTCGGGCCGCGGGGGCTGCATTTCCACCTCATCACCGTGCCCGAGGGGCAGGCAGAGCTTGCAGCGGAAAGCGCGCTGTTCCTCGGCTCCGAGGCGGGTCGACGGCTCCGATCTGGGCGTTTGGACCTCGGCTGAACGCGCCGCTTCAAACGCCACTCCCCATCTTGGGCCGCGACGGCCCGACGCTTGATTGACTGCACCCCCGCACATGATAAACGGGCGGGGAACAAGGATACCCGACATGAACCTATTTGCCGAAATTCGCCATCTCATCATTGCGACGCTGGAACAGATGGTCGCGCAGGAAGCCCTGCCTGCGACCCTGAACTTTGACCCGATCACCGCTGAGCCGCCGCGTGACGCGGCCCATGGCGACATGGCCACCAATGCCGCGATGGTGCTGGCCAAACCTGCGGGCATGAAGCCGCGCGACATCGCCGAAGCACTGGCCGCGCAATTGCAAAACGATCCGCGCATCACCTCCGCCGAAGTGGCGGGGCCGGGCTTCATCAACCTGCGCCTTGCGCCTTCGGTCTGGCAGAACGTGGCCCGTCAGGTGCTGAACCAAGGCACCGACTTTGGCCGCGCGATCCTTGGCGCCGGTCAGCGGGTGAACGTCGAATATGTCTCGGCCAATCCGACGGGGCCGCTGCATGTGGGCCACACCCGTGGCGCGGTCTTTGGTGATGCGCTGGCGAGCCTGCTGGACTTCGCGGGCTATGACGTGACGCGGGAATACTACATCAACGACGGCGGTGCGCAGGTCGATGTGCTCGCCCGTTCGGTCTATCTGCGCTACCTTGAAGCCAATGGCAAAGAGGTGGCCTTCCCCGATGGCACCTATCCCGGCGACTACCTGATCCCGCTGGGCGAGGCGCTGGCCAAGATGTACGGCGACAAGCTGGTCGACCAGCCGGAAAGCGAATGGCTGGACGATATCCGCGAATTCGCAACCGACGCGATGATGAACCTCATTCGCGACGATCTGGCGGCACTGGGTGTCGAGATGGACGTGTTCTATAGCGAAAAATCGCTCTATGGCACGGGTCAGATCGAAGCGGCCATCGCCTCGCTAGAAGCCAAAGGGTTGATCTACGAAGGCGTGTTGGAGCCGCCGAAGGGTAAGAAGCCCGACGATTGGGAACCGCGCGAACAGACCCTGTTCAAATCTACCGAACATGGCGACGATGTCGACCGCCCGGTCAAGAAGTCCGACGGGTCTTGGACCTATTTCGCCCCCGACATCGCCTATCACTATGACAAGGTTAGCCGTGATTTCGACATGCTGATCGATGTCTTTGGCGCGGATCATGGCGGCTATGTCAAACGGATGAAGGCGGCGGTTTCGGCGCTGAGCGACGGGCATGTACCGCTCGACATCAAGCTGACGCAGTTGGTGAAGCTTTTCAAAAACGGCGAGCCGTTCAAGATGTCCAAACGGGCAGGGACTTTCGTGACCCTGCGCGATGTGGTGGATCAGGTCGGCCCGGATGTGACGCGCTTTGTCATGCTGACGCGCAAGAACGACGCGATGCTCGACTTCGATTTCGACAAGGTGTTGGAGCAAAGCCGCGAGAACCCGGTCTTTTACGTGCAATACGCCCATGCGCGTGTCGCGTCGATCCTGCGCAAAGCCGAAGAGGCGGGGATCGAGGTGGCGGATGCCACGCTGCTGGACGCGGACCTGTCCAAGCTCGACCACGAGGCCGAGATTGGCCTGCTGCGCAAGCTTGCCGAATGGCCCCGTTTGGTCGAGACCGCCGCGCGCAGCAATGAGCCGCACCGGGTGGCCTTCTACCTCTATGAATTGGCCTCCGACTTCCACAGCCTCTACCACTTGGGCCGGTCCGAAGACGGCTTGCGTGCGTTGCAAGAAGGGGACGCGGCCACGTCGCAGGCAAAAATCGCGCTGTCGCGTGCCGTTGCGATTGTAATTGCGGCGGGTCTTGGTATTCTCGGGGTCACACCGGCGCAAGAGATGCGGTAACCGCACCAGCGCGCCGAAAACAGGCAACCCCATGACCAGACCCGCGTGGCGATGTATCACGCCGGGCAAAGAGGCAGAGATGGCAGATTTCACGTCTTCCCCGACGACGGCGGGCTATGCGCCCGATTCCGCGCATAGCTACGCAGTGGGCAGCGCGCCCAAGACCCTGACAACGCTCACAAATATTGCGGGCGCGGTGGTTTCCTTGGCGCTTGTGGCGGGAATCGGTGTCTGGGGCTACAAACTGCTTGTCCGCGACGTGACCGGCATCCCGGTGGTCCGCGCGATCGAAGGCGAGATGCGCGTGCGCCCCGAAGAGCCGGGCGGTGAATTGGCCCGTCATCAGGGGCTTTCGGTCAATGTGGTCGCCGCCGAAGGCAGCGCCGGGCGCCCGGCGGATGAGCTGCGTCTCGCGCCGCGCCAGATCGAATTGCAAGACGAAGACCAGCCTGTCAAAGTGGCAATGGTTGCCGCGAAGACACAGGGTACGGCGACGCCAGCCGTGGCGCGTGAGGATGACGGCGACCTGATCGACGCCTCCGAAGCGATCCGCTCGGGCAATGTGCAAGACCTCGTGGCGCAATTGACCAATGGCGTGGCACCGCTCACCGGTGAGGAGGCCGCCGCTGGCGATCCTGTCGATGCCGCCGTGGCGATGGCGCTGGCCGATACATCCGTGCAGCCCAAGGTGGTCAAGGCCGTGCTGAACGCGCCCGGCGTGCGCAACTCCCTGCGCCCGCGCCGCCGCCCGGCGGGCGGTGCCATTGTGACACCCGCCGCCGTGCAACCTAATCCAGTGGCCGCGGCCACCCAAGAAGTCGATCCCGCATCGCTGCCCGCTGGCACCCGCATGGCCCAGCTTGGCGCCTTTGACAGCCCCGAGGTGGCGCGCGAACAATGGGACCGTTTGCAGGGCCGTTTCGGTGCCTATCTCGAAGGCAAGAGCCGCGTCGTGCAAAAGGCCACCAGCGGCGGGCGGGTATTCTACCGCCTGCGCGCCATGGGCTTTAACGACATCGCCGATGCGCGCCGCTTCTGCTCGGCCCTCGTGGCCGAAAACGCGGATTGCATCCCGGTGGTGATGCGCTGATGCCCCCCTTCGGGGCCACGATCCTCGACGCGACGGGCCATCGGCTCAGCGTCGAGGAAAAGGCGTTCTTTCGGGACGTGCGGCCCTTTGGCTTTATCCTATTCGCCCGCAACATCGACAGCCCCGACCAGCTCCGCGCGCTCTGCGAAGAGATGCGCGAGGCGGCGGGGCATGATGCCGTCATCACCATCGACCAAGAGGGCGGCCGCGTGCAACGCATGCGCGCGCCCCAATGGCGGGATTGGATGCCGCCGATGGACATCGCCGCCCGCGCCGGCGATCAAGCGCGCCAAGCCTTCCACTTGATGTACCGGATCATCGCCCATGAGCTGCACAGTGTCGGGATCGACAGCAATTGCGCGCCACTGATCGATGTGGCCGGGCCGGACACCCACCGTTTTCTGCGCAATCGCTGCTACGGTGAAACGCCGGGGCAGGTGGCCGAGATTGGCCGCGCCGTGGCGGATGCGCTGCTGGCCGGAGGGGTCTTGCCGGTGATGAAGCACATGCCGGGCCATGGCCGCGCGACGCTTGACAGCCACCACGATCTGCCCCGGGTAGCGGCCCGCCGGATCGATCTGGAAGCGGTCGATTTCGCCCCCTTCCGCAGCCTCCGCGACCTGCCGATGGGGATGACCGCGCATCTGGTCTATGACGCGCTGGACAATGCCCCGGCGACCCTGTCGCCCGAGGTGATGCGGCTGATCCGCGAAGAGATCGGCTTCGACAACCTCGTGATGACCGACGACATTTCGATGAAAGCGCTGCAAATGACCCCGGCGGAAAGCACCCGCGCCGCCATCGCGGCGGGCTGTGACGTGGCACTTTTCTGCAACGGGCCGCTCGAAGAGCGCCGCGCCGTGGCCGAAGCCGCGGGCGAGATGACCCCCGCCGCCCAGACCCGCGCCCTGCGCGCGATGGATGCGCGGCAAACCCCCGATGACGTTGACATCGACGCCCTCAGCGCCCAGCTTGAGACGCTTCTGGGCGGGATATTGCATGGCTGACACGACATTTCAGGAAGACCGGGCCGGGGCTGGCAGCACCGTGGCCGACCGGCTGGCCGCCGAAGCCTTCATCATCGATGTCGAAGGCTATGAAGGGCCGCTTGATCTGCTGCTGTCGCTGAGCCGGACGCAAAAGGTCGATCTGCGCAAGATCTCGGTGCTGCAACTGGCGCGGCAGTATCTGGCTTTTGTTGAGCGTGCCAAGGAGCTGCGGCTGGAACTGGCGGCGGATTACCTCGTCATGGCGGCGTGGTTGGCTTTCCTGAAGTCGCGTCTTCTGCTGCCCCCGGACCCGACCGAAGAGGGCCCATCGGGCGAGGAAATGGCCGCGCATCTGGCCTTCCAACTGGAACGTTTGCAAGCCATGCGCGACGCCGCCGCGCGTCTGATGGCGCGGGATCAGCTTGGCCGGGACTTCTTTGCCCGCGGCCAGACCCAAGAGATCACCAGCGTCAAAAAGGTCACTTATACCGCGACCCTGTTGGACCTGATGCAGGGCTATGCGCGCACCCGCACGCGTGAGGATTTCCGCCCCTTCGTGATGGACCGCGACAAGGTCTTCACCATGGAAGAGGCGCTGGACCGCATGCGCGGGCTGATCGGCTATGCGGGCGATTGGGGCGATCTGAACAGCTACCTGCCCGAGGGCTGGGAGAGCGACCCAGAACGCCGCCGCTCGGCCACGGCGGCGACCTTTGCCGCCTCTTTGCAACTGGTCAAAGAGGGGCATATGGAGATCCGGCAAAAAGAGATTTTCGCCCCCATCCAACTGCGCAAGAAGGATTGATGCGTGTCGGAAGAGATTGAAACCAAAGAAAAGAAACTGTTCGACGCGCCCTCGCTCGCCGAGCAGGAGCGTATGATCGAAGCCGTGCTTTTCGCCAGTTCCGAGCCGATCACCCTGCGCGAACTCGAAGAGCGTTTGCCGCGCGGCTCAGACGTGGGCGAGGCGATGGCCTTCCTGCGGCACCGGTATCAGGGGCGCGGCGTGCAGGTGATGAAAGTTGGCGATGCCTATGCCTTTCGCACCGCGCCCGACCTTGGTTTCCTGATGCATAAGGAAACGGTCGAGACCCGTAAGCTCAGCCGCGCGGCGATCGAGACTTTGGCGATCATCGCCTATCACCAGCCCGTCACCCGCGCCGAGATCGAAGAGATTCGCGGCGTATCGGTGTCGCGGGGCACGGTGGATCAGTTGCTTGAGATGGAGTGGATCCGCTTTGGCCGCCGCAAGATGACCCCGGGCCGTCCAGTAACCTTTGTCGTCACGCAGGAGTTTTTGGATCACTTCGGTTTGGAAAGCGCGCGGGACCTGCCGGGGCTGAAAGAGCTGCGCTCTGCCGGGTTGTTGGAGAACCGTCCGCCCGCCGGTCTGTTGCCCACCGTGGGCGATGGCGAGGACGAGCCGGAAGCGACCGAAGGGCAGAGCGAGCTGTTCGAGGATTGACCGGCGCCGCGTCTTTACGCGGAGCGGAAATGCTTCGACAGTTTCAGCCCCTGACCTTGGTAGTTCGACGCGATGTCGGCGCCGTAAAGCTGGCTGGGGATCTGCGCCATATGCTCATAGACCAAACGGCCCACGACTTGCCCATGCTCCAGCACGAAGGGCGCCTCGTGACAGCGCACCTCCAACACCCCGCGTGAGCCTGCGCCGCCTGCCTCGGCATGGCCAAAGCCCGGATCGAAGAAGCCCGCGTAATGCACGCGGAACTCTCCGACCATCGCCAAATAGGGTGCCATTTCAGCGGCATAGGCAGGCGGGATCGTCACCGCTTCGCGGCTGACGAGGATATAGAAGGCGCCGGGGTCGAGGATGATTTGACCGTTGGTGCTATGCACCTCTTCCCAATAGGCGGCGGGATCGTAATGGCCAATCTTGTCGAGGTCGATCACCCCGGCATGCGGCTTCGCGCGGTAACCGACGAGGCTGGTGCCGGGCAGCCGTAGATCGACGGAGAAGCCCAAGCCCTCATCGATCACGGCGGTCCCGTCAACGAGCGGTGTCTTATCGTGCAGCGCGCGCAGCGCGTCGTCGTCGAGGGTCGCATCCCCGCTGCCGAAACGAATCTGATTGAGCCGCATCCCGGGCCGCACCAGCACCGAGAAAGAGCGCGGGCAGATCTCGGCGTAGAGCGGGCCAGTGTAGCCCGGCGCAATGCGGTCGAATTCGGTGCCACCATCGGTGATGGTGCGGGTCAGCAGGTCAAGCCGCCCGGTGGAGCTTTTGGCATTCGCCACGGCAGAGACACCCTCGGGCAGCGCCAACTGCTCCATCAGTGGCACCACATAGACACAACCCTTTTCCAGTACGGCCCCTTCGCTGAGGTCGACGCGGTGCATCTCAAATTCCGCTAGACGATCCGAGACCTTGGCCCCATGCCCGGCAAGGAAAGACGCGCGGACGCGATAGGCGACGCTGCCGAGGCGGAGGTCAAGACTGGCGGGCTGGATCTGGGCAGAGGTGACCGCGGGATCGGCGGCAATGGCGCCGCTTTCGATCATCGCTGCAATCTGCTGGTTGGGGAGCACCCCGTTCATCGCATTGGGCATCGGGCGCGGCCTTCTTAAATGACAAACGCCCGCGCGTTACCGGCGCGGGCGTTTTGTTGTAGTCGGTTGGTCGGGCTAGCAGGACTCGAACCTGCGACCTTCCGTCCCCCAGACGGACGCGCTACCAGGCTGCGCCATAGCCCGACTACGTGGGCTTCATACCCGATCTCGCAGGGGGTGCAAGAGGGAATTGCCAATCTTTTCATCGCGATTAGAAATTTGTTTCCGCGCCGGCTTCTGCGGCCATGCGCGCGCGCAATTCAGCCAAATCCAACAACAGACCGGCGACCTGCGGTTGCACGTCACGGGGCAGGCGATGGACACGCGCACCTACGCTGAGCAGCCCCGGACGGGCGGGAAAATCGGCTTCTGGGGTGAAATCGGGAAGGTCGATGATCGCGGGTTTCGGCGTGTCGTCTTCGGGGTCTTCCGCCTCGGCTTCGGCAGGGGCGCGTGAAACCTCTGCGGTCTCCTCCGGCTCAGCCGCCAGTGGGCGCTTGAGGAACTCGGGCAGGCCGGTCTCTGATGCAGGTTCCTCTTCGGGCTCAGCTTCGGACGCAGGGAGTTGCGGCGCGTCGGGCGTGTTGCTGTCAGAGGGTGCCAGCGGATCGGGCGTGGCCCGTGGGTGATCGTCGGCGGGCGGCATGGGCGAGGGGCGCTGTGCTACCGCAGGGGCGGTTTCTTCTACCTCCGCCGTGTTCTCCTGCCGCGTGTGGACCGTCTCAACCGTCTCAGCGCTCACTTCATCCCCGCGCGCTTCCGTCTTCGCGCCGAAGTTCAGAACCACTCCGGTCTCGGGCCGGATAATGTCGGGCTTCGGCGCAGGGCGCGGCTCCACGAAATCCAACTCATCAAGCGGGGCGGAGAGGGAGGAGACATGGGTCATCCCTTCCTCACGCAAGATCTTCTGAACGCCTTTGATGGTCAGCCCATCGTCATGCAGCAGTTTCTTGATCCCACCAAGCAGCAGCATATCGGCGGGGCGGTAATAGCGCCGCCCGCCCGCCCGTTTTATGGGTTTCACTTGGGTGAACTTACTCTCCCAAAACCGCAGAACATGGGCCTGGATACCGAGCCAGTCAGCGACTTCGGAGATGGTGCGAAAAGCGTCCGGCGATTTGACCATGGGTCAGGACTTGTTGCCTTCGGCAACCCGGTCTTTCATCAGATGCGAGGGGCGGAAGGTCAGCACCCGGCGCGGGTTGATCGGAACCTCTTCGCCGGTTTTCGGATTGCGGCCCACACGCGCGGTCTTGTCGCGTACCGAAAAAGTGCCGAAAGAGGAAATCTTGACCTGTTCCCCGTCGACCAGAGCGTCGGACATATGCTCAAGCACGGCTTCGACCAGCTGAGCACTCTCATTGCGAGACAGACCGACCTCACGAAATACAGCTTCGCTTAAATCCATGCGCGTCAATGTCTTGTTCGGCATTATATCCCCCATGCTTTCCAATAGCATATGCTGCTCAGATTTTTAGAGTCAACATCAATGCCCGGATCGAGCACGATTCGGCAGAGATTTTCCGCGTTAGCTCAGGGACTTACCAGCGCAGGACAACAGAGCCCCAAGCCAGACCGCCGCCAATGGCTTCGGTGACGATCAGATCGCCCTTGTTGATCTGACCACGCTCACGGCCCACCGACAGCGCCAGCGGGATCGAGGCGGCAGAGGTGTTGCCGTGGTCCTGTACGGTCACGACAACGCGCGCCATCGGCAGGTTCAGTTTCTTCGCGGTGCCTTGGATGATGCGGATGTTGGCCTGATGCGGCACGATCCAATCGACGTCTTCGGCGCTGACGCCGGCACGCTCCATGGCGGTATTGGCCGTGGCGGCCAGCTTTTCAACCGCGTGGCGAAACACCTGATTGCCCTGCATCCGCAGATAGCCTGTCGTGCCGGTGCTGACGCCGCCATCGACGTAGAGCAACTCGCGGTAGCGCCCATCGGAATTCAGGTCAGTCGCGAGGATCCCACGATCCTCTGGCGTGCCTTGCCCTTCTTGCGCCTCAAGCAGCAGCGCGCCCGCGCCGTCGCCAAAAAGCACACAGGTCGACCGGTCGGTCCAGTCCATGATGCGGCTAAAGGTCTCGGCCCCGATCACCAGCACGTTGCGCGCCTGACCGGAAACGATAAGCGCATTGGCGTTGGCCAGCGCATAGACAAAGCCCGCGCAGACCGCTTGCACGTCAAAGGCGAAACCATTGGTCATGCCCAATTCGGCTTGCACCATGGTTGCCGCCGACGGGAAGGTCAGGTCGGGGGTGGAGGTGGCCACGACGATCGCGTCAACATCGGAGACATCGCGCCCCGCGTCTTCGAGCGCCTTGCGTGCGGCGGCGCTGGCCATGGAAGAGGTCGTTTCACCTTCGGCGGCGAAGTGGCGGCGTTCAATGCCCGAGCGCGAGCGGATCCATTCGTCATTCGTGTCGAGGGTCGCTTCAAATTCGGCATTTTCCACGACACGGGCGGGCAGGTAGTGGCCACAACCAGTGACAACGGCGCGCAGGCTCATTTGACGGACTCCTCAGCTGGCAGCGTCGCGGCGACGCGAGCGGCTAGCTTGTCATTGAATTTATTCTGCGACAACTGCGCGGCGAGTTTGATCGCAGCGGAGATGCCGGTCGCATCGGCGGAGCCGTGCGATTTCACCACCGTGCCGTTCAGACCCAGAAAGACGCCGCCGTTCACACGGCGCGGGTCGATCTTTTTGCTGAGACGGCGCAGAGAGGTATAGGCCAGCAGCGAGGCGAGCCGCGACAGGGGTGAGTATTTGAATGCTTCGCGCAGCCTGTCGCCAATCATGCTGGCCGTGCCTTCGCCGGTTTTGATCGCGACATTGCCGGTAAAACCATCGGTCACGATAACATCGGCGCGGTTGCCCGAGATATCGCCCCCCTCAACGAAACCGACGAATTCAAACCCGGTGGCATCACCTTGGGCGCGAATCAAATCATAGGCTTCTTTGAGTTCGGTGCGGCCCTTATGCTCTTCGGTGCCGACATTCAGCAGCCCCACGCGGGGGCGCTGCAAATCCATACCGTTGCGGGCGTAGGAGGTGCCCATCAGCGCGAAACGTAACAGATCATCGGCGTCGGCGCGCACATCGGCGCCCACGTCGAGCATCACGTTGAAGCCCTGCGGGTTGGAAGAGGGGTAGAGCACGGCAATCGCAGGGCGATTCACGCCCGGCAATTTTCGCAGCCGTATCATCGACATCGCCATCAGCGCGCCGGTATTGCCGCAAGAGACAGCCACAGCCGCCTCTCCGCTCCGCACGGATTCGATGGCAGACCACATGGAACTGTCTTTGCCGGTGCGCACGACTTGGCTGGGCTTGTCGTCCATCGTGACGACATCCGTGGCGTGACGTATCTCGCAGCGGTCCGACAACTCACCACGTTTGGCGATCAAAGGCTCCAACTGATCACGGGGACCATGCAGGATAAAACCGATATCGGGATTTGCTGTCGCAGAAAGCGCACACCCGGCAACAACTGCTGCCGGGCCTTCGTCACCCCCCATCGCGTCGACCGAGATCAGGGTGTGTCCGGCTTTCGCGTTGGGGTGATCGGGCTGGGCCGTCATCAGTGCGAATGCCTCACTGCCTAAGAGAAAACCTTAAAAACTACCGCAGCTTATGCTGCGTCGTCTTCCAAGTCCACTTCTTCGGTCAGGGCGACAACTTCGGCGTCGTCATAGTGACCGCAAGCCGCGCAGATGTGGTGGGGGCGCTTCAGCTCACCGCAGTTCGAACATTCGTTCGGGTTCGCCGCAGAGAGCGAATCGTGGGCGCGGCGGTTGTTGCGGCGGGATTTGGATACTTTATTCTGTTGGACAGCCATGTCTGGTGCCTTTGCCTTCGGGGTTGCTGACTTGGCAAAGCAGGCCGCAACCGTGTTTCAATTCGGACCCCGTTTCGGGCGTGACGACGCTTTAGGGCCGCAGCCGCGCAATGTCCAACCTTAATTCGGGTGAGGGCGGCAAAATAACGCGAAACCGGCGCGATGCAAGCGCGAATTTCCGCGGTTTTCCGCTTGTTTCCTTAGGTTTCGTCTTTCTTCAGCGCATCGCGCAGCGCGCCCAACCCCGCAAAGGGCCGCGCGTCTTCGTCCGTCATTGGCTTCTGCCCCGGTTCGGCATGGACCATCTGGCCCAGTTCGGCGTCGCCCTTGCGGGGATATTCCGGCACTTCCAGCGCCAGCGCCTCGATCATGACCTGCGCGGGGTCGATCCATTGACCCAAAGGCTCTGTCGTATCGTCCTCGGGCATTTCGACCTCCTCTTCGTCGGGGAGTTCGAAATCATGGATGAAGCGGCGGGCAATATCGGCGTCGATCCGCGTGGTCACTGGCTCAAGCGTGACGACGCATGGCTGCACCACGGTCGCGCCCAGTTTCCCGTCAAGCTGCCAGTCCTGTTTGCCGAGCGGTTTGATGCTGCCCGAAAAGCTAAGTTTGCGCAGGGCCGAGAGATCAAGTTCCTCGGCGATCTGCGCCAGCGCTTCCGCCTCAGGGCGCAGCGCGAACGCGTTTGGCTCCGTCTGGGACAGGTCCGCGACCCGAAGAGCGGTTGGCGTAGGTGATTTGCGCGACATGAGATCCGACTTTCGTTTCTTGTACACTTGGGGTGCCTTGGTGTATGCGAAATAAAAGCCATAATCCGTCAGGGCAAGAGGGCAGACCAAATGCGCAAAACCAAACAGACCGGCAAGACGCACCTCCGGATCGCGGGTATGGGACTTGCACTGCTTCTGACCGCCTGTAGCCCGCAGTATGAGAACCACGGCTATGTGCCGCCGCAAGACCAGCTTGAGCAGGTCGTTGTGGGCAGCGATACCAAGGAAAGCGTCGCGCAGAAGATCGGTGTGCCCACGGTTTCGGGTGTTTTGAGCGATGATAGTTACTATTACGTTAAAATGCGCAAACGCGCTCTTGGCTTCATGGCCCCGAAAGAGATCGAGCGTGAGGTGGTGACCGTCAGTTTCAACGAGGCCGGTGTGGTGTCGAATGTCGAACGCTTCGGGCTTGAACGCGGGCAGGTTGTGCCGCTGTCGCGCCGCGTGACGACATCGCCTGTGGCCGACAACACCTTCCTGCGCCAGCTTCTGGGCAACCTCGGCCGCTTCAGCCCGTCGGCCTTCGGCAGCTAAGTTCCCCTTGCCATGCCCCGGCAGCGGGGCAGGGCCGCGGATAAGCGAAGGCGACCTCGCAGATGACCCAAGCGCCCCCGGGCCGATATCTGACGCGCGAAGCCCTCACGCCCGGGGACATCACCCGGGCGCACACGCTGCGGACGCAGTGTTTTCAGACCGGGACCGTCGACCGTGATGCATTCGACGCGGCAGCACGGCATTTTCTGATAGAGGATCGCGACAGCGGCACATTGGTCTGCTGCTTTCGCCTGACCCTGTTTCAGGGCGCGGAGCTGGCCCAGAGCTATGCCGCACAGTTTTACGATCTGAGCCGTCTGGGGCGTACGCAAGGCGCCATGCTGGAACTGGGCCGCTTTTGTATCCACCCAGAATGGCAAGACCCCGACATTCAGCGCCTCGCTTGGGGGCAGTTGGCGCGGGAAGTCGATGGCAGCGGGGCGGCGCTATTGTTTGGCTGTTCCTCTTTCACGGGCACCGATCCGACCCGCTACCGCGATGCCTTTGCCCTGTTGAAACAACAGCATCTTGCCCCCGCGGAATGGCGCCCCCGCGTCAGGGCAGCTGAGGTCCACCTCTATGCCCGGCACCGCCACAGCCCCGATCCCCGGCGCGCGCGCCAGCAAATCCCGCCGCTGCTGCGCAGCTATCTGGCGATGGGCGGTTGGGTCAGCGACCACGCCGTGATCGACCGGCAAATGGGCACGCTGCATGTCTTCACCGGGCTGGAGATCGCCGGGATCCCGCCCAACCGCGCGCGGCTTTTGCGGGCGCTGGCCTGAAGCCGCACCGCCTTTGGACATTGACCTTGCCCGCGCCGAAAGATAGCTGGCAGGCATGGCACGCGCACCCCTTTTACAACTCACCGACATTTCGCTGACCTTTGGTGGCGATCCTGTTTTCGAAGACCTCTCCCTCGTGGTTCAGACCGGCGATCGGTTGGCCTTGGTGGGCCGCAACGGCTCGGGCAAATCGACGCTGATGAAGGTCATGGCCGGGCTGGTAGAGCCCGACAGCGGGGCGGTTGTGGCCGGGCCCGGCGTCTCGGTCGGCTATATGGAGCAGGAGCCGGACCTCTCGGGCTTCGAGACGCTTGGCGACTTCGCGGCCCATGGGCTCGATCCGGGTGAGATGTATAAGGTGGAGCGCGCTGGCGAGGGGTTGAAGTTTGACCCCGCACGCCCTGTGGCCACCGCATCGGGCGGGGAGCGTCGCCGCGCGGCACTTGCGCGGCTGATGGCCGAAGAGCCGGAACTGATGCTGCTGGACGAGCCGACCAACCACCTCGACATCGAAGCCATCGCATGGCTCGAATCCGAGCTAAAGGGCACCCGCACCGCCTTTGTCATCATCAGCCACGACCGCGCCTTCCTGCGCGAGCTGACCCGCGCGACCCTCTGGGTCGACCGCGGCACCGTGCGCCGTCAGGACATCGGCTTTGAAGGGTTTGAGGCATGGCGCGATCAGGTCTGGGAAGAAGAGGACATGCAGCGCCACAAGCTGAACCGGAAGATCAAGGCCGAGGCGCGTTGGGCGGTCGAGGGGATCTCGGCCCGGCGCAAGCGCAATCAGGGCCGCGTGCGCGCGCTTCAGGAGTTGCGCGCCGAACGCTCGGCGCAGATCAAACGGCAAGGCACCGCGGCCATGGCGCTGGAGGCTGGGCCGAAGTCAGGCCGCAAGGTGATCGAAGCGAGCGGCATCGCCAAGAAATTCGGTGACAAACAGATCCTGCGCGACTTCTCGATCACCGTGCAGCGCGGCGACCGGATTGCGCTGGTGGGGCCAAACGGCGTGGGCAAGACCACGCTTCTGAACATGCTGATCGGCAAAGAAGAACCCGACGCGGGTGAGATCAAACTGGGCACCAATCTGGAACTCGCGCTGTTCGATCAAGCGCGCGCGCAGCTTGACGGGGACATGACCCTTTGGGACAGCCTCACCGGCGATCCTGAAATGCGCGTCTCGGGCAAGGCCGATCAGGTGCTGGTGCGGGGTCAGCCGAAACATGTGGTCGGCTACCTCAAGGAATTCCTTTTTGACGAGGCACAGGCCCGCGCGCCGGTCCGCTCGCTTTCGGGCGGCGAAAAGGCACGGCTGCTCTTGGCCAAGATCATGGCGCGCTCCTCGAACCTTTTGGTGCTCGACGAGCCGACGAACGATCTCGACGTTGAGACGCTCGACCTCATGCAGGAACTCTTGGGCACCTATGACGGCACCGTGCTGCTGGTCAGCCACGACCGTGACTTCCTCGACCGGGTGGCGGCGACCACCATCGCAATGGAGGGGGATGGCCGCGCCACGGTCTATGCGGGCGGCTGGTCCGATTATCTGGCACAGCGCGGGCAGGATGATTTCGCCCAAAGCGTGGTTAAACCCAAGCCGAGCAAACCCGAGCCGAAAGCGGAGAAAAAGCAATCCGCGGGCGGGCTCAGCTTTACCGAAAAGCACCGGCTCGAAGCCTTGCCTGCTGAGATCGAGCGGTTGGAGGCCGAGATTGGCAAGCTCGAAGAACTGCTTAGCGATGCGGAGCTTTTCACCCGTGAGCCGGTGAAGTTTCAAAAAGCCACCGATGCGCTGGTGCAGCGGCATGAAAAGCTCTCTAACGCCGAAGAAGAGTGGATGGCGCTTGAGGAGAAAGCGCAGGGCTAACCCCGCGCTTCTGCCAAAGCGATCTGCGGGCGGTAACCGTTGCGGAATGCCGCGACGATGCTCGGCGGGGTGAGCAGGGTGACGCGGCCCTGCGGGCGTCGCTGCACAGCCCCGTAGCCCTCCGGCGCATAGGGGTGAAGGGCATCGCCGAGAAGCATGCCGCTCTGGCCATCGCGATCCAAGGCGAAACTGCCGTCGGGCAGGTCCTGCGCTTCTACATCCCCATGGCGGCGCTGACGAAAAACGCGCGGCACGGCCCGTTCGGCGTGCAACTGACGGTCAAAATCCGCGGCGGGGCCGGGGAGGTCGCAACACGCGCGAAACCGTCGATAATCCGCAGCACGGCATTCCGCGCAAGGGCGGTGACCGGCGGCAAAGGCCACGGCCTCGTCAAGAAAGAACAGCTCGGTGTAATGGCGCGGCGCCATCAGCTTGCGGCGACGCCCCTAGAAACTGAGCCGACAACAGACCCAATTCTGATGCGCCCAACGGCGTTTGAGGTGCAGTCCGTGATCGTCATGCAGGATGCCACGGTTGCCCATGAAGCTGCCCCGCGCCGGGTGGGCGATGATCTCCCCATCCGGTTGGACGCGGTTTTGCAGCGGCATCAGCGCATCCTGAGCGCACCGTCGAGGCGGATCACCTCACCATTAAGATAGCCCATTTCGACGATGAACCCGGCCAGCCGCCCGTATTCCGCAGGATCGCCAAGGCGCGGCGGGTTGGGCACATCCTTGGCCAATTCGGCCTGCACCTCTTCCGGCAGCCCGGCCAGCATCGGCGTTTTGAAGATGCCCGGCGCGATGGTCATCACGCGAATCCCTTCCTTGGCCAGATCCCGCGCCATCGGCAGGGTCATGCCCGCGATCCCGCCCTTGGAGGCAGCATAGGCGGCTTGGCCCTTCTGCCCGTCGAAGGCTGCGATGGAGGCGGTATTGATGATTACCCCGCGCGCGCCGTCGTCTTCGGGGGTGTTCTTGGCCATGGCCACCGCCGCCAGCCGCGCCACGTTGAAACTGCCGACGAGGTTGATGTCGATGGTGCGTTGAAAGGCGTCCAGCGGATGCGGCCCGTCGCGCCCCGTGGTTTTGATCCCAAGTGCGATGCCCGCGCAATTCACCGCCGCGGTGATCCAGCCCATCTTTTCTTGGGCATAGTCCACCGCTTCCTGCACCGAGGTCTCATCCGTTACATCGGTTAGGACGTAGTGGCCGCCGATCTCTTTCGCGATGGCTTCGCCCCGGGTGGCGTCACGGTCCAACAGGGTGACCTGCGCGCCCTGCGACGCAAAATAGCGCGCCGTGGCTTCGCCAAGCCCCGAGGCGCCCCCGGTGATGATGGCGGCTGTACTGTCTAGTTTCATGATGGCTCCCCCCCGATATGAACACTTGTTCAGTTCAGCACGAAGTCTCACCCCATGCAAGGGATGCCGTTGCGGCGGCTGTAGGGCGGCGGGAGTGGGGAAGACGGGGCAGACCGAAGCCCGCCCCGTGAGAGATTAGCCGACCTGCACCAGCGCGTGGCGCTTCTTGCCCGCGCTGAGTTTGACCGGAGAGGACAACGCGCCCGCATCCAGCATCATGCCCGCATCGGTCAGCGGCTTGTCGTCGATCCGTGCGCCGTTCTCGGCAATCAGGCGCTTGGCCTCTTTGCCAGAGCCGGCAAGGCCCGACTTCACCAGCAATTGAACGATGGAAACCCCATCGCCCACATCAGCCGCCGACAGGGTCAGGGTGGGCAGGTCATCGCCCACACCGCCTTTTTCAAAAACTTCGCGCGCGGTGGCTTCGGCGTTGCGGGCGGCCTCTTCCCCGTGGAGGAGGCCAGTGACCTCATTGGCCAGACGCACCTTCGCCTCGTTGATCTCGGACCCCGCCAGCGCGCCCAGACGGTCGCATTCATCGACCGGCAGCTCGGTATAGAGCTTGAGGAAACGGCCCACATCGGCATCGGTGCAATTGCGCCAGAACTGCCAGAACTCATAAGGGCTCAGCATATCGCCATTGAGCCAGACCGCACCGCCCGCCGATTTGCCCATCTTCTTGCCGTCGCTGGTGGTCAAGAGCGGTGACGTTAGGCCGTAAACCTCCCCATCGATCACCCGGCGCGTCAGGTCGATGCCGTTGACGATATTGCCCCATTGATCCGACCCGCCCATCTGAAGAATGCAGCCATAGCGGCGGTGCAGCTCCATGAAGTCATAGGCTTGGAGAATCATGTAGTTGAACTCAAGGAAAGACAGCGACTGCTCGCGGTCCAAACGGGACTTCACGCTCTCAAAGCTCAGCATCCGGTTAATCGAGAAATGCCGCCCGATGTCGCGCAGGAAATCGAGGTAGTTCAACCCGTCGAGCCATTCCGCGTTGTTCAGCATCAAGGCGCCATTCTCGCCCTCGCCGTAATCGAGGTATTGGGCAAAGACCTGGCGGATGCCTTCGATATTGTCGTCGATCGCCTCGGGCGTCAGCAGCGGGCGTTCATCCGACCGGAAGGACGGATCGCCCACCTTTGTCGTGCCGCCGCCCATCAGGGTGATAGGCTTGCCGCCGCATTTCTGCAGCCAGCGCAGCATCATGATATTGACCAGATGCCCCACGTGCAGCGATTTGGCCGTGGCGTCATAGCCTACATAGGCCGGGGCCGCGCCTTTCAGCAGGGCTTCGTCCAACCCCTGATAATCGGTGCAATCGGCCAGAAAGCCGCGCTGCATCATCGTGTGGATGAACTCCGATTTGGGATGGTATGTCATGGTGACTTGCCTCAAAACTGTATTGCGGGGCAATCTATATGCGCACGAGCGGCAAAGGAAAAGGCCATGAATAGGGCCAAGCACAGGCAAGATGCCGGAACCGAAGTGGTGACGGCTTTGGGAATGATGTCGGGCACCTCTTTGGATGGGGTGGACGCCGCGATTTTGCGCACCGATGGGCATGACATCGCCAGCTTTGGCCAAAGCGGCTACCGCAGCTATGCCGCCGAAGAGCGGCGCGTGATCGCCGCGGGCTTCGGCAAGTGGCACGGGGCCGAGGTTGAGGAAGCCGCCAAGGCGGTGGAGGCCGCGCATCTGGCGCTTTTGGCCGACCTGCTGAAATATGCGCCTGAGGTCGACCTCATCGGTTTTCACGGCCAAACACTCGCCCATGCCCCACGCATGCAGGGCACCCTGCAAGTCGGAGACGGGGCGCTGCTGGCGCGAGAGATTGGCCTGCCCGTGGTCTGGGATTTCCGCAGCGCCGATGTTGAACTGGGCGGCGAGGGTGCACCGCTCGCCCCCTTCTTTCACCACGCCTGCGCGCGCTACGCCGGGCAAAAAGGGCCGGTGGCCTTCCTCAACCTTGGCGGCGTGGGCAACCTCACGTGGGTCGACCCGCGCGTGGCCCGCCCGGAGGAGGACGGCGCGCTGCTGGCCTTTGACACCGGCCCCGCCAATGCGCCGATCAATGATTTGATGCAGACCCGCCTTGGCCAAGACTATGACGAAGGCGGCAAGCTGGCCGCGCGGGGCAGGGTGGAGCAGGGCGCCTTGGAACTATTTCTGGCCGAGCCCTATTTCGCACGCATGCCGCCCAAATCCCTCGACCGTAATGATTTTGCCGAGATGGTGGCCCTTGTGGGTGAGCTCTCCGATGCCGATGCCTGCGCCACCCTCACCGCCATGTGCGCCGCTGGCGTGGCCGAGGCGATGCAGCATTGCCCAGCCCCGCCCGAACGCGTCTATGTGACGGGCGGCGGGCGGCATAATCCGGTGCTGATGCGGATGTTGGATGTCAGCCTCGATTGCCCCGTCACCCCGGTGGAGGAGATCGGGCTCGATGGCGATATGCTGGAGGCGCAGGCCTTTGCCTATCTGGCAGTACGCGTGGCGCGCGGGCTGCCCACCTCGTGCCCCGGCACGACAGGCGTCCGCGCCGCCGTGGGCGGGGGCACCGTCAGCCGGGAGTGAGGTGGCCGGGGCGTTGCCTAACTTTGACGGAAAGGTGCCGGAGAAGGATTTTAAGGCCCCAGCGTGCAGCCGCTATGCCGTCATATCGGCAAGAACGCCAACTTGCTAACAAAGTTGCGAAAAATACACCTACAGCGCAATTTTCTTGAAACATCGTTGCGACTTCCCGCGTAGGTTCCCTGTGGGGGCCAAGGGTCGAAGGCATTCGACCGGCTTAGAGAAGGAGATTCGCTATGACTATCTTTCACACAGGTGCTTTCAAAAACAGCCTCGCCGTTACGGCAGTGACGCTCATGCTCGCACCCGCAGCGCAGGCCGAAATCGGCCTCGGGGTTGGGGTCAGCGTCGGGGGCCATGGCGACCATGGGGGCGCGGATGTCGGTGTCGGTGCTTCGGTTGGCGGCAGTGACGGCATCGGGGCCGGAGTTGGCGCTTCGGTCGGCGGCAGTGATGGCATCGGGGCCGGAGTTGGTGCTTCGGTCGGTGGGGGCGACGGTGTGAACGCAGGCGTCGGCGCTTCGGTGGGCGGCGGTGACGGTCTGGGGGCCGGGGCTGGCGTCTCGGTCGGCGGGGGCAGCGGGCACAGCGGGACGGATGACCCCGATAGTACCCCCACGGCGACCGCAGGCCGGGCGATCACCGGCGGCGACAACAGTGCCACCACCCCAAGGCCGATCAACATCGCGACCCTCATCGGCGCGCCGGTCTGGAGCAAAGACAGTGTCTTGGTCGGCATGATCGAAGAGGTCGCCCCGGGGCCAAACGGCAAGGTCGACGCGGTGCTGCGCCTCAACGCGGCGCTCGATACGGACCGGGACATCATCCGCATGCGCATCGCGCCGCGCCTGTCGGACCGTGGGGCGCTGAAGCTGGGGTATTCGAAGCAGAAGTTCCTACAACTCTTCGCCGGGTAAACCGCGCGGCAATGAAAAACGGGGCGGCAATCTGGCCGCCCCGTTTGCGTTATTCGGCTGGCGCAGCCACATCCCTTAGCGGCATCTCAAAGAAACAGATCGCATCCCGCGTGAAATCCGGCATCGGTTGATAGGGCCCGCGCTCAACAAACCCAAGCGAGCGATAAAGCGCGCGGGCAGGGGCAAAGCCCACGGAGGTATCAAGATAGACCTTCTCGAACCCATCTTCCCGCGCCTGATCGACAAGGCGCTGACAGATCGCCCGGCCCGCCCCGGTGCCACGGGCCGCGTCGGCGACGAAGACGCGTTTGATCTCGCTCTCCGTCTCGGTCAGCGCATGGGACATGCCGCAGCCCAGGGGGATGCCACCCCGCTCGGCCAAGAGGATGATGCCGCGCGGGCGGGCGTGTTCCTCGGCCAGGCGTGCCATCAGGGCGCTGTATTTGTCTTGGGGGTAGAAAGTCTCGACGATCCGCTGTTCGGTCGGGCCGAAGTGATAGAGAAAGTCGCGATAGGCCCAGCAGAGGTCCACCACCGCCGCGAGGTCCGCAGCGGTGGTGACAGGGCGGATGGTGAGGTCCGACATCAGCCGCGCAGGATCGAGCGGCCCGCGTATTGAGCGGTCTCGCCCAGCATTTCTTCGATACGGATCAACTGGTTGTACTTCGCCAGTCTGTCAGAACGCGCCAGCGAGCCGGTTTTGATCTGGCCGCAGTTGGTGGCGACTGCAAGGTCGGCAATCGTGGCATCTTCGGTCTCGCCCGAGCGGTGCGACATGACGTTGGTGTAGCCCGCGCGATGCGCGATATCCACGGCTTTGAGGGTCTCGGTCAGGGTGCCGATCTGGTTGACCTTGACCAGCATGGAGTTCGCCGCGCCGCGCTGGATGCCATCGCTCAGACGCGCAGGGTTGGTGACGAAAAGGTCATCGCCCACCAGTTGGACCTTGCCGCCCAAGAGGTCGGTCAGTGCCTTCCAACCGTCCCAATCGTCTTCGGCCATGCCGTCTTCGATGGAGATGATCGGGTAGTCGTTCACCAGCGCCGCGAGGTAGTCGGCGTTCTCTGCGCTCGACAGGGTTTTGCCTTCGCCGGAGAGGACATATTTGCCGTCTTTGTAGTATTCCGTCGCCGCGCAATCGAGGGCGAGATACATGTCTTCGCCCGGTTTGTAGCCCGCTTTTTCAATGGACTTCAGAATAAAATCAAGCGCATCGCGCGAGGAGTTGATGTTGGGGGCAAAGCCGCCCTCGTCGCCGATCCCGGTCGACAGGCCAGCGGCGGAAAGCTCTTTCTTCAGCGTGTGGAACACCTCGGCCCCCATGCGCACGGCTTCGCGGATGTTTTCCGCGGCGACCGGCATGATCATGAATTCCTGAATGTCGATCGGGTTGTCGGCATGTTCGCCGCCGTTGATGATGTTCATCATCGGCACCGGCAGAACGCGGGCGGTGGTGCCGCCGATGTAGCGGTAGAGCGGTTGCGCGCAGTAGTCCGCCGCCGCCTTGGCCGCGGCCATCGACACGCCCAAGATCGCATTGGCGCCGAGGCGGGATTTGTTCTCGGTCCCGTCGAGTTCGATCATCATCTCGTCGATCTCGACCTGTTCCGTCGCCTCGACCCCCACGAGCGCCTCGGCAATCTCGCCATTAACGGCGGCGCAGGCTTCGAGCACGCCTTTGCCCAGATAGCGCGACTTGTCGCCATCGCGCCGCTCGTTCGCCTCATAGGCACCGGTCGAGGCACCGGAGGGGACAGCGGCGCGGCCCATGGTGCCGTCTTCGAGGATAACGTCGACTTCGACCGTCGGGTTGCCCCGGCTGTCGAGGATTTCGCGGGCGTGGATGTCGATGATCGTGCTCATGGGCTTTGTCCTCATGTTCGGGTTTGTGGCGGTTTACCCCGGCAGGCCCGGCTTGGAAAGACCGCGGCGGGGCCGGGGGGTGATTTTGCGTTCGCGCAGCAGGGTATAGACCCCCGAGGCGATGATGATCGCGGCCCCGACCAGCGTCAGCGTGTCGGGGGATTCGTCGAAAACCACGATCCCCGCCACCAGCGCAAAGAGCATGCGGGTATAGCGGAAGGGGGTGACAAAGCTCACCTCGCCCACACGCATGGCGGCGACGATGGCGTAATAGGCCAGCACCCCGATCACCATCGCCCCGGCGAGATAGAGCACCTCGGCCCCGCCGGGCATGGCGGCGGGCGTGCCTGCGGCCAGCATCAGGATCAGCCCTGCGGGGACCAAGACGATAAAGGCCAGAAAGCTAAGCTGCATGGAGCTGATGCTTTTGGGAACTTTGCGCGTCGCCAAGTCCCGCAAGGCGAGGCCGATGACACCGGCCACGGCGAAAAGCGACAGCGCGTTGAACCCCTCCAGCCCCGGGCGCACGATCAAGAGCACGCCAAGGAAGCCCACGATGATCGCGCTCCAGCGGCGCCAGCCGACCGGCTCGCCAAGGAACAGCGCCGCACCGAGGGTGACGGCCAGAGGGGTCGCCTGCAAAATAGCTGAGGCCGAAGAGAGCGGCGTCAGCACGATGGCGGTGACGAAACAAAGCGTGCCCAGCACTTCGCCCACGGCACGCAGCAGGATCGGCTGGGTCAGCATATCGGCAGAGAACAGGCGCTTTCCCTGAATGCGCAGGGTCACGGCAAAGATCGCCCCGCCGCCCGCGCCCAAAAGCGCGATGATCTGGCCGACGGGGAGCGCATCGCTCGTCAGTTTGACGAACATGTCCTCGACCGCGAAACCGGCCATGGCCAGCACCATCAGCATCGCGCCGCGCAGATTGTCCATGATCACGCCCCTTCATCCCGTGGTATTGCCAGTCGCCCATGAACCTTTTGCGACGAAAGGGCAAGGGCGCGCGATGCGCGTCATGCGTGTGCCACTGGCGCAGGCTCTACCGGAGTGCTAGCCCTACCGCATGAGATGGCCGATCCCCTCGCTCGCCCCGCGCGACACAGTGCTGACCCTTGCGGCCGGGGGCTTTGGTGCGCTGCTGTTCTGGTGGCTGAATGCGCCGGTCTATATGTTGCTTGGCCCGGTGATCGCGGTGAGTGTCTTAGGCCTGATGGGGGTGCGCACGGCGGTCGATCCGCGGCTGCGGGATGCCTGTTTCGTCGTGCTGGGCATCGCCGTGGGGGCAGGGTTCAACCAAGATGCGGTGAACGCCATGCTGCGCTGGCCACTGGCCTTTGTCTTTATGACCGGGGTGATTTGGGGAATCATGGCGCTTTGCCGTTGGATGCTCGCGCGGTATTTTGGCTTTGACGCACGTTCCGCGCTTCTGGCCTCGGCCCCCGGACATCTGAGTTTCGTCATGGCGATTGCCAGCGACAGCGGGTCGGACATGCCGCGCATTTCGATCACGCAGTCGGTCCGGCTTTTGGCGCTGACCATCGTCGTGCCTTTCGCCGCCCTTCTGATGGGCGTCGACATGACCGGCAATATCGCCCCCGCGGGGGCGGGGATGAGCCTGCTGTCGATCCTCGTGATGATCGGCGTCTCCGTCGTCGTGGGAATGATCTTTGCCCGTCTTTCCGTGCCCGCGCCGCTTTTGATGGGGGCGATGGTGGTCTCGTCCATCGCGCATCTGACTGGGCTAGAGACTGGCGTTCTGCCGGGCTGGCTGACCCTTGTCGCCTATCTCGTGCTCGGCAGCCTCATCGGTACGCGGTTTTCCGGCATCACGCCTGCGCGTCTGGCAAGCGGGCTTGGCGCGGGGCTGGCGATCACGGGCGTTGCGGTGGGGCTGGCGGGACTTGGCGCCGTTCCGGTGGCCTGGGCGCTTGGCATGCCGCTGGGGCATGTGCTGGTGGCCTTCGCACCCGGCGGGCTGGAGACGATGATCGCCCTTGGCGCGGTGCTGGCGGTGGTGCCGGGCTTTGTCGCCGCCTGCCACATCATGCGTCTGGTGGTGCTGAGCGTACTGCTGCCGGCCATGCTCGCCCGCGTCGCGAAGCAAGAGCAGCGCGCCGCCGAGTGATCCGGCGTTAGCTTTTTAGGCGGACCATCAAGCGGTTGCCGTCCTTCCGCGTTTCCAAGGCTTTGAGGTCGGCGGCCAAGGCGCTCAGCTTGCCATGACCATAGGTACGGCTGTCGAAATCGGGATGCGCTGCCTGAATGGTCTGGCCGATCTGGCCGAGGTTATACCAATCGTCTTCGGTGTCGATCTTGTCCATCGCGGCTTTGAACAGGGGCAGGGCATCGCCCACCTTGGCCTTGGCCCGCGAGGGGGTGTCGGGCTCTACCTCGTCGAGGTTTTCGATCAGGATGAAGCGGTTGTAGACATTGCGCAGCGAATCGTGGGTCTTCTTCTCGCCAATGCCGATAACGGTCACCCCATCTTCGCGCAGGCGGTTCACCAGCGCGGTGAAATCGCTGTCGGAGGAAACGATCACGATAATATCGAAGCGGCGGCTGTGCAGGATGTCCATCGCCTGAATGACCAGCCCGATGTCGCTGGCGTTCTTGCCCTTGGTGTTCGCGGTTTCCTGATGCGCCACCAAACCCAACTCGCGGATCGGCGCTTTCCAGCCCTTGAGGTGGTCATTCGACCAATCGCCATAGACCCGTCGCAGGGCAGGCTCCCCAATCGTCGTGACCTCCCGCATGATGGCTGCGGCATGTTTTGCGGGCACGTTATCGGCGTCGATCAACACGGCCAGCAAAGGGCGGTCACGTTCTGTCATGGGTCATCCTTCTTGATCGGCACACCGTAGAGTTCCATCCGGTGGCCCTGTAATTTGTAACCCAGCTTGCGCGCGATCCGTTCCTGAAGCTCTTCGATTTCCGCATCGACGAATTCGATCACCTCGCCCGAGTTCACGTCGATAAGGTGATCGTGATGCGCCCGCTGTGCATCTTCGTAACGCGCCCGGCCATCGCCGAACTCCAACTTGTCGAGGATGCCCGCTTCCTCAAACAGCTTCACCGTGCGGTAGACCGTGGCGATGGAGATGCCGCTGTCGATCACGCTGGCGCGGGTCAGGATCTCTTCGGCATCGGGGTGGTCTTCGCTGTCGTGAATCACCTGAGCGATGACCCGGCGTTGACCTGTCATGCGCAGGCCCATCGCCTCGCAGCGTTTGATGATCGGGTTGCGCATCGTCTCGCCCTTCGTCCGTCGGACTACGGTCCTAGCATTTTAGCACCGCCGGACGCCACCGGAATTGACCGCGCCGGTTGACTTTTGCGCACGTAGCGCCCATGTGAGGATCAAGCGAAGCCTTCTGCCGCGTGAGCAGTATCAGCGCCAAGCCCCATGAGGGGTCTCTGGGACGCTGACGACAAGGCCCGCCGATGTTCCCAAAATCACGCGTGGGGCCAAGCGCGACAGACGGGTGTGAGGCATGTGGCCTGCGCCCGCGATCTGGCTTGCGCGACCCCGTGGCGCCTGTTGAGTGGCGCGGCGAAAGAACATGGCGCGTGTTTTCGCGGGCCGGAAAGTGAACGAATGAGCGATTTTGACATGATGGGCCTGCCTGCCAAACTGGTGGCCCGACTGAAAGAGATGGGGCTGAACGAGCCGACCCCGATCCAGAAACAGGCGATCCCCCATGCGCTGAACGGGCGCGACGTGATGGGCCTTGCCCAGACCGGCACCGGCAAGACCGCCGCCTTTGGCGTTCCGCTGCTGGCCCAGATGATGGAGATCGAGGGCCGCCCCGCAGCGCGTTCCGTGCGCGGGCTGGTGCTTGCGCCTACGCGCGAGCTGGCGCAGCAGATCGCCGTGAACCTGCGCGGCTATGCCGAAGGCACGCCGATCAAAGTGGCGATGGTGGTGGGGGGCCAGTCGATCAACACGCAGATCAAGCGTCTGGAGCGTGGTGTCGATCTGTTGATCGCCACACCGGGCCGTCTGCTGGACCTGCTCGACCGGCGCGCGGTCAAACTCGATACGACGACCTTCCTCGTGCTGGATGAGGCCGACCAGATGCTCGACATGGGCTTCATCCATGACCTGCGCAAAATCTCGAACATGATCCCGAAAGAGCGGCAGACGATGCTCTTCTCGGCGACCATGCCCAAGCTGATGAACGAGATCGCCAACAGCTATCTCAACAGCCCGATCCGCATCGAAGTCTCGCCTCCGGGCAAGGCGGCGGATAAGGTGACGCAAGAGGTGCATTTCATCGCCAAGGCCGAGAAGACCGAACTGCTGAAAGAGCTGCTGGCCAAGCACAAGGGCGAACGCGCGCTGGTCTTTGGCCGCACGAAACACGGCTCGGAAAGGCTGATGAAGACGCTGGTGAAGGCCGGGTTTGACGCCGCTTCGATCCACGGCAACAAAAGCCAAGGTCAGCGGGACCGCGCGATTGCGGGGTTCAAGAATGGCGACATCACCGTGTTGGTGGCCACCGATGTGGCGGCGCGGGGCCTCGACATTCCGGATGTGAAACACGTCTATAACTTCGACCTGCCGAATGTGCCGGACAACTACGTCCACCGCATCGGCCGGACCGCGCGGGCGGGCAAGGATGGGGCCGCCGTGGCCTTCTGCGCCCCCGATGAAATGGGCGAACTGAAGGCGATCCAAAAGACCATGGGCATTTCGATCCCCGTGGCCTCGGGCCGTCCTTGGGAAGTGATTGATGAGCCTGCGAAACCCAAGGGCCGGGGCCGCAGACGCGGTGGCCGCCCCGGTGGTGGTGGCGGTCGTCCCGGTGGCGGCGGCGGCGGTGGTGAAGGCGCGGGCAAGCCAAGCGGCGGGCGGCGTCGCAGGCGCGGTGGCGGCGGTGGCAAGCCGGGCGGCCAGCAGGCGGCCTGAGCCGAGGCACCTCCCTAGGACAGCGAAATGGCGCGCCCGGAAAACCGCGGCGCGCCATTGACTTATCTGATCCGGGCAGCGCTTCTGGCGGGATGGAACGCAAATCACACATTGATACATTCGGCGCCGTGGCGCTGGTGCTCTTCGCGCTGAACCTCGGTTTTAACCAAGTCGTCATCAAGGTCAGCACTGGCGGCTTCAACCCGGTCTTTCTGGCCGGGCTGCGCTCTCTCGGGGCGGTGTTTTTGCTGCTGATCTGGATGCGGCGGCGGGGCGTCAGCCTGTCGATCCCACGTGCTGCGCTATGGGGCGGTGTGGCGGCGGGGCTTTTCTTTACGCTAGAGTTTGTCTGCCTGTTCCTCGCGCTCGACCTGACCACGGTCAGCCGCGCGTCGATCCTGCTTTATTCCATGCCGGTCTGGCTTGGCATCGCCGCGCATCTGTGGCTACCGGGAGAGCGGCTAAGCGGGGCGCGGCTCATCGGCATGGGGCTGGCCATGGGCGGCGTGGTGCTGGCGTTGAGCGATGGCGGAACCGAAGGGGCGCATTGGCTGGGCGATCTTCTGGCGCTTTTCGCAGCACTCTGCTGGGCGGGCATCGCGCTTTGCGTTCGTGTCACGCCGCTGGCCAAAGTGCCGCCCGCGCAGCAACTGATGATGCAACTGGTGATTTCTGCCCCGATCCTTCTGCTGCTTGCGCCGCTCTTCGGTCCCTTGCTGCGCGAAGTGGCCCCGGTGCATCTGGCGGGGCTTGCCTATCAGATCATCGCGGTGGCGAGCTTCGGCTTTTTGGCGTGGTTCTGGCTGCTGACAATCTATCCCGCAGCCTCTGTCGCCTCGTTTAGCTTTCTGTCGCCGGTCTTTGCCGTGCTTCTGGGCTGGCTGATCCTTTCGGAAGAAGTGGGGCTGAGCATTTGGGCCGCATTGCTGCTGGTGGCGGCGGGGATTTACCTGATTAATCGTAAACCCCGCAGCCACTAAGCTCAGGTGCCGCAGAATGTGGCGGGCACGATCTCGTCCTCGGTCGGCGGGCGCTGAAGCTCGGGGTCCGTCTCGACAAAGGGGGTGGCCAGCGCTCTCATCAGCCGCTCGAAAGGGGCCATGTCGCCCGCGACGGCGGCCTCGATCATCTCTTCGATCCGGTGGTTGCGGGGGATCACGGCGGGGTTCGCCGCATTCATCACCGCTTGCGGATCGGGTTCCCGTTCGATCCGTGCGCGCCAGCCTTTGGCCCATGTGTCAAAAGCGTCTCGGTCGGTGAACTGGTCGCGGGCTTGATCTGTGGGAAGCGCGCGGAAGGCATTGGTGAAGTCGGCACCATCCTTTTGCATCAGCCCCAGCAATTCGTTGATGAGGTCGACATCTTCGGCCCGCGGTGTCGAGATGCCAACCTTGGCTGCAAAACGGCGCAGCCATGCGGCTTCGATCAAGTCGGGCATATCGTGGACGATCTCGGTCGCCTCTTCGACGGCGCTCTCTTTGTCGTCCATCTGCTGCAAAAGCGAGGTCGCAAGCTGCGCCATGTTCCAGACCACGATCTGCGGCTGGTTCCCATAGGCATAGCGGCCCTGCCGGTCGATGGAGCTGAAAACACGGCCCTGATGGAAGGCATCCATAAAGGCGCAGGGGCCATAGTCGATCGTCTCGCCCGAGATGCTGCAATTGTCGGTGTTCATCACGCCGTGGATAAAGCCCACCGAAATCCATTGCGCCACGAGTTCCGCCTGCGCAGCACAGACCGCGCGCAAAAGGCCAAGCGGGCCATCGGCCTCGGGGTAATGGCGCGCGATGGCATAGTCGGTGAGGGTTTTGAGCGCTTCGGTCTCCCCGCGATGGGCGAAGACCTGAAAGGTGCCGACGCGCAGGTGGCTGGCGGCGACGCGGGTCACGATGGCACCGGGCAGGGGGCCGCTTTCGCGCAGGATCGACTCACCGGTGGCGACGGCGGCCAAGGCGCGGGTGGTGGGCACGCCAAGGGCATGCATCGCCTCGCTCACCAGATATTCGCGCAGCACCGCCCCGACCCATGCGCGGCCATCGCCCATCCGCGAATAGGGCGTGGGGCCTGAGCCTTTCAACTGGATGTCACGGCGCTGGCCGCTCTGATCGACGGCTTCCCCCAGCAGGATCGCCCGGCCATCGCCAAGCTGCGGGTTGAAGTTGCCAAACTGATGCCCGGCGTAAAGCTGCGCCAGGGGATCGGCCCCCGCAGGCACATCGTTGCCGGCAAAGATCTGCGTGATTTCCGCGGGCTCCGCCCCTTCGATACCCAGTTCCGCCGCCAATTCGGCGTTCCATGCCAAAAGCTGGGGCGCTTTGACAGGCGTGGGAGCCAGCCGGGTAAAGAACCCCTCTGGCAGGGCGGCATAGCTATTATCGAAAGGAATACGCATCACAGGATCCGGGACATAAGCATGTAATCCTCGCGCGGGCGAAAGCCCGCCCGGGTATAGAGTTTCATCGCCGCGGCATTGTTGCGATCCACCTCAAGATGGACGGCCCGCAGCCCGCCCGCCGCCAGCGCCCGGGGCAGCGCGATCAGCGCCTCCGAGGCGATGCCGCGACCCCGCACGCCGGGACGGACGTAGATTTCATCAATGATGGCGTCCAACCCGCCGAATTCAACCGACCAGCCGAAACAGATCACCACATAGCCGATAGGCGCGCGGGGCGGGCCGATCAGATAGGCGGCGCCATGGGGGATACCATCCAGCAGCGGGGCCAGCCCGCGGCGGCGCTGTTCATCGCTCATCTCGATCCCCGCTTCGGCGTGGAATGCCGCGACAAGTGCTACAAGCTTGTCGAGATGCTCAGGCGCGCCGAGGGTGAGATGGGCGCTCATAGGCGGGCCAGCCTTTCGGTGAGCAGGGCAAAGAACCCGTCGGCATCAAGGTCGCCTACGAAAAGCGCGTTGGGTGTGCGGTCGGTCACGCGCCACCAGTCGGCGACGGTCATGCCCATGGTCAGCTCCGACTGGGTTTCGATCTCGACATTGATATGACGGCCTTGGAAAAGATCGGGGTTGATCAGATAGGCGGTGACGCAAGGATCATGCAGCGGCGCGCCTTCGGAGCCGTATTTCTCTTTGTCGAACCGCTCGAAGAAATCGGTCATCTCGGCCACGGCGACGCCGACCTTGGTGCCAAGTGCGCGGAAGGCATCGTTGCGCGGTTTGGTGACCAGCGCCTTATGGGTCACATCGAGCGGCATCACGACGATCGGAATGCCAGATTTGAAAACGATATCAGCGGCATGGGGGTCGACGTAGATGTTGAATTCCGCCGTGGGCGTGATGTTGCCCCCCTCGAAATAGCCGCCGCCCATCAGCACGATCTCTTGCACCTTCTCGGCGATGTCGGGCGCTTTTTGCAGGGCAGTCGCGATATTGGTCAGCGGCCCCAAGGGGCAAAGGGTTACGCTACCTGCGGGATGGGCGCGGACCTGTTCGATGATGAAATCCACCCCATGCCCTTCGACCAGCGGCATGGTTGGATCGGGCAGGTCGGGGCCGTCGAGGCCGGTCTTGCCATGCACATGTTCCGCCGTCACCAGATCACGCCCCAGCGGGCGGTCGCAACCGGCAAAGACTTTCACATCATCCCGCCCCGCCAATTCGCAAACGATCCGCGCGTTTTTCGAAGTCAGATCCAGCGGCACGTTGCCCGCGACACAGGTGATGCCGAGAACGTCGATCTCTTCGGGGCTTGCTAGCGCGAGGAGGATCGCGACGGCGTCGTCTTGGCCGGGGTCGGTGTCGATGATGATTTTGCGCGGGGTCATGGGCTTACTTTCGTCAAATTGCTTGGGGCAGAGCCTTGCCGGAGGGGCGGGTCTTTGTCCAGCCGCTGCCCGGGGGATTAGCCGCGTTCCGCCAGTTTCACCGCATCCCACAGCGCGTCCATCTCGGCCAGATCACTGTCTTGCGGGGTTTTGCCCATGGCGGCGAGCCGGGCCTCGACCCCCTCGAACCGGCGGGTGAATTTGGCATTGGCGGCGCGCAAAGCGGCCTCCGGGTCCAGCCCCAGATGGCGGCCCAGATTGGCCATGACGAAAAGGAGATCGCCATATTCCTCCTCGACTTCCGCTTGGCTGAGTTGGTCTTTCGCCTCGACCAGTTCGCCGGCCTCTTCGGTGATCTTGTCGAGCACCTGCGTCGTTTCGGGCCAGTCAAAGCCCACCCGTGCCGCGCGTTTTTGAAGCTTCATCGCCCGCAACAGCGCCGGCAGGCCGATTGCCACCCCGTCCAAGGTGCCCCTCTGTGCCTTGCCCGCGCGTTCGGCGGCTTTGATCTTTTCCCAATCGGCGGTCTGCTGTTCGGCGCTCTTATCGCGGGATTCGTCGCCAAAGACATGCGGGTGCCGCGCCACCATCTTATCGCTGATGTTGCGCACCACGGATTGAAAGGTGAAATGCCCCGCTTCTTCACCCATCGCCGTGTGATAGACCGATTGCAGCAGCAGATCGCCCAATTCCCCCTCAAGCTCGCCCCAATCACGCCGGGCGATGGCATCGGCAACTTCGTAAGCCTCTTCAATAGTATAGGGGGCGATGCTGTCGAAATCTTGCTCGATATCCCAGGGGCAGCCCGTCTCGGGGTCGCGCAGGCGGCGCATGATTTCGAGCAACCGTTCGATCCCGGCATCTGAATCGTGAATGAGATCGGCTTTTGTGTTGTCCGGCATTGCAGGCCCCGTATGTCTGGTGTCAGATGCACCCTGACCAAACCAACCCCAAGGAGTCCAGCCCATGCCCGTGGTGAACCGCATCAACGCCTTTGCGGAGGATATGACAGCATGGCGGCGCCATTTGCACGGAATTCCCGAACTGGCGTTCGACTGCCATAAGACGGCAGCTTTCGTGGCCGAGCGGCTGCGCGAATTTGGTGTGGATGAGCTGCACGAGGGCATCGCGACAACCGGCATCGTGGCGATCATCGAGGGGCAGGGCGAAGGCCCGACCATCGGCCTGCGCGCCGATATGGATGCGCTGCCGATCCAAGAGGCGACGGGCAAGGACTATGCAAGCACGCGAGAGGGCAAGATGCATGCCTGCGGCCATGACGGGCACACCACCATGCTTCTGGGCGCGGCGCGATATCTGGCCGAGACACGCAATTTCGCAGGCCGGGTGGCGCTGATCTTTCAACCCGCCGAAGAGGCGGGCGGCGGCGCGGGCGTGATGGTCGAAGAGGGCATCATGGAGCGGTTCGAGATCGCGCAGGTTTACGGCATCCACAACGTGCCGGGCTTTGACGAAGGCGCATTCTATACCACGCCGGGGCCGATCATGGCGGCGGTGGATGAATTCCACATTCATATCAAGGGCAAGGGCGGTCATGGCGCGATGCCCCATGAGAGCCGCGACCCCGTTGTGGCGGCCTGCGGCATCGCCACGGCCATTCAGACCATCGTCAGCCGCAACCATGTCGCGGCGCAGGATTTGGTGGTCTCGGTCACGCAGATTCACACGGGCACCGCCGATAACATCATCCCCGAAACCGCCTATATCAACGGCACCGTGCGCACTTTTGACCGTGAGGTGCAGGCCATGGTGATGCGCCGGATGCAGCAGATCGTGGACGGGCAGGCGGCGAGTTATGACGTCACCGCCGAGTTGGACTATGAGGTCGGCTATCCCGCCACGGTCAATGATCCGGCCAAGGCCGAGGCCGCCATCGCGGCGGCGACCGAAGTGGTGGGCGCGGCCCAAGTGCACGGCGATTATGGCCGCGAGATGGGTGCGGAGGATTTCAGCTTCATGCTTGAAAAACGCCCCGGCGCCTATCTCTTCCTCGGAGCCGGGGAAGGCGCGGGGCTGCACCACCCGGAATACGACTTCAACGACGAGATCGCGCCGCTTGGCGCATCCTTTTTCGCCCGTATCGTTGAGCGGGCACAGCCAGCAGGAGGCAAGTAATGGCATTGGAAGACGCGGCCAAACAGATGGATATGGCCTTTACCCGCGAGGACCTCAAAGGGCCGAGCTATGAGTTGACCTTTGGCGGGGCGACCTCCTTCCTGCGACGGAAATACACCAAGGATCTGACCGGCGTCGACATCGCGGTGACCGGCGTGCCCTTCGACCAAGCGGTGACCAACCGCCCCGGCACGCGCCTTGGCCCCCGCGCCATCCGCGAGGCCAGCGCGCTGCAAGCGCCCGACGCGCCTTATGGCTGGGATTTCGACGTGCTGAGCGAATTTGCCATCGCGGACTATGGCGATCTGGCCTTCGACTATGGTCATGTCAGCCAGTTTCCCGCCGCCCTGACCGCCCATATCAAGACCATTCTGGATGCTGGCGCGGCCTCGGTCGTGTTGGGTGGGGATCACTATATCTCATTCCCGATCCTCAAGGCCTATGCGGAAAAATACGGGCCTATCAGCCTGTTACAGTTCGATGCGCATACGGACACTTGGCAAGACGACGACATGGACCGGATCGATCACGGGACGATGTTCTACAAGGCCGTGAAGTCCGGCATCGTCGACCCGTCGACCAGCGTGCAGGTCGGCATCCGCACCACCAATGAGGACACGATGGGCGTCAATATCATCGACGCGCGTGAGGTGCATGAGAAAGGGCCGCAGGCCACCGTTGCCAAGATCAAGGAGATCCTCGGCGATCGCCCCTGCTATCTGACCTTTGACATCGACGCGCTGGATCCGGCCTTTGCCCCCGGCACCGGCACCCCGGTGTGGGGCGGGCTGACCTCGGCGCAGGCGTCGATCATGCTGCGCGATCTGGCGGGGATCAACATCATGGGCGGTGACGTTGTCGAAGTCTCGCCCCCCTTCGACACCACCGGCGCCACGGCGGTGGCGGGTGCCCATGTCGCGACCGAGATCCTGTCGCTGCTGGGTCACCGCATGAGAACCGCGTGAGCGAGAGCCACGACATCACGCGCCAGTCCGCTGAAAGGCGGGCCGGCTTGCTTACTGCGACCTCCGTCGCCCCTGACCGCCGAGCTTTGAAAGGTGCTTAAAATGCTGTTCTGGATCATCGTGATCGCCCTCGTCGCCTTGGTGGCCTATGTCCGCCTTGCGCCCATCGACACCGCGCGTTGGCATGCGCAGGCCGAAGGGCAGAAGATGGGCAAGACCCAAGGCACCAACAGCTATATCTGGCGCGTGCCCGTCGAGGGCGACGGGGCCGAGACCTTGGCCCAGCTTGACCGGGTGATCCTGCAAACGCCGCGCACCGAAGTCGTCGCCGGATCGCTCGCCGAGGGGCAGGTCACCTATGTCACCCGCACCAAATTGATGGGCTATCCTGATTTCACCACCATCGGCGTCTACGGTGACAACCCGCGCTATGTCGAAGTCTATGGCCGCTCGCGCTTTGGCCGATCAGATCTGGGGGTCAACGCCAAGCGGGTCAACGGATGGCTTGATCAGATCGAGGCGCGATGACAGGCAGCCTTGCTGCACCTCCCGCCACATCGGCACGTTGAGCGACATCTGGCATTGCGCCATGAACATGCGCCCATCCACTTGTAGACAAATGGTCTCACCCAGTTCCACACGGGCGCCGCTGCTGTTGGTGCAATAGCAATCAATTGTCTTGCCGCCCGGCGCTTTGACATCAGCAAGGGCAGGGTGCAGGGCCGTCAGGCCCATAAGGCAGATGAGCGGCATAAGACGTGTCATACCCGATGATAGCACAAGCCGCCTCTTGACCAAAGCATTTGCATAAGCGACAGGAACCCCATGATCCCGATGCACCGCCTCGCGCAAATCTCGCAACGCTTCCAGTTTCTGGAGGCCAGCATGTCTGCGGGCTCTGATGGGGCCGATTTTGCAGCCCTCGCGAAAGAATACAGCGATCTCAAGCCCGTGGTCGATCAGATCGACCTCTACCAGCAGCTCCAGCGCGACCTTGAAGAGGCCGAAGAGATGCTGAAAGACCCCGAGATGGCCGAGCTTGCGCGGGATGAACTGCCGCGCCTGCGCGCCCGTCTCCCGGAGGTCGAGCAGGGGTTGCAACTTGCACTTCTTCCGCGCGATGCGGCGGATGCGAAACCCGCGATGTTGGAGATCCGCCCCGGCACGGGCGGCGATGAGGCGGCGCTTTTCGCCGGTGACCTTCTGCGCATGTACCAACGCTATGCCGAGGCGCAGGGCTGGGGGTTCGACCTGATCGAAAGCCAGATGTCCGAACTCGGCGGCGTGAAAGAGGTCGTGGCCCATATCACCGGTCAGAATGTCTTTGCCCGTCTCAAGTTCGAAAGCGGCGTGCACCGCGTGCAGCGCGTGCCCACTACCGAAAGCGGCGGGCGTATCCATACCTCGGCGGCGACCGTGGCGGTGCTGCCCGAGGCCGAAGACGTGGATATCGAGATCAACGCAAATGACCTGCGGATCGACACGATGCGCTCTTCCGGCGCGGGGGGGCAGCACGTCAATACCACCGATTCCGCCGTGCGGATCACCCATATCCCGACCGGGATCGTCGTCACCTCGTCAGAGAAATCCCAGCACCGCAACCGCGACAAGGCGATGCAGGTGCTCAAAGCACGGCTCTATGATATGGAGCGCAGCCGGATGGACAGCGAGCGCTCTGCCAACCGCGCAGCGCAGGTGGGCTCCGGTGACCGCTCTGAGCGGATCCGCACCTATAATTTCCCCCAAGGGCGTATGACGGACCACCGGATCAACCTGACCCTCTACCGGCTCGAAGCCGTGATGCAGGGCGATCTGGATGAGATCGTCGACGCGCTCACTGCCGATGCCCATGCGCGTCAGCTGGCGGAGATGGAGGGGTGAGCCCCCAAACCGCCGCCCAAGCCATGGCCGCCGCCGCCGGACGGTTGCGTGCCGCCGGTGTGCCGGATCCGGCGCGGGATGCGCGGCTGTTGCTCGCCCATGCCGCCGCTGTCGATGCCGCCCGCGTGACCCTCATCGCGCCCGAGGAAATCGCCCCCGAGGTTGCCGAACGCTTTGACCAGCTCATCTCCCTGCGCGCCGTGCGCGTGCCGGTCTCGCAGTTGATCGGGCGGCGGGCCTTTTATGGCCGCGATTTCGCGATCAGCCGCGATGTGCTTGACCCGCGGCCCGAAACGGAGACCCTGATTGACCTCGCGCTCGGCGAGGATTTCACCCGCATTCTGGACCTCGGCACCGGCTCGGGCTGTATCCTCGTCACCCTTCTGGCAGAACGGCCAGCGGCGACGGGGTTGGGGGTGGACCTCTCGGAAGCCGCCTGCCTTCAGGCCAGCGCCAATGCGGTGCAGCACGGGGTGGCCGACCGCGCCGATATCCGGCAGTCCGACTGGTTCAGCGCCATTGAGGGGCGGTTTGACCTGATCCTGTCGAACCCGCCCTATTTGGCCGCCGAGGAAATGGCCGATGTCTCTCCCGAATTGCGGCAGCATGAGCCGGAAATGGCGCTGACCGATGGCCAAGACGGGCTGAGCATCTACCGCATTATCGCCGCCGAGGCGCAGGGCTACCTCACGGCTCAAGGCCGCGTTATGGTCGAAATCGGCTGGCAACAGGGCGAAGCGGTGCAGGAAATCTTTGCCGCGGCGGGCTGGGGCCGGGTCACGCTGGCGCATGATCTCGATGGGCGGCCACGGGTCGTTTCAGCCGATAAACCGGCGTGAAATCGCGAAAAAACCGCCATTTGGCGGGCTAAGTGGCAGTTTCTTCTTGCCCAAGCCTTTCTGGCATGGTTAGTCAGGGGTGTTGCAGCGGTGGATGCCACAGGCGGTCCCGCGCGGCACTATGCCCAACATATCGCTTAGGCCGGGTTCAAGACGTGCTTTGCACCCCCGGTGAACGACACACAGCACACAAGGCTGACATCATTCCATGAATTCTCCCAGATCACGCTCCCGGTCGAAGAATAACCGCAAACGCTCGTCGCAAGGTGGCGGCGGCAATGTCGTCAACCGTGTTTTCGACAGCTCCGGCCCCGAGGGCAAGGTGCGCGGCACGCCGCAGCAGGTTATCGAGAAATACAACCAACTGGCCCGCGATGCACAGTTGAGCAATGACCGTGTGGCCGCCGAGAACTTTCAACAGCATGCCGAGCACTACCTGCGCCTGCTGAGCGAGGCACAGCGCGAAGTGGACCAGCGCCGCGAGGAGCAGGAGCGCCAGAACCGTGAGCGTCAGGCCGAGCGGGATCGCGAGCGGGCCGAGCGTCAGGAGCGCGAGGCACAGCAGGGCGGCCAGTCGCAGGGCGAGCAGCCGAAAGCCGACAAACAGCCCGAGCAGCAAGAGCCCGCGCAACAGCAGGCCGAGGCCGAGCCGAACAGCGAAGAGAGCACGCTGGTCGACACGCCCGAGAGCAAGCCAAAGCCGAAACGCGCCCCGCGCCGCAAGCCCAAGCCGAAAGTGGCGGAGGCACAGCCGCAGGAGGGTGGCGACAGCAAGAGCGACACCGCAAAGGTCGCAGAATAAGAAAAGCCCCGCGATTTGCGGGGCTTTTTCGTAAGCGGTGATGGTGGCAGCGCGGGGCAGATTTACCCTTCCATCCCCGCCTGCACATATCTGATCCGCCCGTTGCGCCGCAGCACCTCTTCGCGCGGCGCCCAGTCATAACGCGGATCGCTGGTGACCGGCGACCAGAACAACTCGCCCCCGCGCCGCCAAGGGTCAAGGACAAGCCCCGCCTGCATCGGTGCCCCGCCGGCTGAGATGATGGCGGTGGAATGGTCCAGCAGGATCCGCGAGTCGCCATTGGCGATGGCGCGGTGAAGGTCGAGCGTGGCGAAACCCTCGGCCTTCAGGCGGTTCTCCAGATCCTCAGCCCAATGCCAACACAGGCCGCGCGGCTTGCTGCCATTGTTGACCTTCACGTTATGGATCAGCGGTGGGTCGGTGATTTGATAGGCGATCGCCAGTTCATGGGTATGCCGGTAAGCGATCCGTGCGGCACGGGCGGCCTCTTCGGGATTTACCTCCGAAGAAAGGTCTTCGATGGCGCGAGCGAGTTCCGCGATCTCGCCCTCGGTGCCCAGAGGCGGTGGGCCGTTGCGCGGCAGGGCGCAGGCGGAAAGCCCCAGCAACAGGGCAAAGACGAGCAATAGTCGGTAGAACATGGTTACCTCTTGGCAATCTCGCGGGCGAGGGCGCAGAACCCCTCAAGCGGCACCTGTTCGGCCCGGTCGGTGGGTTTCAGCCCCGCGGCGGTCAAACGGTCCTCGATATCCGGCGCGGCACCTTTGAGCGCCGAGCGCAGCATCTTGCGCCGCTGGTTGAAGGCCATCGCGACCACATGGCTCAGCACCTTCGGATCGGCAGGGAAGCGCGGCTCGGGCAGGGCGGTCAGATGCACCACGCTCGACGAGACCTTGGGCGGCGGGGTGAAAGCGCCCGCCGGCAACTGCATCACGATCCGCGCATCGCTGCGCCACTGCGCCAGCACGGCCAGCCGCCCATAGGCTTTGGAGCCGGGCGTTGCCACGATCCGCTCGGCCACCTCGCGTTGGAACATCAGCGTCAGGCTTTGCCAGAACGGTGGCCATTCGGGCGGGGTGAGCCAACGGACCAGCAGTTCGGTCCCGACGTTATAGGGCAGGTTGGCGGCCACACGGATGGGCGGGGTTAGATGGCTCAGCGGGTCGATCTCAAGCGCGTCGCCTTCGATCACGGTCAGGCGACCGGGGTAATGTTCCGCCACCTCGGCCAGCGCGGGCAGGCAGCGGCGGTCCTTCTCGATCGCCAGCACATGACGCGCGCCTTCAGCCAGCAGCCCACGGGTGAGGCCGCCGGGCCCGGGGCCGATCTCCAACACGTCGCAATCGGCCATATCCCCGGCTTGCCGCGCGATCTTGGCCGTGAGGTTCAGGTCCAGCAGAAAGTTCTGGCCGAGGGACTTGCGCGCGGCCAATTCGTGGGTGTTGATCACCTCGCGCAGCGGCGGGAGATTGTCGATTGCACTCATGTCTTCTTGCCCATCTGCCATGCCAATTTGATCGCTTCGATCATGCTGGTCGGGTTGGCGCGCCCTTGGCCCGCGATGTCAAAGGCGGTGCCGTGATCGGGCGAGGTGCGCACAAAGGGCAGCCCCAGCGTCACGTTCACGCCCCGGTCGAAATCCAAGGTCTTGATCGGGATCAGCGCTTGGTCGTGATACATCGCCACCGCCGCGTCATAGCCCTCGCGGGCGCGGGCGTGGAACATCGTATCGGCAGGCAGCGGCCCGGTCAGCGCAAAGCCTTCGCCCTGCATCTCAAGGATCAGCGGCGCGATCCAGTCGATCTCTTGCCGGCCCATGCTGCCGCCTTCGCCCGCGTGCGGGTTCAGCCCGGCGACGGCGATGCGGGGGCGGGGGATGCCGAAGCGGCTTTGCAATTCCTGCGCGGTGATCTCAATCGTGCGGCGCAGGCCCGAAGGGGTCAGCGCCTGCGGCACCTTATCGAGCGCGATATGGATCGTGGCGGGCACGACGCGCAATTGGTCAGAGGCGAGCATCATCACCACGTCGTCGACACCTGCCAGCGCTGCGAGGTATTCGGTATGGCCCGGATAGGCGAAACCGGCCCCGTCTTGCAGGGCCTTCTTGTGAATCGGCGCGGTGCAGACGCCGCAGGCGGCGCCAGTCTGCACCAGATCGACCGCCCGGGCGATCACATCGATCACCCCCTGCGCATGGCCGGGCTGCGGCACGCCGGGCAGGGCAGCGCTGTCGAAGGGATGGGGGAGCACGGGCAGCGCATCGGCACTCGGCGCGCTCACCTCATCCGGGCTGTCGATCACGCGGTGCGGGACATCCTGCGGCAGATGGCGAGGGTCGCCGATCCAGACCATTGGGATGTCCTTCGAGAGCGCCGCCCAAGCGCGGGCGGCGATCTCGGGGCCGATCCCGGCGGGTTCACCGCAGGTGATGGCCACCGGCCGGGACGGGCGGCTCATTGGCGGGTGATACGGGCTTCGGCGCGGGCCTGTTCCAGCAGCTGTGTGGCATAGCCCTCAAGCTTGCGCTGCCGGATCGAACTGACCACTGCCTCGCGGTTGACATCGGCATTGGCCGCCGTGGTGCGATTGCAAAGCATCAGGAAGACCAAAGTCTCCCCATTGGCACGGGTCAGCGCGGTGGAGACTTCGCCGGGGTCGAGTTTCGCCAGTTCAATCGCCACGTCCTGCGGGATCTCCGCCGGGGCCTTGGTGCCACGGTCCAGCACATTGGCGGGCTGGCCCTTGGCCACGCCATAGAGGTCGTCACATTGATCCACCTGACCGCGCAGCTCAGCCGCGCGCGACAGGGCAGTCTCGGAACGGCCACCGGGGATGTAATAGGCGGCATAATCGATCTCGGAATACTCGACGCTCGGCTTGCCGGTCTCTTCGATGCCGCGCAGTTGGAACAGGGCCACGGCATTGGGGATCGGCAGCGGCGCTGTCACCTCACCCGGGGCGAGGGCCAAGAGGATGGGCCGCAGGCTGGCGGGCAGTTTTTCAAGCGGTGTCCAAGGCATCCGGCCCCCGCGCCCGCGCGAGGCGGTTGCGGAATGCTTGCTGGCATAGGACGAGAATTCGGCCTCAGAGCGGCTTTCCGAAATGCGTTCGGCCAGCGCGTTCACCTGATCGGCGTTCTGCGGCGGGGCGGGGATGATGATCTCCGACAACAGCACGCGCAGACCATTGTTGCCACGGCTGCTGCCAAGGGCGCGGTCGACCTCTTCGTCGGTGATGTCAACGCGGCCATTATAGCGCGCGCGAATAAGATCACGCCAAGCGGCGCTGATCACGATAAAGTCGCGAAAGGTTTCTTCGGAAATCTGGGCTTGCCCAAGGACTTTCAGAAACTCCTCGGTCGTCAGATCCGCGCGGCTGGCAAATTCCGCCATGCCGGATCGAATGCCCTCGGGGGTGACTTCAAGCCCGGCTTGATCAAGGATCTGCCCACGCAGGCGGTCGTCGATCAGACTGTCGATCACGCTGTCGGTATCGGCCCCGGGGGCGCCGATCAGCTGCATAAAGCGCTGGCGCTGCTGCACTTCGTAGCCGGTGATCACCTCGTCATTGACACGGGCCACGGGGGCAAAGAGGTTCTGCGCCGCTGCGGATTGGCCGATGACCAGAGCAAGGGCGAGTGCCGCAGTCCCACGGATCCCGGCGCGGACGGTCTGTTTCGTTACTTCCCACATGAGCGTACGTATCTTTCTGTTCCGGTGTTTGCGGCAAAGCCCCTGAGGCCGATGTTAAAACCGATATCCGTTGAGGGCTCAACACTTGTTGAGGATGAATAGCTGCGGTTCACGGAAAGGTCGACCTGCACGCATTCATTGTTGTAGCTCAGGCCAAGACCCGCCGTCGCCGCGCGTTCGTCAGCAAGGTCGAACCGCCATTCGGCGGACGCCTGCCACTGGCTGTTGATCGAATAGTTGCCGTCGAAGGTGATCTCAGACACGTCTTCGTTGCGGTCCTCGGCGGCGTCTTCGTGTAGCCAAACATAGCTGCCCGAGATCTGCCCGCGTTTGAAATCCCAAACCCCGCGTAGCTCGGCCTTGGCGACCTCGAAGTCATCATCGACCAGCCCGCGCCCGATGAGCGCCAAACCGTTGTCGCTGCGCAATTGTCCGGCCAGCAGGAAATCGGAATAGGTGCCTTGCAGGCCAGAGCTAAAGCTAAAGGCATCATCCACATCGGCGCGGATCACCTGACCGAAAGACAGGCTGGCATCCATGCCATTGGGATCGAGCCGCGCCCAATTCACCCCGATGGCCGCCACGGCACCCCGTTCGCGCCGGTCGGGCCGGGGGAAGCGGCTGAGCGACAGAAGGTTGCCCTCATCATATTCCACCAGCGTGCTTTCCTCATTCGGAATATCGAGCCGATCACCGCCGGTCCAACCCAATTGCACCAGCGGTTCAAGCTGTTGCACCACGCCTGCGGCCTCCCGGCGCTGCATGGGGTAGCGCATGGTGACGGCAGCATGGGGCACGAGGTCGGAGTAGCGCCCGTCATAGACCGCATCCTGCGCGATGTTGAACAAACCAAAGCTCGCCCCCGCTTCGACGTCGGTCACCAGACCATTGCCGAAGGTAAAACGCCGCAGCCAAGCGGCCTCCCCGTTAAGCCGCGACACATCGCGCCCGTCGGCTTCGCCATCCCCATTACCATCGGTGCTGAGGTCCGACGACCGGCGGTGGCTATGGGCCTCAAGCGTCAGGCGGAGTTCGCCGCCCACGGAAGTCGGGAAATAGCGCCGCTGGAATTCACCATCCAAGACCAGGTTGGGCAGCAGATCATTGTCCTCACCATCGCGGAGCGATTGGTAGTTCAGCAGGGTTGCCCGCATATATTCATCGCGCCGTGCGCGGCTGACGGTCAATTCGCTGGTCAGACGGTCCTTACCCGAATAGCCATAGTCGCTCAGATAGGAACTGTCGCTCGTGGTCTCGATATCGAAATACAGTTTGTAGTCGCGCCGCAGATCGAAACTGCCGGTGCCAAAGAGGTAGCCACGGGTCTTGCCGGGATCCAATTCATCATCGGTGATCGCCCCTTCGAACTCGATCCGTCCCGAAACGAAAGCTTGACGGTAGCGGAACTCAAGCGTGCGGGTTTCGGCAGAAAGATAGGGCGTCAGCGTCAGATCGCGGTGATCGCCGATCTTGATGAAGTAGGGCAGTTTCAGCCCCACGCCCAGTTGCGAGGTCGAGCGGACCGTGGGCGCGAGAAAACCAGTCGCGCGGTCCAACGTGGGGTCGGGCAGGCGCAGGCGGGGCAGATAGGCAATGGGCACGTTCTTGATCCGGAACTGCGCCTCGTCAAAGTAAAGCTGCTGCGCCACTTGGTCATGCACCACCCGTTTCGCGCGGATTTGCCAAAGTGGTGTTTCGCCATCTTCGCAGACTTTGCAAGAGGTTACGGCGGCTTTGTAAAGTTGGCTATAACGCCCTTCGACCCGGTTGATCTGCACGGCGGCAAGCTGCAACTGCTGTTCAAGGATCATCCGCGCGCCGCGCAAAAGGCCGGACTGCAAGCCCGCATCAAGTGAGGCCGCATCGGCGAGGATCGTGGTATTCTCACCCTCAGACAGCACAATCGGCCCTTCGATACTAAGTGCGCCGGTGGCCTGATCATAGCGGATCGCCGTGGCGCGCAGCCGCGTCTCCCCCTGGAAGGCTTCGACATTTCCTTGCGCGACCAAGACCTTATCGCGTGTAATGAAGACCTGATCGGCCACCAGAACGGCGGGGCGGTCGCTGGCAGGCGCGGTCTGGGCGGCAAGGCTCAGAGGCGCGAATGAAAGGGCAAGTCCAACAAGGGCCGCGCGCATGTCAGCCGTCCTCCGCATGCAGTAGCAGGCCTAGCGCCAGAAAGATCGCCGCCACGGGCGGCGCCCAAGCGGCAAGGATCACGGGGATCTGGCCATTCTCGCCAAGGATCTGTGCGAAACTGCGAATGAAATACAAACCGAACCCCAGCAAAATCGAGGCCAGCACAGCGACGCCGGTCCCCCCAAAGCGGGTATGGCGCATGGTGAATGCGCTCGCAACCAGAACCATGGCCACCAGAAAGAAGGGCCGCGCAAGCTCGGCCTGAAGCCAGACCTCATGCTGGCGCGTGCTGAACCCGGCCTGTTCCAACTGTCGGATAAACTCGGGCAGTTCATAGATCGAGACGGCGGCGACACGGCCAATGCTCTCGCGGATACGCTCGACGGTGAGGGAAGAGGGGATCGTCAGGGTCTCATGCACCTCCGCCGCGCCTTCAGCGTTCACCCCGGCCGCCAGCGGCCAAATCTTTGCCCCGGTAAGCTCCCAGTCGCCGCTGCTGAGTTTTGCGCTTTCGGCTTCGATGCGCCGGACCGGGCCCTTCTCGGCATCATAGCTGATAATCGTGACGTTATAGAGCACGGAGGCGTCGGCGTTGGTGCGCCATGCGCGAATAACCGATTGGCCTTCCTCCGTGCCTTGCCGCAGCCACAGCCCCTCGTCACTGACCGAGAGCGCCGCGCGGCCATTGGACCGGTATTCTTGGGTCAATTGCTCGGCCCGCTCACTTGTCGCCGCCACGATGGGGTTGAGCATGGCCACGGCCAGCGTGCCGATGATCAAGGCCACCACCACCGGGGCCACCAGCGCGCGCAGGGCCGAGCGGCCCGCGGCGCGGGTCACCACCAGTTCGGAGGACCGGGCAAGCCCAATGAAAAGCGCCACCGTGGCGAGGATCATGATCAGCGGCAGGATCATGTTGATGGTCTGGGGCATGTGCAGCAGCGTCATGCCCAGCACTTGATCCCAGCCCACATCGTCATCCGCGAAACGCCGGGCCTGATCCACACCGTCGACCAGCATCACCAGCGCGGCCAGCACCCCGGTGATGACGAGAAAACTCATAAAAAAGCGGCGGGCGAAATAGAAATGCAGGATCATGTGGCGGCCCTCTTGCCACGCAGACGCCGCCTTATCCAGCGCGGATGTGCGGCTTGCCAAAGCATCGCCAGCGTCAGCACGGCCCCGATGAGCGAGGGCAGATAGGCCAGCGGCCAGAGCGCCGCCGCCTCACGGATTTGCACGACCATCGTGCCCCGCAGCCCGTCGATGGCGATGAGCAGGCCAAAAGCGATCACCGCCTCGCGCCAGACGCCAAAGCGGGAGAAACCGCCGAGGATCAAAGTCGCAAAGCCAATCATCGCGGCGACGAGACAGAACAGCGGCTGCGCGAAGCGGCCGTGCAGCTCTTCGGCCACCACGCCCGGCGAGGTGTCGGTCGCCGCCGCGACCCCGTCCCAATCCCAAAGCAGATCAGGCGTGACCATTGCGCTGACCGACAGGTCGATTTCGTCTCCGCTGCTGACCAGCGGGGAGATATCGAACGAAAAGTCGCGGAATTTGGCCGTGGCCAAACGGTTGCTCTCGGTGTCCAGCCGTTGCGCCATGCCGTTGAGCATGATCAGCGTCGTGTCGTCGCCGTTGCGGGCGAGGTAGGCTTCGGCGGCGGTGTAGATCACGCCTTCGTCAGCCTTGCGCCGGTCCGACAGGAAAACATCGCGCAGCACGCCGTCACTGTCGATGGCGCGAGTATAAAAGGTGACATCGTCGGAGGGATGCAGAAAAGTCCCCTCCGTCAGCAGCCTTGCGGTGAGGTTGCGCGAGATCTCGGCCTCGCGCTGCTTCAGCTGCCCCTGCGCCATGGGGACCAGAAAATGGCTCAGCACTGTCATCATCGCCGCCACGCAGAGGCCAAAGACGAAGACGGGCCGCGCCAGCCGCCACGGGCCGGAGCCTGCGGCTTGGAGCACCGTCAACTCGGATTCGCCCGACATGCGGTTGATCACATAGACCGAGGCGGCAAAGGTCGCGATGGGCAGGACGGTGACGATGAGTTTCGGCAGGCCGAGGGCCGTGAACTCCAAAAACACTAAGGCGGATTGGCCATCGCCGATCAAACGGTCGAACAAGACAACCGCGCGGTTGATCCAGAAAAGCGCCACCAGCACCAAAGCGAAAAAGCCGAACATAACCAGAAGTTGCGACAGCATGTAGCGGTCAATTCTTGCCACTCTGATCCCCCGAGATGCTCTGACGGCCTTTGCGAGGATCTTAAAGCAATTCGTGGGGCGGGAAAACTGCTATCTGGCCATGCGCCGCGCGGCGCGCTAGGTCTGGGGCAAAATCAACCATGAGGCATGCCATGACCGATCTGACCCCCATCACCTTCGCCGAGACCGACATCGACCGTATCGCGGGGCATTCCGGGCGGATTGCGGTGTTTCTGGAGCCTGAGGGCCGTTTGGATGCCGGGGCGCGCCGGGTGAACCGTCTGACCAAAGGCGCTTTACAGCGGCTGGTAGAGAGTGAGCGTTTCGCGGCGCTGAAACCCGGCGAGGTTCTCAGCATGGGCTACCCCGCAGGCATGGCGGCAGAGGCGGTGGACGTGGTTCATATGCCGCGCCGGGCCGAGGTGATGACCGCGCGCAAAGCCGGGGCCGCGCTGGCCAAGCGCCGGGGTGACAGCGATCTGCTGATGCTCGCCGCCGCGACACGCCGGGTGGCCGATGTGGCCTTTGGTCTGGCAATGCGGGACTACGGGTTCGAAGATCACAAATCGGCGCCCAAGGCGCGCAAAGGCACGGTCGACGTCATGTGTTCCAAACCCGATGACGCCTGCGAGGCCGCCGCACCGCTCATGGCCGTGGCCGAGGGTGCCTTCATGACCCGCGATCTGACCAACGCGCCCGCCAATATCCTGACCACCACCAATTTTGCCGAACGACTGGCCGAGATGGAGAGCTTGGGCCTGAAAGTTGAAGTTCTGGATGAGGAAGAACTCGCAAAGCTCGGAATGCGCACGCTTTTGTCAGTAGGCCAAGGGTCGGACAGCCCATCGAAAGTGGTCGTGATGCGGTGGGAAGGTGGTGCGGATGACGCAGCCCCTCTGGCGCTGGTCGGCAAGGGTGTGGTCTTTGACACCGGCGGCATTAGCCTCAAACCCGGGGCTGGCATGGAAGACATGACCATGGACATGGGCGGCGCGGGCGTCGTCTCGGGCGTGATGCGCACACTTGCACTGCGCAAGGCTAAGGCGAATGTCGTGGGGCTTGTGGGTATCGTTGAAAACATGCCCTCGGGCAATGCCACCCGCCCGGGCGATGTGATCACCACGATGAAGGGCGATACGGTGGAAGTGATCAATACCGACGCCGAGGGGCGTTTGGTGCTCTGCGATGTCATGTGGTACGCGCAAGATCGTTTCAAACCCGCGGCGATGATTGATTTGGCGACGCTGACCGGGGCCATCATCATCGGGCTGGGCCATGAGAACGCCGGGGTCTTTTCGAATGACGACGGGCTGTGCAACGATTTCCTAAAAGCCGCCGAGAGCGAAGGCGAGGGCGCGTGGCGGATGCCGCTGGGGCAGGGCTATGATGACCTGCTGAAAAGCCGCGTGGCCGACATGAAGAACATCGGCGGGCGTCCGGCGGGGTCGATCACCGCGGCGCAATTCCTCAAGCGTTTCGTCAAGGATGAGACACCTTGGATTCACCTCGATATTGCCGGCGTCGCCTCACTGAAATCCGAAAGCACGCTGGCGCCTGCGGGCGCGACGGGCTGGGGCGTGGCGGCGCTGAACCGTCTCGTCGCCGATCGTTTCGAGAAGGGCTGAGCGACTGATGGGGGCGGCTTACTTCTATCACCTGACCCAGCGACCTCTGGTCGAGACGCTGACGATGCTGCTGGAAAAGTCGCTCGCCAATGGCTGGCGCGTGGCCCTGCGCGGGACGGACCGGGCGGGGCTACAGGCGCTGGACCGGGCGCTTTGGACCTATGCGGATGACAGTTTTCTGCCCCATGGCATGGCGGGCGGGCCGCAGGACGCGGATCAGCCCGTGCTGCTGACGCTGGAGGATGGTGCCCCCAATCGCGCGGATTGTCTGATGACGGTGCATGGGGCCGATGTCACCGCTGCGGAAGTGGCAGCGCACCAGCGGGTCTGCGTCTTGTTCGACGAGCATGATCCCGTCGCGCTGGATCAGGCGCGCGGCCTGTGGAAGCGGCTGAAATCCGACGGCGCCTCGGCCCAATATTGGTCCGAGGAAAGCGGCCGCTGGGAAAAGAAGGCCGAGACTTAAAGGGCGGCAGTGCAGGGGCAGGGGCCGCAAGCCCGCCGCCCCTGAATGCGGATCAGGCCGCTTTGTCGAGCGCGGGTTTCGCGACACCGGTGGCTGAGCCAGCTTCGGCCTCTGCCGCTTTGGGTTCTACCTTGCTGACGTAGGACTTCGCGGCTTCGACCGCGCTGTTGTTCACCGGCGCGATCGTATCCAGCAAGGCGCGGGTGCGCTGGCTGTCGACGCTGCGCTGTGCTGCGGCGCGGGCAAAGGCTTCGTCATCCGCGCTCGTGGCCTTTTGGGCCGTCTCGACCGATTTTGCCTGCGCCACGGCTTGCACCGTTTCGGTCTTGGCAGGCGCTTGCACGGATTGAGGTTTCGACGCCTCTTGCGCCGCCGCGCTGTTTTGTGTGGTCTGCCCGTCGCCGGCAGGTTTCGCCTGCGCCTGCGCGTTGTTGTCCTTGGTCTTCTCGGCCTTCTCCGGCTTTTCAGCCTTCTCCGCCTTGGCGGGTTTGTTGCTTTGTTGGTAGGAAGATGACCCACCAAAAATGTTCGTCAGCATAGCAGCACTTTCTCCAAAATTGGGTACAGTTGTGCCTTGCAGATATCCGGCCAAAGGGGCGGAAACCTGTTCAATTCGCGGCGAATGCGGCGTTATTTCGCGGCGAGTTTGATGTTTTACAGCGCATTTCCGGCAAGGTCTTGCCTCAATCACTCATCGGCTTAGGCGTAGCTCTCCGCCGCTGATCTCAATCCGGCCCCAGCGTTGCAGGTAGCCCATGCCGAGCAGTGATTGCGACATGATCCCGTCATTCACTACCGCGGGAACGTCGTGATCGACCGCATGGCCCACCACCACCTCGTCCAAGCGCACGAAGGCGGTGCGCGTCTCGCCATTGGCGGTGCCGGCGCGGCCAAGGTAGTCCAGCCCCTCGAGGTCGATGCCGATGCGGGTCGCGTCGGATTTCGTCAGCACGATGTCCGACGCGCCGGTATCGACGACAAAGCGCACCGGCGCGCCGTTGATCTGCGCGGTCAGGTAATAGTGCCCATCGCGCCCGCGGGGCAGGACGATGTCACCCTCTTCGCTGATGGTGAGATGTTTGCGGGCGCTGTCGCGGGTGATGTCTTGCCACAGGCCGACGCCCGCCGCGGCGCCGGTAAAGATCAGCCCCCAGACCGCCGCCTGTTGCAGGGTCTTGTTCATATTCGGGCGGCTGTGCATGAAAAACCAGCCCGCCACCATCGCCAGAAGAACGATGAGATAGATCAGATGTGCTGTGTCGATTTCGGCCATGAACGCGCCCCCTTAGATCTCATATAGGAAGGCCGCGCGGAAATGTCAGCCGGACGTGGGGCCGGGGCCAAAGCCAAAGGCCGCCAAGCCGTCGAGCACGAATTGAACCGAAAGCGCCGCCAGCAACATGCCGAGCAGACGGGTCACGATATTGATGCCCGTCTTGCCCATCGCCCGCTCAAGCGCGCCGCTGACCTGCATGGTCAGCGCCATGACCACCAGTGTCAGCGCGGTGATCACGATGATGGTCAACAGCCCTTCGCCGCCCGGTTTTTCCCCCGTCAGCAGGATGACCGAGGCGATGGAGCCGGGGCCCGCAATCAAAGGAATGGCCATGGGGAAGACGGAAGGGTCGTCGTGGTCATCCTCATCTGCGCGGTCTTCGCGCCGCTTGGTGCGGCGGTCAAAAAGCATGTCGAGGGCGGTGATGAACAACAGAATGCCGCCCGCGACGCGGAAGGCGGGCATCGAGATGCCGATGAAACCCAGCACTGCCTCGCCGAAGGCTGCGAAGATCAGCAAGATCAACCCGGCCACGCCGACCGCGCGCCAAGCGATCTTGCGCCGCTCTGCGTTGCTCATCCCGCGAGTGAGCGCGAGGAAGACCGGCGCGATGGCGATGGGGTCGATCACCACGAACATCGTGACGAGGGCGGTGATCATATAGGCGGTGTCGAGGGTCATGGGACTTCCTTGGCGCGGGGCTTCTTGCCAGAATGCACGAGGGCCGCCCCTTAGGCGACCCCTGCGATGTGATAAAGTGAACGCTTCCGGGTCAGGCCGTGGCCTTCTCCAGCTTTTCCTGTGCGCCCATCCAAAGCGATTCCGCGCGGTCCAGCGCCTCCATCACCTCGGCGTATTTCTTGTTCCAGACCTCAAGCTCACCGGTTTTGGCGTCCTCATAGAGCGCGGGATCGGCGAGTTTCTTGGCGAGCTTGTCGCGCATCTCGTTGATCTTTTCCATCCGCGCTTCGGCCTTGCGGACCTCGCTGCGCAGCGCCAACACCTCATCGCGGCTTGCGCGTTTGGGCTTGGACGCTTCTTTCGGCTTGGCGGGGTTCTTGCTAACCGGCTTTTCCGGCGTCAGCAGCATTTTGCGATAGGCTTCGAGGTCTTCCTCATAGGGTTTGACCGTGCCTTTCGACACCAGCCACAGCCGGTCGGCCACCAGCGACAGCAGGTGCATGTCGTGGCTGACGAGGATCACCGCGCCCGAGTAGCGCGTCAGCGCCTCCACCAGCGCCTCACGGCTTTCGATATCAAGGTGGTTGGTCGGCTCATCGAGGATCAGCAGATGCGGCGCGTGCAGCGTTGCCAAGAGCAGCGAGAGCCGCGCCTTCTGCCCGCCCGACAGCCGCCCGACCTCGGTCTCGGCCTGTTCGGGGCCGAGGCCGAAGCCCGCAAGCTGCGCGCGCAGCTTGGATTGCAACACGCCGGGGCGGGCTGCGATCATGTGCTGCAGCGGGGTTTCCTCGACGATCAGCTCATCCACCTGATGCTGGGCGAAGAAACCGACGCGCAGCTTGGAGGAGTTGATCTGCCGCCCAGCCATCAGGGGCAGGCGGTCCGACAGAAGTTTCGCCAGCGTCGATTTGCCCTGACCGTTCTTGCCCAGAAGGGCGATCCGGTCGTCTTGGTCGATGCGCAGGTTCAGCCGCGTAAGCACCGGGTTGTCGTCGCTGTAGCCCACCGCGCCGTTCTCGATGTTGATGATCGGAGGCGAGAGTTCCTCGGGCTCGGGGAAGGTGAAGACCTTGCGCGCCACGTCCTCGGGCGCGGTGATCATGTCCATCTTCTCGATCATCTTGAGGCGTGATTGCGCCTGCTTGGCCTTGCTGGCTTTGGCCTTGAAACGGTCGACGAAGGCCTGCATGTGATCGCGCCGGGCCTGTTGCTTCTTGGCCATCGCCGCCTGCAACGCGCGTTTCTCAGCGCGCTGGCGGGCGAATTGGTCGTAGGGGCCTTGGTAATAGGTCAGCTTGCGGTCTTCGAGGTGCAGGATGCCGCCCACGGCGCGGTTCAACAGGCCGCGGTCGTGGCTGATGATCAGCACCGTATGGGGGTATTTCGCCAGATAGCTTTCCAGCCAGAGCGCCCCTTCAAGGTCGAGGTAGTTGGTCGGCTCGTCCAGAAGCAGCAGGTCGGGCTGGGCAAAGAGCACGGCAGCCAGCGCCACGCGCATCCGCCAGCCACCGGAGAAGGCGGAGCAGGGCATCTGCTGCTCTTCGTCGTCGAAACCAAGCCCCTTCAGGATCGACGCTGCGCGGCCTTCGGCGGACCAAGCGTCGATATCGGCCAGACGGGTCTGGATGTCAGCGATGCGGGCAGGGTCTTCGGCGGTCTCGCTCTCTTTCATCAACCGGGCGCGTTCAACGTCGGCCTCCAGCACCGTGTCGATCAGCGAGGTCTCGGACGAGGGCACCTCTTGTGCGACGCCGCCGATCTTGGCGCGGGAGGGCAAAGAGATATCGCCGCTGTCGAGTGACAGCTCACCACGGATGATTTTGAACAGCGTCGTCTTGCCCGCGCCGTTGCGCCCGACGATGCCGACCTTATGCCCCTCGGGGATCACGGCGGAGGCTTCCTCGAACAGGGGGCGGCCTTCGACGGAGTAGTTGATTTCTGAAATGCGTAACATGAAAGCCGTTTGGAGCAAGCGGGGCCGAAGGTCAATCACGGCTTTTCATGGGCCAGACCCCATGCTAGGGAGCGCGCAAATCAACACCCGCTATGGAGTACAGCCAATGGCCCTCGAACGCACTTTCTCGATCATCAAGCCCGACGCAACCCGCCGCAACCTGACCGGTGCCATCGTCAAGAAATTCGAAGACGCCGGCCTGCGCGTCGTGGCGCAAAAGCGCATCCACCTGACCAAAGCGCAGGCGGGCGAGTTCTACAAAGTGCACGCTGAGCGTCCCTTCTACGACGAACTGTGTGAGTTCATGGCTTCCGCGCCGATCGTGGCTCAGGTTCTCGAAGGTGAAAATGCCATCGCGAAAAACCGCGAAGTGATGGGCGCGACCAACCCTGCCGATGCGGCAGAGGGCACCATCCGCGCAGAATTTGCTGAAAGCGTTGGCGAAAACTCCGTGCACGGTTCCGACGCGCCGGAAACCGCAGCGGTTGAGATCGCATACTTCTTTTCCGGTCTGGAGCTGGTCGGCTAAGCCACCCGTTCTTCGGAAAGACTGAAAGGGTCGCCTTGGGGCGGCCCTTTTTCTTTGGCGATCAGTTGTTGAGCGTCGGGTGGTGCGAGGACATGCGCCCTTCGACATTGCCCAGCGGCGGGGCTTTAGCAGCTTGGTCTTTCAAGTGACGCTCCAGCAGGTCGACGTTGCGCAGCTTCGACTTCCAACCGATATCGAAAAGGTCACCGACCAGCGGGACGGAGCCGATCACATAGTCGACCCCGGTGTTCACCAGCATTTTCGCCAGTACGCTTTTCGGCGCGCCCATGCGGTGCGATTCTTTCAGGATGTAGGCCGCGGGCAGAAGGGCGAGCGTATCACCCACCACCGGCACCAGGCCCAGAATCGAATCCCATCCCATCCGCACGCCGACGATCGGCAGCTTATAGGCGCTGTCCATGCTGACGGCCAAACGGCGCAGACGGGCGAGGTCAGCTTCGTGAGAGGGGGTATGGGGTTTCATGTCTGTCCTTGCGTGTTGCTCTAGGCGGCAAACGCATGGTCCGGCCCCAAAGTTCCCCCATCCACCGGCCCCATCCGGTGCGCGGGGAGCGCCGTTCAAAGACTGGCGTAGTCGGTGATCAGCGGCGTGGGACGCTGCGGTGGTTGGGCCGAGGTGCCGTTCGGCTTCGGCGCGGGCTTCGGTTTTTGCGGTTGCGGCGTTCTGTCTAGTCGGGCCATCGGGTAGCTCCTTTGCTGCTCGCTGGGGTTTGATGTCTCTCACCCCCGCAACCAGCTTGGGCGCGGTTCGGGTCCATAAAGGGGCCAGATTGCGCCCAGAATGGGGCATTTGTTGCGATTTTGCGACGGAAGGGCCCGCATTCCCCTATGAGTTGAGAGTGAAACGCGCCTCTGCCTGCAAGGTGCCCTCTGGGGCCACCCGCCCCCGGCCGGTCAGATCGACCAGATGCGCCAGCACGTTTCGGGTGGCCGCGCCTAAAAGCGCGGCAGGTGTTTCGGTATAGATGGCGCGGGCGAGGTCCTCAGCCGTCGCGGGTCCGGCGGCCAGTGCGTCGAGGATCGACACCTCCCGCGCGCGACGATGCGCCACCAACCAGTCGAGCCGCGCGTTGGGATCGCTCACCGGGGCGCCGTGACCGGGATAGAACACCCGCCATTGCCGCGCGCCCAGCGTATCGCAGGAGGCCATGAAATCGGTCAGATCCCCATCAGGGGGCGAGACGAGGGAGGTCGCCCAGCCCATGACGTGATCCGCGGTCAGACAGGCATCCCCCCAAGCGAGGCTGATGTGGTTACCGATATGGCCCGGCGTGTGCAGCACCTTCAGCGTCCAGCCGTCCCCCTTCAGTACATCCCCATCGGCCAAAGTGTGATCAGGGCGAAACCCGTGGTCCACACCTTCGCCGCCGCCCATCAACCCCGCCTCAGCAAGCCCCTGCATCACCGTCGAACGGCCCTCCGTGGCCTCACCAAAGGCCCAGACCTCGGCCCCCGTACGCGCGGCCAGCGGGCGGGCAAGGGGGGAGTGATCCAGATGCGTATGGGTCACGATAATATGGCTGATCCGCTGCCCGGGCTGGATCGCGGCGAGAATCGCCTCAAGATGCGCGGGGCTGTCGGGGCCGGGGTCGATCACCGCCACGTCGGTTTCGCCCAACAGATAGGTATTGGTGCCGCGATAGGTCATCGGTGAGGGGTTCGGCGCCACGATCCGCCGCAGCCCGGGTTCCAAGGTTTCGGCAAGGCCAATCTCGGGGTCGAAGTTGTCGGGCGGCAGCATGGTTTCACCTTTCGCTGGGGCAGGGGGCTGGCTAAGGTCTAGCCATGAATTTTGCCTGGCTCAAACGATATGTGCCGCGCGGCATCTACGGACGTGCCGCGCTGATCCTGCTGTTACCAGTGGTGTTTTTGCAGTTGGTCGTCGTGGTAATCTTTGCGCAGAGGCATTTCGAAGGTGTCACCGGCCAGATGACCGATACGGTCCTGCGGGAACTGGAGCTGGTCATGCTGGCGGTCGGCACGGCCCCCGATGCGCAATCCGTGCCCACGGCGGTTGAGGCACGGGCGGGTCCGCTTGATTTCGTGGTGACCCCCGCCAACCGTCCGCTGCCCGAAGAAGACAGCATGCTGTGGTACGATTACTCGGGGCGCGTCCTCATCCCGCGGCTGCGCAGCAAGATGGACGGGATCGAAGCGGTCGACCTCAGCGATGACGATTTCGTCGTGCTCTATATCGAAAGCGTGCACGGGCCGCTGCGAATCCAGTTCGAGCGGCGGCGCATATCGGCCTCGAACCCGCATCAGCTCTTCGTCTACACCGTGTTTTTCGGCGTGCTTTTGAGCTATATCGCCACGATCTATCTGCGCAATCAGCTGCGCCCCATCAAACGTCTGGCCCGCGCGGCGGAGGCCTTTGGCCGGGGGCGGCATGAGCCCTATACCCCCACCGGCGCCATCGAAGTCCGCGCGGCGGGCAATGCCTTTGTCGATATGCGCGCCCGGATCGAGCGGCAGATCGAGCAACGCACGCTGATGCTCTCAGGCGTGAGCCACGACCTGCGCACGCCGCTGACCCGGATGCGCCTCGGCCTGTCGATGATCGACGAGGAGGACGCAGCCCCGCTCTTGGCCGATGTGGATGATATGCAGCGGATGCTGGACGAATTCCTGAACTTCGCCAAGGGCGCCGCCGAGGGTGTGCCTGAAGAGGTGGCCCCGCATGGTTTCGTCAGCGCCATCGTCGAAGACGCGCAGCGGGCCGGGCGCAAGGTCACGCTGCTGCCGCCCGAGGGCGCGGGCGAGGGGATCGTGAAGCTGCGCAGGGTCGCGATGCGCCGGGCGGTGGACAACCTTATTTCCAACGCCGTGCGCTATGGCACGCAGGCCGAAGTCTCGGTCATGCTGAGCGATCGCACCCTGCGCATCCGGGTCGAAGACGACGGCCCCGGCATCCCAGAAGCGCGGCGGGACGAGGCGACACGGCCTTTCTCGCGGCTTGATCCTGCGCGCAACCAGGACAAGGGCGGCGGCGTGGGGCTTGGCCTTGCCATCGCCTCCGACATCGCCCGCGCCCATGGCGGGGTGCTGCGGCTTGGGGAATCGGACCGCCTTGGCGGGCTGCGCGCCGATATCGTCATCGCGCGGTGACCCGGCGGCATGATTGTGCCGCGGGCCGGGCTTTGTCACAGTGAGGTGACCCTAATACGGAGCGCAGCGATGACCCCCTATGACATGATCAAAGCCCATCTCGAGACGGCCGTGCCCTTTGCCGCCCATGTCGGGGTGAAACTGCTCGAGATCGGAGACGGCACCGCCAGCGCCGAATTGGTGCAGCGGCATGAGACCTCGAACCACATCGGCACGCAGCACGCGGGCGCGATGTTCACACTGGGCGAAGCCGCCTCGGGGGCCGCCATGGCGGGGGCCATCGCGCCGGTGATCATGGACATGCGCCCCGTGGCGGCCATGGGGCAGATCACCTTTAAAAAGATCGCCGAAGGCACGCTAACCGCCCATGCCAAAACCTCGCGCCCCGGGTCCGACCTGCTGAGCGCGCTGCAAGAAAACGGAAAAGTCGCCTTTGACGTGGCGGTCGACATCCAGAACGAAGCGGGTGAAACGGTGGTCGAGATGCAGGTGAACTGGCACGTCAGCGCCAAACGGTGACGGCCACGAAAGGCGGGGGGCGGAAGTATGGTAGGCCCGGCAGGACTTGAACCCGCAACCAAAGCGTTATGAGCGCTCTGCTCTAACCAATTGAGCTACAGGCCCGCCATGGGCGTTTGGGTATGACGCCGCAGGCCGAGCGTCAAGACATTAGCTGCACCAAATGATTGCAGTGGGCGGCGCAATACTTTAACTCCGCGCGCAAGGGAAAATGCGCGCCGGGGGCCATGACCATGACGAAATCCGACAACGGAATCACCTATGCCGAAGCAGGCGTGGATATTGACGCAGGCAATGCGCTTGTAGAGCGGATCAAACCGGCGGCGAAATCCACCGCGCGGCCCGGTGTGATGTCCGGCCTCGGCGGCTTTGGCGCGCTGTTTGATCTCAAGGGCGCAGGCTTCACCGACCCGGTGCTGGTCGCCGCGACCGATGGCGTGGGCACCAAGTTGCGCATCGCGATTGATACGGGCAATGTCGACAGTATCGGCATCGATCTGGTCGCCATGTGTGTCAACGATCTGGTCTGTCAGGGGGCCGAGCCGCTCTTCTTCCTCGACTATTTCGCCACCGGCAAACTGGAGCTCGACAGCGCCGCGCGGATCATCGAAGGCATCGCCAAGGGCTGCGCCGATTCCGGTTGTGCCTTGATCGGCGGCGAGACGGCTGAAATGCCGGGCATGTATCACGCGGGCGACTTCGATCTCGCTGGTTTCTCGGTCGGCGCGATGGAGCGGGGAACCGAGCTGCCGCGCGACGTGAAAGAGGGCGACGTGCTCTTGGGTCTGCCGAGCGACGGGGTGCATTCCAACGGCTACAGCCTTGTGCGGAAGATCGTTGAACGGAGCGGTTTGGGCTGGGGTGACGATTGCCCATGGGGCGAAGGTGATCTCGGCAATGCGCTGCTCACACCCACGAAACTCTACGTCAAAGGCGCTGTGGCGGCTCTGCGCGCGGATGCCGTCTCGGCTCTGGCGCATATCACCGGCGGTGGCCTGACCGAGAACCTGCCGCGCGTGCTGCCCGTGGGCCTCGCCGCTGAGATCGACCTCAATACATGGGAACTGCCGCCCGTGTTCAAATGGCTGGCTGCCCAAGGCGGCATGGCCGAGGCCGAGTTGCTCAAGACCTTCAATGCCGGGATTGGCATGGTCGCCGTGGTTTCCGCCGATAAGGTCGAGGCCGCCAAAGCCGCCTTTGCCGAGGATGGCCACGCCGCCATCGAGATCGGGCGCATCACCACTGGCAATGGCGTCACCTATTCCGGCGCGCTGCTTTGACCAAGCGGGTTGCGATTTTCGTCTCGGGCGGCGGCTCCAACATGCGGGCGCTGGTCGAGGATATGACTGGCGACCATGCGGGCCGCCCCTGTCTGGTGCTGTCGAACAACGCGGATGCGGGGGGGATCGCTTGGGCGCAGGGGCAGGGGATCGCGACCGAAGTGGTCGATCACCGCCCCTTCGGCAAGGACCGCCCGGCTTTTGAGGCGGCGCTCAGCGCTGCGATTGAGGCCCATGCGCCCGACATCATTTGCCTTGCCGGTTTCATGCGCAAATTGACCGAAGGGTTCACCGATGCTTGGACGGGGCGGATGATCAACATCCACCCTTCGCTATTGCCGAAATACCGCGGGCTGCACACCCATGCCCGCGCGCTCGAGGCTGGCGATACCGAACATGGCTGCACCGTGCATGAGGTGACCGCCGCACTTGATGACGGTCCGATCCTTGGTCAGGCGCGCATCCCCGTCCTGCCCGGCGACACGGCCGAGAGTTTGGCCGAGCGGGTGCTGGTGCAGGAACACCGCCTCTACCCCGCCGTGCTGCGCCGTTTCGCCGCCGGTGGGCGAGAGCCGGTCCTGCTCACGGGCTGACGCTGGTCAAACCCTCTCGCGTGATGTACCTCTTTGGCAAAGCCCGATGACCGGGCGTGCAACATGTCAAAGAGCATATATGAAAACCATCACCACGACCGCCGACCTCGCGCAATTCTGTGAAGAGGCTGCGCGCCATGATTACGTGACCGTCGACACGGAATTCCTGCGTGAGCGGACCTATTATTCCAAACTCTGCCTTGTCCAGCTTGCCATGCCGGGTGCCGATGACAGCAACGCCGTGCTGGTCGATCCCTTGGCCGATGGCATCTCGCTTGAGCCGCTATACGATCTGTTCCGCGATACATCGGTGGTCAAGGTCTTCCACGCCGCACGGCAGGATCTCGAGATCTTCTATGTCGATGCCAAGGTCTTTCCCAAGCCGCTGTTCGACACGCAGGTCGCTGCGATGGTCTGCGGCTTTGGGGAACAGGTGGGTTATGAGACTTTGGTCCGCAAGATCGCGCATCAGTCGCTCGACAAAACCTCGCGTTTCACCGATTGGTCGCGCCGCCCGCTGACCGAGGCGCAGAAGACCTATGCGCTGGCCGACGTGACCCATCTGCGCCAAATCTACGAATTTCTGGCCCGCAAGCTTGAACAGACCGGACGCGCGCGGTGGGTGGCCGAAGAGCTTGAGACGCTGCTCAGCCCCGACACCTATGTCACCCAACCGCAGGATGCTTGGAAACGGGTCAAAACCCGGACCAATTCGCCCAAGTTTCTGGCGATCGTCCGCGAGTTGGCGGCTTTCCGTGAGGATTACGCCCGCAGCCGCAACATCCCGCGCAACCGGGTGTTCAAAGATGACGCGCTGGTCGAATTGGCGAGCCTCAAGCCCTCGAATGGCGAAGAGTTGAACCGCGCCCGGCTGCTGCTGCGCGAGGCCCGCAAAGGCGAAATTGCCGAAGGCATACTGAAAGCGGTCGCCGCAGGCGTGGCCTGCAAGCCTGCCGACATGCCCCAGCCCGACCGCAAGCGCGACAAGCTGCAAGTCAACCCGGCCTTGGCCGATCTTCTGCGCGTGCTGCTCAAGGCCAAGACCGAAAGCGCGGGCGTTGCCGCCAAGCTCATCGCCTCGGCCAGCGATCTCGACATGCTCTCGGCGGGGGAGCGTGACGTGCAGGCGCTGCGCGGCTGGCGGCATGAGGTCTTCGGTGCCGATGCGCTGCTGCTCTGCGAAGGCAAGATCGCCTTGGCCGCTGACGGAAATGACGTGAAGGCCGTCAAAGTCTGAAACGAAAAGAGCCGCCCGATCAGGGGCGGCTCTTTCTCAATAGAGGGCAGGCGGCGTCTTAGCGGCGAAAGACCAGCGCGTTCAGCTGCCCTTCGACGCGAATCTCACGCACCCCGGCCAGCATCTGATCGGTCAGGCGACGCCCGGCAATCACTTCGCGCGTGGGGCGGCTGCCTTGCGGGGTGGCCTTATCGGGGCGGACCCCTTCCAAACGATAGGTCAGAACACCGTCGACGGGCATCTCATCCGGCGTCGCGGGGGTCAGGCGCACTTTGTAGATGCCTTGGCGTGCCGCCAGCCCGGTGGCGCGCAGAATCGCACCGCCCGGCACCGGCTCGATGGTCAGATCGGTGATCTGTTCAAAGGGGCGCCCCTCATAGGTGTCGACCTCAACCGCGCGCCGCGCGAACAGCCCGCTGCGCTGCGGAATCAGGGGGTTCGTGCTCTCCGCCGGGGCGGTCTCAACCGAACGGGCGGGGCCGAACCAATTCAGCGGGTTGATGCGGCTGTCACGGACCGTGCCGCAGGCGGATACCAAAAGGGTCGAAGCCAAAAGAGCGAGGATTGTCTTGCGCATGGGAACCGCCGTTAAGTTTACTTGCCTTGTGCTACCCCATCCCGCCAGCCTTGGGAAGGGGGTGGACCTTTGCCCCTGGGCATCCTACCTGTCAGGCAATGGAATTCACCCGAAGAGAGTGCACAGATGGCCACGCCCGCCTTTGAAGAACTGGTCGAGGATTTCGAGTTTCTGGACGATTGGGAAGACCGCTATCGCCATGTGATCGACCTTGGCAAAGCGATGGAGCCGCTGCCTGAGCCGCTGCGCGTCCCCGCGACCAAGGTCGATGGCTGCGCCTCTCAGGTCTGGCTGCATGCACAGTTCGAGGGCGGGAAGCTGCATTTCGATGGCGCCAGCGATGCGATGATCGTCTCAGGGCTAATTGCGGTTTTACGCAAGCTTTACAACGGCTTGACACCTAGTGAAGTGGGCGGCGTCGATGCCAAGGCGGAACTGGCGCGGCTGGGGTTGAACGACCACCTCTCGGCGCAGCGCTCAAACGGGTTGCGCGCGATGATCGAGCGGGTGCGCGAGACGGCAGCGCAGGAAGCGTAACGCTCAGAGGGCGCGCAACGCGCTCTCCAAATCCCCGTAGCCCGTGAAGCGCCGCTCGAACGCAAGGCCAAGCCGCGCGGCGCAGTCTTGGGCTTTTTCGGTCAGCGCCGGGTCGTCCGTCTGCGCCTGATAGACCAGTTTTTCGTAATTGCCGAAATACATGTCGCGCAGCTCGGGATGCCGGTCGAGTCCCATGGGTTTGATGATGAAAGACTCAAACTGCCGCACCAGAAAATCGGTGAGGTAGAAGGTGGTGATCTCATCCTCTGAGGTTTTGGCGAAACTCTCGTTGCCCTGAAAAAAACTGTAGCAATGTGGCCCTGCGACCATCTGCACGCCCATCTCTTCGCAGGCCCGTTCCAGCCCGCCGCCCGTGCCGCAATCGGCGTAGACGACAAAGAAATCGTCATAATCCGCGCGATGTTTGGCGACCGTGTCGCGCACCGCTTGGGTGATCTTTTCCGGGTAGAGGTGATATTTTGCCGGAAGGCAGGTCAGGTCCAGATGGGTCCAACCGTTAGCGGCCTTCAAATCCAGAATCTCACGCGCCAGCGCGCCACAGGCGATTAGCAAGATACGGCCCGCGCGGGTTGGCGCGAGCCCGTCTTGGGTTAGGGTCCGATCATCTGGCAGTTTACTGTCGCTCATGGCGTCACCATCGCATGGCAGCGATGCCAACGCAAAGCAGGGAAGGTAGGTTAGGCGTTGGCAGAGTTATGTTTTCGGCCCATCCAGTCTTTCGCCGTTTCAACCGCCACGGCAGCATCGCGGCAATAGGCGTCAGCCCCGATGGCCTTGCCGAATTCTTCGTTCAGCGGCGCGCCACCCACCAGCACGATATAGTCTTCGCGCTTGCCCTGTTCGACCAGCGTGTCGATCACCACTTTCATATAGGGCATGGTCGTGGTCAGCAGGGCGGACATGCCAAGGATATCGGCCTTTTCCGCTTCGAGCGCTTCGAGATAGGCTTCAACCGCGTTGTTGATGCCCAGATCGACAACTTCGAAACCCGCGCCTTCCATCATCATGCCGACGAGGTTCTTGCCGATGTCGTGAATGTCGCCTTTGACGGTGCCGATCACCATCTTGCCCACGCGCGGCGCGCCAGTTTCCGCAAGCAGCGGCTTGAGGATGGCCATGCCGCCCTTCATCGCATTGGCAGCCAGCAGCACTTCGGGCACGAAGAGGATCCCGTCGCGGAAATCGGCGCCGACGATGGTCATGCCGCCGACAAGCGCCTTAGTCAGGATCTCATAGGGTTCCCACCCGCGGTCGAGCAGGATTTGCACCCCTTCTTCGATCTCTTCCTTGAGACCGTCATAGAGGTCATCGAACATCTGCTGGACCAGTTCTTCGTCGTCCAACTCGGCCAGGATGATATCGTCTTCTTCCGACATGGTGTTTCCTTCTGCTGGGCGTGCAGGTGCATGGCACTTGAGCCCTTGTCTCACGGAATGTTAGCGCCGGGGTCGCGGTTTGCGACATCGGCCGCGCCTTGCGCGACGCCTTGGGGGCAAACTACTGCTTTTTGCGGTGTAAGGACAAGGGTTTGCACGAGGTTACTTGCCGATGTTCGCGCAATGTTCTAACCTTCTTTCATGGATAGGGAAGACCAGCGATTCCGCGTGCTTGGCCGCGCGACGGGCAGCAATGATGCGGGCCGGTTTGAGCGTCATACCCGCGTCGCCGAAGATGACGGTTGGGCGCGTGACGAGGTGCTTCCGGTGCTGCGCACCCAGACCAGTATCGAGGTGCCGCGCCGGGTGATCACCTACAACCGCTCGCCGGATTTGCCTTTTGACCGCTCGATCAACCCCTATCGGGGCTGTGAACACGGCTGCGTTTACTGTTTCGCGCGGCCTAGCCATGCCTACCTCGGCCTGTCGCCGGGATTGGATTTCGAGACGCAGTTGATCGCCCGCCCCGAAGCCCCGGACGTTCTGGCGCGGGAACTGCGGTCGAAGCGCTATCAGGTCGCGCCCATCGCCATCGGCACCAACACCGATCCCTATCAGCCGATCGAAAAGACCCATGGCATCATGCGAGAATGTCTTGAGGTGTTATCCGCGTTCAATCACCCGGTGGCGATCGTCACCAAGGGCAGCCTGATTGAACGCGACATCGACATCTTGGACGACATGGCAGGGCGCGGATTGGCGGCGGTCGGCATTTCGGTGACCACGCTGGACGCGAAGCTGAGCCGCTTGATGGAGCCGCGCGCGCCCGCGCCGCAGCGGCGGTTGCAGGTGATCCGAAAGCTGTCGGAAGCAGGGATCCCGGTGCGGATCATGGCATCGCCTATGATCCCGGCGCTGACCGACCCGGAGTTGGAGGCGATCCTGACCGCCGGACGCGACGCCGGCGCGCGGCATGCAAGCTGGATCATGCTGCGCCTGCCGCGAGAGGTGTCGCCGCTGGTGCAAGACTGGCTCGCCACTCATTACCCCGACCGGGCCGATCGGATCATGGCGCGCTTGCGCGATATGCACGGGGGAAAGGAATACGATGCGGGCTGGCACAAGCGGATGCGGGGCGAGGGGCCATATGCGCAGATGGTGGCGCAACGTTTTGATCTGGCAATCAAACGTCTGGGACTGACCCGCGCGGGCGTGCCACTGCGCTGTGATCTGTTTCGACCGCCCTCCGAAAAGGGCGATCAATTGAGCTTATTCTGAGCCTCAGCCCCGGCGACGTCCGCGGCGCGGCGCGCGCGTCGGGCCTTGGCCATCGGTGCCATCGCTTTCGGAAGAGAAATCGCCAATCTCTTCGCGGATCTGCTCCAGCGTGGGGGCCGGGCCTTTTTCGGTGCTGTCGAGCGCTTCACGCATGGCGACCAGATGCTCGGGCAGGGTGCCACAGCAGCCGCCGATGATGCTTGCGCCTGCGTTGCGGGCCATCACCGCATAGCGCGCCATCAACTCGGGCGTGCCGTCATAGTGGATGTGGCCTTCGACGTATTTCGGGATGCCTGCATTGCCTTTCGAGATGATCGGCAGCGTGCCGTTTTTCGCGGCAAAGCCAAGCACGGTGCGCAGCAAGTCAGAGGCGCCGGTGCCGCAGTTGGCACCATAGGCCAGCGGCATGTTGTCGAGCCCATGCACCAAGTCGACCATCCCTTCGGAGGTCAGCCCCATCATCGTGCGGCCCGCGGTGTCAAAGCTCATCGTGCCACACCACGGCAGACCGGCAAGCTGGAACCCCTCAGCAGCGGCGCGGTATTCTTCGGGGGCGCTGATCGTCTCTAGCCAGCCGATATCCGCGCCACCTGTCTTGAGCCCATCGGCGGTCTCGTGGAACATCTCAACGGCGAGGGAGTGGGACAGGGTGCCCACAGGCTCCATGATCTCACCCGTGGGGCCGACGGAACCTGCAACGATCACCTTACGCTCGGCAGTATCGGCCACCTCGCGCGCCAGTTCGGCGGAGACGCGGCTCAGCTCATGCACGCGGTTCTGCGCGTCGTGCAGTTTGAGGCGGGCGGCATTGGCGCCGAAGGAATTGGTCAGGAACAGATCGCTGCCCGAATCCACCGCGAAACGATAGAGCTTGGTGATCTTGGCGGGCTCGTCGGTGTTCCACAATTCGGGCGCGTCGCCCGACATCAGCCCCATGTTGAACAGATTGGTGCCCGTGGCCCCATCGGCGAGCAATGTGCCCTTTTCAGCGAGAAGATCGGTGAATGCGTTGCTCATGGGGGCTCCTGTTGGGTCTGGGAATTTCGCCTGATGTCACGCGGGCCACTTGGGGGCAATCTCATAATATTCATCTTCATTATGAGGGCAGGCGGGAAGGCTGCGCCCCGGTGCCAAGACCGGGGCGCAGGGTGTCAGCTTGTTTCGCTCAGCAATTGCGCCTTGGCCTCGGCCATCAGACTTTGCATCTCGCCGCGGATCGTCGCCTCATCCGCGCGGTCGCCCAGATCGCCCGAGACTTTGCGATAAACGTCTTCGTCGCCCGCCTCTTCGAAATCGGATTTCACGACCTCTTTGGCATAGTCCTCGGCATCGCTGCCGGATTTGCCCAAAAGTTCAGCAGCCCAGAGACCCAGAAGCTTGTTGCGCCGCGCCTCGGCGCGGAATTGCATGTCCGCGTCGTGGGCGAACTTGCTTTCAAAGGCATTTGCACGGTCGTCAAAGTTGCTCATGGCGGGTCTCCGATTGCTGCGGTTACCCTTTCGATATGCGAACGCAGGTCCGTTCTCGCAAGTGGCGGGGCAAAGGTGGCGGGCCATGCTTGCAGCAGCGGGGTGCTTGCACTAAGAGAAGCGCAAGCGGCGGGGATGTTCCCGGCCCCCTGTTGGAAAGGATGCCCATGGCCCGGCGCAACAAGATCTACGAAGGCAAGGCAAAGATCCTCTATGAAGGTCCCGAGCCCGGTACGATCGTTCAATATTTCAAAGACGATGCCACGGCCTTTAACGCCGAGAAGAAAGCCACGATCGAAGGCAAGGGCGTGTTGAACAACCGCCTGTCCGAGTTCTTTATGACTGGCCTGAACAGCATCGGCGTGCCGACGCATTTCATCAAACGCCTGAACATGCGCGAACAGCTTGTGCGGCAGGTTGAGATCATTCCGCTGGAAGTGATCGTGCGCAACTACGCCGCCGGTTCCATGTCCAAGCGCCTTGGCATCGAAGAGGGCACGCAATTGCCGCGCCCGATTGTCGAGTATTGCTACAAGGACGACTCGCTCGGCGATCCGCTTGTGACAGAAGAGCATATCGCCGCATTCGGCTGGGCCAGCCAGCAAGATATGGACGATATCCTGAGCCTTGCGTTGCGGGTCAATGACTTCATGTCGGGCGTTATGATGGCCGTCGGCATCAAGCTGGTGGACTTCAAGATCGAGATTGGCCGCGTTTACGACGGTGATTTCCAGCGTCTGATCGTCGCCGATGAGATCAGCCCTGACAGCTGCCGCCTGTGGGACATCGAAACGGGCCAGAAGCTCGATAAAGACGTGTTCCGCCGCGATCTGGGGTCGCTCACCGATGCCTATACCGAAGTGGCCAAACGCCTTGGCGTCATGCCCAAGAACAACGCGCCGGTGACCAAGCCGACGCTGATCAACTAACGCGGCTTCGCCGTTCAATTTGCAGATGTTACAAAGGGGTGTCGCGCCATGAAAGCACGGGTGCATGTGATGCTGAAGAACGGGGTGCTCGACCCTCAGGGCGAAGCGGTTCGCCACGCGCTCGGAGCCTTGGGCTTTGACGGGGTGAACGGTGTGCGTCAGGGCAAGGTGATCGAACTTGACCTCGCCGAAGGCACCTCCGAGGCTGATGTGAACGCCATGTGCGAAAAGCTCTTGGCCAATACGGTGATCGAATCCTATTCGGTGGAGCTGGCCTGATGCACGCAGCGGTGGTTGTCTTTCCCGGGTCCAATTGCGACCGCGACCTTGCCGTGGCTTTCAAAGCCGCGGGTGCCAAGGTCTCCATGGTCTGGCACAAGGACAGCGAACTGCCGCAAGGCGTTGATATCGTGGGGATCCCCGGCGGGTTCTCCTATGGCGACTACCTGCGCTGCGGGGCCATCGCCGCGAATTCGCCGATCTGCCGCACAGTGGCCGCCCATGCGGAGCGTGGCGGCTATGTGATGGGCATCTGCAACGGTTTTCAGGTGCTGACCGAAACCGGCCTGCTGCCGGGCGCGCTGCTGCGGAACGCGGGATTGAAATACATCTGCAAGACCGTGGGTCTCAAGGTCGAGACTACGGCGAGCGATTACACCAGCGGCTACACTGCCGGTCAGGTCATCGACATTCCGATCGCCCACCACGACGGCAACTATTTCGCGGATGACGAGACGATTGCGAAACTGCGCGGCGAAGATCGAGTGGCCTTTAGCTATGCCGAGAATCCGAATGGCGCGCGCGATGACATCGCGGGCATCCTGTCGGAAAACCGCCGGGTGCTGGGCATGATGCCGCATCCTGAGCGGGCGGCGGAAGCGGCGCATGGCAATACGGATGGGGCGGCGCTCTTCCGCGCATTGACCGGTGCTTTGCAAACCGCCTGACTTGAGTGCGGCGCGCGGAGCGCGTAGGTTGCCGCGATGAGTGATACATCCGGTTCCGAAGGCAATAGCATGGCCGTATCCTGGCGGGTGCGGTTCGCCATCGCGGCGCTTATGATCCTCGCCGTGGTGACCATTTCGATCACCAACAAACTGCTGACCGACCGTTTTACCGAAAGCACCCGCAACCGCGCCGAACTGCGCATCGCGCTTTATAGCGGCAACCTGTTGGCGGAACTGCGCCAGAATGCCATCGTCCCGCAGCTTTTGGCCCGCGACCCAACCTTGATCGGGGCGCTACAAACGGCGGATTATTCCCTATCGACGCAGCGGCTTATCTCCTTCGTGGAAGAGATTGGCGCGGCCTCTTTGATGCTTTATGACATCGACGGGCGTACCGTTGCGGCGACCGACCGCAACCGTTTGGGCTCTGCGCATAAATCCGAGCCCTATTTCGTGGACGCCATCCGCTCCAACGCGACGATCTTTTCGACGATTGAGCGGGAGCAGGGCGGCTATCGTTTCCTCTATTCGCGGCGCATGCAGTCGGGCGGCACGACCCTTGGCGTGATCGCGGTCGAGGTCGACTTGCAGAAGTTCGAACGCGCATGGGCCGGGATTTCCGATGCGGTGATTGTCATGGACAGCACCGGGCAGATCATCCTCGCCACCGAGCCGCGCTGGCGTGGCCTGACCGAACCCGAAGCCTTGGCCAACCACACGCCGCAAAGCGCCATTGAGCGCGCCATCCAAGCCACCACCGATTGGACCGCGCTGCCGCCCGATGCCTATTTGCAGGGCGAAGCGGTGATGCGTCTGGAAAACCGGATTCCGTTCCGGGGCTGGCGGATGAGCAGCTACACCACCTATGCTTCCGTGCGCGAAAAGGTGAACGGGGTGCTGGCGCTTGAGGTGATGGGCTTTGCGATCCTGCTGGCCTTGGCGTTCTACTTCCTCAGCCGCCGCACGGCCGGAAGGCTGGCGATCTTCCAACGGGAATCGGCAAAACTCAGGGCGCTGAACCTTGCCCTGCAACGTGAGATTGCCGAACGAAAGCGCGTGCAACAGACCCTTGCCGTGGCCGAACAAACGCTTGAACAGTCATCGAAACTCGCCGCCTTGGGCGAGATGTCCGCCGCCGTCAGTCATGAGTTGAACCAACCGCTTGCCGCGATGAAGACCTATTTGGCGGGCGCGCGGTTGTTGCTCAACCGCAACCGGCAGGATGAGGCGCTGTCGTCCTTTGGGCGGATCGACGATCTGATCGAACGGATGGGTGCGATCACCCGGCAGCTGAAATCCTATGCCCGCAAGGGGCAGGAGGCTTTCTCTCCGGTCGACATGGGCGCGGCGCTGGCATCGTCCCTGTCGATGATGGAGCCGCAATTGCGCCAGCGACAGGTCCAGATCAGCCGTATTCTACCCGATAATCCCGTCATGGTGATGGGAGACCGTATGCGGATCGAACAAGTTATGGTAAACCTGTTAAGAAACGCATTAGACGCAACAAAATCGGAACGAAACCCTCAGGTGGACATTATACTATCAGCGGGGGAGACGGCGACATTGACCGTGCGCGACAATGGCCCGGGGATCGAAGACTTGGACGCGCTGTTCGAACCTTTCTACACGACCAAACAGCCCGGCGATGGCGTTGGGCTGGGTCTTGCTATTTCATCGGGGATCGTCAACGACCTCGGCGGGAGGCTGACGGCGCGCAACGGACAGAACGGTGGCGCTGTATTTGAAATGCAGCTGCCCATATTGGCAGATGAAACGAAGATAGAAGCGGCGGAGTGAACGCATGGCTCAGGCAATGAAAATCGCGATTGTAGATGACGAACAGGACATGCGGCAGTCGATCAGCCAGTGGCTGGCCCTTTCGGGCTATGACACGGAAACTTTCGGCAGCGCCGAGGACGCGCTCAAGACATTGGGGCCGGATTACCCGGGCATCGTCATTTCCGACATCAAGATGCCGGGCATGGACGGGATGCAATTTCTGAAAAAGCTGATGGGTAGCGACTCGGCCCTGCCGGTCATCATGATCACCGGCCATGGCGATGTGCCGATGGCGGTTGAGGCGATGCGGGTGGGCGCGTTCGATTTCCTCGAAAAGCCCTTCAACCCCGACCGGATGAGCGAGTTGGCCAAGAAAGCCACCAACGCGCGGCGGCTGGTCATGGACAACCGCGCGCTGCGGCGTGAACTGTCCGACGGCGGCCAGTTGATGAAAAAGCTGATCGGCCAATCCCCGGTGATGGAGCGCCTGCGCGAGGATATTCTCGATCTGGGGCAGGCCGATGGGCATGTGCTGATCGACGGGGAGACCGGGACGGGCAAGACTTTGGTCGCCCATGCGCTGCACGCCGTAGGCTCGCGGGCGGGCAAGAAATTCGTGCTCGTCTCCTGCGGTGCCTTGGAGGAAGAAGCGCTGGCCAAACGGCTTTTCGGCCCGATGCAGCCCGAAGACGCGCAACTGCCTGCTATCGAAGAAGCCCGTGGCGGCACGCTGGTCTTGGAGGATATCGAAGCGCTGTCTGAGCAACTCCAAGCCCGGCTGCTGAGCGCGATCAACGAGCAAGGCACCCCGGCGGAGACGCGGATTGTCGCCATCTCGAATTTGCAAGAGGCAGGGCGCACGTCGGAAGACGCGCTGCGCTCGGACCTGTTTTATCGTCTGGCGGCCCTGCGCATCACCGTGCCCCCGCTGCGCCAACGGGGCGAAGATATTTTGACGCTCTTTACTCGGTTGAGCGATCAATTCGCGGATGAATACGGTTGCGAGGCGCCTCAGGTCAGCGCGCAAGAGGCGGCACAACTGTTGCAGGCGCCTTGGCCCGGCAACGTGCGTCAACTCATCAACGTGGCCGAACGCGCCGTACTGCAATCGCGCCGCGGCTCGGGCACCATTGCCTCGCTGTTGATGAGTGACCATGACGAAATGCAGCCGGTGATGACCACCGAGGGCAAGCCGCTGAAGGAATATGTCGAAGCCTTTGAGCGTATGTTGATCGACAACACCATGCGCCGCCACAAGGGCTCGATCGCCAGCGTGATGGACGAGCTCTGCCTGCCGCGCCGGACGTTGAACGAGAAGATGGCGAAATACGGGTTGCAGCGGTCAGATTACCTCTGACCGCGCCCCACAAGCAGCGCGGCTTAACCGTTGCGCTGCTCTGCGATCTCGACCGCTTTGCCATTCGGATCGGTGATGCAAGACCAGCTCGCCGCGCCGGGCACATCTATGATATGGCGGTAAAGCTCAACGACCGGACGGGTGGTGTTAATCGCAACCCCCGCCGCTTCGGTTTGCTGGGCCACCGCAGAGATACAGCTTTTCTGCCCGCGCAATTCCGCCAGCGCTGCGGGGTCGTCGGCCACGGCGATCTCATCACAGGCGGTGAGGCCCAGAAGGGTCAGGCAAAGCGCGGGGCGCAGAAATTTAGGCATGAAAGCGGTCCTTTGAAACTCTGGGCCGCATCGGCGGCAAGGCAATTCTATGGTGTCGCCCGGCGACAGCCGCCGCGACAGTCTGAATGTTTCCAAGCCCATGCGCCTTGTCAACCGACCGGGGATAAAGCGCATTTGACTGTTGCTCATTCGATTGACCATTGTGTTTCACCCCGTAAAGCCCTTAACTAGCCGGATAAGTCCCGTAACGCCCGACCGGCGTGGGGTGACTTTTGACAGTTTCGCTGCCGTGCCAGCCCGACACCGGGGGGCCAGCAGACCGATTGGGCCGGAAACGGCCGAAGAACCGCTGATATTCGCGAGGGTTAGCCCGACCGAAGCACAGCTAATTAATGGATGGGAGAGGCCGCAGAGCCCTCGCATCGGAGAAGAACCGCGATGACGCGCGCAGATGCTCAGAGCAGACAGATGGGGGCCATTCGTGGCCCTGCTGTTGCCGCGTCCTCCATCGCCCTGACAAGTCACACCTCCCAGCCCGAAGCCCCGCCAGGGGCCTTTTGTGCGCGGGTGCTGTGCATAATGGATCTATGTCTAAGAAAATGCTTATCGATGCCACCCACGCCGAGGAAACTCGGGTCGTGGTTGTGGACGGAAACAAGGTCGAAGAATTCGATTTTGAATCGGAAAATAAACGCCAGCTTGCTGGCAATATCTATCTAGCCAAGGTTACACGGGTCGAACCGTCGCTTCAGGCGGCCTTTGTCGACTATGGCGGCAACCGTCACGGTTTCCTCGCTTTCTCGGAAATTCACCCCGATTATTACCAGATTCCCGTGGCCGACCGTCAGGCGCTGCTGGAAGAAGAGCGCGCCTATGCCGAAGCGCAGGCCGCCAAGGATGACGAGGAAGAAAAACCTAAGCGGACGCGCTCGCGGTCGCGCAGCCGGTCGAAAAGCCAAGCGGCCGAGACCAACAGCGATGATGCCGTAGCCACCGCCGAGGTCGCCGAGGACAACAGCGATCAGATCGCGGGCATGGAAACCGTCGATCTCGACATTGAAGAGGGCAGCTCGCCCATGGAGCGGGTCGGGGAGACGCCGGTCGAAGAGCCCGAGAATGATGCGGCGGAGGGCGATGTCGCCAAGGCCGAGGACGCGGCCCCCGCCAAGGCGGATGACGCGGCAAAGGCCGAGGATGCCGACGCCAAGGATGACGCGCAGGCCGACGGTGAGGACGCCGATGGCGAAGACGACAATGGCAGCGATGCCACGGCGAAGGACGATTCCATCGAATCCGTCGCCGATGAGGACGACAGCGAAGACATCCGCCCCGTGCGCAAACCGCGCCCGCGCCGCTACAAGATTCAAGAAGTCATCAAGGTCCGCCAGATCCTGCTGGTGCAGGTCGTCAAGGAAGAGCGCGGCAATAAGGGTGCGGCGCTGACCACCTACCTCAGCCTCGCCGGTCGTTACTGCGTGCTAATGCCCAACACGGCCCGTGGGGGCGGCATCAGCCGCAAGATCACCAATGCCGCCGACCGCAAGAAGCTGAAAGAGATCGCGACCGAGATTGAGGTGCCGAAAGGTGCCGGCCTCATCGTGCGCACAGCCGGGGCGAAACGCACAAAGGCCGAGATCAAGCGCGATTACGAATACCTCCAGCGTCTCTGGGAGCAGATCCGCGAGCTGACGCTGAAGTCCATCGCGCCTGCCAAAATCTACGAAGAAGGCGACCTGATCAAACGCTCGATCCGCGACCTCTACAACCGCGAGATCGACGAGATTCACGTCGAGGGCGAGCGTGGCTACCGCATCGCCAAGGACTTCATGAAGATGATCATGCCGTCCCACGCCAAGAACGTGAAGCTCTACAACGAGAGCCTGCCGCTCTTCGCCCGCTATCAGGTGGAAAGCTACCTCTCGGGCATGTTCAACCCCACGGTGCAACTGCCCTCGGGCGGCTATATCGTGATCGGCGTGACCGAAGCGCTGGTGGCGATCGACGTGAACTCCGGCCGGGCCACCAAGGAAGGCTCGATCGAGCAGACCGCGCTCAAGACCAACCTTGAAGCCGCCGATGAGGTCGCACGCCAGCTGCGTCTGCGTGACCTTGCCGGGCTCATCGTGATCGACTTCATCGACATGGACGAGCGCAAGAACAACGCCGCCGTCGAAAAGCGCATGAAGGACCGGCTCAAGACCGACCGCGCGCGGATTCAAGTGGGCCGCATCTCGGGCTTTGGCCTGATGGAAATGTCGCGCCAGCGCCTGCGCCCCGGCATGATCGAGGCGACAACCCAGCCTTGCCACGCCTGCCACGGCACCGGCCTCGTGCGCTCGGACGACAACCTCGCCCTGTCGATCATCCGTCAGATCGAAGAAGAGGGCACCCGCCGCCGCTCCCGCGAGGTATTGGTGCGGGCGCCCGTGGGCATCGCCAACTTCCTGATGAACCAAAAGCGCGAGCATATCGCCCATATCGAAATGCGCTATGGCATGTCCGTGCGGATCGAAGGCGATCCGTCGTTGGTGAGCCCTGACTTCCACATCGAGAAGTTCAAGACGGCCACCCGCACCGTGCCGCCCGTCTCGGATCACGTCGTCTCGGTCGATACTTCCCTAATGGATCAGATCGATGAGGATGAGAGCGCCGCCGAGGCCGAAGAGGCCCCCGCCGCACAGGACGCCAGCCCCTCCGACAACGGGAACGGCAATGGCAATGGTGAAGAGGGCGAGGGCAAATCCAAGCGCCGCCGCCGCCGTCGCCGCAGCCGGGGTGGCCGTGGCCGCAATGGCAATGGCGATCAGCAGAACGGTGCAGAGGATCAAAACGGTGCTCAGCAGCAGGACGAGGCGAAATCGGACGAGGGCGAGAAAACCGCGCCGGTAGAGGCGGAAGCCCCGCAAGCCGAAGCGGATGCCGCGCCTGCTGCCGAGGAGAAGCCCAAGCCGAAATCCCGCAGCCGCTCGCGCAAGCCCAAGGCCGAAATCGCTCCCGAAGCGGAACCCGCGCCCGAAGCCCTTGCCGCCGCAGAAGGCGAAGCGCCGAAAGTCAGCGCCGAGGCCGAAGGGGAGGAGGCCCCCAAGCCCAAGGCCAAGCGCAGCCGTCGGACCAAGAAACCCGCAGCCGAAGCGGCGGAAGAGACCGTGAGCGCAGACGCCGTGGCAAGTGAGGAAGAGGCCGCAGCCGCGCCGAAGCCCAAGCGCCGCAGCCGGGCCAAGGCCAAGCCGGTCGAGCCGGTCGCCGAAGCCACGCCCGATGCAATGGCCGAAGCCCTGCCGAGTGAAGCGCCCATCGCGGCCCCGTCACCTGAGACGGCGACGCCTGTCGCGGAAGCGCCTCAACCTGAGCCGCAGCCCGCCGCCGCGCCGCAGCCGGTCGAGGCCGAGGCACCCGCTGCCGAAACCGCTCCCGAGCCGGTCGCGGAAAAGGTCGAAGAGCAGCCCACTGAAAAGCCCAAGCCCAAACGGCGCGGCTGGTGGTCGCTGGGCAGCTAAAGCGCTCTAGATAACGGAAACGGCGGGCTTGAGAGCCCGCCGTTTTCAGTTTGGCAATAGGGTAAGAAAGACGGCGCGACCGCGCCCGCTCAGCCGCCCTTGGTGATGATGTAAAGCTCTGCCGCGCCCTCGGTCCGGGTTTCAGTCAGCTGATGGCCCGCCTCGGCACAAAAATGCGGCACGTCGATCACCGCGGCGGGGTCATCCGCCGTCATGTGAAGCTGATCGCCCGGCGCCAGCGCGGCCAGTCGTTTGCGTGCCTTCAGCACGGGCAGGGGGCAGAGAAGCCCCGTGGCATCCAGTTTTTCGATCTTCATAAGATCAGTTAAGCCAAGCCGGTCCCGAGGTCCACGATCTTGTGACAATATGACAGGTGACGCCGGGGCCATGTCGGTCTAGGAGTCGGTCATGTTTGAAATAAGCCTCCTCGACGCCGGGATCCTGCCGGCCATGACCATCGCCCTTGTCGCCGGGATTTTCAGCTTCCTGTCGCCCTGCGTGCTGCCCATCGTGCCGCCCTATCTGGCCTATATGGGGGGCGTGTCGATCAATGACATGTCGAGCCAATCCAGCGCGCGGCGGCGGGCGGTGGTGGCGGCGCTGTTCTTCGTGCTGGGGCTAAGCACCGTTTTCGTGCTCTTGGGCTTCACCGCCTCGGCCTTTGGGATGTTCTTTCTCCAGAATCAGGCGCTTTTCGCTAAGATTTCCGGCGTGGTGATCATTGTCTTTGGCCTGCATTTCATCGGCCTTTTCCGCATTCCCTTTCTGGACCAGGAGGCACGGTTGGACGCGGGCGATAAAGGCGGCTCCAGCTTTGGTGCCTATGTTCTGGGGCTGGCTTTCGCCTTTGGCTGGACGCCCTGTATCGGCCCGCAGCTTGGCGCGATCCTGTCGCTCGCGGCAAGCGAGGCTTCCGTCTCTCGCGGTACGCTTTTGCTGGGCGTCTATGCGGCAGGGCTGGGGATTCCGTTCCTGCTGGCCGCGATGTTCATCACCCGCGCCATGACGCTGATGAACCGGATCAAACCGCATATGAAGCTGATTGAGCGGATCATGGGGGGGCTTCTTGTGCTCGTCGGGCTGGCTTTGCTGACCGGTGCCTTCACCGCCTTCTCCTTCTGGCTGCTCGAAACCTTCCCGATCCTCGCAACCGTGGGTTAAGCCTTATTCTCGCCCCGAATTACGGCTAGACTCTGCCGAAGAAGAGGGCGGGCATGGTAAGCAAAGCGCAGGGAAAGACGGTGAAAACGCGCCGGGTGTTCTACATCCCCGGCTACGATCCGATTCACCCGCGCCGCTACCGCGAGCTGTACCGCAAGGAAGGCGCCGCGCAGGCGGCGATCTCGGGCTATGAGATCGGTCTGAAGCCGAAGGCGGGCCGCGGCAATTACGGCTGGCAGGTGGATGCTGAGATCGACGGGCAGCGGGTGAGCGCGCAGGTCGAGGTTCTGGTCTGGTCCGACATCGTGCGCGAAAGCATGAGCAGTTCGATCCCGGCGACCTATTGGCAATTGCTGCGCACGGCTTGGGTCTACATCGGATCGGGCGCGCTTTGGCGGCTCATGCGGCTGCGCAGGGGGCCGGTGATCGCCGCACTCTACCCCGTTGGCATGTTGATCGCGCAGGCGCTGCTGGCGGTGGCGCTTGGCCTGTTGAGCTATGGCCTTCTCGGCATGCTCAGCGATCATTGGGCCGCGCGGCTCGCCTTCGCGGCACTGGGCATGGGGTTGGGCATTGCCCTGCTGCGCTGGTTCAAAAAGAAGGACGGCAAGTTTTTCGCCTATTACCTCATGCATGATTACGCCTATTCCGCCGCCACCAAGGGCGCGAATCCGCCGCAGCTTGAGGCCCGTATGGCCACCTTTGGCGATGCCATCGCCGCCGCGCTGACCGATGATGTCGACGAGGTCTTGGTCATCGGCCATTCCTCGGGCGCGCATCTGGGGGTTTCTGTGCTGGCCGATCTGATCCGGTCGGGCAGGGTGGCCGAAGGCGGGCCTGCTCTGGGTTTCCTCACGCTGGGGCAGGTGGTGCCAATGGTGTCTTTCCTGCCCCGGGCCGAGCGGTTGCGCGGCGATCTGCGCTATCTCTCGGCGCGAGATGAATTGGCTTGGGTCGATGTCACCGCCCCGGGCGATGGCTGCGCCTTTGCGCTTTGCGATCCGGTGTCGGTGTCCGGCGTGGCCCCCGAGGGGAAACGCTGGCCGCTGGTCTTCTCCGCCGCCTTCACGCAAACGCTTAGTCCCGCGCGTTGGAAGGCGCTGCGCTGGCGTTTCTTCCGGCTGCATTTCCAGTATCTTTGCGCCTTTGACCGGCCACGCGACTACGATTATTTCCAGATCACTGCCGGGCCCCAGACACTCGCCACGCGCTATGACGGGCGGCCCGCGTCGAAATCCCGGATCGACCACGCGGTCAGCAAATACACCTCTGTCGCCGCATGAGCCATCCGCCCAAACCCCCCGCGCGGCCCGACCGCGTGTCGCTCTGGCGCTATGCCAAACTGTTCCGCGCCGACATCCTCTCGGCCCAGCCCGCGCGGCTCTATCGGGCATGGATGGCTGAGTTCAAAACGCCCTTCTTTCGCAGCTACCTGATGAACCAGCCCGAACTGGTGAAAACCGTGTTGAAGGACCGGCCCGAGGATTTCCCCAAATCCGACCGTATCGGCGAGGGGCTGCGGCCCCTCTTGGGCAACTCAGTCTTTCTGACCAATGGCGAGACATGGAAACGCCAGCGCCGCATCATCGACCCAGCCTTCGAGGGCGGGCGGCTGCGCGAGACCTTTCCAGCCATGTGGGACGCGGCAGAGGCGGCTGCGGCAAGGCTGGAGCCCAAGGCGGGTGAGGTGGTCGAGATCGAGGCTGAGACAAGCCACGCCGCCGCCGATGTGATCTTTCGCACGCTGTTTTCGCTGCCGATCGAACATGAGGTCGCCCGCGCCGTTTTTGACGAGTTTCGCAATTACCAGCGCAGCCAGCCGATCCTGAACCTCGGGGCGCTTTTGCCGCTGCCGCGCTGGATGCCGCGCCTGTTTCGCCGCGACACGCGGGCCAGTGCGGCGCGGATCAGGGCGCTGATCACCGATCTTACCCGCGCGCGCATCGCGCAGATCGAGGCGGGCACCGCGCCCGATGATCTTGCCACCAAGATCATGACCCAAGCAGATCCCGAAACCGGAGAGCGCTTCGACACCCAAGAGATGGTCGATCAGGTCGCGATCTTCTTTCTTGCAGGGCATGAGACCAGCGCCTCGGCCCTCGCTTGGGCGCTATACTTGATGGCCACCCATCCCGCGTGGCAAGAGCGACTGGCGGAAGAGGCGCAGGCGCTTGAGACCTGCGATTTCGCGGTGGTGTCGAAACTAAAGCTCAGCCGCGATGTTTTTCGCGAAACGCTGCGCCTTTACCCGCCCGTGCCGATGATGGTGCGCGAGAACCGCTGCCCCGAACACTTCCGTGACCGACAGGTGAAACAGGGCGCGCAACTGGTGCTCAGCCCGTGGCATCTGCACCGCCACGAACGGCTTTGGGAGAACCCCGACGGCTTTGACCCGACCCGCTGGCAGACCGAGAATGGCAAACAGTGCCAGCGCGACGCTTTCATCCCATTCTCCGCCGGGCCGCGGGTCTGCACGGGGGCGGGCTTTGCCATGGTCGAGGGGCCGCTGATCCTGTCGCGCATCCTGCGCGACTTCCGCGTGACGGCCCAACCGGGCCGCGTGCCAGTGCCTGTCGCACATTTGACCGTCCGTTCAGATAAGGGCATTTGGTTAGCGCTATCAAGACGCTAGCTGCTATCATCGGCTTTGCGTTTCAATTAGAAACGCAGCGAACGGAATCAAAATAGGACCTGGGTGACATGGGCTACGACAAGGCGCAACTTGAGCAAATGGACAGCGGCAAGGGCTTCATCGCGGCGCTTGATCAATCGGGTGGCTCCACCCCCAAGGCGCTGAGCCTCTATGGCGTGGAACCGTCGGACTACAACGGCGACGAAGAGATGTTCAAAGCCGTCCATGACATGCGGGCGCGGATCATCTTGGCCGATGATTTCACCTCTGAAAAAGTGATTGGCGCGATCCTTTTCGAGCGCACGATGGATGACACGATCAACGGCAAGCCGGTCGCGCAGCTGCTCTGGGAAGACCGCGGCGTGGTGCCTTTCCTGAAGATCGACAAGGGTCTGGAAGAGACCAATAACGGCGTGCAGATGATGAAGCCGATCATGGAGATCGACGACCTGCTGGCCCGTGCCGTGAAACACGGCATCTTCGGCACCAAGGAACGCTCTGTCATTCATGAGGCCAATGAAAACGGCATCGCCGCCGTGGTGGCGCAGCAGTTCGAACTGGCCAAACAGGTCTGTGCCGCCGGTCTCGTGCCGATCATCGAGCCCGAGGTGAACATCAACTCCGAGAGCAAGGCCGAGGCCGAAGAAATTCTGCACGGTGAGATCGAGAAGCACCTGAAGGCGCTGCCCGAAGGTGAGATGGTGATGCTGAAACTGACGATCCCCGAAAAGGCCGGTCTCTATGACGATCTTGCCGAGCATGCCAATGTGCTGCGCGTCGTGGCGCTGTCGGGTGGCTATTCCACGGCGGAAGCCTGCGAACGGCTGGGCAAGAACCGGACCATGATCGCCAGCTTCTCCCGCGCTTTGACCGAAAGGCTGAACGTCAAGATGACGGACGCCGAGTTCAACACGGCGCTTGGGCAGAACATCGAGAAAATCTACCAAGCCTCGATTTGCTAAACGGAATTTTTTGAAAATTCCGAAGCCGTTTTCTTTTAAAGAAAACGGCTACACGATCCGCCGGATGGGTTCACGATGGCAAAATATGATGACCTGTCCGGCGTTTTCCACCGCTTGATACCCACGGCGCTTCAATTCCGCTTCGAATGCCCGGCGTCCGACGAATTTCTCGATATCCCGCGCTTTGCGCCGGATCACCTGACCGCTGATCGCGGCGCGCGAGGCAAAGAGGCTGTGGAGCCACGCCTGTGGCGAAAGGGGAGAGGCCAAAGTCATGGCCGGACGCTAATCCGCTTTTGGTAAACGTTCCTTTAACGACCGCAGCACAAACAAGCGGATCGCCCCGGCCAGCCCGATGTCCAGCCCACGGGCGGCGTCAATCTCGGCCACCAACGCGTTGATCGGCATGCCCCGTGCGGCGGCGATGGCGCGGAACTCAGCCCAGAATTCGTCTTCGAGGGAGATCGATGTCCGGTGGCCCCTTAGGGTCACCGAATGTTTGCGGGGCCTTGCGCTCATGTCTCGCGCTTATGCGCGTCGAGCGTGGCCTTGGCTTGGGCGGCGCTTTTGCGCGCCGCCTCCTTCTCGGCCTTGCTGCGGCCAAAGCGCAGCGCATTCTCATCCGCCTGAGCGCGGCGGGCCGCAAGATCGCGTGCCTTTCTCGCCTTGTTCAGGTTGATGGGCTGGCTCATTTCGGGCCGATCATGTTCTCGGGGCGCACCACACGCTCGAATGTCTCGGCATCGACGAAGCCCAAGGCGATCGCCTCTTCCTTCAGGGTGGTGCCGTTCTTATGCGCGGTCTTTGCGACCTTGGTGGCGTTGTCATAACCGATCTCGGGGGCCAGCGCGGTGACCAGCATCAGCGACTCGCGCATGAGCTTTTCGATCCGGTCCGCGTCAGCCTTGAGGCCATCCACCAGATTGTCGGTAAAGGCCGAAGCTGCATCGCCCAAAAGCTGCATAGATTGCAGCACGTTATAGGCCATCATCGGCTTGTAGACGTTAAGCTCGAAATGCCCCTGCGACCCGGCGAAACCCACGGCGGCATCATTGCCCATAACATGGGCGCAGACCTGCGTCAGCGCCTCGCATTGCGTTGGGTTCACCTTGCCCGGCATGATCGAAGAGCCGGGCTCGTTCTCGGGCAGGATCAATTCGCCCAGACCGCAGCGCGGGCCGGAGCCCAGAAGTCGGATGTCATTGGCAATTTTGAACAGCGAAGCCGACACGGTCTTCAGCGCGCCGGAAATCTCGACCATCGCGTCATGGGCGGCAAGTGCTTCGAATTTGTTGGGGGCTGTGACGAAGGGCAACCCGGTGATCTCGGCCATGTTATGCGCCACAGTCTCCGCCCAGCCTTGTTTGGTGTTCAGCCCGGTGCCGACGGCGGTGCCACCCTGTGCCAGCTCATAGATACGGCCAAGCGCATCGCGCACGCGGGCGATGCCCATGGCGACCTGATGGGTATAGCCCGAGAATTCCTGAGACAGCGTCAGCGGTGTCGCGTCCTGCGTATGGGTGCGGCCGATTTTGATGATGCCGTCGAATTCCTCGACCTTCTTCTCCAATGCACCGTGCAGCTTCTCCAGCCCCGGCAGCAGCACGTCACGCGCCGTCATCGCGGTAGCAATATGCATGGCGGTGGGGAAAGTGTCGTTCGAAGACTGGCCCATGTTGCAATGATCGTTGGGGTGCACCGGGTCCTTGGAGCCGATGGTGCCGCCCATGAGTTCGATCGCGCGGTTGGCGATGACCTCATTGGCGTTCATGTTCGACTGGGTGCCGGAACCGGTCTGCCAGACCACCAGCGGGAAGTTATCGTCGAACTTGCCCTCGAACACTTCGCCAGCGGCCTGAATGATTGCCTTACCGCGTTCCTCGTCCAGCGAGCCCTGCGCGACATTCGCCTGCGCGCAGGCTTTCTTGATCACGCCGAGCGCGCGCACGATGGCGATGGGCTGCTTTTCCCAGCCAATCGGGAAGTTCATGATCGAACGCTGCGTCTGCGCGCCCCAGTATTTATCGGCGGGGACTTCAAGCGGACCAAAGCTGTCGGTTTCGGTGCGGGTATCGGCCATTCTGCGGCTCCTGCTGTGACTTATCGTTGTCCAGCGGTGTACCTGCGCCTTACGCGCTGCGCAATGCGGGGATGGCGCTAACGGCCATTCCGCCGCTACTTCCGAAAGGAATCGAGCGAGACGATCTCGGCATCTTTGACCGGCTCTTCCGCGACTTCCAGCTCTGCCTCATCCGTCTGGTCGAGCGTGGCCTCATCCTCCGCCACGTCTTCCTCTTCGGTTTCTTGCTGTTCGAACCGCAGGCCGAACTCAACCGAAGGGTCCACGAAGGTGCGGATCGCGTCGTAAGGAATATAAAGCGGCTCCGGCGCATCGCCGAAGTTCAACGTGATGGCGAAACCGTCTTCACCCACATCGAGGCCGTCGTACCAGTGCTGCATCACGACGGTCATCTCATCTGGATAGCGGTCGGACAGCCAATCGGCCAATTCCGCATCCGGATGCGAGGTGTCGAAGGTGATGAAGAAATGGTGATTCCCCGGCAGTCCCTTGTCCGATACGTCTTGCAAGACCCTGCGGATCAGGCCCCGCATGGCTTCGTGCATCAGGTTGCCGTAATCAATGCTGCGGCTCATTCTTCTCTCCGGTCCGGGCGTTGGGCAGGGGTAAGCATACCCCATTCAGGGGCGAGTGAAAGGGGGTCCCGCGCTAAATCGCTTGAAGGATCAGCGCCAGCGTGGCGAGCAGAACCATCGTGACGACAAAACCACGCTTGAGCGCCAGCATCAGCACGGCCGCCAAGAGGGTGAGCGCGGCGGCCATGGGGTTGAAACTGTCCCAAACGGGCAGGGGCAGGGCGAGCGGGCCATCAGCGCCCACCCGGTCAAACAGCACATGCAGCGCAAACCAGACCGAGAGATTGGCGATGACACCCACGACAGCCGCCGTGATCGCCCGCAGTGCGCCTGCGATGCGCGGCTGTTCAGAGAGCGCCTCAAGATACGGGCCAGCAAGGAAAATCCACAGAAAACAGGGCGTGAAAGTGACCCAAAGCGCCAGCAGCCCGGCAGCCATCGCCCCCGCGGGGCCGCTTTGCGCAAATCCCGCCAACATCCCGACGAATTGCGTCACAAGGATCAGCGGGCCCGGCGTCGTCTCAGCCAAGCCAAGCGCGTCGATCATCTGATCGGTCTCGATCCAGCCGAAATCCTGCACCACGGTCTGGGTCATATAGGCCAGCACCGCATAGGCCCCGCCGAAGGTCACCACGGCCAGTTTGGAAAAGAACAGCCCCAGTTGCAGCAGAAAGTCGTCGCCGATGAAGGCAAGGAACAGAAGCGGCGCGGCCCAGAGACCACCCCAGATAAGCAGGGTGCGCAGGCTATGCGCCGGCGGCAGGTCGGCGGCTTCGGTCTCGGGCGTCGGGCTTCGGGTCAGCATCCCAATGGCCCCGGCCACCAGAATGATCAGCGGAAACGGCAGGCCCAGCACGAAGAGCGCGATGAAAGACCCAAAGGCCAGCGCCCAGCCGAGACGCCCGTGAAGCGCCTTTGAAGAAACTTTCAGAAGCGCTTGGAATACCACGATAATGACAGCGGCCTTGATGCCCAGAAAGGCCGTTTGCACCAAGGGCATCTGCCCATACCACGCATAAAGGAGCGCGAGTGCCGCGATGAATACAGCTCCCGGCACGACGAAAAGCAGCCCCCCCAACAGCCCGCCCGCGACACCGCGCAGGCGCCAGCCTGCATAGGTCGCCAGCTGCATCGCCTCCGGTCCGGGCAACAGCATACAGAGCGAAAGGGCCCGCAGGTAGGTCTGCTCGCTCAACCACGGGCGATGCTCGACCAGCTCGCGGTGCATCACGGCGATTTGGGCTGCGGGGCCGCCGAAGGACATCAACCCGATCCGGCCAAACACGCGAAACATATCGGGCCAACTAGGTGGGGTCATCGGGGCCATCCTGCGTCATCAAAGCCACCACAGCTTCGCTGCGTCACGGATAGGGCCAGAGGAAAGCGCGGTCAAGTTAATGCAAGAGCGCCGTCTAACGGGTATGAAACGGAAGGGAAAAGTGCAGGTTTCTGTTGCCAGGTACCTGCGAACCCCGCCTTAAGCTGCAAGGCCTAAGGACTTAAGATTTCAGTCGCTGAAACCGCTTACGCGGCCATCGCAACTGGAGCACGATTGTCATTTGCAATTGTACAGTTTGAACCGATAACGGTGGTATCTCACCGAGACAAAGCAACCCCTTTAGACGTTCGTCGATCCTATTTCGGCCCCATGATCCCCAAATGAAGGATGTTTGGTGGAGCCGCCGGGTACCGCCCCCGGGTCCGAACCGCTTATTACGAGCGCGTTTATGTCCATAGTCCCGAAGGACAGGATTAAAGTAGGGCTGCCATGGGTCAATTGCAAGGGGTGCGATGCGGTGAATTTTTCACGTCAAGACAAGCGCGTATCGCGTTGTTTATATGGCCCAACCTAGCGTCTGCCCGCAACTTCGGCATTCCGCGCCGCACGCGCGGCGAAAACGCTTTGGGCAAGCTGTTGCGTCTCGGCCTCCAGCGCGGTCAGCCCTGCCGTCACCGCCCTGCCGTCATGGGCCTCTACCGCATCCGCGATCTCTTGATGCAGAGCCACGATCCGTGCGCGATCCCGCGCGGTGAAGGTGATCATATTCATCAGGGGCTGCATCGCCTCAACCGCGCCTGCAAGTTGATAACTCAGGACCGGATTGCCCGCACCATCGACCAGCGCCCGGTGAAATGCCACGTCGGAGGCGCAAAAGGCCTCATCCGTCAGTCCCGGCTGCGCCTGCCGGTGAATCTCCGCGCGCATGGTGGCAAGGTGGTCCGCCGTCCGCCGTTCTGCCGATAGCGGGGCGCAGGCGCGTTCCAAGGCGAAGCGTGCCTCGCAAGCGGTCTCAAAACTCACCGCATTCATCGACAGCAGCAGGGTCGATGTGGTGATCTGCTGCGCATAGGCGTCCGGAAAGCTCAGCCGGTTGACGAAAGCCCCCCCCGTGGCCCCGCGCTGCGTGCGGATCAGCGATTGCGCGGCCAGCCGCTTGAGCGCCTCGCGCACCGTGGGGCGGGAAACCTCGAACTGCTCGGCCAGCTCCGCCTCGGAGGGCAGGCGCTGGTCGACGATCAGATGCCCGCCGATGATGGCGTCGCGGATGGCCGTGGCGATCTGGGCCGATAGATCGGCGGGGTTGGTTGGGTCAATTTTCATATGTCTTACAATTAGTGTTTGCGAGGACTTTAATTGTCTGACATTAAATCTACAAGAGCACGCAGGGGAGGGCGGCGATGACCGGGATGGTACGATCAACACTATGGCTGGGGTTTTTCGCCCTAATTCTCGCCGCTTGGTGGATGATGTACAGCATGGCGATGCAGATGGATCTCGATCTGCTGGGCCGCCCCGGAGCCATGGGCGAACGCATGCGGCAGATGGATCCGGGCATGGATATGTATATGCCCATGGCGCGTTTCTTTCCACTGTTCGTGATGTGGGGCGCGATGATGGCGGCGATGATGGTCCCGACCATGGTGCCGACGCTACGCGCTTACGAAGACCTCATGACTTCGGCCAATGGCACGCGCGCGGGTTGGCTGGCGGTGCTTGCAGGCTACCTCGCAGTCTGGCTGATCTTCGCAGCGGGGATCGCGGGTTTGCAACTGTTGCTGCTGCACGGCGGCGTCATCGACATGCTCGGCATCGCCAAATCGCGTTGGACGGCGGCGGCGCTGCTCTTGGCTGTGGGCCTCTTCCAATTTACCCGCGCCAAGGAGATTTGCCACGGCGTCTGCCACTCTCCGATGATGTATTTCATGGGCCATTGGCGCCCCGGCGCCGCGGGCGGTTTTCGCATGGGGCTGGGCCTCGGCGCCTTTTGTACGGGCTGCTGCTGGGGCTTTATGCTTCTGGGCTTTGCCGGCGGGGTCATGAACCTTGCTTGGATGGGGCTGGCCACGCTTTTCATGGTCATCGAAAAACTGCCCCAGATCGGGCATTACGTAACAAAACCAATGGGTTTCGCCCTGATCCTCGGCGCAGGAGCCGTGGCGGGTTGGCCCATGATCACAGGAGGATAGTATGCCAAACAGAGAGATGACACCCGCCAATTGGGCGATCAAGGGCGAGCTTTTCCTGAACTGCTCTTGCGATGTCTTCTGCCCCTGCGTGGTCAGCCTTGGCGCGCATCTGCCGACCGAAGGCCACTGCCATGCATGGATGGGCATCGTGATCGACGAGGGCCATTTCGAGGGGGAGGACTTGGCCGGTCTGAACGTCGGGCTGTTGGTCGACATTCCGGGCCGCATGGGCGAGGGAAATTGGAAGGTCGCCGCCTATGTGGACGACCGCGCGAGCGAGGCGGCCTATGACGGGTTGCTGCAAATCTTCTCAGGCGCTGCGGGTGGCACCACGGGGCTGTTCACCATGTTGGTAAGCGAGATCATCGGCGCCGAACGCGCCCCGGTCGAAATCATTCGCGACGGCAACCGCCGGGTCATCAACATTGGCCGAAAGATCAACGGCGAGATCGAGATGCTGGCCGGGGCCGAACCGGGAGAGCCTGTGACGATCACCAATTCGAAATACTGGATGGGCCCGAATATCGTGGCTGCGCGTGGCGTAAAATCCAAGGTCCGCGACTATGGCCGGGTCTGGGATTTCGGCGGTAAATCGGCTGAGGTCTGCGCGATTGATTGGCAGGGGGCGCGGTGATCACCCCCGCCTATGCCAAGGAGATGGCGCGCTATAATGCTTGGCAAAACAGACAGTTGTCAAATGTCGTTCAGACTTTGGATGAAGCATCGTTAACGCAGGATCGCGGGGCGTTCTTCGGCTCCATCCTCGGCACGCTGAACCATCTTCTGTGGTGCGATCAACTCTGGCTGTCGCGGTTCGAGCCTGCCGCGCCAAAACCGGAAGGCAAAGACACCGAGCTTTGCCGCTCCGGTGACGCCTGGGTTTTGGCGCGAGGGCAATGCGATCATGCCATTTCTGAGTGGGCGTCGGGGCTGGAGCAGTCAAGGCTGGATGGGGATTTAACGTGGCATTCCGGTATCTTGCAGCGCGATGTTTCCAAGCCAATGGCGGGATGTGTGGTGCATTTCTTCAACCACCAAACCCACCACCGCGGCCAAGTGCACGCCATGCTCACCAACGCAGGATGTGACGCGCCGGTAACCGATTTCATCTTTATGCCGGAGGAGGGCTGATGGCCGAACTCTCTCCCTCGCGCCGGATCAGGCGCACGCCATTCTCTGCCGGGGTCGAGGCGGCGGGTGTGAAAGCCTATACGGTCTACAACCGGATGCTGCTGCCCACCGTATTTGAGAGCACCGAGGCGGATTATCACCACTTGAAGAAAGCCGTGCAAGTCTGGGACGTGGCTTGCGAAAGACAGGTTGAACTGCGCGGGCCCGATGCTTCCCGACTGATGCAGATGCTGACGCCCCGTGATCTGCGCAATGTGGCGCCGGGCCGCTGTGTCTATGTGCCAATCGTGGATGAGACGGGTGGTATGCTCAATGATCCTGTGGCGGTGAAACTGGCCGAGGATCGTTGGTGGATTTCCATCGCCGATAGCGATTTATTGTTGTGGGCCAAGGGGATATGCAACGGTTATCATCTTGATGTTTTGGTCGATGAACCGGATGTGAACCTGCTGGCGGTGCAGGGGCCGAAGGCCGAAGATCTAATGGAACGCGTCTTTGGCGCGGCGGTGCGGGAGGTGAAGTTCTTCCGCTTCGGAGAGTTCCAGTTTCAAGGCCGCGCCATGAATGTCGCGCGCTCCGGCTACTCCAAACAGGGCGGCTTTGAGATTTATACCGAAGGGGCCGACATCGCGATGCCACTTTGGGAGGCCCTTTTCGGGGCGGGACGCGATCTGGATGTGCGGGCGGGCTGTCCGAACCTGATTGAGCGGATCGAGGGCGGATTGTTGAGCTATGGCAATGACATGACCGACGACAACACGCCCCACGAATGCGGTCTTGGCAAGCTCTGCGACACGCAGGCGGCGATGGGCTGTATCGGCAGAGACGCGCTGCTGCGGGTGGCGAAAGAGGGGCCGGTGCAACAGATACGTCCCCTAGAGATCGCGGGCGATCCGGTGCCGCTTTGTGATCGTGTCTGGTCCTTGATGGCGGGCGACAAACGCGTGGGGCAGGTGACCTCGGCGGTTTGGTCCCCTGACTTTGGCGTGAATGTCGCCATCGGAATGGTGCGGATGACCCATTGGGACCCGGGCACGCGCTTGCGGGCGCACACCCCCGATGGCGCGCGTGACGTGACCGTACGTGAAAGTTTCTGGGCCTGAGGCCCGGTCGATTGAAACCTGAAAAGGAGATGAAAGATGAGCTTTAATGCGCTGATTGTAAACAAGGATGACGAAGGCAAGACCCAGGCCGAGGTCACCCAGATCACCGAAGACCAACTGCCTGAGGCCGAGGTGACGGTCGCGGTCGAATATTCCACCGTGAACTACAAAGACGGGCTCTGCATCGGGCCGGGTGGTGGCTTGGTCCGCAACTATCCGCATGTGCCGGGCATCGATTTCGCCGGCACGGTCGAGACCTCGAATGACGACCGTTACAAGCCCGGCGACAAGGTGGTGTTGACCGGTTGGCGCGTGGGCGAGGCGCATTGGGGCGGCTATGCGCAAAAGGCGCGGGTCAAGGCCGATTGGCTGGTGCCGCTGCCCGAAGGGTTGGACACGCGTCAAGCGATGGCCGTGGGCACGGCAGGTTTCACCGCGATGCTGGCCGTCATGGCGCTTGAGGATCACGGCATCAAGAAAGGCCCGGTTCTGGTCACGGGTGCTGCGGGGGGCGTCGGCTCCGTCGCCACGGCGATCCTTGCCAACCTCGGCTATGAAGTGGCGGCGGTCACCGGACGGCCCGAGACCGAGGATTACCTCAAGAGCCTCGGCGCGGCCCGGATCGTCGCGCGGGACGAGATCAACGAGACGGTCAAACGCCCCCTTGAGGGCGAGACATGGGGCGGATGCGTCGATGCCGTGGGCGGCGCGATGCTGGCCCGCGTGCTGGGCCAGATGGAGTACGGGGCGAGCGTGGCGGCCGTGGGCCTTGCGGGCGGTGCGGCCCTGCCTGCCACGGTGATCCCCTTCCTGCTGCGCGGCGTGAACCTCTTGGGCATCGACAGCGTCATGCAGCCCTATGACAACCGTCTGCGCGCATGGGAGCGGGTGGCGAAAGACCTGCCGATGGACAAGCTGGAGGCGATGGTTCAACCCGCGGGTCTCAGCGATTTGCCCCAACTCGGGGCCGACATCCTCAAAGGGCAGGTCAAGGGCCGGGTGGTCGTGGACGTAAACGCTTGATATTGCCTCGGCGCGGGGCGGTGTGGTTAATGGTCCGCGCCGCCCCGATCGCCAGAAGGAGAGCATGATGGCCAGCTACGACGACGACAATATCTTTGCCAAGATTCTGCGCAAAGAGATCCCCAGCTTTAAGGTCTATGAGGACGACAAGACCTATTGCTTTATGGACATCATGCCCCGCGCCGAAGGGCATTGTCTGGTGATCCCCAAGTCGCCCTGCCGCAACATGCTCGACGCCAGCCCCGCACAATTGGCGGATTGTCTGGCGACGGTTCAGAAAGTCGCCAATGCCTGCCTACGCGCTTTTGGCGCCGATGGCATCACGGTGCAGCAGTTTAACGAGGCTGCGGGCGGGCAAGAGGTCTTTCACCTCCATTACCACATCCTGCCGCGGCATGAGGGCGACAAGCTGCGCCCGCCCGGTGTCCAAGGCGACATGGACCGGATTCGCGAACAGGCCGATGCGATTGCAGCCGCGCTCGGGACAGGGTAGTCCCCCCAAACTTACGTCGCAGCAGATACCGAAACGGTCGTTTTAGCCAAGTTTCCAAGGGGGCTTGGCCGCAATGGCTTGCCCAATGGTCGCAAGCCTCTATCCTGTTGCGCACGGATGAGAAAAACAGAACGCCGCGTTTTGCGCGGTAATCTGTCATCAAAGAGGGAACAGATTATGAGCGATACCAATTCGCACGGCATCCCCGAGCCTGAGGGCAAGGCGGATGTGATCGATACCGATTATGAGATCGGTCAGGACAATATCGAACGGCAGATCGGGCCGTTCGGGCTGGACATTCACAACCCGGTCTTTCTAATCTCGGGGATCGCGGTCGTGGTCTTCGTGTTCTACACCATCGCATTGCCGGAACAGGCCGCCGCGATCTTCTCGGCCATGTTCAACTTTACCACGAAGAACTTCGACTGGTTCCTGATCGGCTCTGCCGACTTGGTGGTGATCTTTGCACTTTTGCTGATCGTCACGCCCTTTGGCAGTGTCCGCCTTGGCGGCAATGAAGCGGTAGCGGATTATACCTATCTGGGCTGGTTCGCGATGCTTTTCGCGGCGGGCATGGGCATTGGCCTGATGTTCTACGGCGTGTCCGAGCCTTTGACTCACTTCTCCACCTCCATGGGCGAGATCACGACAGAGAACGGCTTGCGCACCGACTGGGCCCCCTTGGGTGCCGCCACGGGTGACGAGGCTGGTTCGCTGCGCCTTGGCATGGCGGCGACGATCTATCACTGGGGTCTGCACCCTTGGGCGATCTACGCCATCGTCGCGCTGGCGCTGGCGTTGTTTACCTATAACAAGGGTCTGCCGCTGACGATCCGCTCGGCCTTTTACCCGGTTCTGGGCGAACGTGTTTGGGGCTGGCCCGGGCATATCATCGACACCATCGCGGTTTTCGCCACGCTCTTTGGTCTGGCCACGTCGCTCGGTCTGGGGGCCACGCAGGCGAACGCGGGTCTAAACGAATTGTTCGGCATCCCAACCGGCACCACCTCCGAAGTCGTGCTGATTTCCTTGATCACCGCCGTGGCGCTGGTCTCGGTTCTGCGCGGCCTTGATGGCGGTGTGAAGGTGCTGAGTGAGATTAACATGGGGCTGGCCGCCTTGCTGGCGCTCTTCACGCTCTTTGTGGGGCCGACGATCTTCTTGCTGTCCTTCTTCTGGGACTCGCTGGTGGCCTATATCGAATACCTGCCCGCACTGGCGAACCCGTTTGGCCGTGAAGACGTGAACTTCTCGCAGGGCTGGACGGCCTTCTACTGGGCATGGTGGATCAGCTGGTCACCCTTCGTCGGCATGTTCATCGCCCGCGTCAGCCGGGGTCGTACCGTGCGGGAATTCGTGATCTGCGTGCTGCTGATCCCCTCGCTGGTCTGCGTGCTCTGGATGTCGATCTTTGGTGGCACCGCGATCCATCAGGTGCTGAACGACGGCTACACCTCGGCCCAAGATGCGGCCCTGCCGTTGCAGCTGTTCAAAATGCTCGACGCGCTGCCGCTGGCTTCGATCACCTCCTTCATCGGCATCGTGCTGGTGGTGGTGTTCTTCGTCACCTCGTCCGACTCCGGGTCGCTTGTGATCGACACGATCACCGCAGGCGGCAAGGTCGATGCGCCGGTGCCGCAGCGGGTGTTCTGGTGCATCTTCGAGGGTGCCGTGGCCATCGCGCTGTTGATCGGCGGGGGCCTCGCGGCGCTGCAATCCATGGTGATTTCCACCGGTTTGCTGTTCACGCTGCTGCTGCTCTTCATGTGCTTCTGCATCTTCCGCGGTCTGCAGGACGAGCGTAAAATCCGCTAACCTGCACAGCCTTTGTAAAACGGATGACGGCGGCCCTTCGGGGTCGCCGTTTTGTTTGGGCGCTTGACCTTGGCCGCGCTGCGGTCAACCTTCGCGCCATGCATATTGATTCCGAATGGGTCCGCGCCCAATTTCCCGCCTTCGCCGAGCCGAGCCTTCAGGGGCAGGCTTTCTTTGAAAACGCCGGTGGGTCTTACACCTGCCGCCAAGTCATCGACCGGCTGCATCGCTTCTACACCCAGCGAAAGGTGCAGCCCTACGGCGCCTATGAGGCCAGCCGCCTTGGTGGGGAGGAGATGGACGAAGCCCGCACCCGCATGGCCGCGATCCTTGACGTGACGCCGGAGGAGCTGAGCTTTGGCCCCTCCACCACGCAGAACACCTATGTGCTGGCGCAGGCTTTCGGCCAGATGATGCAGCCCGGTGAGGCGATCGTCGTGACCAATCAGGACCATGAGGCCAATACCGGCCCGTGGCGCCGGCTGGCCGAGCGGGGGATCGAGATCCGCGAATGGCAGATCGACCCTGACACCGGGCATCTCGATCCGGCAAAGCTCGAAGACCTCTTGGACGAGAATGTCCGGCTGGTCTGCTTCCCGCATTGCTCAAACGTGGTGGGCGAGATCAACCCGGTGACCGAGATCACGGCGCTGGCCCATGCCGCCGGTGCTTTCGTCTGCGTCGATGGCGTCTCCTATGCGCCGCATGGCTTTGCCGATGTCGGGGTGTTGGGGCCAGATATCTACCTCTTTTCGGCTTACAAGACCTTCGGGCCACATCAGGGTGTTATGGTCATCCGCCGGGCGCTCACCGAACTGCTGCCGAACCAAGCGCATCACTTCAACGGGGACGTGCTTTACAAACGTTTCACCCCCGCCGGGCCGGATCACGCGCAGATCGCAGCCAGCGCGGGCATGGCGGATTATATCGATGCTTTCCACGCCCACCATATCGGCGGCACTGCCGGGGCCACGGCGCGCGGTGTTGCTGTGCATGACGCGATGCGCGCCCATGAGACGGCTTTGCTGCAACCGCTGTTGGATGCCATGGCGGCGCGCAACTCGGTGCGGGTCATCGGCCCCACCGATGCGGCGACCCGCGCGCCCACGGTGGCATTGGCGCTTGATCGACCGGGGGGCGAGATGGCGCAGGCACTAGCCGCGCGCGGCATCATGGCAGGGGGTGGCACCTTCTACGCAGGCCGGGCGCTTGGTGCGATGGGGGTAGATGAGGCCAAAGGCGTGCTCCGCCTCAGTTTCACCCATTACACGACGCAGGATGAAATGGACAAGCTGCTGAACGCGCTGGATGATCTGCTCTGATCCTTGACCCGGGCGCAGGGGCGCTATGTTTCGGGACAAGTGCAGGAGCAAGACCCCCAACGTGAGCGACAATTCCCCGATTATCATGTGGTTCCGCCGCGATCTGCGGCTGAGCGACCATCCCGCCCTGACGGCGGCCTGCCAGTCGGGCCGCCCGGTCATCCCGCTGTTCATCCGCGACGCACAATCAGAGGCTTTGGGCGCGGCGCCGAAATTCCGCCTCGGGCTGGCCTTGGGCTGCCTTGGGGAGACTTTGGCCGAGAAGGGCAGTCGCCTGATCCTGCGTCGCGGCGATGCGCTTGAGGTGCTGCGCGAGGTGATCGAAACAACCGGCGCGGGGGCAGTCTGTTGGAGCCGCCTTTACGATCCCGCCGCGATCGACCGCGACGCCAAGGTCAAAGAGGCGCTGAAGGACGATGGGGTCGAAGCCTGTAGCTTTGCCGGGCATCTGATGTTCGAGCCTTGGACGGTTGAGACCAAAACCGGCGGCTTTTACAAAGTCTTCACCCCCTATTGGAAGGCGGTCCGGGGCCGCGATGTGGCGGCCCCCTTGGCCACTCCGAGCGACATCCCAGCCCCGCCAAACTGGCCCGAGAGCGCCGCGCTCGACGATTGGCAAATGGACGCCGAGATGCAGCGCGGGCGCGATGTGGTGCGCCCATATGTGCGTCTGGGGGAGGCCGCGGCACAGGCTCGGCTAGGTTCTTTCATGGCCCATATCGTTGAAGGCTACGACGAAAGCCGCGACATGCCGGGCGAAGATGGCACCTCGGCCCTGTCGGAAAACCTGTCGCTGGGTGAGATCAGCCCGGCCCAGTGTTGGCACGCGGGCCAGCGGGCGATGCAGGAGGGCAAGCGCGGGGCTGAGACTTTCCTCAAGGAACTCGCCTGGCGCGAGTTTGCCTATCACCTCATGTATCACACGCCGCGCATCCTTGACCAAAACTGGCGCGAGGAATGGCAGGCCTTCCCATGGAATGAGGACGAGCGCCGCGCCGAGGTGCTGGCATGGAAACAGGGGCGCACCGGGGTGCCTTTCGTCGATGCGGCCATGCGCGAGTTGCAGGTCACGGGGCGCATGCACAACCGGGGCCGCATGATCGTGGCGAGCTATCTGACGAAACATTTGATGTGTCATTGGCGGATCGGGCAAAAGTGGTTCGAAGAACATCTGATCGACTGGGATCCGGCCAATAACGCGATGGGCTGGCAGTGGGCCGCAGGGTCCGGCCCCGATGCGACGCCGTTCTTTCGCATTTTCAACCCCGAGACCCAGCTTGATCGGTTCGACAAGGGGCGCGACTACACCCGCCGTTGGATCGCCGAGGGGCGCGTGAAACCGCGTGACGAGGCGCTGGCCTATTTCGACGCGATCCCACGCCGCTGGGGCCTAAGCCCAGAGGATGATTACCCCGATCCGATCGTCGATCTGTCAGAGGGGCGGGAACGGGCGCTCGATGCCTATCGCAACCGCGACTTTTAACTTTTTGCGAAACAGCAGCCTGCGGTTACAGTAGGCGTCAAGAACAAGAACGGAACCGAGGTATGAAGCTTACGACCACCGAGGGGCAGAAAGGTCTGCCGCGCTATTTCCCGCAGGTCTTCGCCATGGCGCAGGAAATGCAGCATGGGCGGGTGGACTTTGTCCTGCCTGATGGCCGCGTGTTCCGCGCCGAAGGGGCCAAGCCCGGCCCGGTGGCAGAACTGCACATCCATAACGATGACCTTTTCGCACGGTTGATCCGCGAGGGCGACCTGGGCTTTTGCGACGCCTATCTGGACGAGTGGTGGTCGACGCCGGACCTGCAAGCCTTCATGGATTTGGTTCATGCGGGGAATGAGACGGTCTATGACGGTTTCCCCGGCCAAGGGCTGCTGCGTCAGTTCGAAAAGTTCCGCTTCTGGCTCCAGCGCAACAACCGCAAACAGGCCAAACGCAACATCAGCTATCACTACGATCTGGGCAATGCGTTCTACAGCCTCTGGCTGGATGATACGATGACCTATTCTTCGGCCATTTTCGAGGGCGACGCCCAGCAATCGCTGGAGGCCGCGCAGCGGGCGAAATACAAGTCCATGGTCGATCAGATGGGTGTGCAGCCCGGCGATCATGTCTTGGAAATCGGCTGCGGCTGGGGCGGTTTTGCGGAATATGCCGCAGCCGAACGCGGGCTGAAGGTGACCGCGCTGACCATCAGCCAAGAGCAGTTCAACTACGCACAAGAGCGCATTGCCAAGGCGGGCCTCTCAGACCGCGTGACCTTCAAACTGCAAGACTACCGCGATGAGACCGAGAGCTATGACGGCATCGCCAGCATCGAGATGTTCGAGGCGGTGGGCGAGAAATACTGGCCGGTCTATTTCGACACGCTGCACCAGCGCCTGAAACCGGGCCGCGCCGCGACCTTGCAGATCATCACCGTCGCCGACCGCCGTTGGGAGGTCTATAAACGCGGGGTGGATTTCATCCAAAAATACATATTCCCAGGCGGCATGTTGCCCAGCCCCACGATCCTGCGGGAGCAGGTGGAGCGTGCAGGGCTGGTGGTCGACCGGTCGATCGAATTTGGCAAAAGCTATGACATCACCCTGCGCCGTTGGCATGAGACCTTTAACGAGAAATGGGATCAGATCACCGCGCTTGGCTTTGACGAACGCTTTCGCCGGATGTGGAATTTTTACCTCACTTCCTGTGCCGCGACATTTGACAGTGGCAATTGCGACGTGACGCAGATTACGGTACGGCGACCTGTGTGACCGCCCCTGCGGTCCGCCCCCGCAAGGAGCCGAAAAATGCCGACTGGTGCACGACTTATGGCGGCGATCTCACTCGCCGTGCTGGCCTTTGTCCTGTCGGGCATGGTGGTGCCACTGATGCCGGAACGCACGGATTTCGGGTATTTCCTGCCGCTTAACGTGGTGTTGGGCCTCATCGTGGGCTGGCGCGTGATGGGTCGGCGCGCGGGCCGGGGCATCGTGGCTGCGATCAACAACGGTTTTGCCGGTGTCTTTGTGCTGATGCTCTGGGCGATCTTTTTGCAGGCGGCGAATGAAATGGTCCGGCTGGCGCTGCGCAACCGCTATGACGATCCCTTCGAGGCCATCGTCGCCGTGTTTCAGATCGGCGCGGAATTCGGCCTGATGATCGCCACCGTGCCCATCGGCGTGGCACTTGTTGTCGGCGGCGTGATCGCGGGGCTTTTGACCGAATTTGCTTATAACCGTTGGCCCTGACCCCCATGCGACATCTCTTTATTTACGGCACCCTGCGGCATCTGCCGCTGTTGGAAATTGTGCTTGGCCGCTCCGCCGAGGCGATAGACCTCAGCCTCGCCAATCTTCCCAGCTACCAAGTCTCTGCCGCCGCCGAAGGCCCGTTTCCCACGATTGAGACGCGCGATGGCGCGCAGGCCGAGGGCTTGCTGGTGCGGGGCCTGAGCGCGGATGATTTCGCGCGGCTCGATTTCTATGAAGGCGCGTTCGACTATGATTTGGTGCCGGTGACACTGGCAGACGGGCAGGGGGCCGAGGTCTATCTGCCCCAGCCCGGGCGCTGGACCGCGCAGGGGCCATGGTCCTTGCCTGAGTGGGAGCGTGATTGGGCCGCGCTTTCCTGTCATGCCGCGCGCGAAGTGATGAGCTATATGGGCAAGCGCCCGCGGGCCGAGGTCGATGCGATGTTCCCGATGATCCGCCGCCGAGCCCATCAGCAGGTGCTGGCGGCGCAGGGCATGCATGATCCGCTAGCGCTCGATGGCAAGGTCGAGGTGACCGACCGCCGCCGCGTTTACGCGAACTTCTTCGCCCTTGATGAAATCTCGCTGCGACATGAGACATTTGACGGCAGCATGTCGGCGCAGATCGACCGCGCGGTTTTTGTCAGCGCGGATGCAGCTTTGGTGCTGCCCTATGACCCGCTGCGCGACCGCGTGCTGCTGGTCGAGCAAATCCGCATGGGCCCGCTGGCGCGCGGCGATCATACCCGCTGGCAGTTGGAACCCATCGCGGGCCATATCGACCCCGGCGAAACGCCGCAGGCCGCCGCCCGGCGCGAAGCGCGTGAGGAGGCGGGGATCACCTTGGGCGCCTTGGAGCCGGTCGGAAACGTCTATGCCTCTCCCGGCAATGCGACCGAGTTCTTTCACATTTTCGTGGGATTGGCAGATTTGCCGGATCATATCATCGGCACGGGCGGTTTGGCCACGGAGGGTGAGGATATCCGGTCCCATCTGATGTCCTTCGATAATTTGATGGCCTTGGCGGATGCGCAGGCGCTGGCCAATGCGCCGCTGGTGGCAAGCGCCTATTGGCTCGCCCACCACCGCGAACGCTTGAGGTCCGAAGACACGACAGCTAAACCGGACGGAACATGAACTGGGGGCATACATGCAGGTTGCTAAAGATCTGGCCAAGGCCATTGGAAACACACCGCTGATCCGACTGCGCGGCGCGAGCGAAGAGACCGGCTGCGAAATCTTGGGCAAGGCGGAGTTCATGAACCCCGGCCAATCGGTCAAGGACCGCGCGGCGCTGTTCATCATCCGCGACGCCATCGCACGGGGTGAATTGAAGCCCGGCGGCACCATCGTCGAAGGTACTGCTGGCAACACCGGCATCGGGCTCGCGCTGGTCGGCGCGTCGATGGGTTTCAAAACCGTCATCGTCATCCCCGAGACCCAGTCGCAGGAAAAGAAAGACATGCTGCGGCTGGCCGGTGCGGAATTGGTGCAGGTGCCGGCCGCACCCTACAAGAACCCCAATAACTTCGTCCGCTATTCCGAGCGTTTGGCCAAGGAACTGGCCAAGACCACGCCCGAGGGGGTGATCTGGGCCAACCAATTCGACAATACCGCCAACCGTCAGGCGCATATCGAAACCACTGGCCCCGAGATCTGGGAACAAACCGGCGGCAATGTCGATGGCTTCTGCTGCGCTGTCGGCTCGGGCGGGACGCTCGTTGGTGTGGCTATGGCGCTACAACCCAAAGGCGTGAAGATCGCGCTGGCCGATCCTGATGGCGCGGCGCTGCACAGCTACTATACCGAGGGCGAGTTGAAGTCCGAAGGCAGCTCCATCGCCGAAGGCATCGGGCAGGGGCGGATCACTGCGAACCTCGAAGGGTTCAAGCCCGATTATTCCTACAATATCTCCGACGAAGAGGCGCTGCCGGTCGTCTTTGACCTGCTGGAGAATGAGGGGCTCTGCCTTGGTGCCTCCTCGGGCGTCAATGTCGCCGGGGCCATGCGTCTGGCGAAAGAGATGGGGCCGGGCCATACCATCGTGACCGTGCTGTGTGACTTCGGCACGCGCTATCAATCCAAACTCTTCAACCCGGAGTTCCTGCGCGAGAAGGGGCTGCCGACGCCCGCATGGCTTGATGCCGCGCCGCAATCCATCCCAGGTGTTTTCGAGGATACATGACCCAAATGCTCCGCTTCGCCCTTGGCCTTACCGCGTTGCTGGTCTGGCTGACCGGCGCTGCTGTCGCACAGGAACCGGCTCTGCCGGATTTCGATCAATGGGAAACCGTCGCCTCTTCGGCTGAAGAGGCGATTGACGCGCCCGAGACCACCGAAACCATGCTGGAGGTGCAGCGCGCCCGGCTGGTGGATTACCGCGCCGAATTCGATGCGGCGCGCAACCTGAACGCGGCGCGGATCAGCGCGCTGCGCGAACAATTGGCCGCGCTTGGTACCCCGCCGGAGGGCGAGGGGGCCGAGCCGGAATCGCCCGAAGTCGCCGCCAACCGTGAAGAGTTGAACCGACAGCTCAACACCCTGCTGACCCCGGTTCAGCGGGCCGAAGCGGCATATCTGCGCGCCGATGCGCTGATCGGGCAGATCGACGTGGCCCTGCGCGAACGCCAGACCGAGCAGTTGATGGAGGTAGTGCCCACGCCGCTCAACCCCGTCCATTGGCGCACCGCGGTTGACGATCTGGCCACCGCCGCTGGCGAAATTGCCGCCGAAGCCCCAGACGATGCCGATACGGCGCGGCGCAGCCTGCGTTCCTCTCTCCCTGCGGTTCTGGCCCTCACCATTCTGGGCTTGGTGCTGATCTTCCGCGGCCACCATTGGTCGACCGCGATTGTGGGTCGGCTTCAGCAATTCGGCGCGCGCGGCTTTGGCATTTGGCGCTTTGTCGTGTCTCTTTTGCGGATCATCCTGCCCACGGTCGGTCTGGTTTTGCTGGCCATGGCCGTCTTGGCAACCGATTGGCTCGGCCCGCGCGGCTCGACCCTTGTGCAGCTGATCCCGGTGATCGGCGGCGCGATGCTGGGTGTTCGCTGGGTCGCCGAACGGGTGTTCTCGCGCGATGAGGACGAGGCGCTGATCCTGCTGCCCGCGGCTGAGCGCAAAGCGGTTCGTTTCTACGTCAGCATCATCACCGTCACCGTCATCCTTGGCGCCATCATCACCGCCATTTTCGACGGCCAGCAACCGGCGGAAACCACCGAGGCCGTACTGCGCCTGCCGGTGATGCTGCTGAGCGCTTTTGCCCTGTTCCGCATCGGGAAAATCCTGCGCGGTTACAGCGATCCGGTGGCGGAAGACGTCTCCGCCGCCGAAGAGCCGCGGACCTCGACCCTGAACCGTGTCGTGCGTGGGCTTGGCCTAGGCGCCATGATCGTGGCCGTGGTAGCGCCCCTTTTGCTAATCAGTGGCTATTACAACGCCGCCGTTTCGCTGCTGCCGCCCTATGTCACCACGCTGGTGCTGCTGGGGCTGGTCATGACGCTGCAACGCTTCTTGGCCGATGTTTACGGTGCGATGACCGGGCAGGGGGTGCAGGCGCGCGATGCGCTGATGCCGGTGTTCTTTGGCCTGATCCTGCTCCTGCTGTCGCTGCCCGTGATGGCGCTGGCATGGGGCGCGCGGGTCACCGACCTGACTGAGCTTTGGGCGCTGTTCAGCCGTGGCTTCGCCTTTGGCGAGACGCGGATCCGTCCTACAGATTTCCTCTCCTTCGCGGTGATCTTCGTGATCGGCTATGCCGTCACCCGTCTGATTCAAGGCGCGCTGCGCAGCAACGTCCTGCCCAAGACGCGGATGGACATCGGCGGGCAGAACGCCATCGTTTCGGGGATTGGCTATGTGGGGATTTTCCTCGCCGCGCTGCTCGCCATCACCGGGGCGGGAATCGACCTTTCTGCGCTGGCCTATGTTGCCGGGGCACTCTCGGTCGGTATCGGTTTCGGCCTGCAAAACGTGGTGTCGAACTTCGTCTCCGGCATCATCCTGTTGATCGAACGTCCGATCTCCGAGGGGGATTGGATCGAGGTGGGTGGCCAGATGGGCTATGTGCGCGACATCTCGGTGCGCTCCACAAGGATCGAGACCTTCGACCGCACCGATGTGATCGTGCCCAACGCCGATCTAATCAGCGGCACGGTCACCAACTACACCCGCGGCAATACCGTGGGCCGCCTCATCGTGCCCGTGGGCGTGGCTTACGGCACCGACACCAAACGGATCGAAGGCATCCTGCAAGAGATCGCCGAGGCGCAGCCCATCGTCCTGACCAACCCGCCGCCCGCGGTCTTGTTCTTGAACTTCGGCGCCGATGCGCTGGAGTTCGAGGTGCGCTGCTACCTGCGGGACGTGAATTGGATGATGAAGGTCAAGAACGACATCAACCACGCCATCGCCGCGCGTTTCAAAGAGGAAGGGATCGAAATTCCTTTTGCCCAACGCGACCTATGGCTGCGCAACCCTGAGACGTTGAAGGCCGAAGCACCGAAAATAGAAGATGACGCAAAGCCGGAGCCGCAGGCATGACGGGCGAGCTGTACCGGACCGAGACCTACCTGCGCGACGCCCCGGCCCGCGTGGCGGCCCATACGCCCGAAGGTGGGGTGATCTTGGACAATTCCCTGTTCTACCCCACGGGCGGCGGCCAGCCGGGCGACAGCGGGTGGCTGACGTGGGACAAGCAAGAGCTTACCATCGCGACCACGGTGCGCGACCGCGACAGCGGCGGCATCGCGCTGGTTCCGGCGGAACCGCGTCCTTTGCCGCCGGTGGGCGCTTTCGTGAAACAGGAACTCGATTGGGACCGCCGTCACAAGCACATGCGCGTCCATACGGCGCTGCACCTTCTGTCGGTCGTGATCCCGCATCCGGTCACGGGGGGGCAGATTTCGGCCACCCATGGGCGGCTCGATTTCAACATGCCCGATGCGCCGCAGGATCGCGAGGAACTAGAGGAAGCGCTGAACCACTTCGTCTCCCTCGATACGCGGGTGAGCGAGGACTGGATCACCGAAGCCGAATTGGACGCCGCGCCTGAGCTCATCAAAACCATGTCCGTCGCCCCGCCGCGCGGACGGGGGGACATTCGCCTGATCCGCATCGGAGAGGCGCAGGACCCCATCGATCTACAGCCCTGCGGCGGCACCCATGTCGCCCGCACCGGCGAGATCGGCGGGCTTCGCCTTGGAAAGATTGAGAAAAAGGGCCGTTTGAACCGCCGGGTCTATGTTCATCTGGGCGGTTAGATAAATTTATCGTCTCTGGGGGGAATTCGCTCTTGCAACTCACTGCCCCCCCAAGCTAAACCCCGCCTCAACGGAGCGGTGGCCGAGTGGTCGAAGGCGCACGCCTGGAAAGTGTGTAGGCGGGAGACCGTCTCCAGGGTTCGAATCCCTGTCGCTCCGCCATTTTCCCTTTTTTTGCAGAAAGAAGCTGTTGCCCGTGGGGCCATGCGGCGGCGTATGTAGAAAAGCCCGGCACCTTTCGGGCCGGGCTCTCTCAGGTCTATCTATGACAGTTTAGCGGGAGTCGTTGCCCGCGCCGTAACCACCATAGGCGAAACCTTCGCCCAAGCTGCTCACGGGGCCGCTGGTCGAGAAGGTGGCGACCGGCGCACTCTCGTCCGAGAATGTTTCCAAGCGCAGGTCAGCGGCGCGCTCATTAGGGCGGGTTTCACCGGCATCCGCGGCATGGACGACATCAGCCGTGACAGACGTGTCCAAGCGCAGGTCTTCGTAGCGCGTCGATTGGCCTGCGAAGCTTGCGGTGGCGATCAAAGTGGCGGCGGCGGTTGCGATAAAGAGTTTCATTGTTCTAGTCCTTTCAGGTTTGGGAAAGGGCGTCGGCTTTCTCGCTCTGGGGAGAGGCGGGGAGGTCGGGAGGCCCGTTCGATACAATGATATTAAGACGCAGTGAGGGGCGGTTACAAAGCAACTCGGATCACGGCCCAGTGTTAGAGCGAGACCCGGCGCGATCAGATCGTAACAAATTGCCATAGCCTCATAAGATACTGTTCTTAATAAGTTATCCCTGCGTCGCGGGCCGGGGCCCATGACGCTAGTCGGCCCCGCGAAGAGCGTTCAAGACCTGTTACACAGACGTCGCAGAAACGTGTGTGCCGCCGCCGCAAGCAAACCTCTTTGGCCCGTGTGAAATGTTTCAATCCTACTGGTCGACCGAGAGGCACAAAAAAGCCCGAAGCGGATATTCTCCGCTCCGGGCTGCTTGATGTGGCCGAAAGAAAACTCAGCCGATGGGTTCGTAAAGCACCACGCGGGTGTTCATCGGCACGCGGTTATAGAGCTCGGCCATCTGATCGTTCACCAGACGGGCACAGCCGTTCGAGACGCGTTTGCCCAATGTGCTGGGGTCATTGGTGCCATGGATGCGCAAGAAGGTATCGCCGCGCTCCTCGGTGAAGAGATAGAGGGCACGCGACCCCAGCGGATTGTCCAAACCGCCTTCCATACCATCGGCGTATTTCTTGTATTTCTCCGGCTCGCGGTCGATCATACCCGGGGTTGGGGTCCAGCTCGGCCATTCCTTTTTGGCACCGACGTAGAACTCACCGGATTCATAAAGACCAGGGCGGCCCACGCCCACGGTATAGCGCCACGCCATATTGTCGGGCAGAGTCCAGTAGAGCGCGAAATTGTCGGGATCGACGTGGATTTCATAGGGCGGCGCGCCCGCCGCGATCGGCACTTTGCGCGGCATCATCTCTGGCGGCACGTCATAGCTCGGCATTTCCTTGGGCGGGTGCGCCAGTGCGGGCGTGGCAAGGATACCGCCGAATGCGGCACCGCTGGCGGCTACACCGGTGATGAAATGTCGTCTCTTCATTGCGTCGTTCCCCTATTCTTCAATCTCGTGTTGAAAGGGAAACCGTTTCAGCGCCTTGCCGTTCCATCGCGCGGGCCGGATCACAAACTGTTGTAGCCAACCGGCAGCGTGTCAAACCGACAGCCTGTCGATCACGCCCTGCGCCCAACGGTCGGCGGATTGGCCAAAGCAATCGTGCAGGGAATCCACCGCCGTCACGCTGCCGAGCGCCAGCCGCCCCAGCAGGCAAAGGCCCGGCACGGGGCGTCCGTCAACGGCGCGCAGCGTCCCGTCAGGTGCGGTCGCTGCGGCCAGATCGGATGACAGCGGGGAGAGCAAACCTTGGGAGATGAGATCGGGCAGGGGCGGTGCTGCGATGCTCGAGAGGTTCGGCGCAGGCAGCACCGCGTCGACGATGACCGACACCTCCGCCGCGTGCCCCTCCACCTGCAATGTCCAGCCTTGCGCGCTATTCGTGATCTCTGGATTGGTGGCGAAGGACAGGTCGACCAGCCCCGCGTCGATCAGCGCCAAAAGCTCTCGTGCGGAGGCGAGGGGTGGGCCGTAGGAATATCGTTTCAATCCCTCATCGAAGTCTATCAGCCGCTTGGCTGTCTGGGGCGACGCGCCGCGCGGGTTGAATGCCGCACGCCATGTGTCTTGCCATTTGCGCCAAACCTGCCCGAGCGCGTAGCCAATACTCGGCGCGACCTCTCCGGCGGCCAGTTCTATCCCGTGACGCAGCGCCTTCATGGGGGGCAACTGGTCCTGCGCGCCGGGGTCTGACCATTCCACCTCTAACCAGTTCGCGATTTCCGCCGCCCGCACATTCTGGGGCGCGAGGATGCGCGCGACCACGGGCAGGAGGGCGTCAGAGATCAACGAAGGCGCCGCTTCGCGTGCCGCACTGACCGCAGCCGTGGCGGCTTTTGAGAAACCTGCGGTCTCTTCCGATGTGGGATTGAACAGCGCGTTGAAAGCGGCAGCCTGTGGCTTGGGGAAGGGGGGTTGCCCGTTGAGCGAGAAGGGCAGAATGCGGCAGGGCTCCCGGCCCGAGGCATGATAACCCGCCGCATCGAAGCGCCCGCCCTGCGCCATGGTCAGACCGCGCAACACGTCATAGGTCGACAGCCCCAAGCCCCGGATCGCGACGTGCTTGCCCCGCCATGCCGCCGCCCTCGGGCGCAGATCTGCAGCCGGATAGGCCTGCGCGACTTCCGCCTCGCGCTGCGCCGCGTGCTCTTCCCAATCGGCCCACTGCGCGTCCGGCTCGACAGGGGGCTGCCCGAGGGTGAGGAGCACTTCGTCATATAGCGCCTCCGACCCGCTTTCCGATTGCACACGCCAGCCTGCCCCCTCGGGCGAGATGCGGGCCACAGCGGCGGGGATCACCCTGCAAGTCACGCCAGTTTTCGTAAAACCCCGGGCAAAAAGATCGTCCCGCCGCGCCATAAGGTAGCGGCCTATTTCGGCGCGGGAGGGGAAACTGTCGGGATGGACTGGGCGGTCTTGCCACTCCGCGAAATGCCCGACCCGCGACCCCTTTGGCGGGCGGATCGCGATGTCGCGGTTAGGGATATTAAGCAGACAATAGGCGGGCTCGGAGGGGGCGAAGTTCGGACCCGTGCCGGGATGGGGGCCGGGTTCATAGATGTCGATCTGTATCCGCCCTTCGGTCCCCGTAAGCCGTTGCGACAGAGCCTCCAACGCGCCAAGGCCGCGCGGCCCGAAACCGATCACCGCAATGCGCGCCGTCTTTATCTGCATCTCTCTCCCCGGCATGTGTTTGGCGCGACCGTAGAGCCGTACCACGGCCAGCGAAAGCCCACCGGCGACAAAATCGGGCAACAAAAAAGGCACCCGAAGGCGCCCTTAACAATTCACTCATCCCGCCCGAGAGGCTGCGATCAGCCGCCCCAGCTGCGCACTGTGCCGCAGTCCATATGGGTGAAGTTGGAGCCGGAGTAGCGCCCGACACCGCCACCGCGACAAGCCATCGCCGCGCGGGCCACCTGATGCACCGAGCGCGAGGCAAGGCGCAGGTCAGCGGCCTGACCTTTGAGGTGCAGCGAATTCTTGGCGACACCGCTAGAACGGGAGCGCAGCATCGCGTTGGTTTTCGGGCTGCGGTAGCCGGAGAGGAGCATATAGGGCTCGTTCACATCCAGCAGATTGTGCGACGCGGCCATGATATCGATGGTGCGCAGGTCCATGTTGATGACATCGTCAGTCCGCCAGTCGCGCATGAAGTGGTTGATCTCGGCAAAGGCGTCTTTGATATAGTGGCCTTCGATCCAATAGATCATGTCCAACCGCTCACCGGTGCGGCCCGAATACATGCGGATGCGGCGAATGTCGCCTGCGCCCCGCAGAAAGCCTGCTGCGTTCGAGAAGGTGGGAGCTGCTGCAACGGTGGTTGCTGCGAATGCGCCGAGAAGGGCGCGTCGGGTCATCCCCGAGGAGCTTTTGCCTGTCATGTGTCTCTGTCCCGTCGTCTGCCAAAGTTACCCAAGATGTTACATGGGCCATTCATCTCATCCCCAGATGCAACATTGTTATTGCATAGCGGGAAAACCTGACCAAGGGCTGAATCGGAATGGTTCCCGAGTGGTTCAAATTTAGGCAAGTTTTTGCGCAATGCGATTAAAAAACCCAATGTTTGCAGGGGCAACCGATGCGCGATCCGCACAGGCCATCACGCGTTTTTCCTGCGAACGGAAATTTGAATGGACTTGCGCGTAGTATTATTGGCAAACCGGGCAGGCAATAGGGTCGCGCGGCGGCAATGGTATATTCACGGGGTACGACATGGGTTTCAGCGCGACTTATTCACGGCAACTGTCCAAATTTATCGCAGGGTTTGCCCTGTTGATTTCGGCACTGGTCCTTGCCGCGCCTGCCACGGCGCAGGTCACCGCTTTCAAACAAGCCGTCGCCGAAGCTGCTGCCCAAGACGATGACATCGCCGCCTTCTATCGTGAGAACGATTATACCGCGATCTGGACAGGGGCCGCCGAAGAGCACCGCGCGCGCCGGTCGGAACTGATGCGGGCGATCACCACGGCGGATGATCATGGCCTGCCGGTCACCCGCTACAACCCCGATGCCGTCTTGGAGATGCTGCGCACGGCCAAGACCCCGCGTGATCGGGGATTCGCCGAGGTGGAGTTGAGCCGCGTGTTCCTACGCTATGCCCGCGACGTGCAGACCGGTGTGCTGATCCCCAAACGGATCATCAGCCAGATCGTGCGCGAAATTCCGTACCGTGACCGGAAGAGCTATCTGCAAGACCTGCCCAAATCCACGCCTGCCGCTTATTTCCGCGCCCTGCCGCCGCGCAGCCTTGAGTATAACGCGCTGCTGAAAGAGAAGATCGCGATGGAAAAACTGCTGTCGCAGGGCGGCTGGGGGCCCTCGGTGCCCGCGGGCAAGCTTGAGCCGGGCGATACCGGAAATGACGTGATTGCCCTGCGCAACCGCCTGATCGCCATGGGCTTTCTGGAGCGGTCCAATGCCGTGGGCTATGACGCCAGCCTGACCGAAGCCGTGCGCCAGTTCCAAGAGGCCCACGGGCTGAACACCGATGGCGTCGCCGGTCCGGCCACGATGAAGCAGATCAACATCGGCGTCGAGCAGCGGCTGCAATCGGTCATGGTCGCACTTGAGCGTGAGCGTTGGTTCAACACCGACCGCGGCAAACGCCATATCCTTGTGAACATCCCCGATTTCTCGGCCAAGATCATCGACGATGGCAAGATCACCTTCCAGACCCGCTCGGTCGTGGGGGCCGCTCGCGAGGACCGCCCGACGCCCGAATTCTCGGACGTGATGGAGCATATGGTGGTCAATCCCAGCTGGTATGTGCCGCGGTCAATCGTCACTGGGGAATACCTGCCGCAGCTCAAGCGCAACCCCTATGCCGTGGGCCATATCGAGATTACCGACAGCCGGGGCCGCAAGGTGAACCGCGGCGCGGTGAACTTCAACCGCTATACCGCGCGGAGCTTCCCCTTCGCCATGCGCCAACCGCCCAGCAAGACCAATGCCTTGGGTCTGGTGAAGTTCATGTTCCCCAACAAATACAACATCTACCTGCATGACACCCCGGCCAAGAGCCTGTTTGCCCGCGATGTGCGTGCCTTTAGCCATGGCTGCGTGCGTCTGGCCGAACCGTTTGAGTTCGCCTATGCGCTGCTGGCGCCGCAATCGGCGGATCCCGAAGGCGAGTTCCAAGCCATTCTGCGCAGCGGACGCGAGACGCGCGTCGTCCTCGAAGAGCAGGTGCCGGTGCATCTGATCTACCGCACCGCCGTGACCAACGCCCGCGGCCATACCGAATACCGCGATGACGTCTATGGCCGGGATGCACTGATCTGGAACGCGCTCTCCAAGGCGGGGGTGGCCTTGCGCGGCGTTCAGGGGTAACTCTCGGGCGCGCAACAAGTAAGGGCCGCCCGAAATGACCTATAGTGTTCAGCAAATCGCCAAAGCCGTCGGCGCCAGCGCCGAGGGCGACATCGAACTCATGGTCAGCGGCGTGGCCGAACCGGCCAGCGCGAAACATGGCGAAATGGCGCTGGCGATGGACCCGCGCTATGCCAGCAGCCTTTCCGATGGCGCCGCCGAAGTGGCGATGCTTTGGGAGGGAGCCGACTGGCGCGCTCTGGGCCTCAAGGCTGCGATCCTGCCCAACCGCCCGCGCTATGCGCTTTCCGGCGTGACGCGGATGCTCGACAAGGGGCAGGGGTTCAAGCCGGGCATCCATCCTACAGCCGTGATCGACCCCGAGGCCGTGCTGGGCGAGGGCGTCTCGGTCGGCCCCTTGGCGGTGATCTCTGCCGGGGCGCGGATCGGCGCGGGCAGCGTCATCGGGCCGCTGTGTTTTGTCGGCGTGGATGCGACATTGGGCGATGGCTGTTTTCTGCGCGAACATGTCAGCATCGGCGCGCGGGTCACCATCGGATCGGGTTTCATCGCGCAGTCGGGCGTGCGCTTGGGCGGCGACGGTTTCTCTTTCGTCACGGCTGAGCTGTCCACCGTGGAAAGCGCGCGGCAAACGCTCGGCGATCAGGGCGATGCCGCCCCGCAGCCTTGGACCCGTATCCATTCGCTTGGCGCTGTGACCATCGGCGCGGATGTCGAAATGGGCATGGGTTCCACCATCGACAACGGCACCATTCGCGACACGCAGGTCGGCGACGGCACGAAAATCGACAACCTCGTGCATATCGGCCACAACGCGGTGATCGGCAAAAACTGCCTGCTCTGCGGACAGGCAGGCGTGGGCGGCTCGACCCGCGTGGGCGACAATGTGGTGCTCGGCGGGCAGGTCGGTCTGGCCGACAACATCACCATCGGCGACCGGGTGATCGCGGGCGGGGGGACCATTGTGCTCTCCAACGTGCCCGAGGGGCGCACCATGTTGGGCTACCCCGCCACCCAAATGAGCAAGCAGACCGAAATCTATAAAGCGCTGCGCCGTTTGCCCAAGCTGCTGCGTGATGTCGCGGCCCTGCAAAAGGTGGTTTCCAAAGCCGACAAGGCTGACTAAACCTGCCGCGGACATATGTTGGGGGACGCCGCATGAGCACTCAGGATCAGGTCATTACCATCCTCGCCGAACAGGCCATGATAGAGCCGGAGGATGTCACGCTCGACAGCACGCTTGAAGACCTCGGGATCGACAGCATGGGGGTTGTGGAATGCATCTTCGCGATTGAAGAGACATTCGACATCAACGTGCCTTTCAACGCCAACAGCCCCAGCGAAAGCGATTTCGACATCTCGACCGTGCGCAGCATCGTCGCCGGGGTGGAACGGCTGCAAGCCGAACAGAGCTAAGCGATGCGGCGCGTTGTCATCACCGGCGCGGGCACGATCAACGCTCTGGGCCTGTCGGTGCCCGAGACGCTGGCGGCCATGCGCGAGGGCAAATGTGGCATCGGTCCGCTGGAGTTCCGCGATGTGGAGCGGCTGGCCATCCGCATCGGCGGTCAGGTGCGCGGGTTCGAGGCCGAGGGCCGCTACAACCGCCAGCAAATCGCGCTTTATGATCGGTTCACGCAATTCACCCTCACCGCCGCCCGCGAGGCGATCGAGCAATCGGGCCTGACCTTCACCGATGACTTGGCCGCCCGCGCCGGGGTGGTGCTGGGCACGGCGGGGGGCGGTGTCTCGACATGGGACGACAATTACCGCGCGGTTTACGAAGAGGGCAAAAATCGGGTGCATCCCTTTGTGGTGCCCAAGCTGATGAACAACGCCGCGGCCAGCCATGTCAGCATGGAATGGAACCTGCGCGGGCCGTCCTTCACGGTCTCCACCGCCTGTGCTTCGTCGAACCACGCCATGGCACAGGCCTTTGCCATAGTCCGCTCCGGCATGAGCCCTGTGATGGTGACGGGCGGATCCGAATCCATGCTTTGCTTCGGCGGGGTGAAGGCTTGGGAAGGGCTGCGCGTGATGAGCCGCGATGCCTGCCGCCCGTTCTCGGCCAATCGCAACGGAATGGTGCAGGGCGAGGGCGCGGGTGTCTTTGTCTTTGAAGACTATGAACACGCGTGCGCGAGGGGAGCCGAGATCCTCTGCGAAGTCGCGGGGTTCGCCATGACCTCGGATGCCAGCGACATCGTGATGCCCTCCAAAGCCGGGGCCGCGCGGGCGATGGAAGGGGCGCTGGCCGATGCGGGGATCAGCCGCGAAGAGGTCGGCTATATCAATGCTCATGGGACTGGAACGGCGGCGAACGACAAGACCGAATGTGCGGCGGTGGCGGATGTCTTTGGCTCCCATGCGGACCGGTTGATGATCTCTTCCACCAAGTCGATGCACGGGCATGTCATCGGCGGCACCGGCGCGGTTGAACTGCTGGCCTGTATCATGGCGCTGCGCGACGGGGTGATCGCGCCGACCATTGGCTATGAGGAACCCGACCCGGAATGCGCGCTCGACGTCGTGCCCAATGAGGCACGCGAGGCACAGGTCGATGTGGCGCTCAGCAATGCTTTCGCCTTTGGCGGGATGAACGCCGTGCTGGCGCTGCGCCGCGCCTGATCCACGCGCGGCCATAAAAAATGCCGCCCCCGAGATCGGGCGCGGCATTCAAATCGGTAAAATCCAGTCTTACTGCTCGATCACCGAGACTTCGTCGTAGCTGGCAGTGAACCCGTCGAGCGAGAGGGTCAGCTTCACTTCCTGATCCGGTGCCAGAGCGGGCACGATGGTCAGCACCGCTTCTTTGCCACGCTTGAACGCACCGATATCGGCATCGGTCAGGCCCATGCGGACATAGCAGCCCACGGGGTTGCAGAAGGCATAGGGGTAGCGGCGGGCCTTGCCACCGTCGACCGACAGGGTCAACTGCGCGGGCAGGGCGGTCTCAAGCGGGACGACAACCGTGGCACCGGCCTTGGCCTGACCACCATCGGGAAGACGGAAGAGCGAGACTTCGGCAACCGGCGCGCCTTCGCCATCGGCGAGGAGTTGGTACATCTGGCAGGGGTCGACCTCTTCCTCGGTCTTGATGCAGCGCATCTCCCAAGCACCGATCTCTTTCTTGGTGTAGGGCTTGCCCAGATCGGGGTCTTTGTCCGCATCTTCACCGAGGCTCAGCTGCTCTTCGATCTGCGAAGCATTGCCGCTGGTGCCGGGCTGGGGCTGCTGCTCTTCGGTCTGGGGGGTGTCTTCTTCCGTGGCGGTCTGGGCGAAAGCCGTCATTGGGGCCGTCAGTGCAAGCGCTGCACAAAGCGGCAGGGCGGTCATAAACTTGCTCATGTCATATCCACATTTGTTGCGTTACCGCCCCTTACCACGCCGCCCCGGGATTGTCAGTGCCAAGGGCCGCATTTCGATCAAGGTTCGGGCAATTTCATGCCGACCCCGCAATCGCGGTTTTCCCGCGATGTCAGAGGCTTAAAGACCAGAAATGCAAAAGGGGACGCAGCGCGCCCCCTTTCCGTGTACTTTCTCCCCGTCGGACTGGGCCGACTTATTAATGCCACGTTAGGCAAGCGCGTGATGCCGGTCAACAGGAAAAATGCGACAATCTGTCAGGGTTTTAGCACGGCCCCAGTCAGAAAAAGGGCCGCACCCGAAGGCGCGGCCAAGTCTAACAGGGAGGAAGTACACCCGCCCGACGAAAGGACATGCGAGCGGGATGCCTTCACTATGGCGCGCAAAGGTTAAGTTTGTATGCTCTGGTGGAACGGACGAATGGCTAAAATTGACAGAAAGGCCCTAGCGTGAGCAGTGACATCTTTATCGGCGGCGGCGGTCCCGACCATGCGACAAAGCAATTCCTCGATCTTGGCTATGCCAACCGTCATGGGCTGATCGCAGGGGCGACGGGCACGGGCAAAACGGTGACGCTGCAAATCCTTGCTGAGGGCTTTGCCAATGCAGGGGTGCCGGTGTTCCTGTCGGATGTGAAGGGCGATCTGTCCGGCCTTGCCGTCGCGGGGAGCGAGGCCGCCAAACTGCACGGCGCTTTCACCGAACGCGCGGCCAAGATCGGTTTTGACGACTATAGCTATCAATCCTTCCCGGTCACCTTTTGGGATCTCTTTGGTGAGCAGGGCCACCCCGTCCGCACCACGGTTTCCGAAATGGGGCCGCTGCTCATCGCGCAGTTGCTCAGCCTGTCCGAGGCGCAGGAGGGCATCCTGAACATCGCCTTCCGCGTGGCCGATGAGGAAGGGATGCCGCTTTTGGATCTGAAAGACCTGCAATCCCTACTGGTCTGGGTCGGCGAGAATGCGAAGGAATTGGCGCTGCGCTATGGCAATGTCTCGACCGCCTCCGTCGGCACCATTCAACGGCGGCTGCTGGTGCTGGAGAACCAAGGCGGCGCGCAGTTGTTTGGCGAGCCGGCGCTGGCGCTCTCGGACCTCATGCGCTGCGACGCCGAAGGGCGCGGGCGGATCAACATCCTCGCCGCTGACAAGCTCATGGCCTCGCCCAAACTTTATGCGACTTTCCTGCTGTGGCTCATGTCCGAACTGTTCGAGGAACTGCCCGAGGTGGGCGACCGCGACAAACCCAAGCTCGTGTTCTTCTTCGACGAGGCGCATCTGCTGTTCGACGATGCGCCCAAGGCGCTGGTCGACAAGGTGGAACAGGTGGCGCGGCTCATCCGCTCCAAAGGCGTCGGGGTTTATTTCGTCACCCAGAACCCCGCCGATGTGCCCGACGATATCCTCGGCCAGCTTGGCAACCGTATCCAACACGCGCTACGCGCCTTTACCGCGCGGGATCGTAAGGAACTGCGCCAAGCCGCCGAGACCTACCGCGAGAACCCGCGCTTCGACACCGAAGAGGCGATCCGCGAGGTCGGTGTTGGGGAGGCCGTGACCTCCATGCTGCAACGCAAGGGCGTGCCGGGCGTGGTGGAGCGTACCTTGATCCGCCCCCCGTCTTCGCGGCTCGGCCCGATCACCGTGGCGGAGCGTGCGGCGGTGCTGGCGGACTCCGATCTGGCGGGGAAATACGAGACCGTGCAGGACCGCGAGTCGGCCTATGAAATGCTGAAGGCCCGCGCGGAGGCGGCGGCCAAGGAGGTGGAAAAGATCGAAGCCGCGGCAGAGGCCGAGGACGCAGCCGCGCGTGAGTTCCAGAAGGCCCGCCGCTATGGCGGGGCACGCAGCGGCGGCAGCCGGTCAAGCCGCAAGGCGACGGATGGTTTCGGCGATGCCATCGCAAGCGCGGTGATCAAAGAGCTGAAAGGCACCACCGGGCGCCGGATCGTGCGCGGCATCTTGGGCGGATTGTTCAAGGGGCGTTGAAGCGGCCTGAGAGATGAAAAAGGGGCGCGGTATTGCGACCGCGCCCCTTTTTATATCGTGAAGCTCAGCGGGATTTACCGCTCGGGGATCAACCCACGCGGGCTGAAACGCAGGACCAGAAGCAGCACGATGCCCATGGTCAGAAGCCGCATATGCGCCGCGCTCTCGATCAGATGGGCCTTCAGCGCCGATCCTTCGGACATGCCCGCCGTGATCAGGTTCATCAGCCACAGGCCCATCGGCTCGACCTGCACCCAGAGGAACCAGATCAGGAAGCCGCCAAGGATCGCGCCGAAGTTGTTGCCCGACCCGCCAACGATCACCATCACCCAAATGAGGAAGGTAAAGCGCAGCGGCTGGTAGGTGCCGGGCGTCAACTGGCTGTCCATCGTCGTCATCATCGCCCCCGCGATGCCGCAGATCGCGGAGCCGAGGATGAAGACCTGCAAATGCCGCGCGGTCACGTCCTTGCCCATGGCCTCGGCCGCGACTTCGTTGTCACGGATCGCACGCAGCATCCGGCCCCATGGCGAGTGCAGCGCACGCTGGCTCATCCACAACAGGACGATCAGAACGGCGGCAAAAAGCGCGATATAGAGCAGTTTGACCCAGAGCGTCGAGGCATCCACGGGATCAAAGCCGAAGCCCGCCGCACGCTCCACGAAGGCGGGGTTGTTTTGCAGGTCGATCTCATAAGGAACAGGGCGGGGCAGACCGATCACATTCTTCACGCCGCGGCTCAGCCAGTCTTCGTTCTTTAGGACCGCGATGATGATCTCGGCAATCCCCAGCGTCGCAATCGCCAGATAATCCGACCGCAGGCCAAGGGCCGTCTTGCCGATCAGCCACGCCGCGCCAGCGGCAAAGAGGCCGCCCACGGGCCAAGAGATCAGCACCGGCAGGCCAAGACCCCCGAGATAGCCGGTCTGCGCGGGGTTGATCGCCTCGACCGCTTGAACGGCGGGGTCAAGCAGGGCACGGAAGATGAAGAAACCAATGACCAAGACCGCGATCACCGAAAGCGTGCGCAGCGTGCCCGGCGCCATCCGTTTCATCAGCATGACCGCCGCCACCACGGTAGCCGCCCCAAGCGCCAGCGCCCCCAGAATGGCGAAACCACCGGTGGACCAAGCGCCCTCGGTCGGGGGCATGGAGACCAGCACAGCCGCCAGACCGCCAAGCGCCACAAACCCCATGACGCCCACGTTGAACAGCCCCGCAAAGCCCCATTGCAGGTTCACCCCAAGCGCCATGATCGAAGAGATCAGACCCATGGCGATGATCAGCAGAGCCGAGTTCCAACTTTGCGCAAAGCCGGTGTAGATGATCATCAAGGCGATGATCGCGAAAAGGATCGTGTTTTTCACAGTCTGGGTCATACCGATTTCCCCTTGAACAGGCCGGTGGGCTTGATCAGCAGAACGATCAGAAGAATGACGAAGCTGACCGCAAATTTGTAATCCGTGCTCATGAGCTGCACCAAGCCGTCCGGCTGCAAACCTTCGGGCATCACATAGCCCAGCACCTTCTTCCATGCGTAGGTGATCGTGACCTCGCTAAAGGCGATCACGAAACCGCCCGCGATGGCCCCCACCGGAGAGCCGAGCCCGCCGACGATGGCCGCCGCAAAGATCGGCAGCAGAAGCTGGAAATAGGTGAAGGGTTTGAACGACTTATCAAGGCCATAAAGCGTGCCTGCGATGGTCGCCAAGGCGGCCACGATCATCCATGTGATCATCACCACTCGCTCGGGGTTGATGCCCGACAAGAGCGCCAGATCCTCGTTATCGGAATAGGCGCGCATGGATTTGCCCGCCCGCGTCTTGTTAAGGAACCAAAACAGCAGCGCCACGACAATGATCGCGGTGACGATGGTGATGCCTTGGGTGGTCTTGAAGGCCAGACCCTCGCGCAGGCCGGTCATTTCCTTGAAATCCCGCGCCGACATGATGAAGCGCTGGCCGTCGAGGAAGTTCTGGTCGTCCGCGCCGATGATGAAACGGGTGATGCCGTTGTAGATGAAGGTCACGCCGAGCGACACGATCACAAGGATCACCGGCTTGGCCTTTTGCTCGCGGTAGAACTTGTAGACCACCTTGTCGGTGCCGAGCACCAGAAGCATGGTAAAGGCGATGCCGAAGGGCAGGGCCAGAAGCGCTGTCGGCAGCACGCCGAGGCTCAGACCCATGGACTGGAACAGCCATGTCATCAGGATCGTCGCCATGGTGCCCATGGCCATCGTGTCGCCATGGGCGAAGTTGGAAAACCGCAAGATGCCGTAGACCAGCGTCACGCCAAGCGCGCCGAGCGCCAGCTGCGAGCCATAGGCGATGCCCGGTATGATCACATAGTTCGAAAGTGCAATGAAAGCGTTGAGCAGATCCATGTTCAGCCCCCCAGAAACGATTTGCGGACTTCAGGATCGGCCAAAAGCTCTTTGCCGGTGCCGGTAAAGGCATTCGCCCCCTGCACAAGCACATAGCCTTTGTCCGCGATCTCAAGCGCCTGCCGGGCGTTTTGTTCGACCATCAGGATCGGGATGCCGGTGCGGGCGACCTCGATGATGCGGTCGAAAAGCTCGTCCATGACGATGGGCGAGACACCCGCCGTCGGCTCATCCAGCATCAGCACCTTGGGCTGGGTCATCAGCGCGCGGCCCACGGCCACCTGCTGGCGTTGCCCGCCAGAAAGCTCGCCCGCCGCCTGATGGCGCTTTTCCTTGAGGATCGGGAAAAGGTCATAGACCTGCGCCATCGTATCGCGAAAGTCATCGCGGCGGATGAAAGCGCCCATCTCAAGGTTCTCTTCGACCGACATGGAGGTGAAGATGTTCGAGGTCTGGGGCACGAAACCCATGCCCTTGGCCACACGGTCCTGCGGGCTGAGTTCGGTGATGTCTTCACCATCCAGCCGCACATGGCCCTTGCGCATATCGAGCATGCCGAAAACCGCCTTCATGCCGGTGGATTTGCCCGCCCCGTTGGGGCCAACGATCACCGCGATCTCGCCGCGGTCCACCGCGATGGTGCAATCATGCAGGATGTCGGGGCCGTTGCCGTAGCCCGCCGTCATGCCGTCACCGATCAGGAAGGGGCCGCCGGGGGCGGGGTGGGTTTTGCCGCTGGCCTTGGGCATGATACTGCCTTGGCCCTTTGCGTTGCCGACCGACCAATCTTTGTTGCCGCGGTCGCCGTAGGGATCATTGCTCATGCGCCTACCTTGTCCTTGTTCTTCAGCCCGGTGCCGAGATAGGCCTCGATCACCTGTTCGTTCGCCTTGATCTCATCCAGCGTGCCTTCGGCCAGAACGTGGCCCTCGGCCATGCAGATCACCGGGTCGCAAAGGCGGCCAATGAAATCCATGTCATGCTCGATCACAACGAAGGTGTAGTTGCGCTCTTGGTTGAGGCGAATGATCGCGTCGCCGATGGTGTTTAGCAGCGTGCGGTTCACGCCCGCGCCGACCTCGTCCAGAAAGACGATCTTGGCGTCGACCATCATGGTGCGGCCAAGTTCCAGCAGCTTTTTCTGCCCGCCCGAGATCTGGCCCGCCTTCTGCTCGGCCAGATGTTCGATGGTCAGAAACTCCAGCACCTCGTCGGCCTTGGCCTTCAGCGCGCGTTCCTCATTGGCGATGCGCTTGGTGCCGAACCATGTGTTCCACAGCGTCTCGCCCGACTGGTTGCCCGGCACCATCATCAGGTTCTCGCGACAGGACATCGAAGAAAACTCATGCGCGATCTGGAAAGTGCGCAGAAGCCCCTTGTGGAACAGCTCATGCGGGGGCAGGCCGGTGATGTCCTCCCCGTCCATGGTGACGCGGCCCGAGGTGGGCTGAAGCACGCCGGCAATTACGTTGAACAGCGTGGTTTTCCCCGCGCCATTTGGGCCGATCAAACCGGTGATCGATCCTTTCTCGATCGACAGGCTCGCCCCGTCGACGGCGTGAAACCCGCCGAAGTGTTTGTGTACGTCGTCTACGACGATCATATGTCCATCCCCGTGTCCGCCACCTTGTGGCTGGTTTTTATTGGTCGTCATATGGGCCGCGCAGGCAGATGCGCGCCGCCATACCTGTTTACAATGAGCTGAGATTCTTGGAAGGGACCGCTGCGATCCTGATCTGAAGAAAGCCCTGCGCTGCCTTGTCAGAGGCAGATTGCGCCGTATTGCCGAAATCGCGTTCAGCAAAATACTGGCCCAAAGCCCTGACCGAGACGGCCATACGTTGCTTTTTCATCCTGTCCTCCCAGACGGGACGTGTTTTCCACGTCCTCAATAGGGGATTTGTACTGGCTGCATCCCCGGAAGAAAAGCCGATTTCCTAAGCAAAAGGCCCGATCGCACTGCGACCGGGCCTCTCTTAGCGGTTAGATGGTGGCGCGGATCAGCGGTAGCCGACCGTGACCATCTTGCCGTCCTTCATCTCGATCTCGCGGTAGTTGCCCGCGCTCTCGCCCGGTCCGATCAATTCGACCGCCGAAGCACCGACATAGTCCACGTCGCCGCCGTCTTTGATGATCTGAAGCGCTTTGCCCAATTCACCCGGCAGGATTTTCTCACCCGGTGCGTTGGCGACTTCCATCACCTTTTCCTTGTACGCCGCCGGATCGTTGGAGCCTGCGGCCTGCATCGCCAGCAGCATCAGCGCCGCCGCGTCGTAGGATTCAGGCGAGAAGGCGTTGGTCGGCTCGAAACCGGCTTCTTTGCCCATCTTCTTGTAGTTGTCGGGGCCTTCGCCAGCAGCACTCGGGTTCTGACCAAAGGAGCCATCCGCAATCTCGGCGAATTTCTCTTCCAGCGTGTCGGAGACCATGCCGTCGGGGAACATGAAGACGTCGAATGCACCGGCGTCCAGCGCACCATTCACGATGCCCGCGCCACCTTGGTCGACATAGCCTGCCACGACCAGAACCTCACCACCGGCAGAGGCCAGCGCGCCGACTTCGGCGGAGTAGTCCGCTTTGCCGTCTTCATGCGAGGTGTTGATGGTCACGGTGCCGCCGGATTCTTTGTAAGCGGTCTCAAAGCTGTCGGCCAAACCTTTACCATAGTCGTTGTTGGTATAGGTGACGGCGACTTCCTTGATGCCACGGTCGTTCAGGATGTCGGCCATGACCTGACCCTGACGTGCGTCCGACGGCGATGTGCGGAAGAACAGACCGTTGTCTTCGACCGTCGACAGGGCGGGCGATGTCGCGGAGGGCGAGATCATCACGATGCCGTTCGGAATGGCGACGTTTTGCAGCGAGGCGGTGGTTTCACCCGAGCACATGCCGCCCACGATGCCGCTCACACGGTCGGAGGTGATCAGACGCTCAGCCGATGCCACAGCAAGGCCGGCATCGATGCAGCCGGTGTCGCCACGCTCGGACGAAACGGTGGCGCCGTCGAGGAACAGGCCGCTCTCGTTAACCTCGGAAATCGCCAGTTCGGCGCCTGCGGCCATGTCATTGGCCAGCGATTCCAGCGGGCCGGTGAAGCCCAGCAGAATGCCGATCTTGGTGTCTTCAGCATGCGCGCCAGTGGCGAGCAGGGCAACGGCCGTTGTGGCCATCAGAATTTTTTTCATTTGGTACTCTCCCTTAGTTGAACTCTCGTTCTGATCGAACGTTAGGTCGTGGTTTCGAAAAAGAAAAGGCGATTTATAAAGTGTTTTTCGCGGGCAGGTTTTCGCGTGGACCGGGAACGATGGTGGAAATGGGCGGTGGGCTGGCTATGTCTTGAACCAAGCCCCCATGCCCAAAGGAGCCTGCCCATGACCCGCGCAAAACACCTCGCCACCGCCGCCTTCATCAGCCTCGGCAGCCTCTGCGCCGCGGGCTTCGCCACAGCGCAGAGCGGTCTCACGATCACCCCCATGGCCGAGGATCTCGAAGCCCCGTGGGGCGTTGCCCCCTTGCCGGGTGGCGGTCTGTTGGTGACAGAGAAGGCCGGGCGTTTGATCTACCAAAAAGACAACACACGGCATGAGGTCTCGGGCCTACCGGAGGTGGCCGTGATCGGGCAGGGCGGTCTGTTGGACATCACCTTGGCCGGGGATTTCGCGCAAAGCCACCTGCTGTTCCTGACCTATGCCAAACCCCAAGAGGGCGGCGGCGCGGGGACCGCTTTGGCCAGCGCGCATCTGTCAGAGGATACCCGCAGTCTTGAAAACCTAACCGAGCTTTTCGCCATGAAGCCGGGCAGCAGCGGCGGCCAGCACTTCGGCTCGCGCGTGGTCGAAGCGCCGGATGGCACGCTGCTGGTGACCATCGGCGAACGCGGCGATCGTCCGGCGGCGCAGGACCGCAGCACCCATAACGGCAGCATCATCCGTGTGAACCGCGACGGCTCGGTCCCCGATGACAACCCCTTTGTCGACACGCCCGACGTGCTGCCTGAAATCTGGTCCTACGGCCATCGCAACCCGCAAGGGGCGGGGCTGGATCTGGATGGGCGGCTTTGGGTGTCGGAACACGGGGCCAAGGGCGGGGATGAGGTGAACCGCATCACCAAAGGCACGAATTACGGCTGGCCCGTGATTTCCTACGGTGAGCATTATTCCGGCGCGAAGATCGGCGAGGGCACGGCGAAAGAGGGGATGGCGCAGCCCGAATTCTACTGGGACCCGTCCATCGCGCCTGCGGGGCTGATGGTCTACTCCGGCGCGCTTTTCCCTGAATGGGAAGGTGACATCTTCGTCGGCTCGCTCAAGTTCGACTATATCGCCCGGCTGAGCGGCACGCCGCTGGAAGAGGTGGCGCAGATCAAGACCGCCGAGACCGCCCGCGTGCGCGATGTCGTCGAAGGGCCCGAGGGTGGGATCTGGTTCATCTCAGAGGTCAACGGCACCGTCTACCGGATCACGCCTTGACGCTCAGGCGGGCTGCCGGGTGGATTGGCTGCCGCGCTCACGATAAGGCGTGGTCTGGTAATGCGCCCGGTAGCATTTCGAGAAATGCGAGGGCGAGGCAAAGCCGCAGGCCAGCGCCACGTTGATCACGCTCATATCCGTCTGCATCAACAGGTTGCGCGCCTTTTGCAGCCGCAATTCCATATAGTAACGTTTTGGGCTGCGGTTCAGGTAGCGCCGAAACAGACGCTCTAGCTGGCGGGTCGACATGCCCACGTCACGGGCGAGGATGGAGGGGCTGATCGGCTCTTCGATGTTGCGCTCCATCTGCTGAATTACTTGGGAAAGCTTCGGATGGCGCACGCCGATTCGCGTGGGCACCGACAGGCGCTGCGTGTCTTGGTCGGTGCGGATCGAGGAATAAATGAGCTGATCCGCCACGGCATTGGCAGTCTCCTCACCGTGGTCATCGGCGATGAGTTTCAGCATCATGTCCAAAGAAGACGTGCCGCCCGCCGTGGTCAGCCGGTTGCCGTCGACCACGAAGACCGATTTCGTCAGAATAACCTCTTCGAATTCCTCGCCGAAACTGTCCTGATTCTCCCAGTGGATCGTCGCGCGTTTGCCGTCGAGCAGCCCCGCCTTGGCCAGCGTATGCGCCGCGGTGCACAGCCCGCCGACAACCAGCCCCTTGCGCGCCTCGCGGCGCAGCCATGCCAGCAGCTTTTTCGTGGTCGCGGCCTGCACGCCGATGCCGCCGCAGATCATGATGGTATCGTCGCGGCCCAACTCCTCAAGCCCGCCGTCCAGTGCGAACACCGCGCCGGATGAGCTTACACAGGTCTCACCGCTTTCGCCCACGACCTGCCATTCATAGACCTCGCGTTCGAGCATGCGGTTGGTGATCCGCAGGCATTCCACCGCCGAGGCAAAGCTCAGAAGGGTAAAATTCTCCAACAACACAAAGACGAAGCGCCGCGGCTTGTCGGTCTGGGGGGGCATGCGGGTGGCCGGGCGCGGTTGGGACATCACGGCGTCTTTCTATTCAGGTCGTCTCTGCCGACATGTGCCATGGCCGTCAGAACTTGCCGGAAACATTGCCCACGGGCCTCACGCCACGTCAATAGGGCGCATTTCGGTTCTGGTCACTTTCCCCGCGCCTTTGTATAGAGAAAGATCACGAAGTGCCGACACTCGGCGCTGTGGAGCGGAGTAGAAAGATGACAGACTGGAGCACCTCGAGCTGGCGCAGCAAACCGCGCGTCCAGATGCCCGATTACCCTGACCAAGCCGCATTGGAAGCGGTTGAGGCACAGCTGGCACGCTATCCGGTCCTCGTTTTTGCGGGCGAAGCACGCCGATTGAAGAAACATCTGGCCGCCGCAGGCCGTGGCGAAGCCTTTCTATTGCAGGGCGGTGATTGCGCCGAAAGCTTTGAGCAGTTCAGCTCGGACGCCATTCGCGACACCTTCAAGGTGATGTTGCAGATGGCCATCGTGCTGACCCATGGGGCCAAGGTGCCGGTGATCAAACTGGGCCGCATGGCCGGTCAATTCGCCAAGCCGCGCTCGGCCCCGACCGAAGTGGTGGATGGCGTGGAACTGCCCAGCTACCGCGGCGATATCATCAACGATCTGGCCTTCAACGAAGCGGCGCGTATCCCCGACCCGCAAAAGATGCTGCGCGCCTATACGCAGGCCGCCGCCACGTTGAACCTGCTGCGCGCCTTCTCAACCGGGGGCTATGCCGATGTGCATCAGGTCCACGGCTGGACGCTGGGCTTCACCGATGACGAAAAGGCCGAGAAATACCGCGAGATCGCCAACCGCATCTCCGACACGCTTGATTTCATGGCGGCCGCTGGGGTGACCGCCGAAACCGCGCATACGCTGCAATCGGTGGAATTCTACACCAGCCACGAGGCGCTGCTGCTGGAGTATGAAGAGGCGCTTTGCCGCCGTGACAGCCAGACCGGCAAGTGGCTTGCAGGCTCGGGTCACATGATCTGGATCGGTGACCGCACGCGGCAGCCCGACGGGGCGCATGTGGAGTTTGCCAGCGGCGTGCAAAACCCGATTGGCCTGAAGTGTGGTCCCTCGATGACCAGCGATGACCTCAAACAGTTGATGGCTAAGTTGAACCCCGAGAATGAAGAGGGCCGTCTCACCCTGATCTCGCGCTTTGGTGCGGGGCAGGTGGGCGATCACTTGCCGCGTCTGATCAAGACCGTTCAGGAAGAGGGCGCTAATGTTGTCTGGACCTGTGACGCGATGCACGGCAACACGATCAAATCCTCGACGGGCTACAAGACCCGGCCCTTCGATTCCGTGCTGCGCGAAGTGCATGAGTTCTTTGCCGTGCATAACGCCGAAGGCTCCGTCCCCGGCGGTGTGCATTTCGAGATGACCGGCCAAGACGTGACCGAATGCACCGGCGGTGTGCGGGCGGTCAGCGACGAAGACCTGTCGGACCGTTACCACACGGCCTGCGACCCACGGCTCAACGCCAGCCAGTCGCTGGAACTGGCCTTCCTCGTGGCCGAGGAACTGTCGAACCGCCGCGTGGCACAGACGGCGCGGGCGGCGGGGTAACATCCTCGACCTGCACTTGTATTTGACGAAAGAAACGCCGTCCCGTTTTCCGGGGCGGCGTTTTCGCGTTCCGAGGGCGGCGGACGGGCTATTCTTGCTCTGACTTCACCAGACGCAGATAGGGCGGGATGTCACCCGATGGGGCGGCGGTGAAGCTTGCTTTCGGCTCTGCGAATCCGGTTTCGCGTGGCAAAAGCGGCTGCTGCAGGGGATCGGCATGGCGCACAGGTTTGGCCACCCCGCCAAAGGCGCTATGCCGCGTGGCCTGCGCCAGATCGAAGCGCCGCGGGGTTTGGCCGATCTCCCCCAGCACGACGAGACAGCCCAGCACCCGACTGACATCGCCCAGATCGCTTTTCAGCGGCAAGAGCAGCATCCGCCCCGTCAAGGCAGGCCGCCCATAGCTCGCCGCCGCGCCCAAGTGCAGCGTGATCTGGCCGGGCATCTGAAACACTTCTTCCAGCGCTTCGCTGACGCGGGGGCGTGACTGCGTTCCGAAAAAGGCGGTGATCGGCATGCCGCGCACCTCCATCCCCATGAGGTCGCGCAGGTGGCCGCCTGCGATCCGCAACCGGCCGACACCTACCGCGACACGTTCGAGGATAAAGGCATATTCCAATGCCTGCTCGATCCCGCGCGGGTCGATATCCGACCGCCGCGGCATCAACCTGTTGCCGCGCAGGGCCTCCCAATAGGCTTCGACCTGCGCGAGCGGGCCATAGCCAACATGCGTCCGATGATCTGACATGGCGACAACATTCTGCGCGGTGTGGCCTGTATTGCCCATTGAAACTCACCCATAAGGTCTTGGCCAATACAGCAGCCGTTTTTGAAACGACAGCGGCACAATGCGGCCGAAATGATTACCAAATCATTAATACCGCAGGCGGTTAAGGATTTCGTTACGCTTTCGCTGAAGTGGTTAACGCGTGAGCCAAGGGATCCGCCGGGCCGAGGGGGCGGGGGCTTGCCCCTCGCGGGGGTTTCGCCGTAAGGCAGGACATGACCGCCCTTGCAAGGAACGCGCCGATGATCAGGTCCATGACAGGTTTCGCCTCTGCCTCCGGCGCTTTGGAGGGTTGGAGCTGGTCTTGGGAGCTGCGCGCGGTCAATGGCAAAGGGCTCGATCTGCGGCTGCGCGTGCCCGATTGGGTCGAGGGGCTTGAGGCCGCCTTGCGCAAGCAAATTTCGGCGGAGGTGGCGCGGGGCAATATCACCTGCAACCTGCGCATCTCCTCGGCTGAGAGTGACGGCAGCTTGCAGATCAACGAGGCGCATGTCGACACACTGCTGACCGCCCTGCATGAGATTGAGGCCCGTGCGATGGATGCCGGTGTATCGCTGGCGCCCTCGCGGGCGAGCGACATTCTTTCCATGCGCGGTGTGTTGGAACAGGCCGATCAGGCACAGGACATCGACGCACTGCGCGCCGCTTTGCTGGCGGAAGTGCCGACCCTGCTGCGTGATTTTAACGAAATGCGCGCGCAGGAAGGCGCGGCGCTGGCCGGTGTATTGCAAGAGCAGTTGACCGAGGTCGAAAACCGCGCTGCCGAAGCCGCCGCTTTGGCCGAGGCCCGGAAGGAAGAGACCGCTGCCCAGTTGCGCCGCAACCTTGCGCGCGTGCTCGACAACAGCGAGGGCGCGGATGCAGACCGGGTGGCGCAGGAGCTGGCCTTGATCGCGGTCAAGGCCGATGTCACCGAAGAGATCGACCGCCTTGCCGCCCATGTCGCCGCCGCGCGTGCGCTGATCGGGCAAGGCGGGCCGGTGGGGCGCAAGCTGGATTTCCTGATGCAGGAGTTCAACCGCGAAGCCAACACGCTCTGCTCCAAGGCGCAGAGCACCGAATTGACGACTGTCGGTCTGGCCCTGAAGGCGGTGATCGACCAAATGCGCGAGCAAGTGCAAAATGTGGAGTAAGACGTGACAAACCCAAGCCGACGCGGCCTTCTGATCATCCTCAGTTCCCCCTCCGGGGCGGGCAAATCGACCATGGCCCGCGCCATGCGCGCATGGGATCCGACGATCAACTTCTCGGTCTCGGCCACCACCCGCGCCCCCCGCCCGGGCGAAGAGGACGGCAAGGATTACCGCTTTGTCGGCGAAGAGGAGTTCCGGCAGGCCGTGGCTGAGGGCGAAATGCTGGAACACGCCCATGTTTTCGGCAACTTCTACGGATCCCCCAAGGCCCCCGTGCAGGCAGCGATTGACGAGGGGCAGGACATCCTTTTCGACATCGACTGGCAGGGCGCACAGCAGATCCGCAACTCCGACCTGAACACACACACGCTGTCGATCTTCCTGCTGCCGCCCTCGATCACCGAGTTGAAGCGCCGTTTGGAAAGCCGGGGCCAAGACGATGCCGAGACGATTGCCAAGCGCATGGGCAAAAGCTGGGATGAGATCAGCCATTGGGACGGCTACGACTTCGTGCTGGTGAACGACGATCTCGACCAGACCGAGGCGCGGCTGAAATCCATCATCACCGCCGCCCGGCTGCGGCTGAGCCAACAGCCCGCCATCAAGGATCACGTTCGCCGTCTGCAATCCGAATTCGAGGAATTGAAATGACCCTCTACGCCCTCGCCGATGCGCGCCCCGAAGTCGCCCCCGAAGCATGGGTCGCGCCTGATGCCAATGTCATCGGCAAGGTGACGCTTGGGCCCGAGGCCTCGGTCTGGTTCGGCAGCACCCTGCGCGGCGATAATGAGATGATCACCGTGGGCCGCGGCAGCAATGTGCAAGAGAACTGCGTTTTCCACACTGATATGAGCTATCCGCTGACCGTGGGCGAGGATTGCACCATCGGTCATAAGGTCATGCTGCACGGCTGCACCATCGGCGACAACAGCCTGATCGGCATGGGGGCCACGGTGCTGAACGGGGCGAAGATCGGCAAGAACTGCCTCATCGGGGCAGGGGCGCTGATCACAGAGAACAAGGTGATCCCCGATGGGTCGCTCGTCATGGGTGTGCCGGGCAAAGTGGTCCGTGAGCTTGACGCGCAGGCGATCCAACAGTTGACCGCGAGCGCCAAACACTATGCCGAGAACGCCGCGCGCTTCCGCCGCGATCTTGAACCGCTCTGACATGGGCAGCACCGCCGTAACCCTTTCCGATGTGGTGGAGGCGCTGCCGCTGCCAAGCGTGGCCATCAATGCCGAAGAGCGGATCACCGTTCTGAACGCGCCCGCCGAAGATCTGCTGGGCAAGGGGCTGCTGGGCCGCCATTTCGTCACCGCGCTGCGCCAGCCGGGGCTGGTCGAAGCGGTCGAGCGCTGTCTCGCGGGTGCGGGGCCGTGCCAAGCGCGCTTTACCAGCACCGGCGGCGAACATGGCACCACCTACGACGTAAGCCTGCGCCCGGTGGGCGACCACGGGATTGTCCTGCTTAGTTTTAACGACGTGACGGAGATGGCGCAGGCAGGCCAGATGCGCCGCGATTTCGTGGCCAATGTGAGCCACGAGTTGCGCACCCCGCTCACCGCGCTGATCGGCTTCATTGAGACGCTGCAAGGTCCGGCGCGCGATGACACGGCGGCGCGCGAGCGGTTTCTGGGGATTATGGCGCAAGAGGCCGAGCGGATGAATCGGCTGGTGGGAGAGCTTTTGTCCCTCAGCCGGGTCGAGGCCGAAGAGCGCGTGCGCCCCGAAGCGCCGATCGATGTGCGCGACGTGCTACGCGGCACCCTGCGCAACCTCGCGCCGCTGGCGGTCGACAGCAATGTGACACTGGCACCGACCTTGGGGGATGTGCCCGCCCTCGTGCTAGGCGATGCGGATCAGTTGGTGCAGGTCTTCACGAACCTCATCGAGAACGCGATCAAATACGGCGGGCGCGACAACCGGGTCGAGATTTCTCTTAAACGCACGGGCCATGATCCCGCGATGCGCGGCCCGGCGGTCCATGTCAGCGTACGGGACCACGGCCCCGGCATCGACGCCATCCATCTGCCGCGGCTGACCGAACGGTTCTACCGGGTCGACAGCCACCGCAGCCGTGCGCTTGGCGGAACGGGACTGGGTCTGGCCATCGTCAAACACATCATGAATCGTCACCGCGGGCGGCTCAAGATCACCAGCACCCCCGGCGAAGGGGCCGAATTCCGCGTGATTCTGCCGATGAAACCGGGTTCTGACTGATTTTTGCAGAAATTTGGTGATTCAGGCCGACTGTCATGAAACTGTAACGTTGCTGTCACAAAAGCACAGCACCGCCTTCATAGACGGGGCGCAGATCACCATGGGGTGGTCACCAATTCGCATCTGACAGGAGATATCATGTCACTCGCAAAACTCACCACTTCCGCCCTGGCGATTGCCGCCGTATCTGCAACCGCTGCTGCCGCGCGTGACCAAGTACAGGTTGCCGGTTCCTCGACCGTGCTGCCCTATGCCTCCATCGTCGCCGAAGCCTTTGGCGAAAACTTTGACTTCCCGACACCGGTCGTGGAATCGGGCGGCTCCTCGGCTGGCCTCAAGCGTTTCTGCGAAGGCGTGGGCGAGAACACCATCGACGTGGCCAATGCCTCGCGCCAGATCAAGGACGCCGAAGTAGCGGCCTGTGCCGAGAACGGCGTGACCGACATCATCGAAGTGCGCATCGGCTATGACGGCATCGTCTTCGCCTCCGACATCAATGGCGAGACCTTCGAGTTCACGCCGGTCGATTGGTACAAAGCCCTCTCCGCCAAAGTTGTCGTAGATGGCGAAGTGACCGAGAACCCCTATACCACATGGGATCAGGTCAACCCCGACTTCCCCGCCCAGCCGATCCAAGCCTTCATCCCCGGCACCAAGCACGGCACGCGCGAAGTGTTTGAAGACAAGGTGATCCTCGCAGGCTGCGAAGAGACCGGTGATTACGAAGCCTTCCTCGAAGCCGCGGATGGCGACAAGAAAGCCGCCGAGAAAGAGTGCATCAGCCTGCGCACCGACGGCAAGTCCGTGGACATCGACGGCGACTACACCGAGACGCTGGCGCGCATCGAGAGCAACCAAGACGGCATCGGCGTCTTCGGTCTGGCCTTCTACGAGAACAACACCGACAAGCTGCAGGTTGCGACCATGGGCGGCGTCGAGCCAACCACCGAGAGCATCGCCTCGGGTGACTACCCCGTGTCGCGCCCGCTGTTCTTCTACGTCAAGAAAGCCCACATCGGCGTGATCCCCGGCCTGAAGGAATACGCTGAATTCTTCGTCGCCGACGAAGTTGCCGGCCCCGACGGCCCGCTGGCCGAATACGGTCTGGTCTCCGACCCTGAACTGGCCGACACCCAGTCCGTGGTTGCCGATGAAACCGTGATGGGCAGCGGCTCCTAAGCCTTAACCGTTATCGCCGGGGGCGGGTGACTGCCCCCGGTTTTTCGCTTTTTGATCCACCGGGGGACATGTGGGACAAATACTGACATCAGGCGCGGTGCTGCCGCTGGTCATCCTGATCGCGGCACTGGCACTGGGCGGGTATTTCCTTGCGCGGCGTCGGGCTTTGGCCTCTGCCCAAGGTGACAGCCGCAAGCTGCATTCGCTGCCAAGCTACTACGGCTACAATGCGGTGATGAGCGTGGCGGTGCCCGCGCTTTTGGTTTTGGGCATCTGGCTGCTGGTTCAGCCGATGCTGGTGCAATCTTCGGTGGTTGATATGATCCCCGCCGAGGCTGTGCCCGAAGGCTCCTCCGTCAATCTGATCATGAGCGATGTGCGCCGTCTGGCCGATGGGCTGGACGCGGCCGTCTCCTCCGGCGCGCTCAGCGCGGCAGATGCGACCGATCTTTCCGCTGCCGATGACCTGCGCGCATGGCTGGGCGAACAGGGCGTTGCCTTGGGGGCCGAGATTAGCCCCGAGGTGCTGCAAGCCGCGCAGGCTTACCGCGAGATGACGGCGACGGGCAATTTCTGGCGCAACATCATCGTGGCGCTGATCGCCTTGGCCGGGCTGGCCATGGTCTACCGCGAAACCAATGCCACCTTCCGCGCCCGCAACCGGGTCGAAGGGGGCGTGAAGGCGCTGCTGATCCTCGCGGCCTCTTTGGCGATCCTGACCACCGTCGGCATTGTGTTGTCGATGCTGTTCGAGACGATCAATTTCTTCAACCTGCATCCTTGGACCGACTTCTTCTTCGGCTCTTCCTGGGCACCGAACTTCCGCGGCGACAGTGACCTGTCGATCCTGCCGCTGCTTTGGGGGACGCTATATATCTCGCTCATCGCGCTGCTGGTGGCCGTGCCCATCGGGCTTTTCGCCGCGATTTACCTGAGCGAATATGCAGGCCCCAAGGTGCGCGCCACGGCCAAGCCGCTGCTCGAAATCCTCGCAGGCATCCCGACAATCGTTTACGGCCTTTTCGCGCTGCTGACGGTGGGGCCATTCCTCGTCCAAGTCTTCGGGCGCGGGGAAGAAGGGCTTCTGGGCGTCGATTGGATGTCGGGGGCGACCTCGGTCCTGACCGCCGGGCTGGTCATGGGCATCATGTTGATCCCCTTCGTTTCCTCCCTGTCGGACGACATCATCAACGCGGTGCCGCAGTCGCTGCGCGACGGTTCTTTCGGCTTGGGCGCGACCCAGTCCGAGACGATCCGCCAAGTGGTCATGCCTGCGGCGCTGCCGGGCATCGTCGGCGCCGTCTTGCTCGCCGCCAGCCGCGCCATCGGTGAGACGATGATCGTGGTGCTGGGGGCAGGGGCCATCGCCCGCATCTCGGCAAATCCGTTGGAAGCCATGACCACCATCACCACCCGCATCGTCAGCCAGTTGACGGGGGACAGCGATTTCGCCAGCCCCGAGACGCTGGTCGCCTTTGCGCTTGGCCTGACCCTCTTCGTCCTGACCTTGGGCCTGAACGTGCTGGCCCTCTACATCGTGCGCAAATACCGGGAGCAGTACGAATGAGCGATATCCCCAACCCCGCAGCCCCCATCGCAGACCCGCGCGGTGCGTCCCTGCTGGTACAAGACGGGCGCACCAAACGCCGCAACGCTTCCGAGGGCCGTTTCAAGCTCTATGGCATCATTGCCATCGTGATCGGCCTCTTGATGCTGCTGACGCTGCTCTTCACCATCATCTCCCGCGGGACCGGCGCGTTTCAGCAGACCTATGTGACGCTTTCCGTGCCGCTGCTGGAAGACAAGCTCGACAAGAACGGCAACCGCGATTTGGAAGACATCAAGAAGGTCTCGACCTTCGGATATTCGCCGCTGCTAAAAGCTGCCTTTGAAAACAAGGTCGAAGCGGGCGAGGTTGAGACCGATCTCAAGCCCAAGGCGATGGCAGATATCCTGTCGAAAGACGCCGCCGCTCAATTGCGCAACTACGTCTTGGCCAACCCGGAGCTGATCGGCACGAATGCCGAGTTCGAGTTCCTGACCAACAGCCGTGTCGATGGCTACCTCAAGGGCCGCGTGACCCGCGAAAGCATCGCCAATGACAAGAACATCAGCGCCGAGCAGCTTGATCTGGTCGATGCGTTGATCGCCGACGGCAGCATCGAAAAGCGGTTCAACCTCGACTTTATCACAGGCGCCGATGCCTCTGACGCGCGGCCCGAAGCGGCGGGCATGGGGGTGTCGATGATCGGCTCTTTCGCGATGATGCTGGTGGTGCTGGTGCTGGCGCTGCCCATCGGGGTCGCCGCGTCGATCTACCTCGAAGAATTCGCGCCGAAGAACTGGATCACCGACATCATCGAAGTGAACATCTCGAACCTCGCCGCGGTGCCCTCGATCGTCTTTGGTATCCTTGGCCTTGCGGTGTTCATCAACTACATGCACCTGCCGAACTCGGCTCCGCTGGTGGGCGGTCTGGTGCTGACGCTGATGACCCTGCCGACGATCATCATCTCGACCCGCGCCTCGCTCAAATCGGTGCCGCCCTCGATCCGCGACGCGGCGCTTGGGGTAGGGGCCTCGAAAATGCAATCGGTGTTCCACCATGTGCTGCCCCTCGCCGCACCGGGCATCCTGACGGGGACGATCATCGGGCTTGCCCAAGCCCTTGGCGAAACGGCACCTTTGCTGCTTATCGGCATGGTGGGCTTCATCGCCTCCAACCCGCCCGACAGCATCGCCGAAGGGCTGATGGCCCCGAACTCCGCCATGCCGGCCCAGATCTATGAATGGGCCAAACGCGCCGACCCGGCCTTCTACGAACGTGCTTGGGGCGGTATCATCATCTTGCTGGTGTTCCTGATCACGATGAATGCCATCGCCGTGCTGCTGCGCCGCCGCTTTGAGCGTCGCTGGTAAACCAAGGACGGGACCATGAAAGACAACAGATATTCGGAGAGTGACGTGACAACCCAACCCGTCAAGATCGCGGCCCGCAACGTGCAGGTCTACTACGGTGACAGCCACGCCATTCGCGACGTGGACATCGACATCAACGACAAGACCGTGACCGCCTTTATCGGCCCATCGGGCTGCGGCAAATCGACTTTTCTGCGCTGTATCAACAGGATGAACGACACAATTGATGTGGCCCGCGTGACCGGCGACATCCGCATCGATGGCGAAGACATCTATGACAAACGGGTCGACCCGGTGCAGCTGCGCGCCAAGGTTGGCATGGTGTTTCAAAAGCCAAACCCCTTCCCAAAGTCGATCTACGACAACGTGGCCTACGGCCCACGCATCCACGGGCTGGCCCGCAATAAGGCCGACCTCGACGATATCGTCGAACAGGCCCTGCGCCGGGGCGCGATCTGGAACGAGGTGAAGGACCGTCTGCACGCACCGGGCACCGGCCTTTCGGGTGGTCAACAGCAGCGTCTATGCATCGCCCGCGCCGTGGCAACAGAGCCCGAAGTGCTTTTGATGGACGAACCATGCTCGGCCCTTGACCCCATCGCCACCGCGCAAGTCGAGGAATTGATTGACGAATTGCGGCAGAACTACTCCGTCGTGATCGTCACGCACTCCATGCAACAGGCCGCGCGGGTGAGCCAGAAAACCGCCTTTTTCCACCTCGGCAACCTCGTGGAATTTGGCGACACCGACGACATCTTTACGCGGCCCCAAGACCCGCGCACCGAAAGCTACATCACCGGCCGTATTGGATAATATCATGTCAGATCAACACATTGCATCAGCATTCGACCGCGATCTGGAAGCCGTTCAGGCGCAGATCCTCAAAATGGGCGGTCTGGTCGAAGACGCCATCCGCCGCGGCGCGCAATCGCTGGAAACCCGCGACGAAGAGCTCGCCAATGAGGTGCGGGCAGGGGACAAGGCCATCGACGGGCTGGAAGAACAGATCAACGAAAGCGCCGCCCGCGTCATCGCGCTGCGCGCGCCCACGGCGATCGACCTGCGTCTAACGCTGAGCGTCATCAAGATTAGCGCCAACCTCGAACGTATTGGCGACTATGCAAAAAACATGGCCAAGCGCACCAGCGTCCTGAACCAGATGGAGCCTGTCAGCGACAGCACCGGCGCGATCCGCCGGATGGCTGGCGCGGTTGAGGCGATGCTGAAAGATGCGCTCGACGCCTATATCCAGCGCGACGCGGATCTTGCGCGCGATGTGATCACCCGAGACGAAGATGTCGACCAGATGTATAATGCGCTCTTCCGCGAATTCCTCACCTTCATGATGGAAGACCCGCGCAGCATCACCGCCTGTATGCATCTGCATTTCATCGCCAAAAACGTCGAACGTATGGGTGACCATGTGACGGCCATCGCCGAACAGGTTGTCTATCTGGTGACCGGTGAGACGCCCGAGGACGACCGGCCCAAGGCCGACCGCACTTCGATCACCACGAAGGACTGAGACGATGGACGTCACACGCCCCCAGGTTCTGCTGGTAGAAGATGAACCCGCGCAACGTGAGGTACTGGCCTATAACCTCGAAGCCGAAGGCTTTGAGGTGCGCCGGGCCGAAGACGGCGAAGAAGCCATGCTTCTGGTCTCAGAGGCCGCGCCGGATTTGGTGATCCTCGATTGGATGATGCCATTGATGAGCGGCATCGAAGTCTGCCGCCAACTCAAATCGCGCGAGGCGACGCGGCATATTCCGGTCATCATGCTCTCCGCGCGCTCTGAGGAAGTGGATACCGTGCGGGGGCTGGAAACCGGCGCGGACGACTATGTGATCAAGCCGTACAACCTGCGCGAACTCATGGCCCGTGTGCGCACGCAGCTGCGCCGCACACGTCCCGCAGCCGCAGGCGCGCTGCTGAGCTTTGACGACATCCAGCTCGACCCGGAGCGTCACCGCGTGAGCCGCGCGGGCAACGAGCTGAAACTGGGGCCGACGGAGTATCGGCTGCTGACGACGCTGCTGGAAAAACCCGGGCGCGTGTTCAGCCGCGATCAATTGCTCGACCACGTCTGGGGCCGCGACATCTATGTCGATACGCGCACGGTGGACGTTCATATCGCGCGACTGCGCAAAGCATTGACGCGCGAAGGTGGCGGAGACCCGATCCGAACCGTGCGCGGTGCGGGTTACGCCTTGGGTTAAACTCTTCTAGCTCTTCTTAGGACCCGTCTTTTTTACATAATACTGATTATCAGTTTCGCATATCACAACGCCAGCCCTGTTGTTGCGATTTTCTCGCCACAGTAGCACCGCAATGCCACCTGACGCTGGACAGCGCCAGTTTTGCTCCGTTAACACTATCTAGATGATTTAATGTGAGTGATTATGGCGTCTGTACTTATTTTGAACGGCCCGAACCTGAACCTTTTGGGCACGCGGCAGCCTGAGGTCTATGGCAAGACCACCTTGGCGGATGTTGAGGCACTCTGTGCCGAGGAAACCGCACGGCTGGGTCTGGAGATGGAGTTTGCGCAGTCGAACCACGAAGGCAGCCTGATCGATTTGATCCATGCGGCCCGCGGCCAACATGCTGGTATCATTCTGAATGCCGGCGCCTATACCCATACCTCCATCGCGCTGATGGACGCCATCGCCTCTGTCGAACTGCCGGTGGTCGAAGTGCATCTGAGCAATATCCACGCGCGTGAGAGTTTCCGCCACACGTCCTATATCGCACCTGTGGCCCTTGGACAAATCTGCGGCTTTGGCGTTCATGGCTATGTTCTGGCAATCCAAGCCCTTCAACGTCATATCGGAAGCTGATGATCTTGCGCGACTATTTGCATCAGATCGCGCATAGCCCGACAATCGAAGCACTCTGGGATGCCCATACGCGACAGATGGCTGACTATGGATTCGACCGGCTGATCTACGGGTTTACGCGCTACCGCACACCGACCTCTTTGGGCGACCCGGCGGATTTCGTGATTTTAAGCAATCAAAGCGCGGAATACCTCAACGGCTATCTGCACAGTGGGCTCTACTTCAATGCGCCGATGCTGCGTTGGGCGCTCAACAACGAAGGCGCTTGTAGCTGGGGCACCTTGGCGGAGATCACGCAGCGCGAGGGCTTGTCGGAGACCGAAAAACGGGTGATCGACTTCAACGCCAGCATGGATGTGACGGCGGGCTATACGATCAGTTTCCGCTCGATCTCGGCCCGGTCCAAGGGGGCGATTGCGCTAACGGCGCGCCGCGGGCTATCTCAGGATGAGGTGGATGCGATTTGGAAAAAGCATGGCGCGGACATTCAGCTGATGAATGAAATTGCGCATCTGAAAATCCTCTCCCTGCCCTACAGAAGCCCCAACCGCAGCCTCACCCGGCGCCAACTGGAGGTGCTGCAATGGGTCGGAGATGGCAAGACCACGCAGGATATCGCCCTGCTGATGGGTCTGACGGCGCCTACGGTCGAAAAACACCTGCGCCTCGCGCGGGAGGCTTTGTCGGTCGAGACGACGGCTCAGGCGGTGCTGAAAGCGGCCTTTGCCAACCAGATGTTTGTGATGGATCCGTAATATATTAGGGTATGGAATACCTTACTGGCACCTCAGGTAGTAGATGGCCATGGTCCGCCAGTATCGCGGGTGTTCGCGCCTGTGGTACGACGGGCCCTAAATCCTTGTAATACCAGGGCGCTTTTTGGCTCGCCGGTCTCAGTCAGGTTTATTTTTCGCCTGGCTGACCGGATCCTTCCCCTGCCCCATCCAGAACCCGCCCTGATGCTTTGAGCCGTCGTTTCTATCGGCGTCCCTATCGGTGATTGGCCACGAAAAAGGGCGGCGCATCGGAATGCACCGCCCCATATTCATCATGTCGAGAAGGCTTAGCCTTTCGCGGCTTTCGCCACTTCTGCTGCGAAGTCTTCTTTGACGACTTCGATGCCTTCGCCAACTTCCAGACGCACGAAACCAGTGATGGTCGCACCCGCTTCTTCAGCGGCCTTGCCGACGGTCAGGTCAGGGTTCACGACGAAGGACTGGTTCACCAGTGTCACTTCGGACATGTACTTCTGCATGCGGCCGGTGATCATTTTCTCGATCACGGCTTCGGGCTTGCCGCTTTCGCGGGCGATGTCCATCTGAACCTGCTTTTCCTTCTCGACCACGGCCGGGTCCAGATCAGCTTCGGAGAGCGACGCGGGGTTCACAGCGGCGATGTGCATCGCGATCTGCTTGCCCAGTTCCTCGTTGCCACCGGTCATGGCGACCAGAACGCCGATTTTGCCCATGCCGGGTGCGGCGGCGTTGTGGACGTAAGAGACGACGGTCTCGCCTTCGATGCTCTGCATGCGGCGCAGGGACATGTTCTCGCCGATTTTGGCGATGGCGTCTGTCAGGGTGGTTTCGACGGATTTGCCGTCGATCTCAGCCGCTTTCAGCGCTTCGACATCGTCCACTTTCAGCGCGGCATCGGCGATGTTGCTGACCATGGATTGGAATTCAGCGTTCTTGCCGACGAAGTCGGTTTCGGAGTTCACCTCAACCGCGACACCGTGACCGCCTTCGACCTTAACAGCCACGAGACCTTCGGCAGCGGTACGGCCGGATTTCTTCGCCGCTTTGGCCAGACCTTTGGTGCGCAGCCAGTCGACAGCGGCTTCCATGTCGCCGTCGTTTTCTGTCAGTGCCTTCTTGGCGTCCATCATGCCTGCGCCGGTGCTGTCGCGCAGTTCCTTGACCATGGATGCTGTGATTGCCATCTCTTGGTTCTCCTTTGGAAATCGGGTGCAGGCCCAAGGCCCGCATCTGGTGGAAATCGGGGCAGGTTACCCTGCCCCGTGTTTCAGGTCCGTGACGCTTAGCCTTCGGCTTTGGCGACGGTCTCTTTCTTGGATTCGATGTCCAGCGGCGCGTCTTTGCCCATGGCATCGTCATGCAGAGTCTCTTCGGACGCGTTGCCGATTTCGACGCCGGTGCTTTCTTCGCTCACGGCTTCTTCTTCGGGGGCTTCTTCCATGGCGCCCAGATCAACGCCTGCTGCACCCAGCTGAGCCGACATGCCGTCGAGAGCAGCGCGCGATGCCAGATCGCAGTAGAGCGCGATGGCGCGGGCCGCGTCGTCGTTGCCGGGGATGATGTAGTCAACACCGTCGGGCGAGCAGTTGGTGTCAACCACGGCCACAACCGGGATGCCCAGCTTGTTGGCTTCTGCAATGGCCAGCGACTCTTTCTTCACGTCGATGACGAAGAGCAGGTCAGGACGGCCGCCCATTTCGCGGATACCACCCAGCGACGCTTCAAGCTTCGCTTGGTCGCGTTCCATGCCAAGACGCTCTTTCTTGGTCAGGCCTTCGAAGCCGCGCTCGGACTGTTCGTCGATGTTTTTCAGACGGTTGATCGACTGCGAAACGGTCTGCCAGTTGGTCAGCGTACCGCCGAGCCAACGGTGGTTCATGTAATACTGTGCGCATTTCTCTGCGGCGTCAGCGATCGGCTGGGCGGCCTGACGCTTGGTGCCGACGAAGAGAACGCTGCCGCCTTTGGCGACGGTGTCACGGATCACTTTCAGCGCTTCGTCCAGCATGGGGACGGTCTGTGTGAGGTCCATGATGTGGATGCCGTTGCGCGCGCCGTAGATATACGGGCCCATGCGGGGGTTCCAGCGCTGTGTCTGGTGACCAAAGTGTACGCCTGCTTCAAGCAGTTGGCGCATGGAGAACTCAGGAAGAGCCATGTCTTTATACCTTTCCGGTTTAGCCTCATCGGGGGTATGACAGCCTCATGCTGCCAACCGGCGGACGATCTGGGATTTCTCCCCAAAAGGCCCAACCCCGACTGCGGGTTCAAGTGGGGCGCATATAGGCCAGCGCGCGGCGCAGCGCAAGGGGCTTATTGCAGGCGCGGCCCGCCATCGGCTCCTGCCTGAGCATGGCCCGCGCGCACGATCGCTTCGCAGCGTTGCGCCAGCGCCTTGCGCCCGGTGTATTCCGCCACCTGCAACGGCGGGTGATAGACCACCTCGACCGCGCCTTGCCGAGCCGCGGCCAGCGTCGTCAGCAGATGCGCGCCAAAGGACATATCCCCCCACCAGCCATAAAACCGCGGATCTTCACCCTGCGGCGCGTGGTAGATCACGCTGACGGGCTGCACCGCGATCTCGTCCCGCAAGGCCGGATCAAAGAAGGCCTCGAATAGCGTAGTCTTGAAGGGAAGCACTTGCAGCCCGTCGGTGCTGGTGCCCTCGGGGAAAAACAGCAGCTTATGCCCGGCCAAAAGACGGGTCCGAAACACCTCCGTCTGGTTGCGCGCCTCGGCCCGGTCGCGGCGGATAAAGACGGTGCCCGTCGCCCGCGCCAGCCAGCCGATGCCGGGCCAGCCCGCGACCTCGGATTTGGAGACGAAATAGATCCGTTTGGCCGCGTTCAGCGCGAAAATATCGAGCCATGAGGTATGGTTGGCCACCACCGCGCCGCGCCGTTCCATCGGGGTGCCGCGGCGGATAAAGCGCATGCCCAGCACCCAGAACGCCGCGCGGCATACCATCTGCGTGATATGGGGGGTGATGGGCCGATGCAGGCCAAAAATTGGCCGCTCGACCAAGCGCAGCAGCAGCAAGACCAGTAACCCGCCGAAAACCAAAAACGCCAAGACCGCGCCGCGGAGCATGACGCGCAGCATCCCTGCAAGCGTCAAACGCCGCTCTGGCGGCGGCTGGTCGCTGCCCCAAGTCGTGCTCATGCAGCACTCCCGTTATAGAACCGCATCTGCCGCGCGCTCATCTGTTTCGTATCAAGGATCAGGCAAACGTCCGTGGTGTTGAAGGCCCGGTCGATATAGGCCCCCTCGCCCACGGTCCCGCCCAGCCGTAGGTAGGCTTTGATCAGGCTCGGCACCGCCAGCATGGCCTTGCGCCGGTCCAACTCGGGCTCGGGGATCAGGTCCATGGGCGCGTAATCACGCGCGCGGACCCGCAGTTCGGGCGGCGCCAAATGCCGGTGATGCAAAAGCGAAAGCGGCTCGGCCAGAGCCGCGGTGTCGGTGCCATGAAAGCTCGCCACGCCAAAGAGAACCTCGATCTCATATTCGGCAACATAGCCTGCTAGCGCGGCCCAAAGGTGGTGCATCGCCGTGCCACCGCGATAGGCGGGGTCAAGGCAAGAGCGCCCCAATTCCAACAGCTTACGCCCCGACTGGACAAGCGGCGCCAGATCATATTCCGCCGCCGAATAGAAGCCCCCTGCCCGTGCGGCCATATCGCTCCGCATCACTCGGTAGACGCCCGCCAATTTACCGCTGCGCCGGTCGGTCAAAAGCAGATGGTCAAAGTAGGGATCGAACCGGTCCCGCTCCAACCCGGCGGCATGATCCACCATCGGGCCGCCGCCGCCCAACTCGCGCACGAAAACGTCGTACCGCAGCCGCTGTGCCGCCTGCACATCGGCCTCCGTCTGCGCTAATCTGACCTGAAAATCTGCTGCTACGCCCCGCGGCATCGGCCAATCCTATGCCCGAAATGAAAGTCTCCGCCTGATAGGCAATCGGCTGCGCGGGCGCAACAGTTGCGGGGAAAGCGGAAATCGGTTACTCTCCCTATGGTTGCTTTAAGAGAATTTTCTTCCACCATTAAGGATTTGGAAAGGGTCATCCCTCATCAAAGACCGGCATTAATTCCAAACGAAAGCTGTCTATGACCACTTTGCCTTGGTCACGAAAGTTGACCGTCACCTTGCCGCCGATATTGCTTTGCACCTGTCCAGTGCCCCATTCGGGATGCTGCGGATGCATCACCAACATGCCAGGGGTCAGCAGCGCGTTCAGATCATCCATGCCGTTTCCAATCATTCCGAGGGGCCACCATGGGCCAGCTTAACATTGACCTGCCCGCCCTGATCGGCAGCCGCATTTGCCACGACTTGATATCGCCAATCGGGGCCATCAACAACGGGCTTGAATTGCTTCAGATGGCGGGCACCGGGGCCACCCCGGGGCCTGAGCTTGCCTTGATCGGTCAAAGCGTCGAAAGCGCCTCGGCCCGGATCCGCTTTTTCCGCATCGCCTTTGGGGCCGCGGGCGATCAGACCATGGGCCAGAACGAGGTGACTTCGATCCTACGTGATCTCTATGCCGCCTCAAGGGTTGAGATTGATTGGCAGGTTACAAGCCCGCAATCACGCAATGGCGTGCGGATGGCCTTCCTCGCGCTGCTCTGTATCGAAACGGCCCTGCACCACGGCGGGCGGATCACCATCGGTGAAGAGGCGGGCCGCTGGTCCCTAAAGGCCGAGGCTGACAAGATCGCGATAGACCCTGAACTTTGGGCGCTGCTGACGCAGACCGGCGCGGACAGGCGGCTACAGCCCGCGCAGGTTCAATTCGCGCTTTTGCCAATGCTGGCCGAAGCACAGGGGAGAGAAATCACGCTCGACAGCGGCGAAACGGCACTGACCCTCTCGTTCTAAAGGTCAGCCGCGCACCGTCCCCTCGCCACGCACTAGGTATTTAAAGCTCGTCAGTTGCGCCGCACCAACAGGGCCGCGGGCATGAAGCTTTCCCGTGGCGATGCCGATCTCTGCGCCCATGCCGAACTCTCCCCCATCCGCGAATTGGGTCGAGGCGTTATGCATCAGGATCGCGGAATCCAGCCCACTGAAGAACGCCGCGGCGGTCTCGGCATTCTCGGTCAGGATGCAATCGGTATGCCCCGATCCATACTGGCGAATATGCGCCATCGCAGCGTCCAGATCGGGGACGACCCGCGCCGCGACGATCATATCGAGGTATTCTTGCCCCCAATCCGCATCGCTGGCCGGGACCGTGCCGGAGACATCCTGCAAGGCCGTATCGGCGCGCACTTCGACGCCTGCGTCGATCAGCGCCCGGATCACGCCATTGCCAATGGTCTTGGCGACATCCTCATGGATCAAAAGACATTCCGCCGCGCCGCAAATGCCCGTCCGTCGTGTCTTGGCGTTCAGCACGACCTTCAACGCTTTTTCGGGATCCGCCTCGGCGTCGATATAGATGTGCACGATGCCTTCCAGATGGGCAAAGACCGGCACCCGGGCCTCACGCTGGACCAAGCCGACAAGCCCCTTGCCGCCGCGCGGTACGATCACGTCGATGGTATCCGTCATCGTCAGCATCTCACGCACCGCCGCCCGGTCGCGCGTCGGGACCAATTGCACTGCGTCTTCGGGCATGCCTGCATCCCGCAGCCCCTGTTGCAGACAGGCGTGAATGGCACGCGATGAATGAAAGCTTTCCGACCCGCCGCGCAGGATCACGGCATTGCCCGCTTTGAGACAAAGCGCGCCCGCATCCGCCGTCACATTGGGGCGCGATTCATAGATCACGCCGATCACGCCGAGCGGGGTGCGCACGCGCTGAATGTTAAGCCCCGAGGGCTGGTCCCATTCAGCGATCACCTCACCCACCGGATCAACCTGTTCCGCGACCGACCGCAGCCCGTCGACCATGCCGCGAATGCGCTCTTCGTTCAGCATCAGCCGGTCCATCATCGCATCCGAGAGCCCTTTGTCGCGGCCAAAGGCGAGGTCTTTTTCATTGGCGGCGATGATCTCGGCCCGGTGTTTCCAAACGGCGTCGGCGGCGCTGATAAGGGCGGCATGTTTACGCTCGGCCGTGGCGGTTGCCAGTTGCGTCGCCGCAGCACGGGCGCGGGCGCCGATATGGGCCATCAGTTCAGAGATATTCTCGATGTCGTTCATAGCCTTATGCCCCTATCTTCACCTTCGCCTAAAGCGCCATATCGTCCCGATGGATCAAAGCCGCCCGCCCGGGATAGCCCAAAAGCGCCTCGATCTCAGCGCTCTTGTGGCCCTTGATTTGCCCGATCTCCTCCGCCGAATAGCGGCTGAGACCATGGCCCACCGCGTGACCGGCGGGGTCATACATGGCGATGCTATCGCCCCGCTCAAAACGCCCCTCAACGGCGGTCACCCCGGCCGGCAAGAGGGACGTGCCCCGCGCCAAAGCCGCCACGGCTCCGGCGTCCAAGGTCACCGCCCCGCGCGGCTTCATCGCGGCAATCCAGCGCTTGCGCGCGGCCTGTGGATCGCTCTGCGCGCTGAACCAAGTGGCATTTGCCCCACCTTCGAGCGCGGTGAGCGGGCGCATGACGAACCCATCGGTGATCGCCATCGCACAGCCCGCCGTTGTCGCCGTCCGCGCGGCCATCAGCTTGGTTTTCATGCCACCTTTGGACAGGCCCGACCCGGCATCACCGGCCATCGCCTCGATCTCGGGCGTGATGCTCTCGATCACATCGTAACGTTTCGCGGTCGGGTCCTGTGAGGGGTTGGCACTGTAGAAACCATCCACATCGGAGAGCAAAATCAACTGATCCGCGCCCACCGTCACCGCAATCTGCGCGGCGAGACGGTCATTGTCGCCAAAGCGGATTTCATCAGTCGCGATCGTGTCATTCTCATTTACGATGGGCACGACGCCGAGCGAGAGCAGCTGCTCCAAGGTCGCGCGGCTGTTGAGGTAGCGCCGGCGGTTGGCGCTGTCCTCCAACGTTACCAGAACCTGCGCCGTGGTGATGCCATGGGGGGCCAGCACCTCTTCATAAGCCCGGGCCAGGCGGATTTGCCCCACCGCCGCGGCGGCCTGCGCCTGTTCCAGCGCCAAGACGGTCGGCGGGAGGCCCAGAACACCCCGGCCAAGCGCGATGGAGCCAGACGATACCAGCACAACATCGCAGCCCAAGCCCTTGAGCCATAAGACATCTTGCGCCAATCCGGTCAGCCAGTCTCGGCGCAGATTGCCGCTATCGCGGTCCACCAGAAGGGCGGAGCCGATCTTGATGACGACGCGGCGGGCGGTGCTTAGGGTTGCCAAGGTGTCTCTTCCTCGGTGCTGCGGAAACGCAGGCGGTCTTCGTCGATGTTCTGGCGCAGGGTGCGCAATACTTCCGTCACGCCTTCGCCAGCCACACTGGACATCATCATCACGCTGCCGCCGGAAGCTTTTTCCAATTCTGTCAAACGGCTTGCGCGCTCTTCCTCATCCAGTGCATCAACTTTGTTCAACACAGTGACACGCGGCTTTTCAGCCAGATCGCCACCATAGGCTTCCAGCTCTCCGATGATGGTGTGGTAATCCTCCGCCACGGTTTCGGAGGTGCCATCGATGAGGTGCAACAACACCGCACAACGCTCGACGTGGCCAAGGAAAAGATCGCCCAGACCCCGCCCCTCGGAGGCGCCTTCGATGAGGCCGGGAATATCCGCCACCACGAATTCAGTGTTATCGACACCGACCACGCCAAGGTTTGGGTGCAACGTGGTGAACGGGTAATCGGCAATCTTAGGCCGCGCGTTCGACGTGCTTGCAAGGAAGGTCGACTTGCCCGCGTTGGGCAGGCCCAGCAAGCCGACGTCGGCGATCAGCTTGAGCCGCAGCCAAAGCGTCCGCTCAACCCCTTCCTGCCCGGGGTTCGAGCGGCGGGGGGCTTGGTTGGTCGCGGATTTGAAGTGCAGGTTGCCCCAGCCGCCATTGCCGCCGCGCGCAAGCTGCACGCGCTGGCCAAGCTCGGTCAGATCGGCGATGACGGTCTCCTGATCCTCGTCGAGGATCTCCGTGCCCACGGGCACCCGCAGGATGATATCCTCACCGTCCTTACCGGTGCGCTGTTTGCCCATGCCGGGCTGGCCGTTCTTGGCAAAGAAGTGTTGCTGATAGCGAAAGTCGATCAGCGTGTTCAGCCCATCGACCGCCTCGGCCCAGACCGAGCCGCCGGTGCCGCCATCGCCGCCATCCGGGCCGCCATATTCGATATATTTCTCACGCCGGAACGACACACAGCCGCCGCCCCCGGCGCCGGATCGGATGTAGACTTTGCACAGGTCGAGAAACTTCATGGTCTTGCCTTTCAGGCACGGGAAACGGAGCTACAGCTTGCGGCTATAGGTCCATGTGGGTACGGCAGCATCGCGGGCCAAGCAATAGGTTTCCGCGTCGCCGAGATAGACAAAACCCGCATTGGTCAGCACCTTGGCCGACGCCGGGTTGTCATGGAAAACAGAGGCAAAAAGCGCGTCATTGCCCAAGGGGTTGGCGTTTACCAAAGCCTGCACCGCGTCAGAGGCAAGATGCGTGTTCCAGAACGCCGGTGCCACCCAATAGCCGATTTCGGATTGGTTGCGATCCAGCCGGGTGAGGGAGATCACGCCCATCACTTCGGAACTGTCCGCGCGGGTGCCATCCATGACCCAGACGTCTTCTTCACGGTCATCGGACATGGCGCGGGTGACATAGGCCTCGACACTGCCGGGCGGCAGTGGATGCGGGATCGAGGATGTCGCGTTGGCGACCCGCGGGTCGCTGGCATACATCTCAATCATGCCCATGTCGGACCGGCGCACCGGGCGCAGGTCAAACCGCTCTGTCTCAATAAGGGGTTGGTTCACAATCGCTTCCAACTGCATCGTCATGTTCCTCCTCCGAACAGACTGGATTGGGGGCCTTTGGCCAGACGGGCCGCCCCTGCCCCGATCGCGCGTAACCCGCGCGCCGAGGCGTTGACACATTCGACATATTCCTCCCTGCCGAATGTAACGACTTTATCAAAATTCAGCCGCGGTCCGCAAAGAGCGGAGAAACGGCCCGCCAGGCCAATGGGCCCTGAACTGGAAAATAAAAACATCGGGGGTCTTTCCGAAAAAGAAAAAGGGACCGGCGGTATCGCCGATCCCTGATTTTTTCAAACCCTTTGGGGTACGGCTTATTCAGCGGCCTCCGCGCGTGGCAGAACCGAAATGAACGTGCGGTTTTTCAGACCTTTGTGGAAGGTCACAGCGCCGTCGACGGTTGCAAAGATCGTGTGATCCTTGCCCATGCCAACGCCTTCGGCAGGCCAAAACTTGGTGCCGCGCTGACGCACGATGATGTTGCCGGGGATGACGGCTTCGCCGCCGTATTTTTTCACGCCAAGGCGACGACCAGCTGAGTCGCGCCCGTTACGGGATGAACCGCCTGCTTTTTTATGTGCCATCTCGGTCTCTCCTTAGCCTTTGGTCTTTTCTTTGGCCTGTTCGACCCAGCCTTCACGCTGGATACGGCCTTTGAAAGACAGTTTCTCGTCAACTTCAGCGATATCCGCTTCGGTCCATGCTGCGATTTGAGCGAAGGAGGTGATGCCCGCTTCGTGCAGCTTTTTCTCAAGTGCGGGGCCAACGCCGCTCAGCGCCTTCAGGTCGTCCGCGCCGGCTTCCGACATCTGGTCGGCTTTCTCGGCTTTCGGAGCGGCCTTGGTGGCTTTCGCCTTCTTGGCCTTCTTGATCTGAGCAGCCTCATCGGTCTTGCCGGTGATGGCAGCCACGGCGGCGGCGCTTACGGAACCGGTGCCGACAGCTTCGGACACGCCCGACTTCTCTGCGCCGGAGGCGAGGATGTCGGTAATCTTGACCAGCGTCAGCTTCTGACGGTGACCCTTGGTGCGCTTGGAAGAGTGCTTCCGGCGGCGCTTGACGAAGTTGATGACCTTTTCGCCTTTGATCTGATCGACGACTTCGGCCTGAACGCCTGCGTCTTTGACCGTGGGCGCGCCGAGCACGGGGCTGTCGCCGCCCAGCATCAGAACTTCGTTGAACTGGACCGTTTCGCCAGCATTGGCCGCAATACGTTCAACGCGCAGCATATCGCCTGCTTGAACCTTGTATTGCTTGCCGCCTGTCTTGATGACCGCAAACATGCGTCTTCCTTTTCTGTCATCCGCGTTCTGTGGCCCCGCTTGGGAGTTTGTGGATGGCTTTCCGGCCGATCCGCCTCGAACAGCGCGCCCATGGGGCGTCATTAAAAAACAATCCCGAAAACGGATTACCCGCCGGGATGCGGGCTTATCTTCGGAATGGCGGGGCAAGTCAAGTAGGTTTTCTTGGCCCTGCCCCTTGGGCCTGTCAGAGGCTTTCGGCCACCATGTTCAGCGCCAATGCGCGCCCCAGCCCGTAGGAGATATCCTCATAGGCCCGACCGAATCCGTCGAAAAGCCCGCGATTGAGCGCCCGGCCCGCCGGTGTCTCGGCAAAGGCCGCATATTGCGCGATTTCGGCCTTGCTCAAGGGGTGATAGGCCAGCAGCATATAGGCGTGCAACCAGACGGAGGTGTCTTCGGTCACCGCATCCAGATCGGCGCCAACATCGGCCAAGAGGTCTTCGTCACTGTCCTCCAGCGCGCCGCCATCGCGCATGCCGCGTAGGAATTGGAAATTGCTGTTGAGCGCCGTGCCAACATTGCGGTCGATCATATCGGAAGCGTCGATCAACTGGCGGATCAAAGCCACCCGGGTATCACCGTCCCCCGCCAGCACCCCATAGTTGGCCCGCGCGATCTGCTCGATCTCAGGCTCGGCGATGGCGGCGCGGGCGGCATTCTCCAGCCCCACAATCCGACGTCCCAGTTCGGTGGAATAGAAGGCGATGGCCTTTTCGACCTCCTCCGCCGTCATCGTCTCTTCTAAGGCGCGGCGAACCATTTCGACCATACGTTCAGAATCGTGGATGCTTTCGACCTGCATCTGCCAGGCTGGGCCGCCCTGCCCGCCCAGCATGTCTTGGTTCAGCACCTCCGCATGGGCCTGCCCTTCGTCGCTGAGGATCACCGCCGCCTGCCGAAGCTCCAACAGATCGACCAGCACGGTCATCCGCGCATCGGCCCAAGCGGGCAACGCCAGAAGCCACAAAAGCGGCGCAAAAACCCAAGCCCGCATCAGATGTCCTGACTGGGCTGCATGGCCGCAAGCCGTGCCGCCACGGCCTCGAACCGGTTGGCCATGATCTCATATTGGACGGCGTTCATCAGTGTATAGACCTGCTGCATCTTGGGATGTTCCAACGCCTCGGCATAGGCGGCAAGGTCTTCGTCCGAGAAGGATTGATAGGTATAGGCAGCATTGGCCAATGCATTGGCGGCGATCTGCGCGCCCAGCTCATCCGCCTGCGCCCGCATCGCCTCGCGCAGGTCCGGCTCTTCCATCTGCAATTCGATCACCCCGGCGCCCGCAGCGGCCAGAAGGAAGCGAATCTGCACTTCTTGAATGGCCCGGACCGAGATTTCCTCGACATCGCTGGCCACGTTCAAGCGCCGCAGGGTCTCCAACCGGGGGGAGCCGATCCGCTCAAGCCCCGCGATGATGGCGGCACCGCTCTCGGCCTTCAGCCCGTCATCCTCAGCCATATGCGCTTTGTTCTCGACCGCCACCAAACGCTGGCCCAGATCGGAGGCATAGAATCCGGCGGCATGATCCAACAGGTCATCGCTGAGCGTCTCGGCAAGGATATCCATCGCCATGTCGTGCATCAACTCGGTGTCAAAGACATCGCGCACCAGCCGCGACCACTCTGAGCCGAAATCCTCGCTTTGCAGCCCCAACATCTCAGGCGCGGAATCGGCGGACAGGCGAATGCTCTCCAACGCCACGTCAAAGCCGGTCACTTCCAAAAACCGCTCCAACGCGCCGCGATCCGCCGCCCGCAGCGGCAGGGCAAGCGCGACGAGCAGCATCAACGCCATGACAAAGGGGGCTGCAATCATTCGGTTTTGGCGAAACATGGGCGGTCCTTTCGCAGAATTCTGCCTGTAAACTTAGGCTCTACCAGCCTCGGCGCAATGAAAATCCCCAAACTTTCAATTGATGCGCAAAACCCCTCTTGCCACTGCTGGAAAAGGCGACTAAACGGACCCCCCAGACCCCCGCGGAGAGGTGCCGGAGTGGTCGAACGGGGCGGTCTCGAAAACCGTTGAGCCTTCACGGGTTCCCAGGGTTCGAATCCCTGTCTCTCCGCCACTAACGCCTTGATCGTGGTGCTTATTTCCCCCGATACAAAGACCCAGGTTAGTCGCCGCGCAAGGGGCGACGTCGCCGTCCTCCAAACCGATCTGCTTAAAGATCAGGCACCCGCGTAGAAATCCAACGCCGCAGCCGCCCCTCTCCCGCTTTAACCAAATCCGCGCCTTGAACATTTCGGCGGATTGTCGCAACTATCCGCGCAGAGCAAGCAAGCGGTTTCATGAGTCCCAGCCAGCCAAGGATTTCTACAAGGGACAATAAAATGAAAACCACTACCGCCAAGCGCGTCGCGCTCTCTTGGCTGATGTGCTCGACCGCCACTCTCGCTTACGCGCAAGACGACACCGCCTTCGATCTCGGTGTGCTGCGCATTCAGACCTCAGCCGCTCAGGCTGTTTTGGGCAATGACGAGATCACCGAAACCGAAATCGAACAGCGCAACCCGGCGACCGTGGCTGATGTCTTTGCCGGCGAATCCGCGATCACCGCCAGCGGCGGCGCGCCGATCGCGCAGAAGGTCTATGTGAACGGGATCGAGGAAAGCCTGCTTTCCGTCACCATCGATGGCGCGCGTCAGAACAAATCGGCCTTCCACCATACCGGCAACGTTCTGCTGGATCCGGCCTTGCTGAAATCCGTTGAGGTCAGCGCGGGGCTTGCCCCCGCGGATCAGGGGCCAAACGCGCTGGCGGGCTCTATCGCCTATACCACCAAAGACGCCCGCGACCTGTTGGACGGGGATGATCCCTTTGGGGGCCGCTACACGCTGTCCTATGGCAGCAATGGCCAAGGGTTCCGCAACAACCTGACCCTCTTCGGGCAGAACGACGGTTTCGAATATTTGCTGAGCGGCACCCGGGCGACGGGCGACGATTATGATGACGGCTCGGGCAGCACCATCACGGGCACGCGGGCGGACCTAACCGACTATATCGCGAAATTCGCCTATACCTCGCAAAGCGGGAAACGTCTGAGCTTCTCTGCTTCTGAGACAACCGACAATGGCCTGCGCGCGTCTCAGGGTGGCTTCATCCGCCCCGACTTTGCCGATGTGATCGGGCGCGACACGGTGCTTTATGAAGCGCTGTCGCAGCGCACCTCCTATACGCTGACCTATGAGGATGAGAATCCCTCGGGCATCTGGGCGCCCTATGCGCAGCTCAGCTACAACGAGCAGGCGATGGACGTAGGCTCGCTTTATGGTGTGAACAAAAGCCTCAGCGGTGTGCTCAGCAACGACTTCACGCTCCGCAACGGCAGCGTCAATGTCGGTGTCGATTTCTTTGACGAAAGCGCCGAAGGCTATGACAACACGGTCAGCCCGCGCAGCTCGAGCGGCCGCGAAGAGCTTAGCAACATCGGTATCTTCGCCCAAGCGCGGCAGGATCTGTCGGACCGCATCTCCGTATCCTACGGCGGGCGCTACGACTGGGCGTCCTTCGAAGGCGCCGATGGGAGCGATTTCGACGCCAGCGGCGCCAGCGTCAACGGCTCGGTCGATTACGTCTTGAACGATCAATGGACCCTCAACGCAGGGGCCGCCTCCAGCTGGGGCGGTTATGAGTTGGGCGAGGCCGCATTGGTCAACTTCCGCACCCCGTGGAATTATGACGGCTTCACCACCTCGCGCGCCAATGCTGTGCGTTTGGGCCTGCGTTACGACAGCGGCCCTTGGGCGGTCAAAGGCGCGCTCTTCGACACTGAGATCGAAGACATCAACGCCGTTCTGCCCTCGAGCGGTGCACGCGGTGCTGTGGACGATCTGACATCGCGCGGCTTCGACGGGTCGGTCACCTATACCGGCGCACGCGGCTTCGCGACCTTGAACTACACCTATGCCGATGTGCAAACCAACGACGCGACAACCGCCACGACCGCCTATTACCTTGGCCGTCCGGTCGGCCATATCTTTGGCTTCGAAGCGGGCTATGACGTGACCGAGGAATGGCGCATTGGCGCGACCGCGCAGATCGCCTTGGAGAACGACGATACCGATGTGTCGCTCGACGGCTATGAGGTGGTCAATCTCTACGCGGAATACAAACCGCGGCGGATGGAGAACCTGAACGTGCGCATGGACGTGCAGAACCTGTTCGACGCGACCTATGCAAGCCGCAGTTCCGATGGGCTTGGGCTTGCCAATGTGGTGCCCTTGACCGAACCGGGCCGCACTGTCAGCCTGACCGCGTCGATCAGCTTTTAACTGACGCAGGTATCGCCCCCCTTTGCGCGGGGGCGATACCCTTTTCCGGCGCATGCCGCCTACGGTTCTTTCCGCAGTCCTCCTCCCGCTTGATCCAGATCAATGCAGCCGCTCCGGCCCGCCCCATAATGGCCGTGGTCACATGAGGAGCGTCGCCATGCAAAATGCAACCATCACAGCCGTTCTGGGGGTCGATGCCCGGCCCAATCAGCTTGAGGCCCTCGCCCGCGAGGCGCAGACCCAGGGCACCCATCTGATCGTTCTTCTGCTCAGCGAAACCCCTGCCGTCCCGGTCTATTCGATGGGGGTGGGCGAACTCAGCACCTATTCCCTCCCGGCAGGCTGGCAGGCGGATGTGGACGCGGCCCGCGAGGCGGTCGAAAAACAGCGCGCGGAATTTTCCCAGTATCTCACCGATCAAGGCGCCAGCGCGGATGTGCGCGCGGTCTGCGGCGATGCCTCCGCCCTGCGCAACACGGTGGCGCGGGCGGGGCTGACCTGTGACGCGGTGCTTATCGGCACGGACCTGCGCGAGGACAAACGCCTGCTTGAGGACATCGTCCATGCCGCCCTTTTTGAGTCCGCCGCGCCCGTTTTGCTCAACACCGCGCAAGCTAAGGTGGCTTTGACCCCACAATCGGTCTTCGTCGCATGGAAAGCGGGCATTCCCGCCACGCGGGCGATCCGCGCCGCTCTGCCAATCCTGCGCAATGCGCGGGAGGTAACGGTGGCGCTTTTCGATCCAATCTCGATCTCGGCCTATGATGGGGAAAACCCCGGCACCGATGTCGCCGCTTGGCTGACCCACCAAGGCTGCAACGTTGCGGTGCAGCAATATGCCAGCGGAGGCGCGGACATTGGCACCGCCATCCTGAAACGCGCCAAAGAAACCGGGGCCGATCTGATTGTCATGGGCGCCTATGACCACTCCCGCCTGCGCGAGATGGTTTTTGGCGGCACGACCCGCAGCCTGATTGAACAAAGCGCCTTTCCTGTGCTTCTGTCGCACTAACGCCCATCGAAAGGACCCCCTATGCGCCCTCACCTCGCTGCCCTCGCCGGGCTATCCTGCGCCCTCCTCTCCGCCTGTTCGGAGGGGTCCTCTGACGACACCGACCGGGTGCGCGCGGGGCAGCGGGTCTATGCCAAGGAATGCGCCGCCTGCCACGGGGCGCAGGGCGAAGGCGGCGGTCCGATGTCCTTGCATCTGGATGTGGTGCCGCCGGATTTGGCCGGGCTGAAACAGCGCAACGACGGCTACTTCCCGCGCGAGTTTGTCAGCCGCTTCGTCATGGGACAGCTTGCAAAAGACGACCCCGCCTCACCCATGCCGGACTTTTCCGCGGTGGGTCTGCGCCACGTCTATCCCAATGGTGGCGCGGATGGGGAGGTGCTGGAAACCGATTTCGCCAATCTGCTCGACTATTTGGAAGCGATCCAGTGGTAGGACCGGCGTGGTCGAGGACGCAGTCCTCGGACACGTGACGCATCGCACTACATTGCGCCCCCGCCCCCTCTCACGCTATCGGATGCCCTGCCCCGCAGCCCCTACAGACGGAACCCTCGCATGAAGATCAACGACGAAAGCCCCGTTCTGCTGGCCCTTCTGGACGCCGCCGTCGATGCCATGGTGGTGGCGGATCACGCGGGCAATATCCTGCGGGTGAACAAAGCGGCGGCCACGCTCTTCGGCCATCCGGTCGAGGATTTGGTAGGGCAGAACGTGCGCATGCTGATGCCCGGGGATATGGCCGTTCAACATGACGGTTTTCTGCGCCACCATCTCGAGACCGGAGAGAAACGCATCATCGGCGTGGGCCGCGACGTGGAAGGGCTGCGCGCCGATGGCAGTATCTTCCCGCTGCATCTTTCCGTGGGCCGCGCCGATATCTCGGGCGAGGTCGCCTTTGTCGGCATCATGCACGATCTGTCGCGTCGAAAAGCCGCCGAGGAGGCCACCGCCCGCTCGCAACGGATGGACGCCATCGGCCAGATGACCGGCGGCATCGCGCATGATTTTAACAACCTTCTGACGGTCGTGATCGGCAATCTGGAACTGCTGGAGATGTCGGAAACCTCGGCCAAAAGCGGCGCGCTGATCTCGGACGCGTTGGAGGCGGCAGAGATCGGCGCCGATCTCACCTCACGCCTGATGGTCTTTGCCCGCAAGACCACGTTGAACGCGGCGGAGATCGACCTCAACGCCGAAGTCTCAAAAGCCGTGGCGATGCTCAAACGCACCATCGGCGCGCATATCGCGGTCGAGACGGGCTTTGCCGAGGACCTTTGGCAGACCAAGGTGGATGCCACCCAGCTTCAGACTGCCGTTTTGAACATCGCGCTCAATGCCCAAGACGCCATGCCCTCCGGCGGGAAAATCACGCTGGAAACGCGCAACATGCAGCTCGACGACACCTATGTCGCACAAGAAATCGGCATCGACATGGGCAACTACATCCGCCTGTCGATCGCGGACACGGGCGAAGGCATGTCTGCTGAGACCCGCACCCGCGCGATGGAGCCGTTCTTTTCGACCAAACCGGTCGGCCAAGGCACGGGGCTGGGCCTGTCGATGGTATACGGTTTCATCAAGCAATCCGGCGGGCATATCGCGATCTACAGCGAATTGGGCAAGGGCACGACGATCAGCCTCTATTTCCCCGCCCTCGTGGACGGCACCAGCACGCGGACGGCCTCCAGCGACGCGCCAGAGCCGCACGCCGGGATCGGCACCGGCCTGCGCGTGCTGCTGGTTGAGGATGACCCTATGGTCCTGCGCCTGTCGGAGCGACGGCTGGAGTCGCTCGGGTTCGACTGCGTCACGGCAACCACCGGCGATGCGGCATGGGACATCCTGCAAGACCGCGACGACATCGATGTGGTCTTTACTGATCTGGTGATGCCGGGGGAGTTGTCGGGCCATGCGCTGGCCAAACGGGTCGCGGCGGAAATGCCCGATCTGCGGATATTGATCACCTCGGGCTTTTCCGAAAACGTCCTGCGCGGCGAGGAAGAGAGCCACGCCTTCGCCCTCCTGCGCAAACCCTACAGGCAAGCGGATCTGGCCGAAGCGTTTCGCGCCTTGTTACGGGACTAACCCGAGGTGGCGGTGGGGCTTTCGGTCAGCACATAACCCACCCCGCGCACCGTTTTGATCAACAGCGGACGCGCCGGATCACGCTCGACCTTCTTGCGCAGCCGCGCCACTTGGTTGTCGATGGTGCGGTCCAGAGGCGCCCAATTCTGCCCGTCGATCAGATCCATCAACCGGTCGCGCGACAAGGGCTTTTTCGCGTGGTTCACGAAGGCGGCCAAGAGTTTGAAATCAGCCGTGGTCAGATCCCCCTCCTGCCCGTCACGGCCCACCAGCAGCATCCGGTCGAGGTTGATCTTCAGCCCATCAAGCGCAAGCCACGGGTCGGCGCTTCGCGGTGCGGGCGCCTCTGCCTCGCGCTTGCCGCTGCGCCGCAGGACGGATTTCACACGGGCCAAGACCTCTCGTACATGGAAGGGTTTGGTCAGATAGTCATCCGCGCCCAGTTCCAACCCGACAACACGGTCAATCACATCGTCCTTGCCCGTCACCATGAAGATCGGCACGTCATGATCGCGGCGAAGGTCGCGCGCGATGTCCAGCCCGTCCTCCGCGCCAAGGTTCAGATCCAAAGTCACCAGATCGAAAGCCTCCGCCGCGAAGGCCGCGCGCACGCTCTGCGCGTCATGAGCCTCGGTCACAAGGTAGCCGTCGCTTTCAAGACAGCGCCTCAGAAGCGTCCGGATCTTGGCATCGTCATCAACAACAAGGATCTTCTTCGCGGCCACGCCCATCACCCCAAAAGTTGCGTTTGTATAGTCCGCAACCCAAGCGAGCACCACCCGCCACGCCATCCCCTGCGACAAAGCGTTACAAACGGATACAAGACCACAGGTCGTTCTGCGACATGCGCTTGAGAATGTGACCGCGCCGCAGAAAGGACGATCGCATGTACGTGACGCTATCCAATGAGTTCACCCCCGCAACCAAAGTGCCCGAGGCGCAGCTTTGCTCTCGCACCCCCGCCGCGCAATCGCCGCGCAAGCGGCAGGCGGTCGGCAGCCATCTGTTTCGCGAGGGCGATATCGCCAACCATATCTATGAGATCACCTCGGGCGTCTTTCGCCTGACCCGCGTGCTCGACAACGGGCGGCGGCAGGTCATCGCCTTTGGCCTGCCGGGCGACATCATCGGCTTTCCCAATGGCGCGCTGCATCACAGCGATTGCGAGGCGATCCAGACGGCAGAGGTAATCGCCCACCGCCGCCATGCGCTCGACGATTTCGAGGGGGATCACGAGACGCATAAACGGCTGTTGAACGCCGCCCTGCGTGAGATTTCGGCGATGCAGGATCACTTCATGATGCTGGCCCGCAAATCCGCGCTGGAAAAGGTTGCCTCCTTCCTCATCACGCTGGCGGAGCGCACCGGCAGGCCGATCGGCAGCTACACCACCTGCGCCCTGCCGATGACCCGCAGCGACATCGCGGATTTCCTCGGCCTGACGATTGAGACGGTGAGCCGCACCCTGACCCGCCTGCGCAAGCAGGATATCATTGCGCTTGAGACCTCTCAGACCGTGCTGATCAAGGATATGGACGCGCTGATCTCGGCCTCTCAGGCCGCCGACTGACGGCAGGCTTTCATTGAGCTAAGAAAGCGCGGGCCACGGCCCGCGTTTTGCGTTTCTAGGTCGGCTCTTCGGTATCGCGCTGTTGGGTGTCACCATTAGGCGCGCCATTCTCCAGCAAAATCCGCGCCGCGTCTCCTTCAAGGTCATCATATTGCCCGTTGCGCAGCGTCCAGAGACAGGCCGCAAGCCCTGCCGCGCCAAGACAGACGGAGACGGGGATGAGAACGATCAGGATATTCATCGGCGCACCGCATTCAAAACCACGAGGATGGATGAGGAAGACATCACCGCCGCCGCCATCAGCGGGGTGGCGAAGCCCATGACCGCCACCGGGATCGCGACCGCGTTATAGGCGGCGGCCAGCCCGAGGTTCTGGCGAATGCGGCTGCGGGCCCGACGGGCCAGCCGCAGGGTATCGGCGACCGCCGAAAGATCACCGCCCAGCATCACCCCGTCCGAGGCGACCCGCGCGGCATCCAGCGCCGTGGCGGGCGCGAGAGAGGCATGCGCCCCGGCAAGCGCCGCCGTGTCATTCAGCCCGTCGCCCACCATGAGCACCCGCCTGCCCCGCGCAGCCATGTCGCGGACCAGACCGGCCTTATCCTCGGGCCGAACGGCGGCATGAACCTTGGCGATCCCGAGGGTTTCGGCCAACGCTTCTGCACGCTGCGCGGTATCGCCGGTGACCATCGCCACCTCCATCCCACGCCCGCGCAGGGCGCTGACGACTTCCGCCGCCCCGGCGCGGGGGGTCTCGGACAGAGGCAAGGGAATAGAGCGGTCCGCCAGATGCAGTTCCGGTCCCTCCAGCCCGCGACGCAATGAGACCCGCGCCCCGTGCCACAGGCCGCAGACGCCCTCGCCCGGCACCTCTTGCAGGTCGTGCAGATCGGCGGGCATCTGCCCCTGCAACGCCGCCGCCAAGGCGCGCGAGGCGGGGTGGTCAGACGCCTGCGCGAGGGCAAGCGCGACCGATGCCACCTCTGCATCAAGCGCGGACAGCCGCGCAACGCCTTCGGTCAACGTGCCGGTCTTGTCGAAGAGAACCGTGTCGATCTCGGCCAAACGCTCCAACGCCGTGGGGGATTTCAGCAACACACCCGCGCGGAACAAACGCCCGGTCATCGCCGCCGTCACCGCCGGAATGGCCAGCGCCAACGCGCAGGGGCATGTGATGATCAGCGTCGCCGTGGCCACGGCAATCGCGTGATAAAGGTCCCCGGTCAGCGCCCACCAGACCACAAAAGCCAGCGCCGCCAGCCCATGCACCACCGGCGCATAGAGCCGCGCCGCGCGGTCGGCGATCCCGCTGTAGCGGTGTTTGCCGGTCTCGGCGACCTCGACCAAAGCCGCGATGCGGCGCAGGGTGCTGTCCTCTGCCCGGCGGGTGACCCTTAGAGTCAGCGGCGTGCCAAGGATCACCTCGCCCGCGCAGATCGGCCCGCCCGCCGCCACCGGGACGGGGTCGGCCTCTCCGGTCAGGGCGGAGCGGTCCACCATCACCGCGCCCAAGGCGATGCCATCCACCGGCGCGCGCGCCCCGGCGGCAAGGGCGATGCGGTCATCGGGCACCAAGGCGCTGACGTCCACCGTCTCACGCCCCGTGGCGGTCAGGCGCGTCGCGCGGGGCAGTTCCAGCGCCGTCAACTCCGCCGCGGCGGAACGTGCCGTGGCCCGCGCGCGATGCTCAAGATAGCGGCCCACCAGCAGGAAAAAGGTCAGCGAGAGCGCCGCATCGAACCAAGTATGCGCCCCGGTGGCGGCGAAAGTTTCATAAAGCGAGGTCGCCGCCGCCAGCAGGATCGCCAGCGCAATCGGCACATCCATATTCATCCGCCCAGCCCGCAGGGCGACCGATGCCGAGGCAAAGAAGGGCACCGCCGAAAAGGCCAAGGCAGGCAGCGCGATGGCCGCAGAGACCCAGTGAAACATCTCGCGCGTGATATCGCCCGCCCCGGACCAGACCGCGACGGAGACTGCCATCACGTTCATCATGGCAAAGCCCGCCACGGCGGCGCGGGCCAGCAGACGGCGGCCCGTGTCATCCCCCGCAGGCCGCAGGGCGGTCGCGTCCAGCTCATGCGCCTCGAAGCCCGCGTCGTTCAACGCCTGAAGCGCGGCGCTGGCGTCATACCCGGGGCTCAGCACGATCCGCACCCGTTTGGCCCCGAGGTTCACCCGCGCGGCTTTGACCGAGGGCAAGCGGGCCAAAACCCCCTCGACCCCCGCGATACAGGCCGCGCAGCGGATCTGCGGCAGGGCGAGATGGATGGCCTTGTCGTTCTCCGCGATGCGCCGCGCCGCGGCCTCGGCCGAGGGGGCGCCTGCGACACAGCCCGGACAGGCGGCCACGGTCATCGTGTCACCCGCAAGGGAATGCGGCGGCGAAAGAGCGTGCCATCGGCGGCGCGCATCTCGATCCGCAGGTTCCAGTTGCCGGGGCCTGCGGTGACCGGTGCGGTCCACGCGCGGCCATCCCAGGCGAAGTCGGGCGTCATGTCATCCGCCACGGTGGTCGCCCGGCCCAATGTCGCCGCGATGATCTCGGGCTGCACCACGCCATTGGCATCCTGCACCGCCAAGCGGAGCGCCTCCCCCGACAACTCGGTCTGCACCGCCCAGCCGAGCGCTTCCTGCGCCGCGCGGTCGCTGTCAAAATTCTGCGAGGCGACGTAGCTCGATTCGGTTTCCTTGCCCGGGAAAGTGCGCACCGCATTGAAAGCGAGCGCGAGGTTCACCGCGATGATGATCGAAAACCCGCCCACAAAGATCGCCAGCACATGCCAGCCTGTCAGGGGGCGCCCCCGTTGCAATTGCGCTGCGGTCATTGGCTGTCCTTTCCATTGAAAATCGTGTCACCAAAGGCCCGCTCGCCCGAGCGGACGTCTTCGACCCAGAACCGCAGATCGCTGCGCGGCGCGATGGCGGCGTCACTCTGCGGCGGGGCGATCACATAGACCCGTTGCAGGCGGGTGGTGTCGGCGGGCACGGAGACCACCGGACCCGCAGCCCCCTCGACGCTGAGGTCCAAACCACGGTCTCCGGCGAGAGACAGCCGGAAATCCCGTGCCTCACCATGTTTGTTGCGCAGACGGATGTCATAGGCGTTGCGGATCGACCCGTCCGAGAGGGTGACGAAGGTCGGATTGCGCACCGGCGCCACGGTCATGTCGATCTCGGGCCGGATGAAGAGCGCCACGACAAGCGCCACACCGATGGCGGCCCAAGCGGCGGTATAGATCAGGGTGCGCGGGCGGAAGACATGCTGCCAAAGCGGCTTGGGCTGCCAGGGCGGCGCAGTGGCCCCGGCGACGTCACCGGCAGGCGCTTCCGCAAAGCCCGCCACGGCGGCGCTTTCCTTGGGCGCGGTGGGCGGCTCATCATCCAGCGCGAGATAGTCGATCAGCCCGCGCGGGCGGCCAATCTTGGCCATCACATCGTCGCAGGCATCGATACAGAGCGCGCAGGTGATACATTCCATCTGCTGGCCTTCGCGAATGTCGATCCCCATCGGGCAGACCGCGACACAGGCGTTGCAATCAATGCAATCGCCCAAAACCTCGCCGTCGCGCGACTGGCGGTCGCCCGCGGTGTTTTTGTCGAGCGCCGCACCATAGCGGGCCACCGCATCACCGCTGCCGATCGCCTCTGCCGCCGCTTTCTGGCGCTTTACCCCGCCCTTGCCGCGCGGCTCGCCCCGCCATTTGCGGTAGCCAACGGTCAGCGTGCCGGGGTCCATCATCGCGCCTTGGATACGGGGCCAAGGGCACATGTAGATGCAGACCTGTTCGCGCATGAAACCGCCAAAGATGAAGGTCGTGGCCGTCAGCACGGCGATGGTGGCATAGGCCACGGGGGCGGCCTGCAGGGTCACGAGGTCGCGCGCCAGACTGGGCGCATCGGCAAAGTAAAAGACCCAAGCCCCGCCCGTCGCCACCGCGATCAGCAGCCAGACCAGCCATTTTGCCCCCCGCAGCCGCGCCTTGCGCAGGCTCCAAGCTGCGTTGTGCAGGCGGATGCGCGCGTTGCGGTCGCCTTCGATCCAGCGCTCCACAGTCATGAAAAGATCGGACCAGACGGTCTGCGGGCAGGCATAGCCACACCAGACCCGCCCCAGAGCGGAGGTAAACAGGAACAGCCCCAGCCCCGCCATGATCAGCAGCCCGGCCACGAAGTAGAATTCATGCGGCCAAATCTCGATCCAGAAGAAATGGAAACGCCGGTTTGCGAGATCGACCAGAACCGCTTGGTCCGGCAGGTTCGGCCCCCGGTCCCAGCGGATCCACGGGGTGATGTAATAGACCCCCAGCGTGAGGATCAGGATCACCCATTTCAACCGCCGAAAGAATCCGCTGACCCGGCGGGGGAAAATCGGCTCGCGGGCGGCGAAAAGCGGGGGGGCGGCGTTGGACATGGGCAGTAGGCTCCGGTGTTACGTCTTGCGGCCTACACCCCTAGGGCGCAGGCCGCTTTGATCTGCATCAATCCGCAGATTATTTGTCGTACCGGTTTAGTCGGCGGCAGCGCCCTCGGCATCGACTGCAGCCTCGCCGCCGCCCAGACCGTGGACATAGGCGGTCACGGCGCGCACCTCGGCCTCGCCCAGACGGGCCTGCCACGGCGGCATCACCCCCATGCGCGGCGCTTTGAGCTGCCGCAGGATCGCCTCATGGCTGCCGCCGCGCAGCCAGATCGCATCGGCAAGGTTGGGCGCGCCCATCTCACGGTCACCAAGGCCACGCTCCCCATGGCAGGCGCTACAGTTGTCAGCATAGACCTCTGCCCCCGCTAGCGCTGCGCCTGCGTCATGCTCAAGCCCCGAAAGGCTGCGCACGAAATGCACGGTGGCGTCGAGCTCGGCCTCCTCCATCCAATCAAACGGCGGCATTTCCGAGAAACGCGCGTCGGGGTCATCCTCGTTGCGGATGCCGTGGCGCACGGTATAGGCGATATCCTCCATCGTGCCGCCCCAGAGCCAGTCATCGTCCAGAAGGTTGGGATAGCCCGAGGCCACCACACCCCCTGCCCCCGCGCCGTGGCATTGCGAGCAATTTGCCGCAAAGACCGAGCGCCCGGCCTGTGTCGCGAAACGGTGCAGCTCTTCGTTGTCCTTCAGCACCGCCAGATCGACGTTGACGAGACTTTCGGTCAAGTCGGCATTCGACAGGTCCACACGCGCAATCTCGGCAGCGACCTCGCCACGGGTGGAATAGCCGAGCAGCCCCGCCGTCGCGCCAGAGACCATGGGCCAGGCGGGATAAAGGATGGTATAGATCACGCCCCAGACGACGGTGGCATAGAAGGTCCAGAGCCACCAACGCGGCAGCGGCGTGTTCAGCTCTTCGATCCCGTCCCAACTGTGACCTGTGGTCTCGGTCCCGGTGGCGGGGTCGATCTTGCGTTTATCGGTCATGTGCGGGCTCCGTCATTGCGGGCTTGATCGGGGTCGTCGTTGCGAAACGGGACGGCGGCGGCATCGTCGTGCAGGGCGCGCGAGCCGGGGCGAAAGGCCCAAGCAATAACGCCCAGAAAGATCAGCGTCAGGATCAAGAGCGCCCAGCTATCAGCCAGTTCACGCAGGAAAGAATAGGTGTCCATTGCGGCCTCCTTAGCGGCTGGCGTCAGGCACGAAGGTCGAGAAATCGACCAGCGTTCCGAGCATTTGCAAATAGGCGATCAGGGCATCCATCTCGCTCACGCCCGGCCGGCCGTCGAAGTTGCGCACCTGCGCACCGGGGTAGCGTTCCAGCAGCCCGTCGTAATCGCCAAAAGGGTCAACCTGCACCCGGAAGTCGCCACGGACATTCGCGATCATCTCATCGCTATAGGGCACGCCGACCGTGCGGTGGGTGGCGACCAGATCGGTCACATCCTCAGGCTCAAGTTTGGCGTCCATCAGAAACGCGTATTTCGGCATGACGCTTTCCGGCACCACCGATTGCGGGTCCATCAGGTGATCGACATGCCACTCATCCGAATAGCGCCCGCCCACGCGCGCCAGATCCGGCCCGGTGCGTTTGGAGCCCCATTGAAACGGGTGGTCGTACATGGATTCGGCGGCGAGGCTGTAGTGGCCATAACGCTCCGTCTCGTCGCGCATCGGACGGATCATCTGGCTATGGCAGACATAGCAGCCCTCGCGCACATAGATCTCGCGCCCCGCCAATTCCAGCGGCGAATAGGGGCGCATGCCCTCGACCTCTTCGATGGTGTTCTCCAACCAAAAGAGCGGCGCGATTTCGACGATCCCGCCGATGCTCACCACCCCGAGCGAGGCGATCAACAGCAGTGTCGCGTTGCGCTCGAACCGCTGGTGAAAGGTGATCGCCTCCGTCTCGGGCGGCAGTTCGTTGGGAATTTTGCCCTTCTTCAAGCCTTCGCTGGCGGTGACCACCTTGGGGTCGTCAGCGGGGTCATAATTAGGGCTGTGGGGGTTCTTGGCCATTGATCTTACTCCGCTGGCAGGGCGACGGTGACGGGGCGGGCTTGCGGGGCGCGGATGGTCATCCACATGTTCCAGACCATCACCGCACCGCCCGCGAGGTAGAGAACCCCGCCCAGACCACGGACCACATACATCAGGAATTTCGCTTCGACGGTGTCGGCAAAGCTGTTGACAAGGAAGCCATTGGCATCGACCTCGCGCCACATCAGCCCCTCCATAATGCCCGAGACCCACATCGACGCGGCGTAGAGCACGATCCCAAGGGTCGCGAGCCAGAAATGCAGGTTGATCGCCGCCATGGAGTGCATCTGCGCCCGGCCCCAGAGCCGCGGGGTCAGGAAGTAGAGCGCGCCAAAGGTGATAAGCCCGTTCCAGCCAAGCGCGCCGGAATGCACGTGCCCGATGGTCCAATCGGTGTAGTGGCTAAGGCTGTTCACCGCGCGGATCGACATCATTGGCCCCTCGAAGGTCGACATCCCGTAGAAGGCGAGCGAGGCCACGAACATGCGGATAATCGGATCGGTGCGGATCTTGTCCCACGCCCCTTCGAGCGTCATCAGCCCGTTGATCATGCCGCCCCAGCTTGGCATCCACAGGATGATCGAGAACACCATCCCCAGCGTCGCCGCCCAATCGGGCAAGGCGGTGTAATGCAAGTGGTGCGGACCGGCCCAGATATACAGAAAGATCAGCGCCCAGAAGTGGATGATCGACAGCTTGTAGCTATAGACCGGGCGGCCCGCCTGTTTCGGCACGAAGTAATACATCATGCCAAGGAAACCCGCCGTCAGGAAGAAGCCCACCGCGTTGTGGCCGTACCACCATTGCGTCATCGCATCCTGCACGCCCGCAAAGACCTGCACTGATTTGGAGCCCCAGATCGACACCGGGATGGCGAGGTTATTGACCACATGCAGCATGGCCACGGTGATGATGAAGGCCAGAAAGAACCAGTTGGCGACATAGATATGCCGCTCACGCCGCTTCAAGATCGTGCCAAAGAATACGGCGAGGTAGACCAGCCAGACGATGGTGAGCCAGATGTCGACGTACCATTCCGGCTCAGCATATTCCTTGGACTGGGTCGCGCCGAGCAGATAGCCCGTGGCCGCCAGAACGATGAAAAGCTGATAGCCCCAAAAGACGAACCAAGCTGCGTTCCCACCCCAGAGCCGCGCCGAAGAGGTGCGCTGCACGATGTAGAAAGACGTGGCGATCAGGGCGTTGCCGCCAAAGGCGAAGATCACCGCGCTGGTGTGCAGCGGGCGCAGGCGGCCAAAGTTCGCATAGGGCTGCGCCCAGTCGATGTTCAGCGCAGGAAAGGCCAGTTGGAAGGCGATGAAGGTGCCCACCAGAAACCCAACCACACCCCAAAAGGCGGTGGCGATGACGCCATAGCGAATGGGGCCATCCATATAGCCCTGCGGCGGCGCAGGCGCGACCGGCGCCGCGTCCTCGACAGGCATCCGGCGCAACTGCCAAAAAAACAACCCTGCGGCCACCAACATGACCAGCAGGGCGTGAACCATATAAGCCGGATCGCGCGCCCAATCCGCCCCGAGTGCTGCAAAGAACACTATAAGCGCAAGCACGATCAACTTGAGCGTATCGAACATATTCCGAATCCCTTCATCTTTGGGAGACGGATCGCATGGGCCCCAAGCCGCCGCTTTGATCTATGTCAAAGCCGGGCGATAAGCCTGCGAAGGGCGCGTTTTTTCTAAGGCGACGGCCTAGCTTTTGGACCGCGCCCCGCTGGGGTCATACATCGGTTTCAAACTGGCCTCGGCCTTGATCCGGCGGCCCGCCACGTCGATCTCATAGGTCGAGGCCAGCAGATCGGCGGGGCTTTCGCCCGCGCAGGGCACATAGCCCAGCCCGATCGCTCCGCCCAAGTGGTGGCCATAGGTGCCGGAGGTGAGATAGCCCACGATGGCCCCCTCCCGTAGGATCGGTTCAGCGTGGTAGAGCAATGGCTCGGGGTCCGTCAGACGGAATTGCAGCATCCGCAGCTTCAGCCCCTCTTCCTTTTTGCGCAGCACCGCGTCGCGACCGATGAAATCGGGCTTGTCGGTCTTCACCGCAAAGCCCAAGCCCGCCTCCAGCACATGGTCTTCGCAAGTGATGTCATGGCCGAAGTGGCGAAAGCCCTTTTCGATCCGGCAACTGTCCATCGCGTGCAGACCGCAAAGTTTCAGGCCAAAGGCCGCGCCCGCTTCCATCAGCGCCTCAAAAACATGACCTGCCATCTCGGCGCTGACGTAAAGCTCCCAGCCCAGTTCGCCCACATAGGACACCCGATGCGCCCGGGCGAGGCCCATGCCGATCTCGATTTCGCGCGCCATGCCAAAAGGATGGGTGTCATTTGAGAAGTCAATGGGGGAAACGGCCTGCAACACGTCCCGCGCCTTCGGCCCCATAATCGCGAGCACCGCCTCACCCGCCGTCACATCGGTGATCACCACCATCCGGTCGCCAGCATGGCGGCGCAGCCATGTCTCATCCGCCAGCCGCGTCGCCACCGGAGTGACGACGAGATAGGCGGTCTCGCTCAGCCGGGTTACGGTGACATCCGCCTCGATCCCGCCCCGAGGGTTGAGGAACTGGGTATAGACGATCTTGCCCACCGGCACCGCCATCTGCGCGCCGCAGACGTGGTTCATGAAAGCCTCGGCCTCTGGCCCCTCGACGCGGATTTTGCCGAAAGACGACATATCGTAAAGCCCCACGCCCGCGCGGATGGCGGCATGTTCGGCGGCTTGATTGCCGAACCAATTCTGCCGGCCCCAGCTATAGCGATACTCGCGCGTTTGCCCGGGATCGGCAAACCAATTGGCCCGCTCCCAGCCTGCGAATTCGCCCATGACCGCGCCATGCTCCAGCAGATGCGCATGGAGCGGGCTGCGCCTAATGCCCCGCGCGGTGGCCTTTTGACGGTAGGGGAAGTGATCCGCATAGAGCAGCCCCAGCGTCTCGGTCGAGCGTGTTGCCAGATAGGTCTTGTTGCCCTGAAAGGGCTGCATCCGCGCAATGTCCACGTCACCCAGATCAAAGGGTTTCTGCCCGTCCTCCATCCACTGCGCCAGCGCCATCCCCGCGCCGCCTGCCGATTGGATGCCGATGGAGTTGAACCCGGCGGCGACCCAGACATTGTCCATCTCGGGCGCTTGGCCGAGGTGATAGGCATCGTCGGGGGTGAAGCTTTCGGGGCCGTTGAAAAAGGTATGAATCCCCGCCTCCGCCAGCAGCGGCAGCCGTTTGACCGCCATCTCGAGAATCGGCTCGAAATGGTCGAAATCTTCGGGCAATTGATCGAACTCGAAGCTCTCGGGGATGCCGTCCAGCGCCCAAGGTTTGGCGATGGGTTCGAAGGCGCCAAGCAGGATCTTCCCTGCATCCTCTTTGTAATAGGCGTATTCATCGGGGATGCGCAGCACCGGCAACTCGTGCAAGCCCGGGACGGCCTCGGTGACGATATAGAAATGCTCACAAGCTTGCAGGGGCACGTTGCTGCCCAGCATCCGGCCCAGCTCGCGCCCCCACATGCCCGCGCAATTGATGACATGTTCGGCCTCGATCCGGCCCGTGCTGCCATCCTCCCCGGCCCAGTCCACCGCCGTGATCCGACGCCCCGCGCGGGTGACCCCCGTCGCCTTGACCCGCTCGGCCACCACCGCACCGCGCGCCCGGGCGCCCTTGGCCAAGGCCAGCGCGATATTTGCAGGATCGCCCTGCCCGTCTTTCGGCAGATAGACCGCGTCGGTCATGCCTTTGGTCTCCACATGGGGGTATTTCGCGCGCACCTCTTCAGGCGTGATCTCTTCGACCTCGACGCCAAAGGCGCGGGCCATGGCGGCCTGCCGCAAGATCTCCTCACGCCGCGCAGGCGTCAGGGCGGCGGTGATCGAGCCCACGCGCTTGAACCCGGTGGCGACCCCGGTTTCCCCCTCCAGCGCGCCGTAGAGTTCTTGGGAGTATTTCGCCAGCCGCGTCATGTTCTGCGTCGCGCGCAGCTGCGCGATCAGCCCCGCCGCGTGCCATGTGGTGCCCGAGGTCAGTTGTTTGCGCTCCAGCAGAACCACATCGGTCCAGCCCAGTTTCGTCAGATGATAGGCGACCGAACAGCCGATCACGCCACCGCCGATGATCACCGCGCGGGCCTTGGAAGGCAGCTGTCCCATCTCAAACCTCCTGCGCGCGGATGCGTGCGTTTTCGCGGTCCCAAAGCGGGGTGTCGGGCTGCACCGTGGCACGGTAGCTCTGACCATAGATTTCGACCGTAAGTTCGGTACCCGGCACGGCAGCCTCGGCCCGCACGACGCCGAGCGCGATGGAGGCATCAACCCGGTAGCCATAGCCGCCGCTGGTCACCTCACCCACGGCATCTCCGTTCAGGCGCAGCGTGGCCATCGGCGGCGCATCTTGCGGGTTACCTCCGACCACCAACGTCACGAAGCGGCGCTGCGGCCCTGCGTCCCGTTCGGCGATCAGCGCCTCCTTTCCTGGAAATGCCTCCGGCTTGTCGAGACGCAGGAAACGGTCCAACCCGGCCTCCAGCAAGGTATACTCCTGCGACAGATCGCCCTTCCACGTCCGGTAGCCTTTTTCCAGCCGCATGGAATTGAGCGCGAACATCCCAAAGGGCGTGGCCCCGCCCGCGATGACCGCATCATAGATCGCCGGCATGTCTTCGGGGGCCGCGTGGATTTCCCAGCCCAACTCGCCCGCGAAACAGACCCGGGCGAGCAGCGCTGGCTTGCCCTTTACCGACGCCTCTTGATGGCTGAGCCACGGCAGCGCCAGATCGGCCTCCGGGGCCAGCGGCGCCAGCAGGGCGCGGGATTTCGGGCCGCATAGGATCAGGGTCGAGACGGCATCGGTTCGATCCGTCAGGCTGATCGCCCCGTCTTGGGGCAACGCGTCGCGCAGCAATTCATAGTCATGCCATTGCGCGGGAGCGGCGGTGATCAGGGTGAAGTCATCCTCTGCATGGCGCAGGATCGACATCTCGGTCAGCACCCGGCCCCGGCTGTCGGGGAAATAGCCCAGCGTCATCCGCCCGACCTTGGGAAGCGCGCCCGCGATCCGCCCCCGCAGCCATTCCGCGGCCCTCGGCCCCGCAAGCGCGAAACGCGAGAACCCCGGCAGATCGAGCACGCCCACATGGTCGCGCACCGCCGCGACCTCCTCACGAACCCGCGCCGCCCACGGGCCATCCCGGTCCCATGTCTGGGTCGCGGCCTCGGCGGTGTCATCACCGGGTTTGGCAAACCAATTCGCCCGCTCCCACCCGTTGTAGGCCCCCATCTGACCGCCCGCGTCGCACAGCCGGTCGTGCAGCGGCGACAGCTTCTTGTCGCGCCCGGCGGGCCATGCGTAATGCGGGAAATGCATCGCATATTCATGGCCATAGGTCTCAAGCGCCTTGGCGAGGGTAAAGTCGTGATCGGCATAGGCGGTGTAGCGGCGCGGGTCGACATCCCACATGTCCCACTCCGTTTCGCCTTGCGTGATCCATTCGGCCATCACTTTGCCCGCACCGCCCCCCTGCGCGATCCCGAAGGTAAAACTATGCGCCTCAAAGGCGTTCGGGACGCCCGGCATCGGGCCGAGCATCGGCAGGCCATCGGGCGCATAGGGGATCGGCCCGTTGATGACCCGTCCGACGCCGCTTTGGCCCAAGAGCGGCATCCGCCCCATCGCGTCTTCGATATACCATTCCAACCGGTCCAGATCGTCGGGGTAGAGCTGAAAGCTGAAATCTTCGGGCATCGGATCCTCGGGGGTGATCCAATGCGCTTTGCAGTTGCGCTCATAGGGGCCAAGGTTCAGACCGTTCTTGTCCTGCCGCAAGTAATAGGAGCTGTCCACATCGCGGACCATCGGCATCTTATGGCCCTTCTCGGCGGTCCAAGCGGCGAGTTCGGGGATGTCTTCGGTCAGGAAATACTGATGGCTCATCACCACCGCAGGCACGCGGCGGCCCCCATGGGGGCGGAACCATTCGCCGACCCGCTGCGCGTAATAGCCGGCAGCGTTGACCACCTTCTCGCAGCGGATATCGCCCTTTTCGGTATGGACGATCCATTCGCCCCCATCGCGATCTATGCCGGTGGCGGGGGTAAAGCGGTGAATTTGCCCCCCTGCCTCCCGCGCGCCTTTGGCAAGGGCTTGGGTCAGTTGTGCCGGGTCGATGTCCCCATCCAAGGGGTCCCACAACCCGCCCGCAAGGTCATGTAGCTCTATGAACGGGTTGTGTTCTTTCAATTCGGCAGGGGTGCACATCTCCATCCCCAGCCCCTGCGCGCGGGCCATGGAGGCGACGTGTTCGAACTCCTGCATCCGCTCGCGGCTATGAGCCAGACGCAGGGCCCCGGTCACATGGTAATTGATCGGATAGCCGACCGCCTCCCCCAAACCGCGGTACATCTCAAGCCCGTAGCGCTGCATGTTCATCACCGCCCAAGAGTTCGAGAAGTTCGGACAGTTGCCCGCCGCATGCCAAGTGGAGCCTGCGGTGAGTTCATTCTTTTCCAGCAGGACGCAATCGGTCCAGCCCGCGCGGGCAAGGTGGTATAGGGTCGAGACCCCAACCACCCCGCCCCCGATGATCACCACCCGTGCGGTTGTCGGAAAATCAGCCACATGCCCCTCCTATCGCCATGCACCGCCAAGGAGCTGGCCAGAGGCGCCCCCGGACAGTTTGAAATTGTTCGAATTGATGAAAATCCGGTTCAGTAAACCGGGGGAGAGATCACCCAGACCACCACGGCGGGCGTGTCGTAGGGGTTGTCCCAAGTGTAATATTCGCCCCGAATGCGAAAGCTGTCGCCGGGGCCGACGGTAAAGCGGCGTTCCGCAATCGTGAGGTTCAACCGGCCCGAGATGACGAAACCGACCTCCTGCGTTTCGCGCCTGACGGGCGCTTCCAGCCCCGAATAGGCGGCAAAGGTCGAGTGGATCAACTCGAAACTGTCGGTGAGATCGGGTGAGAGCAGTTCTTCCGTCAACCCATTGGCCGCACTCCCCATGGCACGCCGCGCCCCGGCCCGCACGACATAGCCGCGTTCTTCGGGGCTTACCGTCGCTTCGCCAAAAAGGAGCGAGATCGGCACGTCCAAGATCTCGGCGATGCGGCGCAGGTCGGCGATGGAGGGGGTCGAGATGTCGCGTTCGATCTGACTGACCCAGCCGACCGACCGGCCCAAAGCCTCGGCCATATCCGTGAGAGTCAGTTTGCGCCCCTTTCGGATCGCCCGTAGGTCGGCACCCAGAGAGCGCGCCCCCACGGCCTCCGCCCCGGGCCTTTTCGCTCGGGTCATATGAAATTTTCCTCCATTTTTTCACTGTGGCGCGGAATTCGGCGTCTGGCAAGGGGGGCTCCTTTCAAACAGAAGGGGATGACGGGCGGGGTTAAGACCGCCCTTTCCAAGGCACCAGCAACCGCTCAGCCCTGCGCATCAGCATGTCGATGCCGAACCCGATGATGCCGATCAGGATGATCCCCATAAGCACGATGTCGGTCAGCTGGAATTTGGAGGCGACCATGATCATCATCCCCGCCCCCTTCTCTGCCGCGACCAGTTCGGCGGCGACCACCGTGCCCCAGCAGACCCCCATCGCCACCCGCGCGCCGGTGAAAATCTCGGGCAGCGAGTTTGGCACGATGACATGGCGCATGATCTGCGCCTTGGACGCGCCCAGCGAATAAGCCGCATGGACCTTGGTGATATTCACCCCCGACACGCCCGACCGCGCAGCAATGGCCATGATCCACAGCGCCGCGAGGAACAGCAGGATGATCTTGCCCACCTCCCCGATCCCCGCCCAGATGATCACCAGCGGGATCAGCGCGAGCGGCGGCACCGGGCGCATGAATTCGACAATCGGATCGAACCAGCCCCGAAACCAGCCCGACAGCCCCATGGCATAGCCCAGCGGAATGCCCACCAGCGCCCCAAGAGCGAACCCCACCACCACGCGAAACAGCGAATAGCCCAGATGCTCCCACAGGGTGCTGTCGCGGTAGCCTTGGCTTGAGATTTCAGCAAGGCGGGAGACCACGGCTTCGGGGGGCGGCAGCCAGATCGGCTCCATCTGCCAACCCTTGGCGGGCTCGAAATTCAGCGTGCCCTTGGGCGACATGCCCACACGGCCAAACTCGGTCTGCACCTCGCCACCGGGCGCGATCTTCTGCCCGTTCACGGCGACGACCCGGTGCCCGAGATCGCGGCCCTTCTCGTCATTCTTATCAACACGCAACAGCCCCGAGCGCCAAGCGCCGATGGTGAAAGCGTCATTCTTGGCCCAGCCTTCGCCGGGATCGACCTGCGGCGTCTCGGCGTCTTCGCCCACCGGATGCACCAGCACCGTGATCGTGCCGTCATCGCGGGAGCCGTCATCGGCCTCGGCAGTATAGGTCAGCTCGGCCAGCCCCTCAAACGGGCCGGGCGCATGTAAAAACCGGGGCAACAGGGATGAGCCGGTGAAGGCGCCCCACAGCAAGAAGATCGTCAGGATCGAAATCACGCTGGCGGTGCGGTTCGACGTCACCGCGCTTTCGTCGCCAAAGGTTACCGTTTTACGCGCCGCGAAACCGCTGGCGGTCTGATCGACAACCAGACGGACAAGGAAAAAGGAAAGCGCGAAGATGACGATATAAATAAGCAGGATCAACATCATGCCTCCTCCGTCCGGCCCATGATCTCTTCCTCCATGTCCCAGATCATGCCGAGGATCTCCTCGCGCCTTTCGGCGAATTCCGGGTGTTTCTTGACCTCACGCAGGTCTTGCCCCACCCCCAGATCGGCAAAGGGCAGACGGTATTCGCGGTGAATGCGCCCCGGGCGCGGCGCCATGACCAAAAGCCGCTCGCCAAGCAGCAGCGCCTCTTCGACCGAATGGGTGATCAAGATGATGGTCTTGCCGGTCTCTTTCCACAGTTTCAGCACGAGGCTTTGCATTTTTTCGCGGGTCAGCGCATCCAGCGCGCCCAAGGGTTCGTCCATCAAGATCACATCGGGGTCATTCGCCAGACAGCGCGCCAGCGCCACCCGCTGCTGCATCCCGCCCGAGAGCTCATAGATCGCCTTTTCCTTGAAATCGCCCAGCCCGACGATATCGAGCAAATGGTCAACCTCGGCCCCGTATTGCTTTTCGCCCTGCCCCTTCATGCGCGGACCAAAACTCACGTTTTCACGCACTGACATCCACTCAAACAGCGCGCCCTGTTGAAAGACCATGCCACGCTCGGCATCCGGCCCGGTGACGCTATGGCCGTTCATCACGATCTCGCCCGAACTCGGGGCAAGGAAACCCGCCACGATATTGAGCAGCGTCGTCTTGCCACAGCCCGAGGGGCCAAGGACCGACATCAATTCCCCCTCCGCAAGGTCAAGCGATACGTCCTCAAGCGCCTGCACATGACTGCCATTGGGCAGATCAAACCGCATCGACAGGTTTTCGATTTTCAATCCCGACATGCCGCCCCGCTGCTTTTCGTTTATCGGCGCGCCCCATCTGCCCGGTCCCTCGCAATCAGGTACCGGTCTGCAACGGGGCGGCCTATTTTTGCGCCGCTTGGCTTACATATCGCTCGCGGCTTGCAGCGGGCCGGTATTCACCGCGTCTTCATAGCTGTCGAGCGCACCGTCGATCGCGCCTGCTTCGACAAAGACATCGGCCACGCCTTTCATAAACTCCTGCGCGCCCCCGCCGAGCCATTTCTCACCCATTTGCTCATCGACCGAAGGGAAGGAGAAGGTCGCGATGGTTTCCATCGTGGCGTCTTCGTCCATACCGGCGTCCTTGGCGATGACGGGCAGCATCTTGTCGCGGTTGGCCTCATCCGCCCACATCGCGTTTGCCTCAGCCGTCACGCTGAGAAAGGCGGCGACCGTGTCAGAGTTCTCGGCCACCCAAGAGGCCGGGCCGGAGGTGACGTCGAAGACGAGAATGCCCAGCTCTTCCTTCTCCGCGCCGGTCAGAAGGATATTGCCATGTTCCATCATCCGGCGCAGCGACCCACCCCAGCCGCAGGCCATATCGACCGATCCCTGTGCGATGGCCGCGGCCCCATCTGGCGGCGCCATATCCACCACGTCGAGCGATCCTACATCGACGTCGAAGTGGTTCATTTGTTTGAGAAAACCGTAATGCGCAGCCGTGCCAAGCGGCACCGCGACCTTCTTGCCCGTCAGTTCCTCGGCAGAGGATTTGTCGATCTCCAGCGCCTCGCGCACGACGCAATTGTCATTCTCGGAATAGCTAACCGCGACATCGAGAATTTGCAGGTCTTGCCCCGCCGAAGTGGCGACCACGAAGGGCGGCACGCCTTGGCTGAGCGACAACTGCACATCCCCCGAGGCCATCGCCGCCGACATGGCGGTGCCGGAATCGAAGCTCACCCAATTCACCGTCGTGCCGAGCGCTTCGTCATACATCCCCTCCGCCTTGGCGTATTGGAACGGCATCGGCCATTCGAGGAAATACCCAACGGTCAGATCCTGCGCGGCGGATTGGCTGACCCCCAACACAAGCAGGCTGGCGGCGGTGCCCATCAGTTTCACGGTCTTCATGATAGTCTCCCTTGGTTTGTTATGGTCGCGTCTTACAGTCGAACTCCCGTTCACATGGATCGCGACCATCGGCCCTGTCAGACATCAGGAAGGGCAAGCCCCGGGTCATGTGAAAAAATCCCTCACGATTTCACGATACGGGCGGATTTGAACTTTTCAACAATTTTCTTGCGCCGCAGCGCAACATAATTTCAATGTTAAGAAGTATGCGTAGAAATACGTCAGAGCGCGCGTTGTCTGCGAAAACTACGCGGAATTCCTAAACAGAAATTTAATGGTTTTAGCTGACCGTCAGCCTCGACCCAATGATTAGGGGAGCCTTAACCAGTTAAAATGCCCCGGCCCTCGCCGGGGCGCTCTTGACCCGCGGAGGCGCGGGTCAAGTCTATCAATACGCTTCTAGAGCAAGCGCTTACCAGGAGGTGATGACCGTGCCCTGATAGCTTTCATCGATGAAGGTTTTGATCTCATCAGAGTGATAGGCCTTGAGCAATGTCTCAACCCATGCCGCTTCTTCGTCGCCTTTACGGACAGCGATGACGTTCACATAGGGGTTCTCGGCGCTTTCCATCGCGATGGAATCTTCCTTGGGGCTCAGGCCCGAGGCGATCGCGTAGTTGGTGTTGATCAAAGCCGCATCCAGATCGGCCAGCGAACGCGGCAGTTGCGCGGCGTCGAGTTCTTTGAAAGACAGATCCTTGGGGTTCTCGGTGATGTCGAGGACGGTCGGCACCAGACCTGCGGTCTCATCGACCTTGATCAAGCCGAGTTCTTGCAGAACCAACAGCGCGCGGCCACCGTTCGTGGGGTCGTTCGGGATGCCGAATGTTGAGCCTTCTTCGAGATCAGCAAGATCGGTGATCTTGTCGGAATAGACGCCCATCGGGGTGGTGATCGTGTTGCCGACCACGCTCAGCTCAAAGCCGCGGTCTTTCATCTGCGCTTCGAGATAGGGCACGTGCTGGAAAGAGTTCGCCTGAATGTCGCCATCGGCGAGCGCTTGGTTCGGCACCACATAGTCAGAGAATTCGACCACGTCGATTTCGAGGCCCATAGGCTCCGCGATGCGGGCGACTTCTTCCATGATTTCGGCATGTTCGCCGGGCGAAACGCCGACTTTAATCTCCTCGGCGGCAAGGCCAGTGGCCATCAGCGCCAGAACGGAGGTGAGTGTTGTAAGACGAAGCATAGTAGTCTCCTTAGATTGAGAGAACGGATGTAAGGCGCGGCCTATTGACCGCCACTTTTGGTGGCCCGTTTGTCCACGGCGCTGGCAATACGCTCGCCAATGGACTGCACAAGCTGCACCAGAACGATGAGGATGATCACGACAATCGCCATGACGTCGGGCATAAACCGCTGATATCCATAGCGGATACCCAGATCGCCCAGACCTTCGCCGCCCACGGCGCCGACCATGGCGGAGTAACCGATGAGGCTCACGATGGCGAGGGTGAGGCCCAAAGTGATGCTGGGCAGCGCCTCGGGCAGCAGCACCTTGCGGATGATTTGCAGCGGCGTCGCACCCATGGCACGGGCGGCTTCGATCAGGCCGGAATCGACCTCGCGAATGGCGTTTTCCACCAGCCGGGCGATGAAAGGCACCGTGGCGATGGTCAGCGGCACGATCGCCGCCGTGGTGCCAATCGAGGTGCCTGCGATCATGCGGGTGAAGGGAATGATGGCCACGACCAGAATGATGAACGGCACGGAGCGCGTGGCGTTCACCACCAGCCCCAGCACCTTGTTCACCCATGGCGACGACAGTAGCTCCCCGCGCTGCGAGGTGGCCAAAAACAGCCCCAGCGGCAGGCCGAAGAGCGTGCCGAGGATGGCCGAAATCGCCACCATATAAAGCGTTTGACCGGTGGCTTCGATCAATAGGTTAATCAGGTTAGCCGACATAGCCCAGCACCTCCGTCAGAAGCCCGTGTTGTTCCAAAAAGGCCCGCGCTTGGGCGGCCTGTGCCACGGGCATCGACACCAGCAGGTTGCCGAAGGGCCGCGTGCCGATCTCTTCCACCGCACCGGCAAGGATATTGACCGGAATGCCCATTTCTTGCGTCAATCGCGCCAGCATCGGATCGGTGGCATGGGTACCCGCAAATGTGACGCGGATGACCTCTTCGCCCCCTGCGGCGGGCGGGGTTTGGGTCAGGCGGTCTTTGACGAAGGCAGGCAGGGTGACGCCCGTCACGCCCGACAGGAAGGACCGCGTCGTCGCATGTTGCGACGCGGTGAAGATGTCATAGGTCTCCCCATGCTCCACGATGCGGCCCGCGTCGATCACCGCCACATGGCTCGCGATGTCGCGCACCACGGCCATCTCATGGGTGATCAGCAGGATCGTCAGCCCCAGATCGCGGTTAATATCTTTCAAGAGCGCCAGAACAGTTTGCGTGGTTTCGGGGTCGAGCGCCGATGTCGCCTCATCCGAAAGCAGCACCTTCGGCCCGGTGGCCAAGGCCCGCGCGATGCCGATACGCTGTTTCTGCCCGCCCGAAAGCTCCGCCGGATAGCGCCCCGCCTGCGCGCTCAGACCGACACGGTCGATCAGGTCGGCCACGCGCGGCTTGATCTGCGCGCTCGGCATTCCCGCCACTTCGAGCGGCAGCGCGATATTGCCCGCCACGGTGCGTGAAGACAGCAGGTTAAAGTGTTGAAAAATCATGCCAACGTCACGACGGATCGCGCGCAGCTTGCCGCCCTTGGCGCTGCCTACATCCTCACCCCCGACCAGCACTTTGCCGGTCGTCGGACGCTCCAACCCGTTGACCATCCGCAACAGGGTCGACTTGCCCGCCCCTGAACGCCCGATGATCCCGGTGATGGAGCCGGGCGCCACGTCAAGGGAAATCCCTTCGAGCGCGTTCACGGTCGCACCGCCCGCTTTGGTAAAGGCCTTGCCGACCTTGTCAAAGGCGATCGAGGCGCCTTCTGTCGTGATATCAGTCATTTTCCGTCCGGATCGGGGTGGGTTTCGAGTGGTGCCCCCGTAGATAGAACCCCTGCGGGCGATGCAAGGCATGATCATGCATAGCTGCCTTGTTTCTCGGGCCTATCTCTCGCCGCCGCATTCGCCCCTTGTGCCGCAAACCGATGGGGATGATTATATTCACGAATCGGAATGAATGATGGGAGGGGATCAGGTGAAGATTAACAGACGGATGGTGCTTGCCGGAATGGGGGCGGCCGCCCTCGCCCAAACGCCGCTGCGCGCCTTCGCGATGACCTCGGCCCAGATCGGCGGCTATGCGTTCATCAGCGTGAGCGACGGCAATCTGGTGCTGCCGCGCAGCTTTTTCTTCGAAGGTCTGCCGCAAGACGCGCTGGCGGAGGCTTTGGCGCCCTTCGACCTGCCGCAAGACCAGTTGGAGCCGCCTTGCAACCTGACGCTTTTGCGCAATGACGAGCGTGTGATCCTCTTTGACGCGGGCGCGGGCCCTGCCTTCATGCCCTCCGCCGGGGCGCTGCTTGGCAGCCTTGATGCCGCAGGCATCGCGCCGGAGGCGGTGACCGATGTGGTCTTTACCCATGGCCATCCCGACCACCTGTGGGGCGTGCTGGACGATTTCGACGATCTGGTCTTTCCCAATGCGCGCTACCATATGGGCCAAGTTGAATGGGACTATTGGCGCGATCCGGCGACGGTGGACCGGATTGGTGCGGCCCGCGCCGCCTTTGCCGTGGGGGCCGCGCGGCGGTTGGAAGCGATCGAGGATCGGGTGAGCCATTTCGCCGACGGGGACGAAGTGCTGCCCGGCATCACGGCGCAGGCCAGTTTCGGCCATACGCCCGGGCATATGTCCTTCCTTCTGGGTACGGGCGGTGATGCGCTGTTGATCGGCGGCGATGCCATTGGCAACCACCATCTTGCCTTCGCCCGCCCGGGCTGGGCCAGCGGATCGGACCAAGACCCCGAGCGAGGCGCGAGGACCCGGCAGCGTTTGCTCGATCGGCTGGCGCAGGAGCAAATCTGGCTGATGGGCTTCCACTTGCCGCAGGGCGGATTGGGCCGCGTCGAACGGAGTGGCGAAGGCTATCGTTTTCTGGGGGCCGCGCAATGAAGCACCTGATTTACGCCGCCGCCCTCCTGCTCGGCTCGAACGCCATGGCCAGCGGGGATATCGCCGATAAATACCCCGGCTCCCTGCTCTACGACAAACCCTATGAAGTCATTCCCGGCGTCTTTTCGGCCATCGGTGCGACGGCCCCGCCCACCTATGAAAACGCAGGCCATAACAACAACCTAAGCTTCATCGTGACCGGCGAAGGCGTTGTCGTAATCAACGGCGGCGCGGCCTATGGGCTGGCCGCGGCGCTGCATGATGAGATCAAGGCCGTGACCGACGAGCCGGTGAAATTGGTCTTTAACGAGAACGGTCAGGGCCACGCGGTTCTGGGCAACGGTTACTGGGCTGAGCAAGGCGTGCCGATCGTCGCGCATGCAGACGCCGCGCATGAAGTGGAGCGCTTTGGCGGCAGCATTCTGGAGGCCATGCAGCGCTACAACCGCGACCGGGCCGAGGGGACGGAGGTGCAGCTGCCGACCGAGACTTTCGAGGATGAATATATCGTCGAGATGGGCGGTTTCCGCATCGAGGCCCGCCACCTCGGCCCCGCGCACAGCCCCGGCGATATCGTGATCTGGCTGCCGAAGCAGAGCCTCGTAATCTCGGGCGACATGGCCTTTCACGAGCGCATGCTGCCGATCTTTCCCGACACGATGACCGCCGAATGGATCGAGACTTGGGAAACCGCATTTGAGCCGCTTGGGGCGCGTTATGTGATCCCCGGTCACGGGCATCCGACCAATATGGCGCAGGTCCGTCGCTTCACCCGGGATTATCTGTTCTACCTCCGCGCGCAGATCGCCGCCCATCTGGAGGCGGGCGGCGGTCTGGCCGAGGCTTACTATGTAGATCAATCGCCCTATGCGGGGCTTGATACTTTCGAGGAATTGGCGACGAAAAACGCAGGCCGCGTTTTTGAGCAGATGGAGTTCGAGTAGTGCGCCCCGCTACTTCCCCGCAAGGCTGAAGGGCTGTGATGCGGCCCCGTCGCGATACCAGCGCATGATCTTGCGGCGCTCTTCTTCCTCCATGAAGGACACATTGGCGGGGGGCATGGCATTGGTCACCCCCGCTTGCAGATAGATCTGCCGCGCGGCGCGGGCGATGTCGGCGGGTGTTTCAAGCAGCAGCCCTTTGGGCGCGCGGTGGATACCGTCGTAGAACGGCTCGCGCGCATGGCACATGGCGCAACGCCCCGGCACGATATTGGCCACCTCGTCAAACCCCTCGGCGCTGGCGAAAAGCTGCTCTGTTTCTGTCAGCGCACGGGCCTCTGCTGCTTCGATATCGTCTTGCATCAGGGGCGCGGTTGAGAGCCACATGATCGCCACGAACAAAAGCGCGGTCACGCCCCATGTCCAATGCGGGCCCTTTCCGGTCGCGTGCATCGTGTTGAAGTAATGCCGGATCGTCACCCCCATCAAGAAGACCAGCGCGGCGATCAGCCAGTTGTACTCGGTCGCAAACGCCAGTGGATAGTGGTTGCTAAGCATCAGGAAGATGACCGGCAGCGTCAGGTAGTTGTTGTGGGTCGAGCGCAGCTTGGCGATCTTGCCGTATTTCGCGTCCGGCGTGCGCCCTTCTTGGAGGTCCTTCACCACGATGCGTTGGTTCGGCATGATGATGAAAAACACGTTCGCCGTCATGATCGTCGCTGTAAATGCCCCCAGATGCAGCAGCGCCGCGCGGCCCGTAAAGACTTGGTTGTAGCCCCAGGCCATGGCCACCAGCAGCACGAACAAAAGCAGCATCAGCACCGTGGGCCGGTTGCCGAGCTGCGATTTGCACAGGAAATCGTAGATCAGCCAGCCCAGTGTCAGCGACCCCGCCGAGATCAGGATGCCTTGGAAGACCGAGAGGTCCGCCTTGGCCGGGTCTATGAGGTAAAGCTCCGCGCCCGCCCAATAGACCACCATCAAGAGCGCGGCCCCTGACAGCCACGTCGAATAGCTCTGCCATTTGTGCCAGATCAGGTGCTCGGGCATGTTTTCGGGTGCCACGAGATACTTCTGAATGTGATAGAAGCCGCCGCCATGGACCTGCCATTCCTCGCCAAAAGCGCCCGCGGGCAGATGCGGCACCTTGCGCAGGCCTAGGTCGAGCGCGATGAAGTAGAAGGACGCGCCGATCCATGCCATGGCGGTGATGACATGCACCCAGCGGATGGCAAAGCCGATCCAATCCCAGATGATGGCTAAGTCGTGCATGAGGTCTCTCCGGATGATTCACCGGGCAGACTATTCAATCGCGGATTTTACCGCTAGATTTGGCATTCCCTAAACTCTATCAAAAGTTCCCGATAAATGTCCTATTTCGACAACATCCGCACCTTCGTGCGTGTCTACGAGCTTGGCAGCATGTCGGCGGCGGCACGCGACCAGCGGGTCTCGCCTGCCGTGGCCTCGGCGCGGATCACCCAGCTTGAGGGGCATCTGGGCGTGCGATTGTTCCAGCGCACCACACGCAGCCTGTCGGCCACCGAACAGGGGCGCATTTTCTACGATGGCGCTTGCAAGATCCTCGCCTCCGTGGCCGAGGCCGAGGCGGGCATCGAGGACGTTACCGAGAACCCCCGTGGCACGCTGCATGTGGCAGCGCCTCTGGGCGTGGGGCGGCGGCTGATCGCGCCGCATGTGCCTGCGTTTTCCGAGACTTATCCGCTGGTTGACGTGCGGCTGCGCCTCAGCGACCGCAAGCTCGATCTCACCGCCGAAGGGTTGGACGTGGCCTTTTTTCTGGGTCGCCCGCAGGATTCTACACTACGGATCCGCAAAGTGGCCGATTGCGAGCGCGTGCTCTGCGCCAGCCCGGCCTATGTCGCGGCGCATGGGCATCCCCGCTCGGGGGCCGAGATCGACCGCGGCCAGCACAATTGCCTCAACCTGCGCTTTCCCGGCGCGACCGAATTTCAATGGCAGCTACAAGGACCTGAAGGCGCGGTGAAATACGATGTGCGCGGGCGGTTTGAGAGTGACGATGGCGACGTGCTGACCGATTGGGCGCTGGCCGGCGCGGGCATCGCCATGAAGCCGATCTTTGAGATCGCCGAACATTTGCAAAGCGGCGCTTTGGTGCGGGTCGTGGAAGACACGCCGCCCCTGCCCGTTCAAATGGCCTGCCTCTACACCCATCGCCGCCACCAAGACCCGAAAACACGGCTCTTCATGGACTTCATGATCGCGCGGATGGAAGACGCGCTAAAGGTCTAGCTGCCCCGGTAGGTGGAATAGCCGAAGGGCGAGAGCAGCAGCGGCACGTGGTAATGCGCGGCCTCAGACATGCCGAAACGCAACGGGACGACATCCAGAAAACGCGGCTCTTCCGCCGGGGCGCCCTGCGCGTCGAGGTAATCGCCGCAGTGGAACAGCAGCTCATAGGTGCCGGTTTCGAACTCCGCCGCGGGCAGGATCTGCTCATCGGTGCGGCCATCGGCATTGGTGGTGAGGCTGCGCAGATGGGTGCGCGTCTCGCCCTCCAGACGATAGAGGTCGATCTTCAGCCCCGCCGCCGGGCAGCCGCGCGCGGTGTCCAATACATGTGTTGTCAGATAGCCTGTCATCATACCCTCCGTGCCTAACCCTTGATCGCCCGCGCCGCGCCCGAGCGAAAGTGCCCTTTTCACGATAGTCTTTCAGGAATTAATTGAAAGCAATCCAAGACCTTCCGGTCTAGACAGAGAACGACAGAAGGAGAACGACATGACTCGCTACCCCCGCGACATGCAGGGTTACGGCCCCACCCCCCCAGATGCACAATGGCCCGGTGGCGCGAAGATCGCCGTGCAGCTGGTGCTGAACTACGAAGAAGGCGGTGAGAACAACATCCTGCATGGGGATGCGGCGTCAGAAGCGTTCCTGTCCGAGATCGTCGGCGCCGCGCAATGGCCGGGCCAGCGTCATGCCAATATGGAATCGATCTATGAATACGGCGCGCGCGCAGGGTTCTGGCGGCTACACCGTCTGATGAAAGACCTGCCCGTCACGGTCTATGGCGTCGCCACGGCGCTGGCGCGCTCGCCCGTACAGGTCGCCGCGATGATCGACGCAGGCTGGGAGATGGCGACCCACGGTCTGAAATGGATCGAACACAAGGACATGGCAGAAGACGCAGAGCGCGCGGCCATCGCCGAGGCAATCCGCCTGCATACCGAAGTAACCGGCCAAGCGCCGCGCGGTTTTTATTGTGGGCGCTCGTCCGAGAACACGTTGCGCCTTGCGGCAGAGACCGGGCAGTTCGCCTATGTGGCCGACGCCTATGCCGATGATCTGCCCTATTGGATGGAGGCCGGTGACCGCGACCAGTTGATTGTGCCCTATACGCTCGACGCAAACGACATGCGTTTCGCGACGCCGCAGGGGTTCAACGCGGGCGCGCAGTTCTTCGACTACCTCAAAGCCAGTTTCGACGCGCTTTACCGCGAAGGGGTCGAGGGCGCGCCGAAGATGCTCTCGGTCGGGTTGCACTGCCGCCTAATCGGCCGCCCCGGTCGGGTCGAGGCGCTGCGCCAGTTCATCGAATACGCCCAAAGCCACGAGGGCGTTTGGTTCGCCACCCGTGAGCAGATTGCGGATCACTGGGCCGCCACCCATCCGCACCAGCGCCGCGCGCGTCCCAGCCAGATGGACCGCGAGACCTTCGTCGCCGAATACGGCAGCATCTTTGAGCACTCTCCGTGGATCGCCGAGGGCGCCCATGCGCTGGAACTGGGCGCGGGTCATGACACCGCCGTCGGTCTCCACAACGCTCTGGCACGGATCTTCCGCTCCGCCTCAGATTCGCAGCGCCTCGGCGTGCTGCAGGCCCACCCCGATCTGGCGGGCAAACTGGCGCAGGCCAAGCGGCTGACGGCTGAGAGCACCTCGGAACAGGCCGCCGCGGGGCTGGATGCGCTGACGGATGAGGAGCGGGGAACCTTTACCCAGTTGAACGACCGCTATGTCGAAAAACACGGTTTCCCCTTCATCATCGCCGTGCGCGACCACGACAAGGCGGGCATCCTCGCCGCTTTCAAGCGCCGCATCGACAATGACCGCGACACCGAGTTTGCCGAGGCCTGCCGCCAGGTCGAACGAATCGCGCAGCTGCGCCTGAAAGACCTGCTGCCATGAGCAGACAGATCCTGCTCCAGCCCCTCACCGCCGAGGCTTTCGCCCCCTTCGGCGAGGTGCTGGAAGTGCGCGGGGCGCCCGACAAGATCATCAACCAAGGGCTTTGCGGGCGGCATCACGATCTGGCCGATCTCGACTTTGGCGGGGGCCGCGCGGGCATCAGCGTCTTTAACGCAGAGCCGCGCGCCCTGCCCTTCACCCTTGAGATGGTCGAGCGGCATCCGCTTGGCGTGCAGGCCTTTCTGCCGATGCACCAAAACCCCTATCTGGTGGTCGTCGCCCCCGATGACGCAGGCCGCCCCGGCCCCTTGCAGGCGTTTCTCGCAGGCCCCGGTCAGGGCGTGAACTACCGCCGCAATACATGGCACGCGGTTTGCTGCCCGCTGAGCGCCCCCGGTCTTTTCGCCGTGGTCGACCGGATCGGCGAAGGCGACAATTTGGAAGAACATTGGTTCGATCAGCCGTGGGAGGTGGTCGCAGCCAAGGAATAACCGTCATGCCCTCATCAGAAGCGGCAGACGGGATCGGTCAATAGGGAGAATGACATGACTGACGCTTCACTGGGCACGCCGGCGCAACTGCGCGACCCGAATTATACCCCCGCGCTGTCCAAGGCCGTGCCCTTGGGCATTCAGCATGTCTTGGCGATGTTCGTCTCCAACGTGACCCCCGCGATCATCGTGGCGGGGGCTGCGGGCTTTGGCTTTGGCTCGGACGCCGGGGCGCAGGGGTTTCCCGACATGACCTATCTGATCCAGATGTCGATGCTCTTCGCGGGCATCGCCACGCTGTTTCAGACCATTGGCATGGGGCCGGTGGGCGCACGGCTGCCTATCGTGCAGGGTACGAGTTTCGCCTTCCTGCCCATCATGATCCCGCTGGTCGCGGGCAAAGGGGTCGAGGCGCTGCCCGCGCTCTTTGGCGGCGTGCTGGTCGGCGGGCTGTTTCATGTGCTGCTGGGTACTTTCATTGGGCGCATTCGCTTTGCCCTGCCCCCGCTGGTAACTGGGCTGGTGGTGACGATGATCGGCCTCGCGCTGGTCAAGGTGGGCATCCAATATGCCGCCGGGGGTGTGCCTGCGATCAACAGCCCCGAATACGGCAGCCTATTGAACTGGTCGGCGGCGCTGGTGGTGATCGTGGCGACGCTGGGGCTGAAGTTCTTCGCCCGGGGCATGCTATCGGTCTCCGCCGTGGTGATCGGCATTGGGGTGGGCTATCTTTATGCGCTGGCGATGGGGATGGTCACCTTTGAGGGCATCACCACTAGTTGGAATCGCGCCGCCGCCGTGGCGCTGCCCGTGCCCTTTGCCTATGGGTTCGAGTTCAGCTTCGCCGCCATCGTCGGTTTCTGCCTGATGGCCTTCGTCTCGGCGGTTGAGACCGTCGGCGATGTCTCGGGCATCACCAAGGGCGGCGCGGGGCGTGAGGCGACGGATGCCGAGATCACGGGTGCCACCTATGCTGACGGTTTGGGCAGCGCGGTGGCCGGGGTCTTTGGTGGGTTTCCCAATACCTCTTTCAGCCAGAACGTCGGCCTCATCGCGATGACCGGCGTGATGAGCCGCCATGTGGTGACCGTGGGCGCGCTGTTTCTGATCCTTTGCGGACTGGTGCCCAAGGTCGGCGCGGTGATCCGCACAATTCCCATCGAAGTGCTGGGCGGCGGGGTGATCGTGATGTTCGGCATGGTGGTCGCGGCGGGCATCTCGATGCTGTCGGACGTGAACTGGAACCGCCGCAACATGGTGATCTTCGCGATCTCGCTTTCGATCGGGCTGGGGCTGCAACTCGACCCCAAGGCAGTGCAATACCTGCCCGACACGCTGCGGGTGCTGATGACCAGCGGGCTGCTGCCTGCCGCGCTGATCGCGATTGTGCTGAACTTGGTGTTGCCCGAGCAATTGTCGGATGAGGCGACGGAGGAGGTTTCCGGCGGGCTTTCGGGGCATGGTTCGGGGTCGTTGGAGAAGCGGGTTTGATGATGAAGGGGCGCCCGATGCGGCGCCCCTTTGTTGTGACCAACTCGGCTCGATACAATGAGATAGGCAACCGGCTAGCGCATGTCGCTTAAGACCACCGATTTTGGAAACCACCTTGGTCCGGAATCAAGCCGAAGGCGCCGGGCCATCGCCTGCCCGCCCCACCGGGTAGGCGATTTGGCGAGGCTGGGCGTAACCTAGCGAGCACACATCATGACTGAACCATAAAGTGGCACGAACCAAGGTATGTTCGCCCACCCGCGGGCAGGCGCTGGCCCTCAGAGCTAAATTCGGTCCGAAGAAGCAAACCTGCCTGTTCTCACCGCAGACGGCAACCACCCCACCGAGAGACCAAGTCGCAGGCGCTGGCCCTCACCGCTTCACCGCAGCTTCATATGCCGGTTCACGTCCTTATAGAGCAGATACCGGAACGGCCCCGGTCCACCCGCATAGCAGGCCTGCGGGCAAAAGGCGCGGAGCCACATGAAATCACCCGCTTCGACCTCGACCCAATCCTTGTTGAGCCGGTAGACCGCCTTGCCTTCCAGCACATAGAGCCCGTGTTCCATCACATGAGTCTCGCAAAAGGGGATCACTCCACCGGGCTGTAGCGTGACGATGGTCACATGCATGTCATGGCGCAGATCCTGCGGATCCACGAACCGTGTCGTCGCCCAGACCCCATTGGTATCGGGCATCACATTCGGCTCGATGTCCTGCTCGTTCAGCACCAGCGGATCGGGGCGGTCCAGCCCCTCCACCGCCTCATAGGCTTTGCGGATCCAGTGAAAGCGCGTCACGGCGCCGCTGTCGTTTTTCAGCGTCCAATCGGCCCCCGCTGGGATATAGGCATAGCTGCCCTCGCGCATCGCGTGCTGCTGGCCCTCAACGGTCAGGGTAAAGCCTCCCTCGACCACGAAAAGCACCCCCTCCGCCTGCGCATCAAGCTCGGGCCGGTCCGAGCCGCCACCGGGCTGCACTTCCATAATATATTGCGAAAACGTCTCGGCAAAGCCGGTCATCGGGCGGGCGATGACCCAAAGCCGCGTGCCTTCCCAGAACGGCAGGAATGAGGTCACGATATCGCGCATCGTACCGCGCGGGAGAACGGCATAGGCCTCTGTAAAGACCGCGCGATCTGACAAAAGCGTTTTTTGATCCGGGTGGCCGCCGGTGGGTGCGAAATAGCTTGGGGGGGTCATCAACTCTCTCCGTCGGAATGGACTGCAGAATTGCCGCTTCCCAGGCCGAGGCCAAGGGTTTTATCGCTGAAGGATTGTTCGGTGATATTTGATAGTCCCGACCCCGCTTAGGGCTGAGAAACAAACCGGCCCCGCCTGCCGCGGCCGGTCTGCGCAGAGAGCAGCCTCAGAAGAAAGCCGCCGCTTCCAGCTCAACTGTAATCACCCCGATGATTGCGCCGTTCGACGGCTCCGTGATCGGCATCAAGACGCGGCTTTGATGGGCCTTCGACCTCTCGTCAACGGCCACCTGATCAATCACGAAAATCCCCGACGGCGGCGAAAAACGAATGCTGTTCTTGGGCTTGCCGCCCTTGAAATAGACCGAGGCGCTGCCGCTGGAGACCACGGTCAGCCCATAGGCATCCAGCAAAGTCACCCCGGCGATCTGACCCTCGGCGCGGGCGATCTGCGTTTGGAGAAAGGCGGCAGCAATCGGAGCTTTCAGCTGGGGCACCCCGGCGCCCGGCCCGGTGACTGCCGCCGGCGTGACCGCCAGCGCATTCATTTCGCGGTGCCGCTCATTCTGCTGTGCGATCGCATCGACGATGCGGGCATCATTGACCCAAGACAGCAATTCGCGGTCGATGTAATCGTTCACTGCCCAAGGCACTTCGGAGGCGGAAACCTTGAGCCCGGAACACAGGATGAAGATGAGCGATACAAGTGGCAGGTGTCGTAGCATCGGGGAGCCCTCATGAGGTAGGCGGCACAAATACCGCGGGAGAGCTACACCCTAACGTTTGACTGGTTTACGCCCCGTGAACGGCGATGGCGGCTTAACCCTCTTCGCCCTTAAACCCTGTCGCCACCACGAATTTCTCCGATGAATCGGGGCGGCTGGCAGGTGGTTTGATATTGGCGACCTTGGCAAAACGGCGCTTGAGCAGCTTTTGCAACTCACCTTCCGCGCCGCCTGCCAGCACCTTGGCCACGAATGTGCCGCCCTCTTCCAACACATCGAAAGCGAAATAGGCCGCCGCCTCGCAAAGCGCGATGATGCGCAAATGGTCGGTCTGTTTATGCCCGGATGAGGCCGCGGCCATGTCCGACATCACCACATCTGCCTTGCCGCCGAGCCATTCCTTGACCTTGAGGTCGGCTTCATCCTCCATGAAGTCGAGCTGGTGCAACTCGCAGCCCGCAATCGGCTCCATCTCTTGTAGGTCAACGCCCAGAATGGTGCCCTGCGCCTTGCCCTTCTTTTCGCCCAATACGTTGCAGCGCTTGACGGCGACCTGACACCAACCGCCCGGCGCGGCGCCAAGGTCCACCACCCGCGCGCCGGGGACGAGGAACCGATATTTATCGTCCAATTCCATGATCTTATAAGCCGCCCGCCCGCGATAGCCTTCGGCCTGCGCGCGCTTGACATAAGGATCGTTCAACTGCCGCTGCAGCCAGCGGGTCGAGCTAAGCTTGCGCCCGCGTGCGGATTTCACCTTGACCTTGAGATCACGCTGACCGCGCCCCGAGGTGTTCTTTCCGTCCGGTGTCTTGGCCATTAAAAGACCCCTTCTTCTAATACGCCATCGGCGCTCATCTGTGCATATAGCAGGCCTTCGCGTAGACCGCGATCCGCAACTGACAGCCTGTCGGTCGGCCAGCAGCGCATCAAGGCTTGCAAGATCGCCGCCCCCGACATGATCAGCGCCGCCCGGTCTTGCCCGATGCGCGGATCGGCGCGCCGCCCGCCCGGCCCCATGGCGATATAGGAATGAATCACCTTGTCGATCTGGGCGCTGGTCATGCTGAGGCCATCGACCTTTGTCCGGTCATAGCGCTTCAGGTTCAGGTGGCTTGCCGCCACGGTGGTCACGGTGCCCGAGGTGCCGACGATCTGGAACCGCTTTTGCGACTGGATCGTCTGATAGGGCGTAAAATCGGTGAGGTTCTCTTCGAAAAACCAACTCATCAGCGCAAAGCGCGCGGCATCGTCTTCGACATCCGAAAATTGATCGCGCAGGGTGGCCACCCCCAAAGGCACGCTGATCCAATCCACCACCCGGGCGGCGGGGACATCGGATTTCGCCTGATAGAACCCGCCCTGAAGCCGCATGATCGAGCGTGCGCGGTCGGCCCGCGGCACTTTGGAAATGTCGATCCAGACCAACTCGGTCGAGCCGCCGCCGATGTCCACCACCAGCAGGTTTTCCGTCTTGCGGCTGACCAGCGGCGCGCAGGAGATCACGGCAAGCTGGGCTTCTTCTTCGGGGCGGATAATGTCGAGCTTGAGACCGGTCTCGCGCTGGATACGGCGCATGAACTCCGCCCCGTTCTGCGCGCGGCGGCAGGCTTCGGTCGCGACAAGACGCATGTTCTGCACCTTGTTGCGCCGCAACTTTTGCTGACAGATGCGCAATGCCTGAATGGTGCGCGCCATTGATCCGCGCGAAAGCCGCCCGGTCTTTTCCAAACCGGCACCCAATTGCACCGATTTCGAAAAACTGTCCACCACATGGAAACCGCTGCCCCGAGGCTGTGCGATCAACATGCGGCAGCTATTTGTACCCAGATCTAGGGCCGCATATAGCTCATTAGATCTGGGCGGAACTGGCGCGGGGCTCAGAGCCGGAATGTCTTTGTCGAGCGCACCCGCACCTTTGGGACGCTGTGGCGCCATGGTTACGCGCCTTTCATATCGAGTTGCCCCCAAGGTATTCCCTGCGCCCAGCCGGTGCAAGTGGTCGCAGTGCCTTGGGCCAATTTCCGCGGCGTCCGCGGGGCGCCCTCGCCCCGCCATCAGGGCCACCTCACAATCATCTTGAGAATAATGGGGGCGCCGCCCCCTCGTGATGGCAGGGTCAATGCGCTATCACCTCTCCCAAGTCGCGGATGGGTCGTGTTTTGTCGAAAAACGTCCCTGTCCTGACCGCGACGCTCGTTAGACAGGTTTAAACCGGAGGAATCGTCCCATGCCCGCAGTCACCATCGTTTACTGGCGCGACATTCCCGCTCAGGTGATCGTCGGCAAGGGCCGTCGCGGGTCAAAACGCCCCCTGCCCGAACGCTTTGAACAGGCGATCGACCGCGCGGCGATGAAGGTGGGGGCCGCCAATACCGATGCCTATCTCGCGGAATGGCGCAAGGCAGAGCCTTTTGAGGTCGAGGGTGATCCCGACAGCATCGCCGATGCCGAAGCCGCCCGCATCGACGCGGAATACGACCGCGACCGGATTAAGCAACTGATTGACAACGACGGCTGGGCATAGCCTGCCAGCCCTATGATCAAGGACACGCTCATGGCACTGTTGAACTTCCGCAAAAAGGAAACACCGGCCCCGCAGGCGCCGGTGGCCGAAGTCGAGGCGCTGTTGAAAGATTATTCGATCGAGGTGATGCCCCGCACCGCCGAAAAGGTTGAGGATTTCCGCGCCCTGCTGCCAGAGGGCACCCGTGTCTATATCGCCCATATCGACGGCACCCCGATCGAGGATATGGTCGCCACCGCCGCGCGGTTGAACGCGGATGGGTTCAAGGTCATGCCGCATTTCCCGGCCCGCATCATCAAAGACCGCGCCACGCTGGCCGATTGGATCGCCCGTTATCAGGGCGAGGCCGATGTGCGCCAAGCGCTGCTCCTGGCGGGCGGTGTCACCACCCCGGCGGGGGATTTCAGCGACTCGATGCAGTTGATGGAAACGGGGCTGTTCGACAAGGCAGGCTTTACCCGCCTGCATGTCGCCGGCCACCCCGAGGGCAACCGCGATATCGACGCTGACGGGGGCCGCCTCAACGTCGATGCGGCGCTGAAATGGAAGAATGATTTCCAGACCCGCACCGACGCCGAAATGGCCATTGCCACGCAATTCGCCTTTGACGCGCAGCCGATCATCGAATGGGCCGACAGTCTGAAGGCCGCTGGTATCACCCTGCCGATCCACATCGGCATCGCCGGCCCCGCCAAACTGCAAACGCTGATCAAATTCGCCATCGCCTGCGGTGTTGGCCCCTCGCTCAAGGTGCTGCAAAAGCGGGCGATGGATGTCACCAAGCTGCTGTTGCCCTATGAGCCGACAGATGTGATCAGCGACTTGGCCGCCCACAAAGCGGCCCACCCGGATTTCAACATCACCCATGTGCATCTTTTCCCGCTGGGCGGGATCAAGACCAGCGCCACATGGGTTCAAGAGAATGGCGGCGCCTCTGGGGTGCCCGCCGACGCAGCCTGAAGGAAGTTACATGACCAGAACCGTCATCGAATCCAAGACCAAGACCGCCGTCATCGGCTTTGACGAGCCGTTTTGCGTGATCGGAGAGCGGATCAACCCCACGGGCCGCAAGATCCTCAGCCAAGAGCTGGAGCAAGGCGATTTTTCGCGGGTCGAGGCGGATGCCATCGCGCAGGTCGCCGCAGGCGCCACGGTGCTCGACGTGAACTCGGGCGCGGTCTTCTCCAACAAAATGGCCGAAGACCCGCGCTATGCCGACAACAACTTTGTCGAGCCGATGCTGATGCCGGAGCTGATCAAGGTCGTGCAAAATGCCGTCGACGTGCCGATCTGCATCGACAGTTCGGTCCCCGGCGCGCTTGAGGCGGGGCTTGAGGCCTGCGAAGGCCGCCCGCTGCTGAACTCCGTCACCGGAGAGGAAGAGCGGCTTGAAGTCGTGCTGCCGCTGGTCAAGAAATACAACGTGCCCGTCGTGGCGATCTCCAATGACGACACAGGGATCTCCGAGGACCCGGATGTCCGCTTTGCCGTGGCGAAAAAGATCGTCGAACGCGCCGCCGATTTCGGCATTCCCGCCCATGACATCGTCGTCGACCCGCTGGTCATGCCGATTGGCGCCATGGCGACGGCGGGCCATCAGGTCTTTACCCTTGTTCGCCGTTTGCGCGAGGAGTTGGGCGTGAACACCACCTGTGGCGCCTCTAACATCTCCTTCGGGCTGCCCAACCGCCACGGCATCAACAATGCCTTCCTCCCCATGGCGATGGGTGCGGGCATGACGAGTGCGATCATGAACCCGGTGGCTGTGCCACTGAACGCCACCAAAATCGCCGAAAAGCGGGCCGAGATTACCGCCGCGGGGATCATCCTGCCCGAAGACATGGATGATGAGACCTTTGCGACGCTCTTCAACCTAGGCTCGACCAAACCCCGCCCGGGCAAGGAGATGGAGGCCATTCGCGCCGCCAACTTCCTCTTTGACCGTGACCCTCACGGCAGCGCTTGGATCGAGTTCAACAAAAGCGCGCCCAAAGCGGGTCAAGAGGGCCGCGGCCGCGCGGGCCGTTCAGGTGGACGCCGCCGCCGCTAAGACCGCCTGACAAGATCGAAAAGCCCCGCCAGCATCGCTCGGCGGGGCTCTTTTCTATACGGGCAGGTGGAAGTCTGAAACGACGCTTTCCGGCGCTACTCCGGCCGGTTTCCACTCACCAATTCTTGGATCGCAGCCATGACGGCGGCTACATGATCGGGATCTTTTACCGCGCTATGCGGCTCATTGAACCCGCCCATATCATTGTCGAAATAGGCGCCGGAGGCCCCTGCAAACTCATCCGAAAGGGCTGCTCGGGCAAGGATGTCGGCCCCGATGCTCAGGTCGTTCCCGGCGACGCCAAAGCCTTCCTTCACCATCTTCGACGCCAAGAGAGAGCCGGGGTTCACCGCGATAAAGAGCGGCCCGTCTTGGTGCGCGCGGGCCATCTCTCGGGTCCAGATCGTGATCGCCAATTTGCTCTGCGCATAGGCCGCCATATCGTCAAGCGTCACCTCGCCCCTAAGCGCGGCGACCTCCACCGGCGCCTGCGCGGCGGAGGAGAGGTTCACCACCCTGCCCGCTTTGGGAAGCACCGGCAGCAACAGCTGAACCAGCAGATAGGGCGCCAGCGTGTTGACCACGAAACGCGCGTCCAACCCGGCGTCGGTGCGCGGCTCGGGCAGTTTCAGGACACCGGCATTGTTGATCACCACGTCGATCTGGCTGTGATCGATGCGCAGCGCCTCTGCCAGCGTCACGACCTCTTCCAGCCGCGACAGGTCCGCGCGGTAGGTCTGGGGATTGCCGCCCACCTCCGCCGCGGCGGCGCTGAGTTTCTCGGCACTGCGCCCGTGCAACAAAACGCTATGCCCCTGCGCGCTAAGCTTCTTGGCGGTCAACAGACCGATACCGTCGGTCGCGCCGGTGATGAGGATCGTCTTGGTCATCTGTCTCTCCTTACTGGGTCTCTGCGCGGGGATGGGAGTGGCTCTGCGCGATCACCAACCGCTCAGAGCCTGCTTGCCGATCACCCGCCCGCTTTCCTGACGCTCATGGGCCGCGCGAAGGTTTTCCACATTTATCACGCCCGCATGTTCCGTCACGGTGGAGCGTAAAATGCCTGCGTCGATCATCTGCGACACCCGGTTCAACAGGTCGCGCTGCGCAGTCATGTCCTTGGTCTGGAACATCGAGCGTGTGAACATGAACTCCCAATGCACGCTTAGGGCTTTCGGTTTCGCCGCTTTCATATCCAGCGTCTCAGGGTCGTCGATCAGCGCGATCTGCCCGCGCGGCGCAATGGCTTCGATGATGGCGGGCCAATGCGTATCGGTGGCCGTCAGCGCAGCGACATAGCTTGGCGTGAGGTCGAGCTCGGCAAGCTGCACCACCAGATCGCCCCGGTGATCCACCGCATGATCCGCGCCCATCTTGCGCACCCAATCTTGGGTCTCTGGCCGCGAGGCGGTCACGATCACGGTCAGACCGGTCAGGGCCTTGGCCAGTTGAATGAGGATCGACCCCACGCCCCCGGCCCCGCCGATGACCAAAATCGCCTCCCCTTCGCCTGAGCCCTCGGCCAGCCGGAAGGAGTCGAACAGCATCTCCCAAGCCGTGATTGCGGTCAGCGGCAGACCGGCGGCCTCAACGAAATCGAGGGTTTCAGGCTTTCGTCCGACGATGCGGGAATCGACCGTGTGGAAGGCGGCATTGGTCCCCGCGCGGGTCACGTCCCCGGCATAGAACGCCTCATCCCCCAACGCAAAATCGCTAACCTCTGCGCCCAGTTCCACGACCACGCCCGCGGCATCAAAGCCCAAGACCTTTGGACCACCCTCAGGCCCCGAAAGCGCGCGCAGCTTCACATCCACCGGATTGACCGAGATGCCCTTCACCTCCACCAAAAGGTCACGCGGTCCGGGGGCGGGACGCTCAATTTCGAGCATCTCCAAAACCTCTGCCGGGCCGGTGGTGTTATAGCCGATAGCTTTCATTTTGTCTGTCCTTCCGCAGGGATATTACTGTTGGGCAGAAGGTATCAGCTTGCCGGGCTATATAAACCGGGACGGAGGCGGAGAGAGTTTTTAGATACGGAGTATAATCCAAACGCTTGGCGGGCCTACGGCACCCCCCCCCCCCGCAAGCAAAGGCACAGCCCCCAACGCGACAAACGACATTCATATGGGAAAAATGGCGGACCCTAGAGGATTCGAACCTCTGGCCTCTGCCTTCGGAGGGCAGCGCTCTATCCAGCTGAGCTAAGGGTCCACTGAGGGGCGGTATAGCCAGAGCGCGCCGCCCCTGCAATGGGAAATCCGGGGGCAAGGGCGGCGAAATTCACCTTAGGCGAAAAGATCATGCGCCAATTCGAGGGCGTCGACCAATGTGTCGACCTCGGCCCGGGTGTTATACATGCCAAAGGACGCGCGGCAGGTCGCCGAAACGCCGAGATGCGTCATCAAAGGCGCCGCGCAATGATGCCCGGCCCTCACGGCCACGCCTTTCTTGTCGAGCACGGTCGAGATGTCATGCGCATGGGCGGCGCCGTCCAGTGTGAAGCTAAAGATCGCCGCTTTGTCCGGCGTCGTGCCTTGCAGGTTGAGCCAATTCAAACCGCCGAGCCGCGAGACCGCGTAGTCGCGCAGATCGTCCTCATGGGCGGCGATATTTTCCATCCCCAGATCCATCATGAACTCCAGCGCCACGCCCAAGCCAATGGTGCCGACGATCCCGGGGGTCCCGGCTTCGAACATCATAGGCGGGTCGTTGTAGCTCACCGCGTCCTTGCTGACTTCGCGGATCATGTCACCGCCGCCGATGAAGGGGCGCATTTCGGCCATGCGCTCGGACTTGATATAGATCGCGCCCGAACCGGAGGGGCCATAGAGTTTATGCCCCGTGACGGCATAGAAATCACAGTCGAGGTCCTGCACATCGACCGGCATATGCACCGCCGCCTGCGAGCCATCGACCAAGACCGGAACGCCCTTCTCATGGGCGGCTTCAGCGATGGTTTTCACATCAACTTTCGTGCCCAAGACGTTGGAAAGGTGCGATATTGCAACCAGCTTGGTCTTCGGCCCGATGGCGTCGATCACCGCCTGTGGGTCAAGCGCGCCGGTGGCGTCCACATCGACCCATTTCAGCACCACGCCCTGCCGTTCGCGCAGGAAATGCCACGGCACGATATTGGCGTGATGCTCCATCACCGAAAGGACGATCTCATCGCCCACCTGCATGCGCGGCATGGCCCAGCCATAGGCCACGGTGTTGATCCCCATGGTCGCCCCGGTGTTGAGCACGATCTCATCTTCCGACCCGGCGTTGAGGAAGCGCGCCACGGTGCCGCGCACGCTTTCGTATTTGTCGGTCGCAAGGTTAGAAAGATAGTGCAAGCCCCTGTGAACGTTGGAGTATTCACTCTCATAAGCTTGGGTGATCGCGTCGATCACCACCTGCGGCTTCTGGGCCGAAGCGCCATTGTCGAGGTAGACCAGCGGCTTGCCGTTCACCTCGCGGCCAAGGATCGGAAACTGCGCCCGGACGGCTTCAACGTCGAACATGACTTAAACTCCCTGGGCGGTCAGCCCGATCAAAGACAGCAGAAGGCCCAACCCCAGCAAGACCCCAAGCGCGGCGCCCGCGAGCGCTGCGGCGGCGTGGAACAGCCCCGGCAGATGCAAGAGTTCGGTCACGAAATTCAGCAGGATCCAAAGACCCCAGAAGGTAACGACGAAAGAGGCCAGCAGCGCCAACGGCGGCAGCGCCAAGGTCAGCAGCAAGATGCCAAGCTGCGCGCAGAGGCGAAGCGCCTGAAGCCATACGACGGCAGCCAGAAGCGGCATCACCGCGCCCTGCCCGCCCAGTGCCCGGCCAACCCACGTCAGCGCATGCACATAGAGCACCATCAACCCGGCCAGCAGCGCGAAGAGCACCAGCGGCGATTGGAAATAGCTCGGCAGCGCCATGGCGGGCGGCGCGATCACGAAGGTGGCCGAGATGACGAGCGCGTTCAGCGCGGCCACCAAAGCAAGCGACGTCCAGATGACATCATTGCCCAAGGGCAGCTCCGCAATCTGGCGCGCTGCCGCACGGGGGCTGCGCAGGGTGGTCTGCGCAAGCTGGATCAAGGCGCCGCTCATCTCAGCCCCGCTGCGCGGCGACAAGGCCCGCGATCCAGAACCAAAAGAACACGGCCAACCAGATCACCCCGACGATCTGCGCCTGTAGGCCCGGCCCGATGAACCCAAGCGCGAGGCCCAGCAACAGAAGGATTGGCGCAGAGGCAAGGAGCGACCAAACCAAGGTCAGCCGCACCGCATAACCGCTGAGCCGTTGCCCCGCGACACGGCTAATCCCCCAGACCATCGCGGCCAAGCCATAGAGCAGCAAGGGCATCACGAAGATCCAGAAAAACGCGCTCCAATACTGGCGCACCGCGAGCGGCCCGTCCGGATCGAGATGCGCGGCGCGGGCTTGATACGGCGACAGGGCCACGAAGATCAGCAGCCCCGCCATCAGCGCGAACATCAGCACGCGCACCTCGTTGCGGCCCTGTGCAAGCAGCCCCGACATCACATTGCCGGGGCCGCGGTAGGTCGCAACGATATCGCTGGTAACAGCCATCAGGCGCTACGACGCTCCAACCACGAGCTGAGGCGCCCGGTGATTTCTTCGCGCAGTTCCTCGGCCTCGATCTCCTCCACTGCTTCGGCGAGGAAGGCGAGCGTCAGCAGGTCGGTCGCCTCGGCATGGGACACCCCGCGGGCGCGGAGGTAAAACAGGGCCTCCTCGTCGATCGCGCCGGAGGTCGAGCCATGCGAACAGGCCACATCGTCGGCGTAGATTTCAAGCTCGGGCTTGGCGAGGAACTGGCTGTCGCCGTCCAGCAGCAGCGACTGGCTGATCTGGTAGCCATCGGTCTTCTGCGCGCCTTCCTTGACGAGGATCTTGCCCTGGAACACGCCGGTGGCACCGTTGCGCAGCACCTTTTTGAACACCTGACGGCTTTCGCAGTTCTCGGCATCATGGGTGATGAAGACCGTGTCGTCATGGTGGAAATCACCATCGCCGACGCAGGCGCCCGCGACATGAGCCGAGGCATCGTCGCCAGTGAGTTCGATCACGCATTCGTTGCGCGTCAGCGCGCCGTTCACGGTGACGGTGAAGCTCTTGAACAGCGACCCGGTGCCCAAACGGGTGAAGACATGGGTTGCCGCCCGGCGCTCATGGTCCCGACCCTGTGCGCGCACATGGTGGAAGCGCGCAGTGTCGGCCACCTCAACCTCCATCACGGTGTTGAAGCGCGCCGCGGCGGGGCCGTTCTCCAAAAGCGTGACTTCGGCACCTTTGTCGAGCTTCACAACATGGTGCAACATCGCATCAGAAGTCTCTGATTTGTGATGATAAACTAGATTGATTAGCTTGCTCGGCGTGCCGGTGACATGGATCAAAACGCCATCCGTTGCAAAGGCGGTGTTCAGGGCCGCGAGCGGGCGCTGCACCGGGGCCTGACCGTTCTTTTCCAGCGTCCCGTAGAGGTCACGCGCCCAATGCAGATCGCTGTCTGCAGCGGCCAGCCGTTCGATGCTGACGCCTTCGAGCGTGAGGTCATCCGAGGCTTCGGCATCGAACACGCCATCGGCGAAGACGATGCGCAGGCGCTCGGTGCCGTCGAACAGCGGCGCGTCACCGTGATCGAAGATCGCAGCGGGCTGCGCCCCGGCCTGGGTCAGCGTGTCGGGGCGCGTGAACTTCCAGTATTCATCCCTGCGCTGCGGCAGGCCCATGGCGCGCACCCGCGCCAGCGCATCTTCGCGCGCCGCATGGCTCCAGCCACCCTGCGGCATGTCGAGCGCTGCGATCATCGCCTCGGTCGGGGTTTCTTTCAGTTGTGCTTCGGCCATTATGCCACCTCGGCGAGGATGTCTGCGTAACCGTTGTTCTCGACTTCGAGCGCGAGCTCAGGCCCACCGGTCTTGATGATGCGGCCATCATGCATGATGTGCACGACGTCGGGTTTGATGTGGTCCAGAAGACGCTGGTAGTGCGTGATGACGAGGAAACCACGGCCCTCGGTGCGCAGGGCGTTCACGCCTTCGGCCACCAGTTTCATCGCGTCAACGTCGAGGCCCGAGTCGGTCTCGTCGAGGATGCACATCTTGGGCTCGAGCATGGCCATCTGCAGGATTTCGTTGCGCTTTTTCTCACCGCCGGAGAAGCCCATGTTCACGGGACGCTTCAGCATCTCGGCGTCGATCTTCAGGTCCTTCGCCTTGGCGCGGATTTCCTTGAGGAAGTCGGCGGCCGAGATTTCCTCTTCGCCCCGCGCCTTGCGCTGTGCGTTCACGGCGGTGCGCAGGAAGGTCATGTTGCCAACGCCGGGGATTTCCACCGGGTACTGGAAGGCAAGGAAGAGGCCCGCCGCGGCGCGCTCTTCGGGTTCCAGTTCGAGGATGTCTTCGCCTTCGAGCGTGGCGGAGCCTTCGGTGACCTCGTAGCCGTCCTTGCCCGAGAGCACGTAGCTCAGCGTGGACTTGCCCGAGCCGTTCGGCCCCATGATGGCGTGGACCTTGCCGGCCTCGACTTCCAGATCGACGCCCTTGAGGATCTGCTTGTCCTCTTCTTCCAGTTTCACCTGCAGGTTCTTGATGCTCAGCATTTCGGTCTCCTTCTGGCGCGCCTTGCGCCGCAATTCATGCTATTTCAGTTTTGTTTCAGGGGCTTGCCCCTGCGTGTTAAAGTTCATGCCGCCCCCTGACGGGCGCAGAGTGCGGCGGGAAAGCTGTCTTTCAGCGCGGCGCGGCAGGCAGTGATGCCGTCTTGGTAGGTCAGCGGCGCGTCTGGTTTGGGTGCCGCCGGAATATCGGCCAAGGCAATCGGCGCGCGCATGTCGCGCCCCACGGAGGCGGCGTAGTCGTGAAACTTCAACCGCCCCTGCCCCTCGGGCGTCACCCAAGTGTTGGCCACGCCGTAAGCATCCGCCGTGATCAACCCGTGCAGCGACGAGGCAAAGACATGGGCACAGGCGGCGATGCCGGCACAGACCTGCTCCACCGGATCGCGCGGGTCGATCAGCACATAGGCGCTGTCGGAGGCCACGAGCTCCAGCAGGTCAGGATCGTCCGCCAGCGTGTGATGCGGCACGATGCCGATCTTGTCGCCGAGTGATCCCTCGCCGGGCAGAACCTCGTTTACCAAAAGCCCCGGATCGCCAAAAGCATTTGTTTCGATGCCCAGAAGCGCCGCCGTCACCGGCCCCCGCAGCAGGGCAATCTCGATGTTCTTCAAGAACGCGCGGCCCCCGGCGGGGCGCAGCAACCCGCTGCCCCAGATCACCGGCTTGGCTCCCGCACGCGGCGTGTCGTACTTCCGCCGCACGATCTGCAAGAGCGAGCCGAGACCAAAGACATCCGCCTCATCCACCGACGCATGCTCCACCCGCCGCCCCGAGACATGGCTCAGGACCAGCGGGCTCAGCGCATCGCCGAAATTCGGCTGCGCCTTCCACCAATGCAGGCGGAGGGGAGTATGCGCCGCATCAAGGCTCATTAGCCGACGGAACCTTCCAGCGAGATTGCCACCAGCGCCTGCGCTTCCATGGCGAACTCCATCGGCAGCGCCTGCAGCACGTCCTTGCAGAAGCCGTTCACCACCAGCGCCACGGCCTCTTCCTCGTCCATGCCGCGCGAGCGGCAATAGAACATCTGGTCGTCGTCCACCTTGGAGGTGGTCGCCTCGTGCTCAACGCGGCTCGAGTTGTTCTTCACCTCAATATACGGCACCGTATGCGCCCCGCATTCCGAACCGATCAACAGGCTGTCGCACTGGGTATAATTGCGCGATTCCTTGGCCTTGGGGTGCATCGAGACGAGACCACGATAGGTGTTCTGCGCCTTGCCGGCCGAGATGCCCTTGGACACGATGCGCGACTTGGTGCGCTTGCCGAGGTGCACCATCTTGGTGCCGGTATCGGCCTGCTGCATGTTGTTGGCGATGGCGATGGAGTAGAACTCGCCTTGGCTGTCGTCGCCGCGCAGGATGCAGGAGGGGTATTTCCAGGTCACGGCGGAGCCGGTTTCGACCTGCGTCCACATCACCTTCGCGCGGTCGCCGCGGCAATCGGCGCGCTTGGTCACGAAGTTGTAGATACCGCCCTTGCCGTCCTCGTCACCGGGGTACCAGTTCTGGACGGTGGAGTATTTCACTTCCGCGTCTTCCTCGACGATGATCTCGACCACGGCGGCGTGCAGCTGGCTCTCGTCGCGCTGCGGCGCGGTGCAGCCTTCGAGGTAGCTGACGTAGGAGCCCTTGTCGGCGATGATCAGCGTGCGCTCGAACTGGCCAGTGTTCTCGGCGTTGATGCGGAAATAGGTCGACAGCTCCATCGGGCAGCGCACGCCCGGCGGGACATAGACGAAGGACCCGTCAGAGAAGACCGCGGAGTTCAGTGTCGCGTAGAAGTTGTCCGACACTGGCACGACCGAGCCGAGGTACTTTTTCACCAGATCAGGGTATTCGCGGATCGCCTCGGAGATCGAGCAGAAGATCACGCCGGCCTTCTTCAGCTCTTCTTGAAAGGTGGTGCCGACGGAGACGGAATCGAACACCGCGTCCACCGCCACCTTGCGGCCTTCGGCAGGCGCATCCTCGGCGCCTTCGACACCGGCAAGGATCATTTGCTCCTTCAGCGGGATGCCGAGCTTCTCATAGGTCGCCAGCAGCTTCGGATCGACCTCGTCGAGCGATTTGGGTTTCTCGGCCATGCTTTTGGGGCGAGCGTAATAATACTGCTCCTGAAAGTCGATCTCAGGATAATCCACCATCGCCCAATCCGGCTCTTCCTTGCTAAGCCAACGGTTGTAAGCCTCAAGCCGCCATTCGGTCATCCACTCAGGCTCGCCGTTCTTTTCCGAGATCAGCTTCACGATCTCCGGCGTCAGCCCTTTGGGAGCGTATTCCATCTCAATGTCGGTGGACCAGCCGTATTTATACTTGCCGCCGACTTCGCGCACGGCATCCACGGTTTCCTGGTCAACGCCTTCCTTGACGCCATCATTCTCTTTCAGGGTCATATTTTCCAAGGTTTCAGTTCCTTTCCGTGGCGGCGCTCAGGCGGCCCGCGTTTCGTGCTTTTTCAGTTTCGCGGTCCAGCTTGTGGCGAACCGCAGGATATCTTCCCGGGTGGTGTCGAGGCCCAGCGACACCCGGATCGCGCTGGCGGCCTGTGTTTCATCAAAGCCCATGGCGCGCAATACGGCACTGGCACGCACCTTGCCGCTGGAACAGGCCGACCCCGCCGAAATGGCAAAGCCCGCAAGGTCCATCTGCATCACTTGGGTCTCGCCCTTCCAGCCGGGCGTGATGATACAAGAAGTGTTGGGCAGGCGCTGAGCGCCTTTCCCTACAAAAGTAGTCAGACTTGCGGCATCCGCAAGGGTCGCTTCCAGCAAATCGCGCTGTTCTGCCACCTCTTCCCAACGCCCCGCGCTCAGATCCGCCGCCGCCGCCTCAGCCGCCGCGCCGAATCCTGCGATGGCCGGGATATTCTCGGTCCCCGAACGGCGGCCCATCTCCTGCCCGCCGCCGCGCAGCAGCGCATGTTCTGCCAGATCAATGCCGCGTTTGACGATCAGTGCACCGATCCCCTTGGGCCCGCCCAGCTTATGCGCCGAGACAAGGATGAAATCCGCGCCCGAGGTGGCCATCTTGAACCGGGTCTTGCCAAGCGCCTGCACCGCATCGACCAACACATAGGGCGAGCTCTCCATCGCCCAACACTGCTGGGCCAAAGGCATGGTCTGCTGCAACACACCCGTCTCGCTGTTCGCGGCCTGTAGGGCCACCACATCGCCCCCCGCCGCGGCGGTCAGGTCGCCGTCCCAAACACCCTGTGCGTCGACGCCCAAACGCGCCGCCTGCCCCCAAGACAGAACCGCGTCATGTTCCACCGCTGAGGTCACCACACGCGCCCCCATCGCAGCCGCAAGCGCCGCCGCCTCGGTCGCCCCGGAGGTAAAAATCACATCGACCGGATCACAGCCCACAAGCCCCGCCACCTGCGCCCGCGCCCGCTCGACCACGGCCTTGGCCGCACGCCCCTCGGCATGGACCGAGGACGGGTTGCCGGGCAGGTCCATCGCCGCAATCATCGCCGCGCGCGCCTCCGCCCGCAGCGGCGTGGTCGCGTTATGGTCAAGATAGACCCGCATCCTTCATCCTTTTCCAAATACCGCGGGGGTCCGGGGGCAGCGCCCCCGAAATTCCACATCACCACCCGCGCAGACCACAGCCGCCAAGGCGCGCCCGCTGCCCAAAACCACCCTCACGACTCATCCACCACGGCAAAGAGGGTCGGCACCGCCGGACAGGGGGCCAGCTCATTCTCAACCACATCCGAAAGGCGCGTCTGGTGCAGGAATACATAGACATGCGCGCTCAGCCCCTGCCACAGCCGGTTGGTCAGCGATTGCGCCCGGCTGCCCGACAGACCGCCCGAGGCGCCCGCCCCCTTGTGCATCGCATCCACCGTCTCATCCACCGCCGCGAGCACATCGACCACACGAATATCCGCCGCCGGACGCGCCAAACGATACCCGCCGCCCGGCCCCCGGACAGAGGTCACCAATTCGGCCCGGCGCAGCTTGACGAACAACTGCTCCAGATAGGGCAAAGAGACCGACTGCCGCTCGGCAATGTCGCCCAGAGACACCAAGGTGCCCTCGGGTTGCAGGGCAATATCGGCCAAAGCGACCATCGCGTAGCGCCCTTTGGTAGATAGCTTCATCGTCTCACCCTCACCCGCCGCGCCATTTGATTGACGTGGGCGGCTTAAATGCCTAAGTCCAAAGACTGATCCACGCGACACTGCGCGGAACCAGATTAGAACCGTTCTAAGGTGGCCTAGCGAATTCGTCAACTATTCGCAGCGATCTTTGAACCCCTAGACAGGGATACCCATGCCCGAGGTTATTTTTCCCGGACCCGAAGGCCGCCTTGAAGGCCGCTACCACCCCCAAAAAGAACGTGACGCCCCGATTGCCATCGTGCTGCATCCGCATCCGCAGTTCGGCGGGACGATGAATCACAAGGTCGTCTATAACCTGCACTATGCGTTCTACAACATGGGTTTCACCGTGTTGCGCTTCAACTTCCGTGGCGTGGGCCGCAGCCAGGGCGAATACGATCAGGGCATTGGCGAATTGTCCGATGCGGCCTCGGCGCTCGATTACCTGCAATCGATGAACAACAACTCCAAGCACTGCTGGGTTGCGGGTTTCTCCTTTGGCGCATGGATCGGGATGCAACTGCTGATGCGCCGGCCTGAGATCACGGGCTTCATCTCGGTCTCTCCGCCTGCGAATATGTACGACTTTTCCTTCCTTGCACCCTGCCCGGCCTCGGGTCTGGTGATCAACGGCACCGCCGACCGCGTGGCGCCGCCCGCGGATACCACGAACCTCGTCAGCAAGCTGCACGAGCAAAAGGGCATCACGATCACCCATCAGGAGATCGAAGGCGCCGGGCACTTCTTTGAAGAGCCGCATATGGACACGCTGATCACCTCGACCAGCGACTATGTCAAACGCCGCCTGACGGAATCCACACGCTGATGGCGGACGCGGTCGTCACCCAACTGGCCAATAAATTGGCCGAGGAATGTCTCGCCGTACAGGCCGAGACAGGCGAAGACCGCTTGTTCATGGAAGTCGGCGAGGTGCTGGGCGCCTCGTCGCAAACGCTGGAAGAAGCCTTCCTCACCGCCGTTCGCACCCGGATGGCCAATGACAAGGCCCGCGCCTTTCTGGCGCGCAAGCTGCGCGACCATCGCGGTAAGGGCGGCGCATGACAGAGCGGCTGGACAAGCAGATTGCCTTTCTGAACGAGGCCGACAAGCTGAAAACCGTGCTGCGCGGCACCACCCTATGCGATGCCAGCCGTGCGGAAAACTCTGCCGAACATTCGTGGCATCTGACGCTCTATGCGTTGGTGCTCGCCGATCAAGCCGGGCCTGAGGTCGACATCAACCGCGTCATCAAGATGCTGATCCTGCACGACCTTGTCGAGATTGACGCGGGCGACAATCCAATCTTTGGCGATTACGACGCCGCCGAGATGGAAGCGCAGGAACAAATCGCCGCCAACCGCATCTTTGGCCTATTGCCGGACGATCTGCGGGACGATCTGCGCAGCATCTGGGAAGAGTTCGAGGCCGCCGAAAGCCCTACAGCTCGCTTTGCCAAATCGCTCGACCGGTTCCAGCCGCCGATGCAGAACCTCGCCTCCGGCGGCGGCAGTTGGACTGACTATAACGTCTCGGAAGCGCAAATCGAAGAAAAGGTGGGCCGCAAGATCGCCATCGGCGCCCCTGCCCTTTGGTCCTATGCCCGCGCCCGCATCAGCAGCTTTTTCGCCGGGGTCGGCGCCTAACCGCAGCCTTCGGCATACCATTGTATACGATCTTTCTCTTTGGCCCCGAATAGGCTAAAGCACGGCCAAACGCACCCTGAAACAGAGGAATTCGTCATGTCGAAGATCAAGGTAGAAAACCCCATCGTCGAACTCGACGGCGATGAGATGACCCGGATCATCTGGGATTTCATTAAAAAGAAGCTAATCACGCCCTATCTTGACGTTGACCTAAAGTATTACGACCTCGGCATCGAAGTACGGGACGAGACTGACGACCAGATCACCGTCGACGCGGCCCATGCGATCCGCGAACATGGCGTCGGCGTGAAATGCGCCACCATCACGCCTGACGAGGCGCGGGTCGAGGAGTTCGGCCTCAAGCGCATGTACCGCAGCCCCAACGGCACCATCCGTAACATCCTCGGCGGCGTGATCTTCCGCGAACCGATCATCTGCCGCAACGTGCCGCGTCTTGTGCCGGGCTGGACGCAGCCGATCGTCGTTGGCCGTCATGCCTTCGGCGACCAGTACCGCGCCACCGACTTCCGCTTCCCCGGCAAGGGCAAGCTGACGATCAAATTCGTCGGCGAGGATGGCGAGACCATCGAGAAGGAGGTTTTTGACGCGCCCTCCGCCGGTGTCACCATGGCGATGTACAACCTCGACGATTCGATCCGCGATTTTGCGCGCGCGTCCTTCAACTATGGTCTGAACCGCGGCTGGCCGGTCTATCTCTCGACCAAGAACACGATCCTGAAGGCCTATGACGGGCGTTTCAAAGACCTGTTCCAAGAGATTTTCGACGCGGAATTCGCCGAGGACTTCAAGAAGAAGAACATCTGGTACGAGCACCGCCTGATCGACGACATGGTCGCCTCGGCGATGAAATGGTCGGGCGGCTATGTCTGGGCCTGCAAGAACTACGACGGCGACGTGCAGTCGGACACCGTGGCGCAGGGCTTTGGCTCACTGGGGTTGATGACCTCGCAGCTGATGACGCCGGACGGCAAGATCGTAGAGGCCGAGGCCGCCCACGGCACCGTGACGCGCCATTACCGCCAGCACCAGAAGGGCGAGGAGACCTCGACCAACTCCATCGCTTCGATCTACGCTTGGACCGGCGGGCTGAAGCACCGGGGCAAGCTGGACGAGAACACCGCGCTGATCAACTTCGCCGAGACGCTGGAGAAGGTCGTGGTGGATACGGTGGAATCAGGCATCATGACCAAGGACCTTGCCCTGCTAGTGGGGCCGGATCAGGGTTGGCTAACGACGATGGGGTTCTTGGAGAAGGTGGACGAGAACCTGAACAAGGCGCTGGCGGGCTGAGCCTGTCGGATGTTTGGAATGACAGAGGGCCGCACGATGCGGCCCTTTTCTATTTTTCGGTCACGCTTGCCACCCGGCCCGGAATCAAGCCGTAGGCGCCGGGCCATCGCCTGCCCGCCCGTCACGCCGGAGGCGTGCCGCTATAAAGGGGGCGCACCTTCGGTGCGACCGGGTAGGCGATTTGGTTAGGCTGGGCGTGAACTCGCGGAACGCACAACATTGCTGAGCCATAAAGTGGCACGAGGCCACGTAAAATCGCCCACCCGCGGGCAGGCGCTGGCCCTCATTGCGAAACTGGAGCCGCGCTGGTCCTCACTGCCCCCGGTTGTGCGTCCGCGCGTAAAGCTTCGCGATGATCCCACTCGCCGTCTTCTCGAAAAGGCACGGGATCAGCGCATGCACCAGCGCCGCGCCAGCTGCCGCAAACAGCAGCCCCGAAAACTTCAGCGCGAAGGCCATATGCTCCAGAAACGTCTCATCCACCTTGGCGGGATGGTCGAGGAAGATGCGTGCGATCATGGGAAACTCCTGTCTCTGCCTTTCCCCACCATAGCCGAGCCTGCTTGTGACGTTGTCTCAAAACTCTCCCGACAACCGCTTGTGCGTGAGAATATTTCCCACCAAAATACCGCCATGATAACACTTGATGACATAGACCGCCGAATATTGGTCGAACTGCAACGCGACGCCAGCCAATCCCTTGAGGCGCTTGGCGCGGCGGTCCACCTGTCGCGCAATGCCTGCTGGCGCCGCATCCGGGCGCTGGAAAAGGCCGGCGTGATCAAGAACCGGGTGACGCTCTTGGACGCGGCGAAACTCGGCCTCGGCCTCAGCGTCTTTATCCAAGTCCGCACCAACGCCCATGCCCCCGATTGGCTCGAGAAATTCTCCCGCGCCACGAAAGCCATGCCCGAGATACTCGGCGTCTACCGGATGACCGGTGATCTGGACTATTTGATCCGGGCGCGTGTTCGGGATATGGCGGGCTATGATCGCCTCTATCAGGACCTGATCCGCCGGGTGCCGCTATCGGATGTCTCGGCCAGTTTCGTGATGGAGGAGATCAAGGAAACCACCGAACTCCCGCTCTGAGGAAGACCGAGATGCATTACCTGTGGCTCATCATCGCCGTGGTGGCGGAAACCCTTGGCACGACCGCGGTGCAGGCTTCGCATCAATTCACCCGGCTCTGGCCTTCGGTGGCGGTGGTGGTCTTTTACATGATCTCTTTCTACTGCATGTCGCTGGCGCTGAAGGTCATGCCAGTTGGGATCGTCTATGCCTTTTGGGCCGGTCTGGGCATCGTGCTGATCGCGATTATCGGCTTCGTCCTCTTCGGTCAGCGGCTCGACCTGCCCGCGGTTCTGGGACTTGTGCTGATCATCAGCGGCATTCTGGTCATCCACCTCTTTTCGAACAGCGCCACCCACTAAGGCTGCACCAGTGGCACAGCTTCGCGCAGTAAGGGGGGCGTCACGGCATTAGGGCTAGCAATTGTGGCCGGGGCGCGGTATGGGCGGCGCAATTATACGCGCAGCTTTAGGTTGGCGCGTCCCTCCCCTATCCAAAGGCTGACTTAATGGACCTGCGCAACATCGCAATCATCGCCCACGTTGACCACGGCAAGACGACGCTGGTGGACGAGCTTCTGAAACAATCCGGCACCTATCGTGAAAACCAGGCGACCACCGAGCGCGCTATGGACAGCAACGATCTGGAGCGTGAGCGCGGCATCACCATCTTCGCCAAGCCGACCTCGGTCGTCTGGAACGACACCCGCATCAACATCGTCGACACGCCGGGCCACGCCGACTTCGGCGGCGAGGTCGAGCGCATCCTGTCGATGGTCGATGGTGTGGTGCTTTTGGTGGACGCCGCCGAAGGCCCGATGCCCCAGACCAAATTCGTGACCTCCAAGGCGCTGAAACTGGGCCTGCGCCCGATCGTCGTGCTGAACAAGGTCGACAAGCCGGATGCCGAGCCTGACCGCGCGCTGGATGAGTGTTTCGACCTTTTCGCCAGCCTCGACGCCACCGACGAACAGCTTGAATTCCCGCATATGTATGCCTCGGGCCGCTCCGGCTGGGCGGATGCCGAACTTGACGGGCCGCGCAAAGACCTCTCTGCACTGTTCGATCTGATCCTTGATCACGTCCCCGCGCCGAAGCAAATCGAAAACGCCGACAAGCCCTTCACCATGCTGGCCACCACGCTCGGCGGTGACCCGTTTCTAGGCCGCCTCCTGACCGGTCGCGTCGAAACCGGCACCCTGAAAGCGGGCCAGACCGTCAAAGCGATGTCGCGCGACGGCACCCAGATCGAGACCTTCCGCGCCACCAAAATCCTCGCCTTCCGCGGGCTGGAGCAGACTGCCATCGACGTGGCCGAAGCGGGGGACATCGTCTCCATCGCGGGCATGGCCAAGGCCACCGTGGCCGATACGCTGGCCGATCCTTCGGTGAACGAAGCGATCCCGGCGCAGCCGATCGACCCGCCCACCATCACCGTGACCTTTGGCATCAACGACAGCCCGCTCGCGGGCCGCGACGGCAAAAAGGTGCAATCCCGCGTGATCCGCGAGCGTCTGCTGAAAGAAGCGGAGAGCAACGTGGCGATCAAAATCTCCGACACACCGGGCGGCGAGGCTTTCGAAGTCGCCGGCCGCGGCGAATTGCAGATGGGCGTGTTGATCGAGAACATGCGCCGCGAAGGGTTCGAGCTGTCGATCTCCCGCCCGCAGGTGCTGTTCCAAGAGATCGACGGCGTGCGCCATGAGCCAATCGAAGAAGCCACCATCGACGTGGATGACGAATACTCCGGCGCGGTGATCGAAAAGATCACCGGCACCCGCAAGGGCGAGCTGGTCGAGATGAAACCCGCGGGCGCCGGCAAGACCCGGATCATCGCCCATGTCCCCTCGCGCGGGCTCATCGGCTATCACGGCGAGTTCCTGACCGACACCCGCGGCACCGGCGTGTTGAACCGCGTCTTCCACGGCTGGGCACCGCACAAGGGTCCGATCCCGGGCCGCCGCGCGGGCGTGCTGATCTCGATGGAGAATGGCACCTCGGTCGCCTACGCGCTGTGGAACCTCGAAGAGCGCGGCAAGATGATGATCGGCGCGCAGGCGGACGTCTACACCGGCATGATCATCGGCGAGCACAGCCGCGACAACGATCTGGAAGTGAACCCGCTGAAGGGCAAGAAGCTGACCAACGTGCGCGCTTCGGGCACCGATGACGCAGTGCGCCTGACCCCGCCGATGACGCTGAGCCTTGAAGAGGCGATTGCCTATATCGACGACGACGAGCTGGTCGAAGTGACCCCGAACGCCGTGCGCCTGCGCAAGCGCTACCTCGACCCGCATGAGCGCAAGCGGATGGCAAAAGCCAGCTAAGCTACGGTAAACGCAAAGTAAAACGGCAGCGCATTTTACGATGCGCTGCCGTTTTCATATCCGGCGCTCAAGAGTTCCAGCCGCCCTAAGTATCGCTTTCCTCGCGATCGATATGCCCACGCCTCGCCAAACTCAGCGCCGCAATCAGGCAAAGGATGGCCCAAGCCCCGCCGCCAAGCCAGCCCGCCGCCACATCCGTCGGCCAATGCACCCCCATATAGACCCGGCTGATCCCGACGAGCAGCGTGAGCAGGACGGCAACCGCCAGCGTATAGACCTTGAGCGCCCAGCGTTTCTGCGCCCGTGCCACCATCGCGCCAAGGGTAAGATAGGCCACCGCCGCCATCATCGAATGACCCGAGGGGAAGCTTGCCGTATGCACGAGCGAGCCATGCGGGACGAGGTCGGGGCGCGGACGGTCGAAAAACTCCTTGGCGATGCTGCTCAGCACGATCCCCCCGCCAACGGTGGCAAGGATGTAAAGCGCGGTCGACCACCGCCGTTGTAACAGGAAAAAGAGCGAGACGACGACGGTCGTCAGTACCAGCACCGCGACCCCGCCGAGGGCCGTCAAATCGCGGCCGATTTCCTCCACCCACCACGGGCCGATGGGATCGGAAAGGTCGCCGGGCGTGCGCAGGAACAACAGGATGTCACGGTCAAGGCTGCTGGTGCTACCTTCGACGACCTCTTCGGTCAGTTCGGCCAATGTCCAAACGGCCGTGATCGAAAGCCCCATCAAGGCCAATGTCGTCACCTCCACATGGCGGCGGCACCATTGGGCGAAAGCGGATAGTCGGTCGAAGTTCATGAGGGATCAACCACCCTCCCCTTGGAAGGTTCCGCCCCGGCAATGCAAGACGCCCCGCCTGTCATTCAGGCGGGGCGTTTCAGGATTATTCGTCGGTTTCGACGATCATTAGTTCACGCTCGGAGGCTCCGCGCGCATGGCTCAACGCCGCTTGATAAGCATCGGAATGGTAACATTTTTCGGCTGTTTCGACATCGGGGAAACGCGCCACCACGTTGCGCGGTCGCTCTTTACCCTCAAGCTGAACGAACCGCCCACCGCGGGCGATAAACTTACCGCCATGTGCCGCAATGGCCTCGGTGGCGCCGGCGGCGTATTTCTTATACGCCTCCTCATCGGTGACGGTAACATGTGCAATCCAAAGTGCGCCCATGGGCCTTATCCTTTCAAGATGTTCTCAGCCGCGGCAATCGCCGCCTCGGCATTCTCCGCCGAAGCGCCGCCGCCCTGCGCCATGTCGGGACGGCCACCGCCGCCCTTACCGCCCAGTTCGGCCACCGCCGCTTTCACCATGTCGACCGCCGAGAGGCGATCTGTCAAATCCTTCGTCACACCGCCTGCGACCGCGGCCTTGCCGCCGGTGTCGGCGATCAACAATACCGCGCCCGAGCCGAGCTTGGCCTTATGCTCATCCACCAGACCCGGCAGGTCTTTGCCCGTGATACCGCTCAGCACTTGGCCTACGAATTTAACGCCGTTCACCTCGCGCGCTTCGGATGCCGCCGCGCCGCCGCCCGACATCGCCAATTCACGACGCAGCTGCGCCACTTCGTTGGTCAAGCTGCGACGTTCGTCCAACAATGCACGCACCCGTTCCGGTACGTCACTGGCCGAGGTTTTCAACTCCGACGCGACCCGGCTCAGCGCTGCTTCCTGTTCGCGCAGCCATGCCAAAGCCTCGGTCCCGGTCAGCGCTTCGATCCGGCGGACGCCCGCGCTGCTCGCGCTATCTCCCAAAAGCACGAAGGCGCCAATATCGCCTGTCTGCCGCACATGAGTGCCGCCGCAAAGCTCCAGCGAATAGGTTGACTTGTCGCTGCCCTTGCCGGACCCTTCCAACTGCCCCATCGAGACGACCCGCACCTCGTCGCCATATTTCTCACCAAAGAGCGCCTGCGCGCCCATGGCGCGCGCATCGTCCGGCGTCATGATCCGCGTCTCAACCGGCGTGTTCTGGCGAATGTAATCATTCACCTCACGCTCGACTTGGCTCAACTCTTCCTGTGTCAGCCCCTTGGCATGGGAGAAGTCAAACCGCAGACGATCATGCGCATTCAGCGAACCGCGCTGCGAGACATGATCCCCAAGCGCGTTGCGCAGGGCCTCGTGCAGCAAGTGCGTGGCCGAGTGGTTGGCGCGGATGGCACTGCGCCGCAAACGATCCACCTCAAGAACAGCGGTCTGCCCCGGCTTCACCTCGCCTTCGATCACATGGCCGAAATGCACGAAAACGCCCGCCGACTTTCGCGTATCGGTCACGTTCACAATACCGGTCTGCGTCCGGATCACGCCGGTGTCGCCGACTTGCCCGCCGCTTTCGGCATAAAACGGAGTCTGGTTCAGCGCGACCTGCACATCGCTGCCTACTGCGGCGGCTTCGACCTGATCACTGCCCTGCACCAAAGCGACGATCTGCCCCTCGGCGCTTTCAGTGTCATAGCCCAAAAACTCGGTCACGCCGCTTTTGTCGGCCACATCGAACCAAACGGTAGCATCCGCAGCTTCGCCCGATCCGGCCCAAGCCGCACGGGCCTTGGCCTTCTGCGCCGCCATCGCCGTGTCGAACCCCTCGGTATCGACCGCACGGCCCTTCTCGCGCAGCGCATCCTGCGTCAGATCAAGTGGGAAGCCATATGTATCATAAAGTTTAAATGCCGCCTCCCCCGGCAGGGTCGCCCCCTCGGGCAAACCGCTCAACTCATCATCCAGCAGCTTCAGACCGCGATCCAGCGTTTGGCGGAAACGGGTTTCCTCCAACAGCAAAGTCTCACGGATAAGCGATTGCGCCTGCCCCAACTCAGGGTAAGCCGCGCCCATCTGCTGCACCAAGGATGGTACCAGCTGATGCATTAAAGGATCCTTAACGCCGAGCAGATGCGCATGGCGCATGGCGCGCCGCATGATCCGGCGCAGCACATATCCGCGGCCTTCGTTGGAGGGCATCACCCCATCGGCAATCAGAAAGGAGGTCGACCGCAGGTGATCCGCGATCACCCGGTGATGGGTCTTGCCCGGCCCGTCTGGATCGGTCGAAGAGGCATGGGCGCTGGCCTCGATCAGGTTGCGCATGAGGTCGGTGGCATAGTTGTCATTCGTTCCCTGCAACAGCGCCGCCACCCGTTCGATCCCCATCCCGGTATCGATTGACTGGTTGGGCAGCGGCTGGCGCGTGCCGTCTTCGAACTGCTCGTATTGCATGAAAACGAGGTTCCAGATCTCGACGAAACGGTCACCGTCTTCCTCGGGCGATCCCGGAGGGCCGCCCCAAATGTGATCGCCGTGATCGTAGAAAATCTCGGTACAAGGCCCGCAGGGACCGGTGGGGCCGGCGGACCAGAAGTTATCATCCGTCGCGATGCGAATGATGCGCTCATCCGGCAGGCCGGTATGGGCCTTCCAGATTTTAACCGCTTCTTCATCGGTATGGTACACTGTGACCAAAAGGCGGTTCGGGTCGATGCCGAACTCCTTGGTCAGCAGGTCCCAAGCAAAGGGGATCGCTTCGGCCTTGAAGTAATCCCCAAAGCTGAAGTTGCCGAGCATCTCGAAAAACGTGTGATGCCGCGCGGTATAGCCGACATTGTCGAGGTCATTGTGCTTGCCGCCAGCCCGCACGCATTTCTGCGCCGAGGTGGCACGGCTGTAATCGCGCGTCTCGACCCCGGTGAAGAGGTTCTTGAACTGGACCATACCGGCCGCAGTGAACATCAATGTCGGGTCGTTGCGCGGCACCAGCGGGCTGGAGGGCACGATCTGATGCCCCTGCGCATCGAAATAATTCAGAAAAGTTGAGCGAATTTCATTCAGCGTCTTCATGGCGAGGCCTTCCGGGGCAGATTTGATCGGTCCCAAATACCCCTCAGTCCCGGCGCTGTCCACCGTTCCTGCCCATGAAAAAGGGGCGCAGCCTTTGGCCACGCCCCTTCGTAAATTCAAATTGTCAAATCAGGTTCAAGCTTCAAGAATATCCGCGTCGTCACCGCCGGAGCCCTCAAAGTCCAACCCGTGGGCCGCGCGGATCTTATCTTCGATCTCCGACGCCATAGCAGTGTTCTGTTTCAGGAAGTTCTTTGCGTTCTCACGCCCCTGCCCGATCCGTTCATCCCCGTAGCTGAACCACGAGCCGGATTTATCGACCACACCGGCCTTCACCCCAAGGTCCAGCAACTCCCCCATTTTGGAAATGCCTTCGCCATACATGATATCGAATTCGACCTGTTTGAAGGGTGGCGCCACTTTGTTCTTGACGATCTTGACCTTCGTTGCGTTGCCAACAACCTCGTCTCGGTCCTTCAGGGCGCCGATCCGGCGGATGTCGAGACGGACGGAGGAGTAGAATTTCAGCGCGTTGCCGCCGGTGGTGGTCTCAGGAGAGCCGAACATCACGCCGATCTTCATCCGGATTTGGTTGATGAAGATAACCATACAATTGGACCGGCTGATCGACCCGGTGAGCTTGCGCATCGCTTGGCTCATCAAACGGGCCTGAACACCGACATTGCTGTCACCCATCTCACCTTCAAGCTCGGATTTCGGCGTCAGGGCCGCGACGGAGTCGACGATCACCATATTGACCGCGCCAGAGCGTACCAGCGTATCGGTGATCTCAAGCGCCTGTTCACCCGTGTCGGGCTGGGAAATCAACAGCTCGTCAATGTCCACGCCAAGCTTTTTCGCATATTGCGGATCAAGGGCATGTTCCGCGTCGACAAAGGCGCAAACGCCCCCCGCTTTCTGCTGCTCTGCCACGCAATGCAGCGTCAGCGTTGTCTTACCCGAGGATTCCGGGCCATAAATCTCAATGATGCGCCCCATCGGCAAGCCACCGATACCAAGCGCGATATCAAGGCCAAGCGAGCCTGTGGAGCTGGCTTTGATATCCTGGATCGCCCCTTCGGCCCCCAGTTTCATAATCGACCCTTTGCCGAACTGACGTTCGATCTGGGCCAGCGCGCTGTCGAGCGCCTTTTGCTTTTCTGCGGTTTTCTTACTGTCCATCGTCAAAAGATCTGCCGTTGCCATTAGGTTCATTCCTTAGTGTCACAGTGGCGCCCCGGCGGCAATCGCCTGCGCGCTGCGTCGCTTATGTTCCTCTAATGTTCCATATGAGGGTAAATGCGGAACATTTCAACGACTTTGTTTGTCCTTTATGTTTTGGCGAGAATGGTAAAGAAATGGTTTACCCAAACTAGAAAGGGCCGCCTGCAGCCCAAGGTAAGACGCAATTGATTGTTTTTTTTAAAGAACGTTTGGCTTTTTTGTCGGTCCCAAAGACCGGAACCACCGCCTATGAGAAAGCACTGGCGCCGCGGGCGGATATGGTGATTTCCGATCCGCCCATGCTGAAGCATGCGCCGGTTTATCGCTATAATCGTTTTATTCGACCAATGTTTCTAAAAGTTTGCGATGCCGAGCTTGAGCTGATGGCGGTAATGCGCGAACCGATCTCTTGGCTGGGCAGTTGGTATCGCTATCGGCAGCGCCCCTTCATGAAGGGCAAGCCGAACAACACTTTCGGGATCACTTTCGACGAATTCGTCCTCGCCTATATGAAGGGCGACAAGCCGGGCTTCGCCGATGTGGGGAGCCAGCTGAAGTTCATGGAGGCCCAACCGAACGGCACCGGGATCACTCACCATTTCCGCTATGAAGATCAGACGCGGCTCCGTCGCTTTTTGGAAAAGCGGCTCGACGTGACGCTGACCTTGGGGCAGGAGAATGTCTCTCCCAAGATGGAGCTAGCGCTTTCCCCGAATGTGGAAAAACGCTTTCGTCGTAAGTTCGCGGCGGAGTTTGAGCTTTACGAGTCGATTACATAGCCCTGCCCCGCGTGATGCTCAGTGCAGCTGATTGTGGACCGTTGTGGTCAGGTCAGTGAGAGAGAAGGGTTTCGGTAGGAAGACAGAATTCGGAATTTTCGACTGTTCTTGACCGAAGTTATCCTCCGCATAGCCCGAGACAAAAACAACCCGCACATCCGGGCGTTGTTTTAGCGCTTGGCGCACCCAGCTTGGCCCATCCATACCGGGCATAACGACGTCTGTTACGAATACATCGATATCCAACTCCTTATCTTCGAGCATCATTAACGCGGCTTCGGCAGATTCGGCTTCTAGGACCGTGTAGCCGCGAAGCCGTAATGCGCGGCTTGCGAAGGCCCGCACGGGTGCTTCATCTTCCACCAGAAGGATCACCCCGTCGGACCGCTGAAGCGGGCTTTGAGCCGGCGATGCGGGGGGCTTTTTCGCGACCGCAGTGGGCTGGCCCTCCAGCACGGGGAAGTAGAGGGTAAAACATGTGCCCCTGCCCAACTCACTGTCGAGAAAGATGAAACCGCCCGTTTGTTTGACGATGCCATAGGCAGTGGAGAGGCCAAGGCCGGTGCCCTCGCCGGTTCGCTTAGTGGTGAAAAACGGCTCGAACACCTTTTGCAGCTTATCCTTCGGAATGCCCGTGCCATCGTCATGCACCTGCACCGTGACGTAGCGGCCTGCGGGCACGCTGACCCGATCTCTTTCAAGCGGTTGGTCGAGGCTCGTCACCTCGGTCACGATACGGATCTCGCCTCCGGCGGGCATGGCATCGCGAGCGTTGACGACGAGGTTCATCAACACCTGCTCCAACTGGCGCTTATCCGCGCGGATCGGGGCGAGAACGGGGTCATGGCTGAGGGTCAGCGTTACTTTTTCGCCCACCAGTCGGTTCAGCAAATGCGTGAGATCGGCGAGGGTATCGCGCATGTCGAGCGTCTCTGGCCGGAGGGTTTGTTTGCGCGAAAAGGCGAGGAGTTGCCCCACAAGCGCGGCCGCACGGTTGGCGTTTTGGTTGATCTGGACCAGATCGCTGAAATCCGGGTCACCCTGATCATGCCGCAGCAAGAGGAGGTCACAATGCCCGGAAATCGCCGTCAAAAGGTTGTTGAAGTCATGCGCGACGCCCCCGGCCAACTGCCCGATGGCTTGCATTTTCTGGCTCTGCACGAATTGCGCCTCAAGCGATTTGAGTTCGGTCGCGTCCTGCAGCACCGCGATGAGGGCCGCCTCGCCTGCTTCGGATATGCGGTTGAGTGAGACCTGAACGAAGACCTCCTGATCCGTTCGGGTGAGCCTGAGAAATTCGGACTTTTGAACCAACCGCCCTGCAAGACTGTCTTGCAGCCAGTCCGAGATCGAGCGGCCGAGCCCCTCCATCAGATGCGAAAGATGGGTGCCGCGCCGCAGCGATACGCCGAGCAGCTTCCCCGCCATACGGTTGAAGGCCAATACCGTTCCATCGGGGCGCAGTTTGATCATCGGCACGGGGAGGTCTTGAAACGTTTCCCAGCCTAATTCATTGGGAGAGGGAGCCCCTTCGGGCGGCGGCAGAAGATAGAGTGCGCGGCGGTTCGCGCCGGCTTCAACCTCGGCCACCAGTACCTGCCGGTTTCCTTCCGCGGTGGCGATTTCGGTCACGGTTCCGGGGGTTAGTGGTAGGGAATTAAACAATCGGTCGAGTGACTTCACCCGTTGCCCGACCAGTATGCGCGCCGCTTCATTCATGAAAAGGATCGCCCCACCGCGGCCCAGCATGGCCATTGGCAAGGCCATGCTTTCGTGCGTACTGCGGGGGCCCTCGCGGGTGGCAACGCTTTCAATCCGCCAAAGCAGGCGGTCGGCTGATAACTGGTGCACCGATAGGCGCATGGGGCCGGACCGGGTGATCACCTCTTCCCGTGCGTTGCCGCTGGCGGTGGCGCGTGATTGCAGACGGTAGAGAAGGCCCACGGGATTGGCGAAATGCGCTCGTAAGGCCTGCGCGAGGGATTCTTCGCCGACCTTGCCGAACTGCTTCAGAGCCACCTCGTTGCGGTAAATGACTTGCCGATCGGAGGTGGCGATGAAACTCGGTGCGGCGTCTTTTGCGATGAAGTCCGCGACTCCATCCGCGCTGACCCGATTCCGCCCCCTATCCCATAGAAGAAAGACGATGTAACCAGTTGAAATAAAAACCAATGTGGCCGCCGACGCGGCAAGGGCAAGCTGCAACGTCGCATCAGTGCTGCGCATCGCAAGCGCGCCAGCGGCAAGAGCCATCACCACAAGCAGCCAAAGCCGCCTGAGCCCCGCCTGCCCCCCAATCCCTGAATGCCCAACGCCCTGCTGCACGCACATCCCCTAACAACCGAATCATACGACTATTACGTGCGACAGAGGTTAAGCAGGCTTTAACCGAAATCGGTTTGCACGCATGGGTTGATTATGGGTAAATTTACTCGCGCGTCAACTGTGCTGAAAAGAATCCGTCGCCATCGGGGGTTACGTCATAGCGGTCCATGCGGGCGACTCGCCACTCGGGGTGGCGGGCCAGAAAAGCCTCGACCCGCGCTTCGTTCTCCTCCCGCAACAGGGAGCAAGTGGCATAGGCCAAGACTCCGTCGCGTGCTGTAAGTCCTGCTGCGGTATCGAGAATCTGGTCCTGAATGGTGGTCAGTTCGGTCAAGCGCTCGGGGGTCAGGGTCCATTTCCCCTCCGCCGCGCGGCGCCATGCGCCCGAGCCGGAACAGGGCGCATCGCAGAGGACGAGATCATAGGGGGCGCCCGCTTTGGCCTCTTCGGTATCGGCTAGGGAAATCGCGACGCCCGCGCGATCGGCGCGGGGGGACAGGTCGCTCATTCTGCGGGGGTCTATGTCGTGTGCCGTGATCTCGCGCGCGGGGTCCATGGCCAGAGCAAGCGCTTTGCCGCCGCCGCCGGCGCAGTAGTCGAGCACCCGGCCCCCCGAAGGCAGAGCGGCGACGACAGCTTGGCTCGCTGCGTCTTGCAATTCGACGTAACCGTCGGTGAAGGCGGCGGAATTTCGGATGCGGCGCGCACCTTCGGTCACGGTCAGCGCGGCTTCGGCAAGCGGGTTTGCGCGGGTTTGGACGCCCTCTTCAGCCAGCAGTTCTTGCGCGGCGGGCACGGCGATCCGCGCGGTGTTGACCCGCAGGCAGATCGGCCCGCGCTCTTGAAGCGCGAGGGCCGCAGCATCCGCATTCTCCCCAAGCGCCGTGTCGAACAGGGGGAGCAGCCAGTCGGGCAGGTTCAGCCGCGTTGCGCGATCCTCGGGCGCTGGCGGGAAAGCCCGTTCGGCCTCGGACAGCGGCGCGGGCGCATGGCCCACCCCTGAAAAGAGCGCGTCAAGGTCGGCCCCCTGCCCGTGCAGCACACCGATCATCAGCGCGCGGCCCGTCTCCCCCCTGCCGTAATGTGCCGCGCTGCGTTTCTGGCGCAGCACGTCGAACACATGATCGCGCACGGCGGCACGGTCTTTGGAGCCCGCGAAGCGGCTCTGACGCGCCCATCGGGTCAGCGCTTGTTCGGCGGCCAGCCCCCCGGCAATTGCGTCCAGAACTTCTATCGCAGCGGATACGCGCGCGCCGGGGGTCATGGCATCTTCCTTTTGGAAAGAACGGCCCGCGGGCCGCTGCTTTACGGGTTAACCGATACGGTAGTTCGGGCTTTCCCGGGTGATTTGCACGTCATGCACATGGCTTTCCTTCAACCCTGCGCCGGTGATCTTCACGAAGTTGCAATTGCGGCGCATCTCATCGACCGTGGCGCAACCGGTATAGCCCATGGCCGCGCGCAGACCGCCGACCAATTGGTGCAACACATTGCCCGCGCTGCCCTTGTAAGGCACCTGACCTTCGATCCCCTCGGGCACCAATTTGTCAGAGGCGGCGTCTTTCTGGAAATACCGATCCGCCGAGCCGCGCGCCATGGCGCCCATGCTGCCCATGCCGCGGTAGCTTTTGAAGCTACGGCCTTGATAAAGAACGACTTCGCCGGGGCTTTCGTCGGTGCCGGCGATCATGCTGCCGACCATGGCGCAGGAGGCACCTGCGGCAATCGCCTTGGCGAAATCGCCGGAGAACTTGATGCCGCCATCGGCGATGATCGGCACGTCGCCCGCAGCGGCCACGCAGTCCATGATCGCGGTCAGTTGCGGCACGCCCACGCCCGCCACCATCCGCGTGGTGCAGATGGAGCCGGGGCCGATGCCGACCTTGACCGCATCGGCGCCCGCGTCGATCAGCGCGCGGGTGGCGTCACCGGTGGCCACATTGCCCGCGACGACCTGCACATCGCCGAACTGTTTCTTGGCCCGGGTCACCGCATGGGCCACGCCTTCGGAATGGCCATGGGCGGTATCGATCACGATCATATCGACGCCTGCATCGACCAGCGCTTCCGAGCGCTCGAAGCCCGCGTCGCCCACTGTCGTCGCCGCGGCGACACGCAAGCGGCCCAGATCATCTTTGCAGGCGGTGGGGTTCAGCACGGCCTGTTCGGTGTCACGCAGGGTCAGCAGCCCGGTGAGCTTGCCTTCGGCATCCGTCACCAACAGTTTCTCGATCCGGCGCGATTTCATCAGGCTGATCGCCTCCTCCCGGTCCGCAGGCTCTTGCAGGATCGCCAGCCGATCAGAAGTCATCATCACCGAGACCGGCGTGCGGTCGTCAGAGGCGAAACGCATGTCACGGTTGGTGACGATGCCCAGCACGCGGCCATTTTCGTCTACGACCGGGAAGCCGGTCACGCGGTAGCGTTCTTGCAAAGCCTTGGCATCCGCCAGCGTCTGGTCGGGGCGCAGGGTGATCGGGTTGTAAACGATGCCGGATTCAAAGCGTTTCACCCGGCGCACTTCGCGGGCCTGTTCTTCGATCGTGAGGTTGCGGTGCACCACCCCCATGCCCCCGGCCTGCGCCAGTGCAATGGCCATGCGGCTTTCGGTCACCGTATCCATGGCCGAGCTGAGCAGCGGGATATTGAGCGCGATGCTCTGCGTGACGCGGGTTCGCGTATCTGCGGTGGACGGCAACACAGAAGACGCTGCGGGAACCAGCAGGACGTCATCAAAGGTCAGGGCCTCACGAATCTCCATTTAACACCTCGGGTCTGGATGGGTTCATTTGGCGGTTTCCTATTTCACGGATGGTCGGGATTGGAAAGGCCTATTCCCCCGCGTAAGCCACAGACGGGGAATGACGCGGGCGCGGCACGAATTGCCGCCCCGCATCTTTCCCCCGCCGCGCGGCACGCTATGCTGTCGCAAAGAAACAAAGGACGGCCCCGATGAGCAGTGACCCCCTCGTGATTTTCACGCCCTCCGGCAAGAGAGGGCGCTTTCCCAAAGGCACCCCGGTGCTGACCGCCGCGCGGCAGTTGGGTGTCGATCTGGACTCGGTCTGCGGCGGGCGCGGCATCTGTTCGAAATGTCAGGTCTCGCCGGGCTATGGGCAGTTCTCGAAACATGGGGTGACCGTCGCGCCTGACGCGCTGAGCGAATGGAACGCGGTCGAGGAACGCTATGACGAAAAGCGCGGCCTGAAAGAGGGCCGCCGTCTGGGCTGTCAGGCCACGGTGCAGGGCGATGTGGTGATCGACGTGCCGCCAGAGAGCCAAGTGCACAAACAAGTCGTGCGCAAACGCGCCGAGGCGCGGGAGATCGTGCTGAACCCGTCCGTCAAACTCTTCTACGTCGAGGTGACGGAGCCCGACATGCACGAACCCTCGGGCGATCTGGAACGTCTCAGGGCTGCGCTCGCCGAGCAGTGGGAGCTGGAGAAAGTCACCGCCGATCTGCACATCCTGCAAATGATGCAGCCGGTCCTGCGCAAGGGCGATTGGAAAGTCACCGTCGCCGTCCATCTGGGCGATCAAGAAAATGCCGCGCGGATCATGAACATCTGGCCCGGGTATTACGAGGGCACGGTCTATGGTCTGGCGGTCGATCTCGGCTCCACCACCATCGCGGCGCATCTGTGCGATCTGCAAACCGGTGAGGTCATGGCCTCTTCCGGTGTGATGAACCCGCAGATCCGTTTCGGCGAAGACCTGATGAGCCGCGTCAGCTATTCCATGATGAACCCCGACGGCGCGCAGGAGATGACCCGCGCGGTGCGCGAAGGGATGGCGACGCTTTTCACCCAGATCGCCGCCGAAGGGAATGTCTCGCCCGATCTGATCGTCGACGCGGTCTTCGTCTGCAACCCGGTGATGCACCACCTGCTGTTGGGCATCGACCCCTTCGAGCTCGGCCAAGCGCCCTTCGCGCTTGCAACCTCCGGCGCGCTGCGTCTGCGGGCTGAGGATTTGGACCTGAACATCCACCCCTCCGCCCGCGTCTACCTGCTGCCTTGCATCGCGGGCCATGTCGGCGCGGATGCCGCCGCCGTCGCCCTATCCGAGGCGCCGGAGAAGTCCGACGAGTTGATGCTGGTGGTCGATGTGGGCACCAATGCGGAGATCCTGTTGGGCAATAAGGAAAAGGTGCTGGCCTGTTCCTCTCCCACCGGGCCCGCGTTTGAGGGGGCGCAGATCAGCTCGGGCCAACGGGCGGCACCGGGGGCGATCGAACGGGTAGAGATCGACCCGGAAACCAAGGTTGCGCGGTTCAAGGTGATCGGATGTGATCTCTGGTCCGATGAGGACGGCTTTGAAGAGGCGGTGGCGAGCACCGGCGTCACGGGCATCTGCGGCTCCGGCATTATCGAAATGGTCGCCGAGATGCGCATTCACGGCATCGTCGACGCGCCGGGGCTGATTGGCAGCGCCGCGCAGACGGGCTCGGCCTCGGTCTTTGCCGATGGGCGCACCAACAGCTATCTGGTCTACGACGGCACCGAAAAGGGCGGGCCCAAGATCACGGTGACCAACCGCGACATCCGCGAAATCCAGATGGCCAAGGCCGCGCTCTATTCCGGCGCGCGGCTGCTGATGGACAAATTCGGCGTCGACAAAGTTGACCGCGTTGTACTGGCGGGGGCCTTTGGCGCACATATCAGCCCCAAACACGCGATGGTGCTAGGCATGATCCCCGACGCGCCGCTCGACAAAGTCACCAGCGCGGGCAATGCCGCTGGCACCGGCGCCCGGATCGCCCTGCTCAATACCGAGGCCCGGGCCGAGATCGAGGCGACCGTAGGCGCGATTCACAAGATCGAAACCGCCGTCGAGCCGCGTTTTCAGGAGCATTTCGTCAATGCCTCGGCCATTCCCAATGCGGTGGAGCCTTTTCCCATCCTCAACGGCCTCGTCGCCCTCCCGGAGGTGAACTTCAACACCGGCGGCAGCGGCGAAAGCGAACGCGGCGGGCGTCGGCGCAGAAGAAAGGCGACGTGATGACTGCCTCAGACAACAGCGATCAGGTCGAATTCTGGAGCGCCTCTGCGGGGCAGAGATGGGCCGCGCGGCAGGCTGAGTTGGACATTCTGATGCAGCCTGTGCTGGATGGCGTGCTGGCGCGCGCCGAACTGGCGCCGGGGCTGAGGGTGCTCGACATCGGCTGCGGCGCGGGGGCGGGCTGTCTCGCCGCCGCCGAGGCGGTGGGCGATGCAGGCGCGGTGCTGGGGGTCGATGTCTCTGCCCCGCTGCTCGACCTCGCGCGGCAACGGGCCGCCGCCCTGCCCCGTGTCGCCTTTCACCACGGTGATGCAACGACGCTAGCGCTTTCCCCTCCCTATGATCGGCTGATCTCGCGCTTTGGCGTGATGTTCTTTGCCGATCCGGTGCTCAGCTTCACGCGCATGGCCGCGCAACTCAGCCCCGGCGCGAAGCTCAGCTTTGCCGCTTGGGGCCAAATCCCCGAGAACCCTTTCTTTACCCTGCCCGCCCGCGCGGCCCGGGCCACCATTGGCGCCATGCCGAAAAGCGATCCCGACGGCCCCGGCCCCTTCGCCTTTCGCGACCCCGAACGCGTGGTATCGATCCTCGCCGAGGCGGGATTTGTCGATATCGCCTGCAAGGTAACACGGCTTGACCTCACCCCCGCGGGCACGGTCGATGACCTTGCCCAGCAGATGTGCGACATCGGCCCGGCCAGCGGCGCGATCAATCATTTCGAGGCGGGCCCGGCACAGGTCGCGGAACTTCGGCAAACCATCGCCGAAGCTCTGCGCCCCTATGCGAAAGACGGCCCCCTGCGCCTGCCTGCCGAGATCAATTTCGTCACCGCGACGAAACCCTGACTTGACCTTCCCCCGCGCGCCGATTATCTCACCCTCAGCGCGCGGGTATGGTGAAAAGGTATCACGGCAGCTTCCCAAGCTTTAGTTACGAGTTCGATTCTCGTTACCCGCTCCACGCTCCCCCCTCCGCCTTTGTGATCCCGCCACATGGCCCCACATAGGCCCCGCAGGGTTCCCCAAGGTCACCCCCATGAAAAGCCTAATCTGGTCCGAATTTCGCCATGATTGCCCGCAAAAGTAGCAATCAACAGGGAAGTAACTTACGCGCAGATGGCCCAACGATGTCGGATGCGCATTGAGGCAAAGGAAAAAAGCGTGGCAAACGCGTTTCGGGACTACGCGACATCCAAGGCGTACATCATCGTCAATTTCATCGTGCTGTGCTGTGTCGCCGGCATCAGCTATTCGATCGTCAAACTGGATTACGAGCAGCATATCGGCAGCATCCGTCAGGACGCCCGGCAAACGCTGCATGAAGTCAGCAATCAAGTGCAGCACCAGTTCCAAGAGACCATTCTGGTCACCAAGAACATCGAGAATATCCTGCTCTCCGGCGAGGCCTTCAAAGACAAAAAGATCGAACTGCTGGTCAAGGAGTTGCGCGACCGGAACCCCGGCATTCAGGCCTTCGCCCTCGCCCCGGACCTCAAGATCACCCATAGCTATCCCAAGACCCAGAATGGCGAGACGATTGGCCTGGAATACAAGAACATCCCGACGCAGCTTTCCGGCGTCGCCAATGCCTACCGCCGCCAAAGCCCGACCATCGAAGGGCCGCTGAACCTCGTTCAAGGCGGCAAGGGCTACATCATGCATTACCCGGTGTTCGAGCGCCCCATCGGTCTTGGCGCGCCGCGTTTTTGGGGGGTGATGTCCATCGTCTTCCAGCCCGACCGGCTGTTCGAGCCGCATCAAAACCCGCATCAGGCCGCCGACTACATCTATAGCCTCCGCGCCTTCCCCACGGGCGTCATGCCGCCTGAGATTGAGCCTGCGGCGGTCGACCCCACAGCCCCCGTGCGCACCCGGTTCGAGCTTTTAGGCAAGACATGGGAGGCGACGGCCAGCCCCGCCAACGGTCTGCCCCCCTATGCCCCGCAAAGCCCCTACCTCGTAGCCTTCGCCCTGATCGCGACCATCGCGCTGATGGCAGGCCTCTGGGCCTTCCGCCGGGTCACGCTGAAAAAGCAGGAAGCCCATGCGCTTTTGGCTGAGGGGATTGGATCGATCCAAGAGGGGTTCATCGCCTTTGACGAGAAAGAACGCCTTGTCACCGTCAACAGCAAGTTTCTGGAGTATCACCCTGAAATCGCTGACCTTCTGATCCCCGGCAAAACCATCGAAGAGCTGTTGCGCCATTGGGTCGCCCGCCATCAGCACCCTGAGCAGGTCGAGGAGCGTGAGGCATGGATTGCCAAACGCCTCGCCCGGTTCCGCAACCCGACCGGCGCCTTCATTCTGGAAGTCTCAGATAACTTCTGGCTCAAAGTCACGGAATCCCGCACGCCGCATGGCTATACCGTGGGCATCTGGACCGATGTGACGGCCGAGAAACGCGCGCTCGACGCGGCCAAGGCGGCGGACCGCGAAAAGACCGAGTTCTTGAACAACGTCAGCCATGAGCTGCGCACGCCGCTGACCGTGATCTCGGGCCGGGCGACCTTCTTGCAACATGCCGAGAAGCTCCCCCAAGCCAGGCGCTTGCAGACCGCGTTGAACAACAGCGCCAATGCCACGCCCGACATTCGCCACAGTGTCGATGAATTCCAAAACTTCGTCTCTGACCAAGCGGGCGGCATCGCGGGGTCGTCCAAACATATGCTGCGCCTTGTCGAAGACCTGTTGGATTGGACCAAGGTCGCGCGCGGCAAGATGGAGCTTGATCTTCAAGAGATCGAGACCAGCGAGATCGCCCGCTCCGTCGCCGATGACCTGCGCCCGGATGCCGAGGCCAAGGGGCTGACCCTGACCTATGAGGACAATGGCACGGCCCTCGCCAATGCCGATCCGGTGCGCCTGAGACAGATCCTTTACAACCTGATTTCAAACGCGATCAAATTCACCCGCAGCGGCAATATTCATCTGCAGATGCAGCAGGATGCCGAAGAGATCACCTTCTCGGTCTCCGACACGGGCTGCGGTATTTCCGAGGACAATCTCGAACGGGTTTTCCTGCGGTTTCAGCAGGTTGACGGCTCCATGTCGCGTGAGAACGGCGGCTTGGGATTGGGCCTTGCGATTGCCGAGCAATTGGCCAGCCTGCATGGCGGCAGCCTGTCGCTTGAAAGCAAAGTCGACGTGGGCAGCACCTTCCGGCTGACCCTGCCCCGACCCGTGGCTGATAGTGAGATGCGCCGTTCGGCCTGACGGCAAAACGCCCCGGCCCAAAGCGGACCGGGGCGGATTATCTTAGCTCTCGCCCTGCATCAGCACATCGCCAAAACGGTCCCGCAGGTCGCGCTTCAGCACTTTGCCCGTCGCGTTGCGCGGCAGTGCTTCGGCGAAGACCACCCTGTCGGGCGCCTGCCATTTGGCGATCTGATCCTCGAAAACCTTGAGGATATCCGCCTCTGACGGATCGGCCCCTTCGGCCTTCACCGCGACTAGAACCGGGCGCTCGTCCCATTTGGGATGGGTGGCCCCGATGACGGCGGCGTCGGCCAGATCGGGGTGGGCGATGGCGATATTCTCTAACTCGACCGAACTGATCCATTCGCCGCCCGACTTGATGATATCCTTGGCGCGGTCACGGATGGTGATATAGCCGTCGGCGTCCATCGTCGCGATATCGCCTGTGTCGAACCAGCCATCGCGCAGGGTGCTGTCGCGGTCGGATTGGTAGTAGGCATCCAAAATCCAATGCCCGCGGGTGACCAGTGCACCTTGGGTTTCGCCGTCGTGGGGCAGCGGCTTGCCTGCGTCGTCCCAGATCTCAAGTTCGACGCCAAAGACCGGGCGGCCTTGGTTCTCGCGCAGCTTGTGCTGGGCATCCTCGGGCAATTCACCGTGTTTCGCCAAGGGTTTGTTGACGCTGCCCACTGGCGACATCTCAGTCATGCCCCAGGCGTGGATCGTCTCAACCCCATAGTCTTCGCGGAACGCCTTGATCATCGACGGCGGACAGGCGGAACCACCGACCACGGTACGCTCTAGGCTGGGCAGTTCGCTGCCGGATTTCTTGGCCGCCACCAAGAGCCCCTGCCAGATCGTCGGCACGCCGAGCGCCAGAGAGACGCGGTAGCTGTCGATCAGCCCCACCAAAGACGCCCCATCAAGGTTCGGCCCCGGCAGCACCATTCGCGCGCCGGTCATGGCGCTGGCATAGGGGCAGCCCCAAGCGTTGACATGGAACATCGGCACCACGGCCATCACGATGTCCCGCGCGGAGATCGCGATGCTGTCGGCCATGTTGATGCCAAAGGAATGCAACACGGTCGAGCGGTGAGAATAGAGCACGCCCTTGGGATTGCCCGTGGTGCCAGAGGTGTAGCAAAGGCTCGACGCCGTGTTCTCATCCAGATCGGGCCAGTCGAACCCGGCATCGCCCGAAGCCACCAATTCGTCGTAGAAAATCAGCCCCGGTAGTGTCTCGGCAGCCTCGGCATCGGGGCCGGACATCAGGACGACGTGCTTGAGATGCTCCAGCTTGTCGCGGATCGCGGCGACGAGCGGGACGAAGGTCTTGTCGATGAACAGCACCTCATCCGCAGCATGGTTGAGGATATAGACAAGTTGATCGGCAAAGAGCCGCGGGTTGATCGTATGGCAGACAAAGCCCGCGCCGGAGGTGCCGAAGTAGATTTCCAGATGCCGCCGATTGTTCCATGCGATGGTCCCGCAACGCGCTTGCGGCGACAGCCCCAGATCGGTCAAAGCCGCACCCAAACGCCGCGCGTTCTCGGCCACCTGCCCCCAGTTCGTCTCCTCAACCCCGCCGGTGGTCGAGACCGAGATGATCTCGCCCTCGGGGTGATAGCGTTCGGCATGAGAAATCAGGCTTGAGATCAGCAGCGGCTGCGTCATCATCTGGCCAAGCATAGGGGGTCCTCCAATCATTTGCTTTGAGACTGTCCAAAGGTCAGGGCAGTTGCAAGCCTTCCCCTCCGGCAAGTCGTAAGAGCGCTGACGGACAGGACGACGGCACCGCGCAGGCGGCTATCGCCCGCGCGGTGCCTCGTTCCGGTCTAAGGGCAGCCCCTAGCCACGATGCTGGTGGATATAGCCGATCAGCCCGGCGGTAGAGCCGTCTTTTCCCTCGGCAGAGACCTCGCCTTCGACCAACGGCTGAAGCGATTTGGCCAATTCCTTGCCCAGTTCCACGCCCCATTGATCGAAAGAGTTAATGCCGAGGATCACCCCTTCGACGAAAACGCGATGCTCATAAAGCGCGATGATCTGGCCCAGCGTGAAGGGATCAAGCGTTTCATAGGCGAGTGTGGTCGAGGGCCGGTTGCCGGGGAAGACACGGTGGCGGGCTTGGCGTTCAAGCGCGTCGCCCGAAAGCCCCGCGTCGCGCATGATGGCGCGCGCTTCGTCCAAAGACCGCCCGCGCATCAGCGCTTCGGATTGAGCAAGGCAATTGGCAATCAGCAGATCGTGGTGGTGCTGCAACTCCGGCTCATGCCCCTTCGCCGCCACCAGAAACTCGCAAGGGATCACCCGCGTGCCTTGGTGGATCAACTGATAGAAAGCGTGCTGGCCATTGGTGCCCGCCGCGCCCCAGACCACCGGGCCGGTGTGGCGCGGGCTGTCGGTGCCGTCCATCTGCACGCCTTTGCCGTTCGATTCCATCTCAAGCTGTTGCAGGTAATCGGGCAGCATCTCAAGCCGTTGATCATAGGGCAGCACCGCGCGGGTGGCATGGCCGCAGATTTGATTGTGCCAGATGCCCACCAGCGCCAGAAGGATCGGCATATTCTCAGCCGGATCAGCGGCGCAGAAATGGCGGTCCATCTCCTGCGCGCCGCGCAGGAAGCTGTCGAAAGCCTTAGGGCCAATGGCGATCATCAGCGACAGCCCAATCGGCCCCCAGACGGAATAGCGTCCGCCGACCCAATCCTCGAAACCGAAGACGCGAGCCGGGTCGATCCCGAATTCGGCGGTCTTGTCATCTGCGGTGCTGAGCGCGGCGAATTGCGTCGCCGGATCGCCGCCATGGTCCTGCATCCATGCCCGCGCCGTGCGCGCGTTGGTCATGGTCTCAATGGTGGTGAAAGTCTTGGAGGCCACGATCACCAGCGTTTTCTTGGCATCCAGCCCACGCAGCGTATCCGCGATATGCGCCCCATCGACGTTTGAGACGAAGTGGCAGCGTGGCCCATCGTGATAGGGTGTCAGCGCGCGGGTCGCCATGGCAGGCCCAAGGTCGGAGCCGCCGATGCCGATGTTGACTACATCGGTGATGTCACCACCTCGCACCTGATCGGCAAAGCTGCGCATCCGCGCCAGCGTGTCACGCACCTGCGGCATGACATCTTCGCCCGCGACTTCTACCGGCCCGCCATCGAGATTGCGCAGCGCAGTGTGCAACACCGCGCGGCCCTCGGTCTCATTGATCGGCGCGCCCGCGAACATCGCATCGCGCCGCTCGGTGACTTTGGCGTTTTCGACCATTTGCAGCAGTGCCGCGCGGGTCTCGGCGTCGATATTCGTCTTGGCGTAGTCGAACAGCATATGCTGCGTACGCAGCGAGAAGTTCTCGGCCCGGTTCGGGTCATCGAACAGTGCCGTGATCTTGCGGTCTGCCACGGCACTTTGCCGCTCTTGAAGGTCTTGCCAAATGTTCATCATGCCGCCCAGTAAACCTCGATTTCATCCAGCACCGCTGCAATCGGCGCCTCTTCGGGGGAAAGCCCCTGCGCGCGCTCAAGGGCCGCGCGTTTCTCATCCCCGAAAATTACGAGATGTTTGTTCAGCGCCCCGTCGAGCACATGCGCCGGTAGTGTGACCCGCGCGGTCGGCTGGCCTTCGGGATAGACCGGGCACAGCAGCGGCGCATCGGCGGCCAAAGCGTCAGGCAGACTCGGGTCGCCGGGGAAAAGCGAGGCGGTGTGCATGTCGTCGCCCATGCCAAGCAGCAGGACAGAGATCGGCACATGATCCGTCAGACTGGGCGCCACCACCTCTGCCCCCTCGCCCGGAGAAAGCCCGGGACGGAAAAAGGGGATGAACTGCGCCGCCGCGGCACGGTCGTTCAGCAAATGCTCGCGTACCAGACGCGCGTTCGACAGCGGGTCATCCACGTCCACCCAACGCTCATCGGTTAGCATCACATCCACCCGGCTCCAATCCAGATCGGTCGCGCTGAGCATCTCAAAGATCGGCCCGGGGGTAGAGCCGCCCGGCACCGCGAAAGACACGCGGTCATTGCCCGAAAGCGCCGATTTCAACTTGCCCGCCAGTTTGTTGGCGACATTCATCACCAGCATTTCGCGGTCCGCATATTCGATGATGTTCATGGGGATACCTTTCGCCATTCACGGCCATCGCGCCGCATCATTTCTGTCGCATCCGTCGGCCCCGCCGAGCCGCTGTCATAGGGTTTGGGCACGTCGTGACGCGCCTCCCAGCCTTGGATGATCGGATCGGTCCAGGCCCAGGCGGCCTCAACCTCGTCGTCGCGCATGAACAATGTCTGGTTGCCCCGGATCACGTCCATGATAAGCCGCTCATAGGCATCGACCTGATCGCCCCCATCGGGGCCAAGCGCTTCGGCAAAGGTCATGTCGAGCGGCACATCGACCAGACGCATGCCCCCCGGCCCCGGTTCCTTGATCGTCACGCCAAGAGTGATGCCCTCGTTCGGCTGCAAGCGGATCGACAGCACGTTGCGATGACGGCCCGCGTCTTCGGCAAAAATGGAATGCGGCGTGTCTTTGAAAACCACCGTGATCTCGCTCGACCGCGCCACCATGCGCTTGCCGGTGCGCAGATAAAACGGCGTGCCATGCCAACGCCAGTTGCTGATATGGGCCTTCAGCGCCACGAAGCTTTCGGTGCGCGACCGTGGGTTGCCGACGGCATCGCGATAGCTGGGGGCTTCTTCCTCATTGCCCTCTTCAGCCTCATACTGTCCGCGCACGAGGTGATGCGGCAGCACCGGATCAATCGCGCGGATCACTTTCAGCTTTTCGTCGCGCACCGCATCGGGATCAAAACGCGCGGGCGGCTCCATCGCGATCAGGCACAAGAGTTGCATCAAGTGGTTCTGCACCATGTCCCGCATCGCGCCGGATTTGTCGTAATACTCCCCACGGCCGCCGACGCCCACCGTCTCGGCCACGGTGATCTGGATGTGATCGACGTATTGGCGGTTCCACAACGGCTCGAACAGCATATTGCCAAAGCGCACCGCCATGAGGTTCTGCACCGTCTCTTTGCCGAGGTAGTGATCGATCCGGTAGATCTGTTGTTCTTTGAAATAGGTGGCCAGCGTCGCGTTGAGGGCGCGCGCACTCTCCAGATCGCGGCCAAAGGGTTTTTCCACGACAATGCGACATTCTTCGCCCGCCATGCCCCATTGCTGCAACCGTTCCGCCAAATCACCGAAAAGCCCCGGCGCGACGGAGAAGTAATAGACCTCAATCCGGTCCTTGCCGGACATCAGTTCTTGCAGCTCGGCCCAGCCGGTCTCTCCGCGTGCGTCGATGGCGACATAGTCGAGCTTGGCCAGAAAGGCGTCAAGGTTGTCGCAGGCGTCTTTCCCGCCAAACTCTTCAATCGCTTCGGCCACCATCTCGCGGTAGCCTGCGGCGTCCATCTCGGTGCGCGCAGCGCCGATGATCCGCGCCTCTTCGGGCATTTGTCCCGCACAGTAACGGCGATAAAGACCCGGCAAAATCTTGCGCCGGGCCAGATCGCCGGTGCCGCCAAAGATGACAAGATCGAAGGGGTCGACAGGGATAACACGCGAAACCATTGATTAATCCTTGTCCGGGCAGAATGGCAGAGTTAGCGCAAACATACTTATTTCTCCCTACATCACAAGACTGTGCGCCCCGGTGCTTGGACTTTTAGGGTGCGCCGCAATAGCTTACCACAACAGGAACACACGGGATCACGCAAGGAACAATCATGAAAGATATTGCGCAAGCAAACGAGGGCAAGTTCCAGAACCCGGCGGTCACCGCCAAGGGGGAACCCCGCGCCACCGTGGCCCTGCGCGGGGCGGAAACGCTTTGGTTCAACACAGGCACCCTGTGCAACATCGAATGCGTGAACTGCTACATCGCCTCCAGCCCCAAGAACGACGCGCTCGTCTATATCACCGCGGATGAGGTGCGCGACTACCTCGACCAGATCGAGGAGCGTAGCTGGCCGGTGCGCGAGATCGCCTTCACCGGCGGTGAGCCCTTCATGAACCCTCAGATGATCGAGATCACCGAAGCCTCGCTAGAGCGCGGATACGAGGTGTTGATCCTAACCAACGCGATGCGCCCGATGATGCGTAAATCGGTGCAAAAGGGGCTGTTGCGGCTGCGGGATGCCTATCCCGGCAAGATGACCTTCCGCATCTCCGTCGACCATTATCGCCGCGATCTGCACGACGCGGAACGTGGCGAGGGTGCCTTCGACAAGACCCTGACTGGCATGGAATGGCTCCGCGACAACGGCTTTCGCATGGCTGTGGCGGGGCGGTCGATCTTTGCCGACAGCGATGCCGACAGCCGCGCGGGCTATGCCGCCTTCTATGCCGAACACGGCTTTGACATCGACGCACAAGACCCCGCCATGACCGTCCTCTTCCCCGAGATGGACGAGGCCGTCGAGGTGCCCGAAATCACCACCGCCTGCTGGGGCATCTTGGACAAGTCCCCTGACGCGGTGATGTGCGCCTCCTCCCGGATGGTGGTCAAACGCAAGGGGGCCGAGAAGCCCGCCGTGCTGGCCTGCACGCTCTTGCCCTACGACCCTGAGTTTGAACTCGGCACCACATTGGCCGAGGCAGAGCGCGACGTGGCCCTGAACCACCCGCATTGCGCGAAGTTCTGCGTTTTGGGCGGGGCGAGCTGTTCGGCCTGACGCCCCTGCCCTTTGCCCTGCGGGCTCAATGTAGCGTGAACTCACCCACTTGGTTTTGCCATTCGCCGGGGCCAATCAACTTGCGATGGGTGAAACGGACCGAATGCAGCGGACCGTCCAACTCCGTGCGCCAGAATTCGACGAATTCGAACAGGCGCGGATGGTCCGGTGCAATGTCGTAATCCTGCCAAATGTAGCTGTTCAGCACATGGCTATAATCGGGCATGTGGTAAAAGAACTCTGCCGTGGTCAGCCCGTAACCTTTCAGCATCAATTCGGTTTCACTGCGGGGCATGTTGCGCCTCCCTTGCTGCCTCTGTAGGACAAGTTTGCGCGGTCAGAATTACTTTTCAATGAAAACAGTATGTTGGCACTTCGCCCCAAGTGCTGCCAGTGCGTTTCGGCCACAGCCATTGCACCTGATATGCCCCGTCTGCTATAGAAAACCCCAAGATATAGAACCATAAAAATGGTGGGCAAGATACGTGACCGATACGCCGGATACCCCTGAAAACGCAGACGAAAAGCCCATCTTTCACGGGCCGTCGGTGACCATCGAGCATGAGATGCGCACGTCCTATCTGGACTACGCGATGAGCGTGATCGTCAGCCGCGCGATTCCCGATCTGCGCGACGGTCTGAAACCGGTGCACCGCCGCATCCTCTACGCGATGCATGAGACCGGCAACACCCATGACAAACCCTACCGCAAATCCGCCCGTCCCGTGGGCGACGTGATGGGCCAGTACCACCCCCATGGCGACAGCGCGATCTATGACGCGCTTGTGCGGATGGCGCAGGATTTCTCCATGTCGCTGCCGCTTTTGGACGGGCAAGGCAACTTCGGCTCGATGGACGGCGATAACCCGGCGGCCATGCGCTATACCGAAGTGCGCATGGACAAGCCCGCCGCCTATCTTCTGGCCGATATCGACAAAGAAACCGTCGATTTTCAGGACAACTACGACGGCAAGCAGCAGGAACCGACCGTCCTGCCCGCGCGCTTTCCGAACATGCTGGTCAACGGCGCGGGCGGCATTGCCGTTGGCATGGCGACGAACATCCCGCCGCATAACCTTGGCGAGGTGGTGGATGCCTGTCTCGCGCTGATCGACGATCCGGACCTGACCTCCGAACAGCTCATCGAATACGTCCCCGGCCCCGACTTTCCCACGGGCGGCATCATGCTGGGCCGCTCCGGCGCGCGCAAAGCCTACCTTGAGGGCCGCGGCAGCGTGGTGATCCGCGCCAAGACCCGGGTCGAGGAAATCCGCAAAGACCGCTGGGCCATCGTCATCGACGAGATTCCCTATCAGGTCAACAAAGCCACGATGATCGAAAAGATCGCCGAACAGGTTCGCGAGAAGAAGATTGAGGGCATCGCCCACGTTCAGGATGAGAGCGACCGCAACGGCGTGCGCGTGGTAATCGAACTCAAACGCGACGCCACCGCCGAAGTGGTGATGAACCAGCTTTACCGCTTCACCCCGATGCAGACATATTTTGGCTGCAACATGCTGGCGCTGAATGGCGGCCGGCCTGAGCAGCTCACTTTGCGCAAATTCCTCAGCTACTTCATCGACTTCCGCGAAGATGTCGTGGCGCGCCGCACCGCCTACCTCCTGCGCAAGGCGCGTGAGCGGAGCCATATCCTTTGTGGTCTGGCCGTGGCCGTCACCAATATCGACGAGGTCGTGGCCACCATCCGCTCCTCGGCCGACGCCGCCGAAGCGCGCGAGAAGCTGATGACCCGCCGCTGGCCCGCCGAGGACATCCTGCCCTATATCGCGCTCATCGACGACCCGACCCATACGGCGAATGAAGACGGCACCTACAACCTGTCGGAAGCGCAGGCCCGCGCCATTTTGGAGCTGCGCCTACAGCGCCTCACGCAGATCGGGGTCAAGGAAGTGACCGACGAGCTGGAAGAGCTGGCAGGCAAAATCAAGGAATACCTTGAGATTCTGGGCAGCCGCGAGCGCATCCTCGGCATCATCTCGGACGAGTTGCGCGAGGTGCGCGAGCAATTCGCCGTGCCACGTCGGACCGAGATCGTCGACTGGTCTGGCGATATGGACGACGAAGACCTAATCGCCCGCGAGGAAATGGTCGTGACCGTGACCTCCGGCGGCTACATCAAGCGCACGCCTCTGGCCGACTTCCGCGCGCAGCGCCGCGGCGGCAAGGGTGTCTCGGGCATGCAGACCAAGGAAGAGGATGTCGTCACCAACCTCTTCGTCGCCAACACCCATACGCAGCTTCTCTTCTTCACGACCGATGGCATGGTCTACAAGCTAAAGACATGGCGCCTGCCGCAGGGCGCGCGCACCGCCAAGGGCAAGGCCATCGTCAACATCCTGCCCATCCCCACTGGCGTTTCAATCGCCGCGATCATGCCCGTGGACCGGGATGAGAAGGAATGGGACGACCTGCAGGTGATTTTCGCCACCTCTGCCGGAACCGTGCGGCGCAACAAGCTGTCGGATTTCACCAATGTGAAGGCCAACGGCAAGATTGCGATGAAGTTCGAAGGCGAGCATGAAGGCACCACGCTGATCAACGCGCGCATCGCCTCGAACGACGATGACGTGATGCTGGTGACCGACGCGGGCCGTGCGATCCGCTTCCCGGCGACCGACGTGCGGGTGTTCAACTCGCGCAACTCCGTTGGCGTGCGCGGCATCCGTCTGGGCGAAGGCGACAACCTCGTCTCCATGTCCGTGATCCGCCACTTCGAAGCGAGTTCGGAAGAGCGTGTCGCCTATCTCAAACAGCGCCGCTTGATGGCGGGGCTGACCGATGAGGACAGCAGCGATGACGAGGAAGAGCAGGTTCAAGCTGGCCAGCTCAGCACCGAGCGCTATGCCGAAATGTCCGCCGCCGAGGATCTGATCCTGACGATCACCGCCAAGGGCGCGGGCAAGGTCTCCTCGGCCCATGACTACCCTGTACGGGGCCGCGGCGGCATGGGCGTGACGGCTTGGACTAAGGCCATGGCCCACGGCCCCATCGTCGCCTGCTTCCCGGTAGAAATGTCCGATCAGGTGATGCTGGCGACCTCCAAGGGCCAGTCGATCCGCGTGCCGGTCGAAGGCATCTCATTCCGCTCGCGCAGCGCTGGTGGTGTGAAAGTGTTCAGCACCGGCAAGAACGAGGAAGTTGTCAGCGTGGCTTGGATCGCCGATCAGGGCAACGAAGAAGATGAAGTCGAGGGTGACAGCGCCGCTGAGTGATCGGTGGCCCCCCGCCCCATGCATATGCTTTGGGGCGGGGGATTTCTAAACAAAAGTTCAAACAACAAAAAATTCCCCGCGCAATTAGCGCGGAGAATCTCTAGATTTTATACTTTTGTCAAAGAATTAATCGGTAGACCCAGTGGAGGAAGAGGAGCCCGCCGCGACTGCAACCAGAACCAGAGCAGCACCAGCTGCCGCCGCGCCGCCACCAAGACCGGCACCAGCAGCAAAGAGCCCTGCACCAGCTGCAGCGGTAGGCACGCAAACGCGCGCAGTGTTGCCGTCTACGGTGACCGGATCAGGCTTACAGTTATAAACCACACCATTGGCACCTTGAACCTGAAGCGAATAGACCGCATCGTCAGACGCACCAAGCACAGCTGCTTGAGAAGTTGTCTGAGCGAAAGCAGCACCCGAAAGAGCGATTGTCGCCGCCACGGTTGCAAGAATTTTCATATCTAGGTACTCCTGTATCTCGTCAAAAATTAAACTCACCGCACCATCGCATATAATCTTAGCCAGCGCAAAGGCGAAATGTTAAGCTATAGTTAAGAATTATAGCGATGCCCGTTGTTTAAGCAACATCCAAAATGGCGATTTGTTCCCCATCTTAGATGCCTAAATTCCATACAGTTCCGTGAACTTGTTTTCTAGGTAGGTCAGCAACGGTGCCTCCGTCGGCGGCTTTCCGCAAGTGCGGGTGATTACCTCACGCGGCTCGTAAAGGCCCCCATGCTTTTGTACGTTCTCACGCAGCCAACCGGTAGCAGCACTCGTATCCCCCCTTGCCAAGGCTTCGTCGAGATCGGGTACAGCCTCTCGCAATGCCTCGTGAAGGCATCCCGCATAGACATTGCCGAGGCTATAGGTCGGGAAATAGCCCAGAAGCCCGACGGACCAATGCACGTCCTGCAAGACGCCGTTTGACGGGCGGTCGACCGGATAGCCGAAATCAGCCTCGAAGCGATCGTTCCACGCCGCTTCCAAGCCGTCGACCTGCAGGTCGCCCGACATCAGCGCCCGTTCAAGATCGAAACGTAACAGAACATGGAGATTGTACTGAAGCTCATCCGCCTCGGTCCGTATGAAACCATCGGACACGCGGTTGACGATCCGGTAGAAAGTCTCGGCATCCGGCACGCCGAAATCGCCATAGACCGCCGTCATCTCACCAAAGAGCCACCCGGTGAAGGCGCGGCTGCGGCCGATTTGGTTTTCGTAGATGCGGCTTTGGCTTTCATGCACCCCCATCGACACGCCCCGGCCCAAAGGCGTCAGCAGATAGGCGCCGTCGATCCCCTGCTCATAGGCCGCATGGCCCACCTCATGCACCGTGGAATAAAAGCAGTTGAACGGGTCGAGGGCATTGGTTCGCGTGGTGATCCGCACGTCCAGCCCCGATCCGGAGGAGAAGGGATGCACCGCCTTGTCGATGCGCCCGGTGGCCAAATCATAGCCAAAACGCCGCGCCAGTTTGGCGGTGAGGGTCATCTGCGCCGCTTCGTCAAAGACACCTTCCAACACCGGCGGCGCTTCGGCCTCGCGGACGGCGGCGCGCAGTTCGGAGAGTTTTGGCCGCAGCGCGCCAAACAAGGCTTCGAGGTCCGCCGCCGTGGTGCCGGGCTCGTAATCCTCTAGCATCGCGTCGTAAATCCCGATCCCGCGCCCTTCGGCCAGCGCGGCCCCCTCTTCGCGTTTGAGCGCGATCACTTCTTTCAAAGTAGGAGCGAAGGCCGCGAAGTCATCGGCGGCGCGGGCCTCGGCCCAAGTGCCTTGGGCGGCGGAGGTGACGCGGGCGATACGCGCCGCCAGATCGGCGGGCACGCGGGTGGCGCGGTCAAAATCGCGCTTGATGTGGCGCAGGTTCGCCTGCCCGACCGCGTCCAACGCAGCGGGCTCGATCTGGGCCAGCCAATCTGCGATGCGCGGGTCGATGCGGCGGGCGTGCAGAACGCTTTCCATCGCCGCCATCTCCTCGGCCCGCTGCGGGGCCGCGCCTCGGGGCATGACCGTTTCCTGATCCCAGCCCAAACGGCCTGCGACCTGCGCCAGCGCCTCGGTGTCGCGCTGAAAAGCCATCAAATCATCATATGCAGTCATGTCTCAGCCTCTCAGCGATGTGGCGACGGGATAGGCCGCGAGGAAGCGCGCGCGCAGGATCAGCACCCAAAGCAGCACGGCCAGCGCCTGATGCGCGAGCGCCAGATGCACAGGCGCGGCATAGAGCACGGTGGTGATGCCCAGAACCACTTGCAAAGACAGCGCCGCCATCACGGCGTTGAAAGCAAAGCGCGTGCGGGCATGGGCCGAGCGGCGACCGCGCAGCCAGACGACCACCCCGAAAGCGAAAAGCAGATAGCCCGCCATCCGGTGCATGAACTGCACCAACCCCGGGTTCTCAAAGAAATTCCGCCATGTCGGCGTGATGTCGAATGCCTCGGGCGGGAAGAACTGCCCCTGCATCAGCGGCCAGTCGACAAAATAGCGACCCGCGTCAATCCCTGCGACCAAGGCGCCCAGCAGGATCTGCAGTGCGGCGAAGTGCAACAGACCTGTTGCCATGCCAAATTGCTTGGCCTCCTTGGCGCGACGGGCCTGAATCAGGTCGCGTTCGCTGCGGCCGAGCAAGAGCACATACCAAGTGATGAAACCAAGGATGACAAAGGCCAGCCCCAGATGCGTCGCCAAACGGTAGGAGGCCACATCCGTCACCCCCTGCCCGCTGGTCACGCCCGAAGCGACCATCCACCAGCCAATCGCCCCCTGCGCGCCGCCCAATGCGCCGATAAAGAGCAGCCGTTTGGTCCAGCCCACAGGGATTTGCCGGCGCAGGAGGAAGTAGAGAAACCCCAAAACCCAGACGAGGCCGATCACCCGGCCAAGCTGCCGATGCCCCCATTCCCACCAGTAAATGCTTTTGAAATCAGAGAGTTCCATCCAAGAGTTCTGGACCTGAAACTCGTCGATCTGCTTGTATTTCTCGAATTCAGACTGCCAGTCGGCCTCGTTCATCGGCGGCAAGGCACCGGTCACCGGGCGCCATTCCGTGATGCTGAGGCCGGAGTCAGTGAGCCGCGTGAGCCCGCCCACGGCGATCATGACAAAGACCAGCGCAAAGAGGATCATCAGCCAGACCCGGATCGGCCCGCGCGCGCCGCCCCGGCCCTTGTCGATCGTGCCGGTCTGCACCGGGGCACGGCTGGGTTGGTCAGTCCCGACCTCTTCGAACAGTTTGCGTTTCTCCGCCATGGCGCGCCTCTTTTTCCGTTTGGATAGAGTGGTATGACATGGGCAGAGAAAGGTCTAGCGGGGTGGGTTATGTTGCCGCATGCGCCGCCAACCCCGGCCCGGAATCAAGCCGAAGGCGCCGGGCCATCGCCTGCCCGCCCCACGGGGAGGCGATTTAGCAAGGACAAGCGCGACACTGCGGCAAAGTATTGATGCTGCACCATAAAGTGGCAGAAAAACCTTCAGGATCGCCACCCCACGGGCAGCCGATGGCCCTCAGTCCCTCAGCCCTTCTCCTTCCAGCGGACCATTTGCCGCAGGATGCCATGCAACATCTGCACATCCGCCCGCGTCAGCGGCATCCGCGACCACATGTTGCGAAGGTTGAGCTTCATCGAGGCGACCTTATGCTCGGGGAAGAAGAACCCGGCCTCGGTCAACTGCTCCTCATAATGCCGCGCCAAATGGTCAACCTCGGCGCCCTTGGCCCAATCGGTGCCCGCCATCTCGACGACCTCATGGGTCACCTCGCCCTGCGCCCGCATCCATTCGTAAGACATCAACAGCACGCATTGCGCGAGATTGAGAGAGGCGAACTTTGGGTTCACCGGGACCGAGACGATGGCATTGGCCTGCGCGATATCATCATTCTCAAGCCCTGCCCGCTCGGGCCCGAACAGCACCGCAACCCGTTGACCCGAAGCGATCTTTTCCGCCGCTAACCGCATCGCGGCTTCGGGGCTGTAGACCGGTTTGGTCAGGTCTCGGCTGCGTGCCGTGGTGGCAAAGGTGAAATCGCAATCGCCAAGCGCTTCGGGCAGATCGGCGCAATGCTGTGCCTCGTCCAACAGCCGCCCCGCCCCCGAGGCCATGGCCACGGCGGATTGGCTCGGCCAGCCGTCGCGCGGGGCCACGACCCGCATGTGATCGAGGCCAAAATTCCACATCGCGCGCGCCGCGGCGCCGATGTTCTCGCCCATCTGGGGGCGGACAAGCACGATGGCCGGGATCGGCGCGGGCTGAACGGGGGAGGAGGATGTCTCTGTCATGCGCGCCTCATAGCCCCTGCGCCTGCGCACCGCAAGAAAGCCCGCGCGACACACGCATATCCGTTTTCTTTTGCAACGCCCTGCGCTAGTCAGGCTCCCAGACCCGATTAAGGACAGTGACCATGGACGCGCCAGAACAGCCGCAGATTTACCTTATCACCCCGCCCGAAGTTGAGCTGAGCCAATTCCCCGCGCAACTCGCCGCCGTGCTCGACGCCCATCCGGTCGCCTGTGTGCGCATGGCGCTTTCGACCCGGGATGAAGACCGCCTTGCCCGCGCCGGTGACGCGCTGCGCGAAGTGACCCATGCGCGCGACGTGGCCTTGGTGATCTCGGATCATCTGCTGCTGGTCGAAAAGCTCGGCCTTGACGGGGTGCACCTTAGCGATGCGGCCCGCACCGTGCGCCATGCCCGCAAAGAACTGGGCGAAGATGCCATAGTCGGCGCCTTTTGCGGCACATCGCGGCATGAGGGGATGGCGGCAGGCGAAGCCGGGGCAGACTACATCAGCTTTGGCCCGACCCAAGCCAGCGCGCTTGGCGATGGAAGCTTTGCCGAGGCCGATCTGTTTCAGTGGTGGTCCGAAGTCATCGAAGTGCCCGTCGTCGCCGAAGGCGCGCTTGACATCAACATGATCCGCGACCTCGCCCCCCGGACCGATTTTTTCGGCATCGGGACCGAGATTTGGGACAAGGACGATCCGGTGGCCGAACTCGCCACCTTGATCGCTGCCATGCAGGGCTAAGCGGCCCTTGGGGCAGCCCGGTTAAGGGCTGCCCGCTCGCTTACAAAAACACCCGTTCGATGAACCAATAGGCCCCGACCGCCGCGATGACGCAGGAGGCGGGGACAGCGATGGCCCGGCGGTACCAGTCGCGATTCATCGCCCAGCCGACCAGTACGAAGGCGATGGCGATTACTGCCAGCTGCCCCAGTTCCACCCCGATATTGAAGCCGATAAGCGCCGGCACGAATTGCCCCGCAGGCAGGCCGAAATCCCCCAGCACCGAGGCGAAGCCAAGCCCGTGCAACAGCCCAAAGCCAAAGATCACCAAAGGCCGCCAGCGGTTCAGGGCGGAGTGAAAGATATTCTCGACCGCGACATAGGTGATCGAAGCGGCGATCAGCGGCTCGACGATGGCCCCCGGCACGTTAACCCAGCCCAAAGCGCCAAGCGCCAGCGTGACCGTATGGGCCAGCGTGAAGGCGGTGACCTGCCAGATCAAAGGCCGCAGTCGGGTCGACAGAAAGAACAGGCCCAAGACGAATAGAATGTGATCCAACCCTTTGGGCAGGATGTGGTCGAACCCAACCGGGATGTAGCTGACGAAAGCCTGCCAGCCGCTTTCGGCATCACCGCCCCCAAGTGCGATTTCGGGGCTGGTCTCACCGCCCGACAGATAGCCGGTATAGGGCGCCTCCACCCCTTGCTGGCGCAGCACCAGTGCGCCCGCGCCATCCGGCCATGTCACCTGTACCTCTTCGGCGCCTGCAGGCACTGCGCCCTCCAGTCGCCATTGACTGTCGCGCGGCAGTTCGGCGTCGATCCCTTCGGGCACCTCGAGTGTCACACTCTCCAACGGCACGGCGGCGCCATCGACGCTGAGTAGCGGCAGGCTGTTCCAGTTGGGCAAAAGCTCGGGCGCGCGGGCGACGATGCGCGCGGCGGGCAGGCTGCGCAGCGCATCGTAATCACCCGCATTCTCGGCATTGTCGGTGTCTTCGACGGTGTCGAGGTCGATACCCGCCAAGAGCGCTTCGAGGTTGATCTCAAGTGCCAACACCGCGCGCCCTTCGGCGACGGTCAGATCCGCGATGGTGGGTTTGACCTCATGCGCCTGTGCACCAGCGCCTGCCGAAAGCAGTACCGCGCTTGACAACAGCCACAGCAACGCCAGCTTGGATCTTAACAAAATGAAAGTTCGCTTCATGAAACTATCCCAGTTGTCCGCTATTATTTTCAGTATCTTATCGGCAGCGCCTGCCTTTGCACATGAATACTGGCTGTCGCCGGTGAACTATCAAGTGGAAAGCGGTGAAAAGATCGCGGCGCATTTTCGCAATGGTGAGGAATTTACCGGCGCGGCCTTTCCCTATCTGCCCAACCGGCTCACGCGTTTCGAGGTCAAAATCGGCGGGAAAGAGGTCCCGCTATCGCCGCGCGCGGGCGACAGCCCTGCCCTGAGCCTCCCCGCGCCCGAGGGTGACGCGCTGGTCGTGGCGGTGGCCGAAACGACGCCCTCCAAAGTCACCTATGAGGACTTTGACAAATTCCTCCGTTTCGCCAAGCATAAGGATTTCCCCAAGGCCGAAAGCGATCACCGCGCGAACGGCTGGTCGACCGAGAAGGTCGTCGAGAGCTACACCCGCCACGTCAAAACCCTGATCGCCCTCGGCGCGGGCGCAGGGCAGGATGCGCCCAACGGCATGGCGACGGAGTTCGTGGCGCTGACGAATCCCTATGCCGCAGATTTCGCAGGTAAGATGAAGGTGGCCCTCCTCTATCAGGGCACCCCTCGCGCCAACGCGCAAATCGAAGTGTTCGACCGCGCTCCAGATGACAGCGTGACCATCACCCTTCACCGCACCGATGCGGCAGGCGAAGCACTAGTTCCGGTCACGGCGGGGCATGAATACCTCTTTGACGCGGTGGTGCTGCGCGCGGCAGCAGAGGCGCAAGCGAGCGCGGGCTACGACCCCGATCAACCGGTCTGGGAAACGCTCTGGGCGACGCTGACATTCGCGGTGCCACAATAACGCCGCTTGCGCGTGGGGAGATTTGGCGGCTAGAAGCGCCGCATGACCAAGACAGCTGACATCCTTTGCATCGGCTCCGTCCTTTGGGACGTGATCGGCCGTTCTGAAAACGCCATGCGCCAAGGCTCTGACATGCCGGGGCGGATCACCCGCCTGCCCGGCGGCGTGGCCCTGAACATCGGCATGGCGCTGGCGCGCTTTGGGCTAACGCCGGCGCTGCTTTCCGCCGTGGGGCGCGATGCCGAAGGAGATGAGTTGATCGCCGCCTGCGCCCTGCGCGGGCTGATCACCGATCACGTCTACCGCTCGGACGATCTGCCGACCGACCGTTACATGGCCGTCGAAGGGTCCAACGGGTTGATCGCCGCGATTGCCGATGCCCATTCGCTGGAGGCTGCGGGCGACAAGATCCTGCGCCCGCTGGAGGATGGCAGCCTGCCCAGCCCCTACGAAGGGGCCGTGGCGCTTGATGGCAACCTGACCGTCGAACTGCTGGCCCGCATGGCGCAAAGCCCGCTGTTGGCAAAGGCCGACCTGCGCGTCGCGCCCGCCTCTCCCGGCAAGGCGCTGCGGCTGACGCCCTTCCTCAAAGCGGGACGCGGCACGCTTTATGTGAACCTCGAAGAGGCCGGGCTACTTTGCCAGTCGAGTTTTGACGATTCCCCCACCGCCGCCCGCGCCCTACTGGCCCGTGGCGCACGCCGCGCCGTGGTGACCGACGGCGGCAACCCCGCCACCGTGGGCCAAGGCGACGAGATCATCACCCTCACCCCGCCGCAGGTGCATGTCGCCCGGGTCACGGGTGCAGGCGATACATTCATGGCGGCCCATGTGGCCGCTGAACTTGGCGGTGCCGTTGCGCAAACCGCTCTCAAAGCAGCACTTGATGCCGCCGCCCTTTACGTTTCCGGAGAGACCAAGATATGACCACCGCCACATCCGCCCTGCCCCTGACCTTCAGCGCCGAGGTGGCCAAGGCCCGCGAAAACGCCGCGCCAATCGTGGCCTTGGAAAGCACCATCATCACCCATGGCATGCCCTATCCGCAAAACCTCGAAGTGGCGCGGCAGGTCGAACAGGACATCCGCGACGCAGGGGCCGTTCCCGCCACCATCGCCGTGATCCGCGGCGCGCTGCACATCGGTCTGGACGATGACCAACTGAGCGATTTGGCCCAAGCCAAGGACGTGGCCAAACTGTCGCGCGCCGATATGGCCGTCTGCATCGCCTCGGGCGGGACAGGTGCAACCACCGTCGCCGCCACCATGATCGCCGCCAATCTAGCGGGCATCGAAGTCTTCGCCACCGGCGGCATCGGCGGCGTGCATAAGGGCGCGGAAGACAGCTTTGACATCTCCGCCGACCTCATGGAACTGGCCCAAACCCCCGTCACCGTCATCGCGGCGGGCGCCAAGGCGATCCTCGACGTGCCGAAGACGCTGGAAGTGCTGGAAACCCAAGGCGTGCCGGTCATCACCGTGGGCCAAGACAGCTTCCCCGCCTTCTGGAGCGCAGGCTCGGACCTGCAATCGCCGCTGCGCCTCGATGATGCCGCTGCCCTTGCCAAAGCCCACCGCACCCGCGCCGCCATGGGCCTGCCCGGCGGCCAATTGGTGGCCAATCCGATCCCCACGGCGGAGGAAATCCCCGCCGCCGAACTGGCCCCGATCATCGCGCAGGCCCAGTCTGAGGCCGATGCCCAAGGCGTCCACGGCAAGGGCGTGACCCCCTTCTTGCTGCAACGCATCTTTGAGCTGACCGAGGGCCGTTCGCTCACCGCCAATATCGCACTGGTGCGCAACAATGCCCGGCTGGGGGCCAAGATCGCCGCAAACCTCGTCAACCTGCCGCGTTAAAGGCGAAAAACACCGCGGAGCCATTGCCGGGCCGGGGCATACGCCTTAGCTATATTGCGATTAACTCTTCGGAAAACGGCGCAGATGAACACACCTTTTGATCCCGACCCAACGCAGGTTCGGCGCAGCCTTGTCGCAAGGCTGCGCGCGTCTTTCCTGACCGGTCTGGTCGTGATTGCGCCTGTCGGGCTGACCATCTGGCTGATCTGGAGCGTGGTCGGCTGGATCGACGGTTTCGTGCTGCCGCTGGTGCCCAAAGCCTACCATCCCGACCGGCTGCTCCAAGATTTCTTGGGGCTCGACCCGTCGATGCAGTTCAACGTGCGCGGCCTTGGGGTGGTGATCTTTCTGATCTTCACCGTCATGGTAGGCTGGGCCGCGAAAGGGCTGATCGGCCGTTCGATGATCCGCTTCGCCGAAAGTCTGGTGGAACGCACCCCCGTCGTGCGGACGATCTATTCCGGCATCAAACAGATTTCCGAGACGATCTTCGCCCAGTCCGAGCGGAGCTTTGAGACCGCCTGCCTGATCGAATACCCCCGGCGCGGGATCTGGGCGCTTGGCTTCATCTCGACAGAGGCGAAGGGAGAGGTCTTGGCCCGCACCAACGCGGGCGGCGAGATGCTCTCGGTCTTTCTGCCGACCACGCCGAACCCAACCTCGGGCTTCTTGCTGTTCCTGCCGCGGGAGGATGTGATCGAACTCGACATGAGCGTCGAAGACGCGGCGAAGCTGGTGATCTCTGCCGGGCTGGTCTATCCGCCGCGCCCCGGTGCTGATCTGCCCGAGGCGCTGGCGCTGTCGGACCCTGAAAACTCAGCCGAACATCGCGGGTAGATCAACGCTGCTGCGCTGATTCAGATCGTCGAAGTGCTCCTCTAGAAACCAATCCGCCGCCGCCACGCCTGCCTCATGCAGCGCCCGGATCACCGCCGGGTTGGGCATCAGTTTCGTTGCCACCGACAGCTGAGCCATCAGCGCGTCATCGGCGATCATATGCATGTGCACCCGCTTCATCCGCCCTTCCGGCAGGGTGCCATCCGCAATCAGCCGCTGAACGAAGTCAATCGCCCGCATCTCGCGCAAGAGGCTGGAATTAAAGCTGATCTCATTGATGCGGTTCTGGATTTGCTGCGGCGTGACCGGCAGGTCTTCGCGGTCGAGCGGGTTGATGTTCACCACCACGATATCTTCGGGCAGGTCATCGCGGAACAGCGGAAACAGCGCCGGGTTGCCGGTATAACCCCCGTCCCAAAACGCCTCGCGCTGGCCGGTCTGGGCATCGTCAATCTCAACCGCCTTAAAGATCGTCGGCAGGCAGGCCGAGGCGAGCAATGCATCAGGCCCGATCTCATCCCCCTCAAACACCCGGATCTTACCGTTGCGGACCCGTGTGGCGCAGACGAAAAAGAACGGCGGCTTATGCGCGCCCACTTTGCCATAGTCGAACCGCGCCACGACATCTTCAAGCGGATTGCGATAGAACGGGCCGTAAGCATAGGGCGACACGACCCGCGTGAGGGAATCCGAGATTGCCATGGGTAGCGAATATTCCATCGCCTGACTGAGCTTGTCCAAACCGAAAGGCGCCAGCCAATGGGACAGCCGCAGGTCCGAAATGCCAGAGACCTGCGCCCAAAGCCAATCGAGATTTTCCCGCGCGGCCTCGCGACCGCCCGAGATCATCCCCGATTTCAGCGCCGCCCCGTTCAGCGCCCCCGCCGAGGTGCCCGAGATCCCGCAGATATCCAGATCGTCCCGCTGCAACAGCCGGTCGAGCACCCCCCAAGTGAAAGCGCCATGGGCGCCGCCACCTTGGAGGGCGAGGTTGATGCGTTTCTTGACCACCAAGGCGCTTACAACGCCGTCCAGCCGCCATCGACACTAATCGTCGTGCCGGTGATCTGCGCCGCTGCATCCGAGCATAGGAAAGTAGCCGTGCCGCCCATCTGCTCAACAGTGGCGAATTCGCGCGACGGCTGCCGGGTGAGCATGACCTGTTCGATCACCTCTTCGCGGCTCATGTCGTATTCCTTCATCGTGTCGGGGATCTGCTTCTCAACGATCGGGGTCAGCACATAGCCGGGGCAAATCGCGTTGCAGGTGATCGGGTCTTTCGCCGTCTCTAGCGCTGTGGTCTTGCTGAGGCCGACGATCCCATGTTTCGCGGCGATATAGGCGGATTTATAGGGCGATGCGGTCAGACCATGGGCCGAGGCGATGTTGATCACACGACCCCAGCCCGCTTTGCGCATCATCGGCAAAGCCTCGGCGGTGGTGTGAAAGGCCGACGACAGGTTGATCGCGATGATCGCGTCCCATTTCTCGGCCGGAAACTCAGGGATTGGCGCGACATGCTGGATGCCAGCGTTGTTCACCAGAATGTCACAGACCCCGGCTTCGGCAATCAAACGCCGACACTCCGCCCCCTTGGACATGTCAGCCTTGATGTAGCGGGCCGTTACGTTGCATGTCTGCGCAATCTCCTGCGCCAGCGCATGATCCGCCTCGTCATCGGTAAAAGAGTTCAACACGATATCGGCCCCGGCCCGCGCCAATTCCCAGGCGATGCCCAGTCCGATTCCAGAGTTCGATCCCGTGATGACGGCTGTCTTGCCGGACAGGTCGATGGTGAAAGCCATGGCGCGTCTCCTTGTTCATGCTGCGCCTGCATCATGTACTGCGCGCGCGCCAAAGGGAAAGGGTTTGCGCGAAGGAGCTTAAGGGTCGGTGAAAATTGGCCAAAAAAAAACGCCCGCGCGAGGCGGGCGTAAGTTATTGAGGCAGGTTTCATACAGGCAAGAAACCTATCGAGCAGTGACCTCTGTATACGCCTTTCACGCTCACAATCCAAGCTAAAAGTTTGATAAGGCGAGAATCCGCGGGTATGGAATAACTCCAACAAAATAAGGGCAGATCGTGATTGTTTCAAAAATGAGCTGGGAATTTTTCTCGAAAGCACGGGGCGTTGCGGCCCTTTCTTCACTGATTCTGCTCTCGGGGGCGTCATGGGCTGCCCCGCAACATGGAATCGCCATGTATGGCGAACCTGCTCTGCCGACCGATTTTGACGCCCTTCCATATGTGAACCCCGAAGCCCCCAAGGGGGGTGAAATCGTTCTGGGCAATACCGGGGGATTCGACAGCCTCAACCCCTTCGTCCGCAAGGGCACCGCGCCTTGGCAGTTGCCGCATTTCACCCATGAGACCTTGATGGGGAGGTCCTGGGATGAACCCTTCGCGCTTTACGGCCTGCTGGCCGAGACGATCGAAGTGCCCGAAGACCGCGCGTGGGTGGAATTCACCCTGCGCGAGGAAGCGCGGTTTTCCGACGGCACGCCGGTCACGGTCGAGGATGTGATCTTTTCCTTCGATCTGCTCGGCACCGAAGGCCACCCCCGCTACCACGGGCTGCGCCAACAGATCGACAGTATCGAACAGACCGGCCCGCGCAGCCTGCGCATGACTTTCAACAGCGTCAATCGCGAGCTTGCCCTGCTCGCCGGAATGCGCCCCATCCTCAGCAAGGCGCAATGGGAGGGGCAGGACTTCGCCAATGCGCCTTTGTCCGAAATCCCATTGGGCAGCGGGCCCTACACCATCACCGACTATCAGGCGGGCCGTCATGTCACACTGACGCGCAACCCCGATTACTGGGGTGCGGACGTACCCTTTCGCCAAGGCACGCATAACTACGATGAGGTAAAGATCGACTTTTACGGCGATGCCAATGTGCTCTTCGAAGCCTTCAAGGCCGGTCAGATCTCAGCCGTGCGCGAATTCAACGCCGAGACTTGGGCCACGCAATACGACTTCCCCGCGATCACCCGCGGCGAGGTAATGAAATCGACCTTCCCGCATAGCAAACCTTCGGGCATGACCGGTTTTGTCATGAACGCCCGCCGCGCGCCTTTCGACGATTGGCGGGTGCGCGACGCGCTGATCTCGGCCTTCAATTTCGAGTATATTAACGAGACGCTTACCGGCGGCACCCTGCCCCGGATCACCTCTTATTTCTCGAACTCCGACCTTGCCATGCGCGACGGTCCGGCGTCAGGGCGGGTTTTCGATCTGCTGGCCGATTACGCCGACACGCTGCCGCCCGGCACGGTGGATGGCTATCGGCTGCCGGTGGGTGACGGCTCTGCCCGCAACCGCGCGGGCATCCGCGCCGCGATGCAGCAGCTGAATGCCGCAGGCTATGAGGCCGAAGGCGGCGTCATGCGCCGGGGCGACGGCACGCCGCTGACCTTTACCATTCTGCTGTCCAAGGGGAGCCGTGAAAACCTAGCGATTGCAGAGCTTTACACGCAGGCCCTCAAGCGGCTTGGCATCACCGCCGAGATCGAAACCGTGGATGATGCGCAATTCGTTGCACGGCAGAACAGCTATGATTTCGACATGACGACCTTCCGCCGCGCCCTATCGCTCAGCCCCGGCACGGAGCAGCGTTTCTACTGGGGGTCGGAGGCCGCCGATTTGCCCGGCACACGCAACCTCATGGGCGTGCGCTCTCCGGCGGTGGATGCGATGATCGACAGGATGTTGCAGGCCCGCGAAACGGCGGATTTCGTCGCCGCCACCCGTGCGCTCGACCGTATCCTCACCGCAGGGCGCTATGTCATCCCCTTTTGGCAATTCGACGAAGGGCTGATCGCCCATGACGCGCGCATGGCCTACCCTGATACGATCCCGCTTTACGGCGATGGGCCGAACTTCATGCCCGAGGTCTGGTGGTGGCAACCGGCGGAGGGGTCAGACCAGTGAGGTCACCCAGAGGATCGTCGCATCCTCATCGCTGAGCGAGACAACGTTATGTCCCATGGTGGCGTCGTAATAGGCGCTATCGCCGCGGCGCATGTCGACGGGTTCGTAAAACTCGGTGAAAAGCCGCACCATGCCGGTCAGCACATAGAGGAACTCCTCCCCGTCGTGGCGCACCCAGCCGTCGAACTCCTCCATCCGGCGGGCGCGGATGCGGGCGCGGTAGGGCAGCATCTGCTTCTTGCGCAACGCGTCGGCCAGTAGGACATGCTCATAGGTGCCGGTGGCCTTGGGCGCGCCTTCCTCGGCGCGGGTCACGGCCATGCGACCGGTGATCTTCTCCCCCGCGGGCGGGGTGAAAAGCTGCGGCACGGTGATCTCTAGCCCCACGGCGAGCTTCTTCAGCGCGTCATAGGTGGGCGACATCAGCCCGTTCTCGATCTTGCTCAAGGTCGAGCGCGCCAGCCCCGCCTGCCGCGCGGCCTGTTCCAGCGTCCAATTACGCGCCTTGCGCAGCTCGCGCACCCTTGCGCCAAGGTCGACCGGCGGGGCGGTCTCGCTCGCGCCGCTTTCGCGGGCGATCTGGATCAGGGAACGGGGCGGCGTATCTGTCATGGACTTGCTATAGCCGCGCCCCGGGGCGCTTGCAACGCTGCCCGCTTGTGATACCGGCCCCGGCCCGCTATGCCCATTGCGCAGCAATAGATGGGGCGCATCATGGCCGAAGCGATCAAACTCGATATCATGTCAGACCCGATCTGCCCGTGGTGCTATATCGGCAAGGCGCATCTGGACCGCGCTTTGCAAGACCATCCCGACCACCCCTTTGCCATCGAATGGCACCCGTTCCAGCTCAACCCCGACATGCCGCGCGAAGGCATGGACCGGCGCAGCTATCTTGAACGTAAGTTCGGCGGCAAGGAAGGCGCCGTGCGCGCCTATGCACCGGTTGTGGAACATGCCGAGAAGGCCGGGCTGAATATCAACTTCGAGGCCATGCAGCGCACGCCTAACACGCTGGACGCGCACCGTCTGATCCATTGGGCCGGGATCGAAGGCCGCCAGACCGCCGCCGTCTCTGCCCTTTTCAAAGCCTATTTCGTCGATGCCCGCGACATTGGTGACGACGAAGTGCTGGCCGATATCGCCGACAGTATCGAGATGGACGCCGCCGTGGTCACCCGCCTGCTGAAATCCGATGTCGACGCGCAGGACATCCGCGACCGCGATGCCCATAGCCGCAAGATGGGCGTGAACTCGGTGCCGACCTTCATCGTTGCCAACACCCATGCCGTCCCCGGGGCGCAGCCGCCCGAGCTATGGGCGCAGGTCATTGCCGATCTGACCAATCAGCAGGGCTAAACAGGGCGGCAATCATTGCCAAGTTAAGCGTTCTCGACTATCGAGAGCGCAACCACAAGTTATTCCCTGAATCCTGCCCAAACGGATCCGTCGTTCGGGACAATCGCCGGAGTGCGCCTTCGTGACCACCGAAAAACCAGAATTCTCCATGGGGCGGATCGAATTCGTCGGCCTTATCGCGATGATGATCGCCACCATCGCCTTTTCCATCGACGCGATGCTGCCCGCCCTGCCCGAGATCGCGGCGGAACTCTCGCCCGAGATGGCCCACCGCGCCCCGCTGATCCTGACAGCCTTCGTGCTGGGCATGGGGCTGGGCACATTCTTTAGCGGCGCGCTGTCGGATGCATTCGGCCGCCGCAATGTGGTCTTCGGCGGGGCGGCGCTCTATTGTCTTTCGGCCTTTGTCGCTTGGATGAGCAACTCTCTCGAAGTCATGCTCGTAGCACGCATCTTCCAGGGGCTTGGCGCTTCTGGCCCGCGTGTGGTCGCCGTGGCGATCATTCGTGACCTCTATGCGGGGCGCGAGATGGCGCGGATCATGTCGGTGGTGATGATGGTCTTCGCGCTGGTGCCCGCCTTGGCCCCGATGCTGGGCGCGGGCATCATCCTGACGGCGGGCTGGCGCGCGATTTTCATCGCCTTCATGGCCTTCTCGCTCATCTCGGTCATCTGGATGGCCCTGCGTCTGCCCGAAACCCTCGCCCCCGAAGACCGCCGCCCGTTGCGGGCGCGGCTGATCATTGGCGCGGTGCGCGAGTTGGTGGGCCACCCCACGGTGCGCCTGTCGATCCTCGTGCAGTCGCTTGCCATGGCGATGCTCTTTTCGATGCTGATGCTGGTCCAGCCGATCTATGACACCGTCTATGGCCGGGCCGAAAGTTTCCCACTGTGGTTCGGCGGCATCGCCGTGGTGGCGGCCAGCGCCAGCCTGATCAACGCGCTGCTGGTCGTGCGCTACGGCATGCGGCGGCTGGTGACCATCGCCTTGGGCGTGCAAATCCTGCTGTCGGGAGCCATGTATTTCCTAAACCTCGGCGCCCTGCCCGACCCTTACGGCTTCGCCGCATTCGTGTTCTTCCAGACCTGCCTGTTCTTCCAAGCGGGGCTGACATTGGGCAACCTCAACGCCATCGCGATGGAGCCGATGGGCCATATCGCAGGCATGGCGGCTTCGGTCGTGGGGGCGATCTCCACCGTGCTGGCGGCGCTGATCGCCTCCCCCGTGGGGTTGATGTTCGACGGCACGACCAAGCCGCTGGCGCTGGCCATGCTGCTGATGGCAATCGCAGCCTATGCGCTGATGCTCTACATGGGGCGGGTGGAGAACCGGCAGCCGGCGGCGGCGGAATAACCGCCGCCGTTCGAAAGGTTTAGCCCTTCGCCTTGGCCTTTTTCGCGGTCTTTTCCTTGGCGATCACATGTTCGGCCAAATCGCGCGCGATGGCGAAGGCGCCTTTGATCTTATCGGCATCCGTCCTCCAATCCCGGCGCACGACGATCTTGTTGTCCTTGACCTTGGCCAGCCCGCGCTGGTCCTGAATGAACTTCACCAGCCCCTCGGGCGAGGCGAACTTGTCGTTGTGGAACTGGATCGTCGCGCCCTTTGGCCCGCCGTCGAGCTTGGCAATCCCGGCGCGTTTGCACATCGCCTTGATCCGCACCACCAGCATCAGCGTGTTGACCTCCTTCGGCAGCTTGCCGAAACGGTCGATCAGCTCGGCGGCGAAGCCTTCCAGCTCGACCTTGGTCGATAGCTCGCTCAGGCGGCGGTAGAGGCCAAGCCGCACGTCGAGATCGGGCACATAGTCCTCGGGGATCAGCACCGGAACGCCAAGGTTGATCTGCGGCGCCCATTGCTCGTCGGCCTCGGACAACCCCTCAAGCTCGCCTGCCTTGATCTTGGCGATCGCCTCTTCCAGCATAGACTGATAAAGCTCGAAACCCACGTCGCGCATCTGGCCGGACTGTTCTTCGCCCAGCAGGTTGCCCGCGCCGCGAATGTCGAGGTCTTGGGAGGCCAGCGTGAAGCCCGCGCCGAGCGTGTCGAGGCTGCCCAGCACCCGCAGGCGTTTCTGGGCCGTGTCGGTCAGCTTGGCGCGTGGCTTGGTCGTGAGATAGGCATAGGCGCGCGTTTTTGAGCGCCCCACCCGGCCCCGGATCTGATAGAGCTGCGCCAGCCCGAACATATCCGCGCGGTGCACGATCATCGTGTTGGCGGTAGGGATGTCGAGGCCGGATTCCACGATGGTCGTGGCCAACAGAATGTCGAACTTACCGTCGTAGAAAGCGTTCATCCGGTCGTCGAGCTCCCCCGGCGCCATCTGGCCGTGGGCCACGACGTAAGAAAGCTCGGGCAGTTGTGCCTTCAAAAACTCCTCGATCTCGCGCAGGTCACTCACGCGCGGCACCACGTAGAAGCTCTGCCCGCCGCGGTAATGCTCGCGCAAGAGCGCCTCGCGGATAGTCACCGCGTCGAACTCGCTGACATAGGTACGGATCGACAGGCGGTCCACGGGCGGCGTGCCGATGATCGACAGATCGCGCACGCCGGTCAGCGACAGTTGCAAAGTGCGCGGGATCGGCGTGGCGGTGAGGGTCAACACGTGGATGTCCGTGCGCAGCGCCTTCAACCGCTCCTTATGGGTGACGCCAAAGTGTTGTTCTTCATCAATAATCAACAGGCCGAGGTCGTTGAAACGAATCCCCTTTGCCAGCAGCGCATGGGTGCCGATCACGATATCGACCGTGCCCTTGGCCATCCCCTCACGCGTCGCCGCCGCCTCTTTGGCCGAGACGAAACGGCTGAGTTGCCGCACGTTGATCGGGAAGCCGCGGAAGCGTTCCGCGAAGCTCTTGTAGTGCTGCCGCGCCAACAGGGTCGTCGGCGCGATCACCGCGACCTGCACGCCCGACATGGCCGCGACGAAAGCCGCGCGCATCGCCACCTCGGTCTTGCCGAAACCCACATCGCCGCAGACCAGACGGTCCATCGGGTTGCCGGAGGTCAGATCGTCGATCACATCACCGATGGCGCGGAGCTGGTCGTCGGTTTCCGTGTAAGGGAAACGGGCCGAGAAGGCGTCCCACATGCCCGGCGGCGGGTCGAGCACGGGCGCTTTACGCAGGCTGCGTTCGGCGGCGATGCGGATGAGCTTGTCCGCCATCTCGCGAATGCGTTCTTTGAGCTTGGCCTTTTTCGACTGCCATGCCCCGCCGCCGAGCTTGTCGAGAAGCCCTTCCTCATGGCCGTAGCGCGACAGCAGTTCGATATTCTCCACCGGCAGGTAAAGCTTTGACTGTTCGGCATATTCCAGCACAAGGCACTCATGCGCGGCCCCGGCGGCGGTAACCACCTCCATCCCGTGATAGCGCCCGATGCCGTGGTCGACATGAACCACCAGATCGCCGGGGCTGAGGCTTTGCGCCTCGGTCAGGAAGTTCTCGGCCCGGCGTTTGCGTTTTGGCGCACGGATCAGACGGTCGCCCAGCACGTCCTGTTCGGAGATCACCGTCATCCCCGGCGCCTCGAACCCATGCTCCAACGCCCAAACCGCCAGATGCAGCCCGCGCTTGCCGATGCGGGTGGCATCCATCACCGGGATCGCCTCGGCCAGACCTTCGTCTTCGATCAGCCCAGTCAGGCGCTCCCGCGCGCCTTCGGAGTAGCTGGCGATCAGCACCGGCCCAGCTTCAAGCTTTGCTTTAATATGCGCGGCCAAAGCACCGAAAAGACTAACGGATTCCTGCTGACGCTCAGGGGCGAAGTTGCGCCCGAGCCGCGCGCCTGCATCCAGCACTCCCGGGCCCGTGGGCTGCGGTAGCGGGTTGAACTGGATGACGCGGTGATCCAGCAACGCTTGGGTCCAGGCCTCATCGGTCAGGTACAGCCCCTCAGGTGGGGCCGGTTTGTACACGCTGTCCATCTTCGAGCGCGTCTTCATCGCCAGTTTGCGGGTCTCATACTGGTCTTCGATGGTTTCCCACCGGGCAATCCGCATCGGGGTCAGTTGATCGTCCAGAGTGACCGTCGCCTTGGGCAGATAGTCGAAAAGCGTTTCCAGATCATCGTGGAAAAACGCGAGCCAATGCTCCGCACCCTGATGTTTGCGGCCCGCACTGATCGCCTCGTAAAGCGGATCGTCGGTGCCCGCTGCACCAAATTCGATGCGGTAGTTCTGGCGGAACCGGGTGATCGCGGCCTCGTCGAGGATGACCTCGCTCACCGGGGCAAGCTCGACCAGATCGAGCTTTTCTGTGGTCCGCTGCGTCGCCGGATCAAACCGCCGCGCGCCATCCAGCACGTCGCCGAAGAGATCAAGCCGCACCGGACCAAGATCGCCGGGCGGGTAAATGTCGATGATCCCGCCGCGCACCGCGTAGTCGCCCGGCTCCATCACCGTGGGGCTTTGCACAAAGCCCATGCGCACCAGAAACGCGCGCAGCGCCTTTTCGTCGATCCGGCTGCCCACGCGGGCGGCAAAGGCCGCGTCGCGCAGGGTGTCGCGGGCGGGAATGCGTTGGCTGGCCGCGTTCAAGGTCGTCAGCAGGACGAACTGATCGGGCATCCCATGCACCAGCGCCGCCAGCGTTGCCATCCGCCGGGCCGAGATATCGGCATTGGGTGACACCCGGTCATAGGGCAGGCAATCCCACCCCGGGAAAGTGACGACCGGCATGTCGGGGGCGTAGAACCGCAAGGCAGCCTGCATCGCCGCCATGCGCTTGTCATCGCGCGCCACATGGACCACCGGCTGGCCGCCCTTGGCGATTTCATCGAGGATGGCGCGGGCATCATAGCCTTCGGGAACGCCGGAGAGGGTGATATTGCGCGGATCGTTCATCGGGTCTCAATTGGCCCTCGGAGGGGGGCTGTCAACCCGCCAGCGGGCCGATGCTTAGATTTTGATACATTCCCCAAAGCGCGGTCACGAAGATCGAGACCATGCCGATGATCTGGGTGTAAAGCCGGTGCCGCATCAATCGCCGCCGCAGCACCTCACCGGTCGACCCTTCGATGCGAATGAGCCGCGCGGTCGACAGGCTCAAAAGCCCCACCAGCGACATGGGAAAGCCCAAGAGCAGCAAGGCTTGGGCGAATTCGATGCCATAGACGAACCCCAAAAGCACCAGAGAGGTCAGCGCGAAGAACCCCAGCCCCAAGAGCCACAGCCCAGAGACCTGCGAGATATAGAGCATCCGGTTCACGTTGATCCGCACGATGTCTTCCAGATCGGCCTCGGCCTCTCCGCCATAGCGCCGGGCGCGCAGGACCATGTCGAAGGGCACGCCCAGCACCCAGTGGCTTGCCGTTGACCACATCACAGCCAGCGCGATCCAGAACCAAAGGTTCGAGAAAGAGCGCATGTCGATCATTTCGAAAAGGGTTTGATACCAGTCCAAGGCGTGCTCGTCCGAATATTGAGTTCGGATCTCTTAGCGGTCCGGCGCGACAATTCATAGGGTTGAGGCGTTCAAAAATACATGGCAAGCCCTTGCCAAGCCATTCTGAGGTATAATTGATGCAACCCGTCCACGCCCCCTTCCCCGCCACACGCCTGCGCCGCACCCGTGCCAATGCCGGTATCCGCGCGCTGGTGCGCGAGAATGACCTGCAATTGGGCGATCTGATCTGGCCGGTTTTCGTGCGCGAAGGCGAAGGCGTGGAAGAGCCGATCCCCTCCATGCCCGGTGTCATGCGCCGCTCGGTCGACACGCTGGTCCCGGCGGTGCGTGCGGCGGCGGATCTGGGCATCGGCACGGTCTGCGTCTTCCCCTATACCGGGCCTGAAGACCGGACCGAGGATTGCGCCCGCGCATGGGATCCGCAGAACGCCACCAACCGCGCCATCGCCGCGATCAAAGACGCGGTGCCGGAGATGGTGGTGATGACGGATGTGGCGCTCGATACCTATAACATCAACGGCCATGACGGTTTCGTCGAAGACGGCATCATCGTGAACGACCGCACGGTCGAGGCGCTGGTCAAGATGGCGCTGGCACAGGCCGAAGCAGGGGCGGATATCATCGGCCCTTCGGATATGATGGACGGGCGCATCGGCGCGATCCGCGCAGGTCTCGAAGAAGCCGGCCATCAGGATGTATTGATCCTGAGCTATGCCGCGAAATACGCCAGTGCCTTCTACGGCCCCTTCCGCGACGCGGTCGGCGCCTCCTCGGCCCTGACCGGCGACAAGAAGACCTATCAGATGGATCCCGCCAACAGCGATGAGGCTCTGCGGCTGGTGGCGCGCGACCTCTCGGAGGGGGCGGATATGGTCATGGTGAAACCGGGGATGCCCTACCTTGATATTTGCCGCCGGGTGAAAGACGCCTTCGGCGCGCCGACCTTCGCCTATCAGGTCTCGGGCGAATACAGCATGATTAAGGGCGCGGCAGACCAAGGTTGGATCGACGGCGAACGCGCGATGATGGAGAGCCTTCTGGCCTTCAAACGCGCGGGCTGCGACGGCGTGCTGACCTATTTCGCCCCCGATGTCGCCCGGCTTTTGCTCAAAAGCGCGTGACCTAAGGGCGTAAATCTGCGCAAAGGGGCCAATCAACATGACAAGCCGCGTGATTATGCGTAATCTCGCGCATAAGTCGGGAAAACCGGCAGCAGGCAACCGATCTTGAATATACAGGCAGAAAAGATGACCAATCAGACATATAACCGGCGCTTCGTGACATTGGGCGCCCTTTCGGCGCTCGGCGCGACCGCGGCCTGCGGCAATGGCGTGGGCGGACGCGGCAGCGCGATGATCGACGCGCGCGTGGACGCGACCTTGGCCGAGATGTACCGCGGCTATCCCAACACCCGGCAATTGGCCGAAAAGGCCAATGGCATGTTGGTCATGCCGCTGGTGACCGAAGCGGGCCTCGGCTTTGGCGGTGCCTACGGGCGCGGCGCGCTGCGCGTGAACGACGTGACGGTGGACTATTATTCGGTGACCAAAGCCTCGGGCGGCTTGCAGATCGGCGCGCAGCAATATGCGCATGTGCTGTTCTTCATGACCGAACCTGCCTTGCGCGAATTCCGCCGCTCGCCCGGCTGGGCCGCGGGTGCCGGGCTGGAATATGTGATCTCCGACAAGGGCGACAGCGTGAACGCCGATACCACGACCGTGATGGCCCCTGTGCTGGCCGCCGTCTTTGGCCGCGCGGGCCTGCGCATCGGCGCGACGCTGGAAGGCACGAAATACACGCGGATCATTCCCTAAGGGCTACCCGCGCCTGCGGAAAGCAAACGCCCGGCTTTAAGCCGGGCGTTTTTGTTTGGGGCAATGGGCTAAACGGCCGGTCGCGCGTTACCCGAGGTTCTGCAACCGCTTGAACAGGCTCGACGTATCCCAACGCCCGCCGCCCATCTTCTGCACGTCTTTGTAGAACTGATCGACCAGCGCGGTCACCGGCAGGCTCGCCCCCGTCTCATCCGCCGCATCGAGACAGATGCCCAAATCCTTGCGCATCCAATCCACTGCAAAGCCGTGATCGAACTTGTCGTCGAGCATGGTCTCATAGCGGTTTTCCATCTGCCATGAGCCTGCCGCGCCTTGGCTAATCACCTCGACCACCGCGCGGCCATCAAGCCCCGCCTTCTTGGCGAAATGCAGCGCCTCAGACAGGCCCTGCACCAGACCGGCGATGGCGATCTGGTTGCACATCTTGGTCATCTGGCCCGCGCCGCTGTCGCCAATGCGGCGGCAAATTTTCGCGTAGACTTCCATGATCGGCAGCGCCCGGTCAAAAGCGCCTTCGTCGCCGCCACACATGATCGACAATTGACCGTTTTCCGCGCCCGCCTGACCGCCTGAGATCGGCGCGTCGACAAAGCTCACCTGCGCCTCATCGGCGGCGGCATAAAGCTCACGCGTCACGGCCGCCGAAACGGTGGTGTGATCAACAAAGATCGCCCCTGCCGTCATGCCGCCAAAGGCCCCGTCTTCCCCCAAACAGACTGAGCGCAGATCGTCGTCATTGCCCACGCAGGCGATCACGAAATCCGCATCCTTTGCGGCCGCACGCGGGGTCTTGGCCATGGCGCCGCCATAGGTTTTCACCCAGTCGTCTGCCTTGGCTTCGGTGCGGTTGTAGACGGTCACATCGTGGCCCGCCTTTTGCAGATGCCCCGCCATCGGAGCCCCCATGACCCCCAGTCCCAAAAACGCGAGCTTTGCCATGTGCTTTTCCTTGTCATTCAGTTGCGTTATTCCCTGTCATTACACCTACCACCCTGCGCGCTCCGGTCAATCTGCGCGCCAGTCGAGGATCCCCCGATGGCATTGATGTTTCGCTGGCTTATCCGATTGGCGGTGTTTCTCGTCGCGCTGAGCGTCTTGGTTTTGGTGCTGGTCTATTGGTTCGCCGCGCGGTCCCTGCCCGACTATGATGATACGGTCGAGGTCGCGGGCGTCAGCGCCCCGGTCGAGATCGTGCGCGACAATGCCAATGTGCCGCATATCTTCGGGCAGAGCGATGAGGATGTCTTTTTCGGCCTCGGTTTCGCCCATGCCCAAGACCGGCTGTGGCAATTGATCACCCTGCGCCGCACCGCGCAGGGGCGTCTGTCCGAGGTCTTCGGCACCGCCACGATCACCACCGACAAGCTGATGCGGCGCTATGACATCTACCGGCTTGCCGTGGCGGCGGCGGATAAGCTCGACCCCGAAACCGAAGCGGCGCTTGAGGCCTATTCCGCCGGGATCAACGCGCGCCTCGACCAGATCAACACCGAAGCCTTGGGCCGCGGTGCGCCCGAGATGTGGCTTTTCAATGCGCCCATGGCCCCGTGGCGGCCTGCGGATTCACTGGCGATCACCAAGCTCATGGGCCTGCAAATGTCGGGCCATCTGGAGGCCGAAGTGCTGCGCGCGCGTGTCTCGCTAGAGTTGAGCGACCCGGACCGTCTGCGCGACATCCTGCCCGAAGCGCCGGGCAGCGGGGTCGCCGCCCTGCCCGAATATGCCGCCCTCTTCCCCGAGGTCAGCCGCCGCCACGCCGCCGCAGCGCCGATGGCGCGCCACCCGCTGTCGCCCTTCAAACGGCAGGCCTTCGCCGGGGCTTCCAACGCTTGGGCCGCCGCGCCCTCGCGCTCTGCTGCGGGGGGCACGCTTTTGGCCAATGACCCGCATTTGGGCTTCACCGCGCCCGCGATCTGGTATCTCGCCCGGTTGGAGCTTGAGACCGGCGGCGTGATCGGTGGCACCATCCCGGGCATGCCGGTGGTGCTCACGGGCCGCAGCGCCGATCTGGGCTGGGGGCTGACCACCGCCTATGTCGACGATCAAGACGTCTATATCGAAGAGCTGAACCCCGACAACGCCGAGGAATACCGCACGCCCAACGGGTTCAAGAAGTTCCGCAAACGCGCGTCGATCATCAATATCGCCGATGCCGATCCGATCACTGTCACCCTGCGTTGGACCGACAATGGCCCGGTGCTGCCCGGGAGCCACTACAACCTTGGCAGCATCACCCCGCCGGGGCATGTGGCCTCTGTCGCCTCAACCCTCTTTACCGAAGAGGACACCTCGCTCGCCGCCGCGATGAAGGTGATGCGCGCGAAATCGGTGCAGCAGGCGATCAATGCCGTGACCGACTATGTGGCGCCCGCGCAGAACCTCACGCTGGTCGACCGCGATACCATCGCGATGAAGACCATTGGCGCCATGCCGCGCCGCGATGCCAATCACCAAAGCGAAGGGCGCATGCCCAGCCCCGGTTGGATCGCCGCCAACCGCTGGGACGGGATGCTGCCCTATACCGCGAACCCCGAATTCATCGCCCCCGCAGGCGGCATCCTTGGCAATACCAACAACAAGACGGTCGACCGCCCCTTCCCCAACCACGTCTCCTTTGTCTGGGGCGACACGCAGCGGGTGCAGCGTTGGCAACGGCTGATGCAGAACCGCGAGGTGCATACCCGCGATAGTTTCATCGAAGCGCAGCTTGATACCGTCAGCCCCACAGCCCGGTCGCTGCTACCGCTCATCGGCGCCGAGCTGTGGTTCACCGGAGAGGCCGCCCCCGACGGCACGCCGGAGCGCCAGCGCCAGCGCGCGCTCGACCTGCTCGCCGGTTGGTCGGGTGAGATGAACGAACACCTGCCCGAGCCGCTGATCTATGCCGCGTGGATCCGCGCCCTGCAGGACCGGCTGATCCGCGATGAGTTGGGACCGCTGGCCGAGAAGTTCACCCATATCCAGCCGCTCTTCATCGAACGCGCCTTTCGCGATGTGCAGGGCGCCGCGAAATGGTGCGACGTGCGCCAATCCGCCCCGGTGGAGACCTGCCACGACATGGCGCGGCTGGCGCTCGACGACGCGCTGTTGTGGATCAACGAGACATGGGGCACGCAGCTTGAATCCCTCCGCTGGGGTGACGCGCATCAGGCCACCCATGACCACCCGGTGCTGGGCGACGTGCCGCTGCTGCGCTATTTCGTCAACATCCGGCAGTCGACCTCGGGCGGGGACAACACCCTGCAACGCGGGCTGACACGCGGCACGGGCAAAGACCCCTTCTTTAACGTTCACGGCGCGGGCTATCGCGGGGTTTACGATTTCGCCGATCCCGACAGTTCGGTCTTTGTCACCTCAACCGGGCAATCGGGGCATTTCCTGTCGCGGCATTACGATGATATGGCGCAACTCTGGCGGCGGGGCGAATATATCCCGATGTCGCTGGACGCCGAACTGGCCCGCGCCGCCGCCGTGGGCGTGACCCGATTGGAGCCTGCCCAATGACCGCCCGCGTAATCTTGCTGAACAAACCCTATGGCGTGCTGTCGCAATTCACCGACAAAGGCACCGAAGGCAGCACCCGGCCCACCCTCTCCGCCTATGTCGATGAAAAGGGGTTCTATCCCGCAGGGCGGCTCGACCGCGACAGCGAAGGGCTTTTGGTGCTGACCGACCACGGCCCGCTGCAGGCCCGCATCGCGCATCCCAAATACAAACGGCCCAAGAGCTATCTGGTGCAGGTCGAAGGCACGCCGGATGCCGCGGCGCTCGACGCGCTGCGCAAAGGTGTCGAACTGAAGGACGGCCTTACGAAGCCCGCCCAAGTGGACCAGATCGACGCGCCCGATCCGCTTTGGCCCCGCGACCCACCGGTGCGCTTTCGCAAAACGGTGCCCGACGCTTGGCTGCGCATCACCATCCGCGAGGGGCGCAACCGGCAAGTGCGGCGCATGACGGCCCATGTTGGCTTGCCCACGCTGCGGCTGATCCGTGAAAGCGTGGGCGACTGGACGCTGGCCGGGCTGCAACCCGGCGCATGGCGCTGGTCGACCGAAACGGGCCGTTAGGTAAAGGCGCGGGTGATCGCCACACCCGCCGTCGCCGCCGTCCCGGTCAGGACCGAGCCCCAAGTGAAGTCGCGCGCGACCATGGCCCATGTCCAATCCTTGAGCGTCGCCAAATTGGTGAACTCATAGGTGCCATAGCCCATCGCCCCGATCAGCAACGCATTGCCAAAGACCCAGAGCAGCGAATGATCCTGCACCATCGCGGGCCAAGAGACGAACCACAACACCACGGCCACGAAGAAGGCATAGAAGATCAGCGCCGGGGCGATGCGGAATTCATCCAACAGCCAGTTGCCGATATCACGCTCGAACGCAGGTTTGATGAGATAGGTCAGCCCGAGATAGTCCAGCCCGAGAAAGATGACGACGGTTGAGAGGTAGAGGATAACGAGGGTCATGTGGCGCGCTCCGTTTCTGGTCATAGGACCATATGCGGCGCGACGCGCGGAATTCGATGCCGGGGGCGGCAAAATTTCACCGCCCATGGCAAACCCGTCAAATTTGCTGGAATTCCGCCTCTTGCCGCGCGGACCAGCGCACGGTGATCTCGAACCCGTCGTCGGTCTGGCGCTCGCCCTCGACCACGTCCTGCGCGAACAGCCAAGCGCGTTTCTTGCCGTCGGCGAAACCGAGGGTCAGCACAGCCTCGCGCACTGCACCTTGCAGCGCCTCGGCGATGGTTTCTTGCAGCGTCTCCAGCCCCTCGCCGGTGATGGCCGAGATCGCCAGCACATCATCGTTGCGCGCAGCACGGGCGCGCATGGCCTCGGCCCGGTCTTCGGGCAGCAGGTCCAGCTTGTTCCATACCTCGAAACTGCGGGTCTCTTTCGGGACGCCGAGAGAGGCGAGAATATCGCGCACGTTCTGCGCCTGCTCCTCGGTCTCGGCGTGGGAGACATCGCGCACATGGCAGATGATATCGGCGGCCAAAACCTCTTCCAGCGTGGCGCGGAAGGCGGCGACGAGTTCCGTGGGCAGATCGCTGATGAAACCCACCGTGTCGCTGAGGATGATCTCAGGCCCATCGGGCAACACGAGGCTGCGCATGGTCGGGTCGAGCGTGGCAAAGAGCATGTCTTTGGCCATGACCTCGGCCCCGGTCAAGCGGTTGAAAAGCGTGGATTTCCCGGCGTTGGTATAGCCCACTAGGGCCACGATCGGGAACGGCACCTTGGCCCGTGCGGCGCGGTGCAGGGCGCGGGTTTTAACGACTTTCTCCAACTGGCGCCGCAGGCGCACCAATTGGTCGTCGATGGCACGGCGGTCGGCCTCGATCTGGGTCTCACCCGGACCGCCGACAAAGCCCAAACCGCCGCGCTGCCGCTCAAGGTGGGTCCATGCGCGGACAAGCCGCGTGCGCTGATAGTTCAGCGCGGCCATCTCAACCTGAAGCACCCCTTCGCGGGTCGCCGCACGGTCGCTGAAGATTTCGAGAATCAGCCCGGTCCGGTCGAGCAGTTTGACGCCCCAAGCCTTCTCAAGATTGCGCTGCTGTACCGGGGTCACGGGGCCATCGACCAGCACGAGCTCGACCTCTGCCCCCTTCATGCGCTGATCGAGCTCCTCGATCTTGCCCTTCCCGAAGAGCATCCCGGCATGAACGGTGCGCAGGGGCACAACTTCGGATCCCACCACCTCAAGCTCAGGCAGCGCCTCGGCCAGTGCCACGGCTTCGGCCAGCGCGGGCTCGGGCGCGCGCCGGTCGTTGTCGGATTTGATATCAGGATGCAGCACCCAAGCGCGCGTTACGCGGGGCCCGTCGCTGTTGTCGATCTGAAATGCTGGACGGCTCAAGAAGCGTCTTCGCCCTCATATAGGCTGATCGGCTGGCTCGGCATGATGGTCGAAATCGCGTGTTTGTACACAAGTTGCGATTGACCGTCGCGGCGCAGCAGAACGCAGAAGTTGTCAAACCAAGTAATGACGCCCTGCAATTTGACGCCATTGATCAGGAAAATTGTCACCGGTACTTTGGTCTTGCGAACGTGGTTTAGGAACGCATCCTGAAGGTTCTGTCTGTCTGACGCCATCGTAGTCTCGCCTTTTGTTCTTGCTGGCGTCCGCGTACCGGACCCCCCCATTGCCTCAAGTATGGAGTGCGAAAGCGTGAGTTTCCAGCCCCAATATCAGTGGACTAGGGCGGATCATGGGGCAAACGTGTCAAGCGCGCCACAAATTCGGGGTCATCAGCGCAATAATCGCCAAGGTTTCGAGCCGCCCCAGCACCATGGCACCGCTGAGGATGACTTTGGCCGCCAATCCCAGCTCGATCAGGTGAATGGGTTTGTCGGCGGCATGTTCGATCAGCGGCCCCGTGGTGGAGAGCGTAGCCACCGACATGACGACTGCCGCATCGAAGGAGGCGCCGGTCAGGGTCAGCAGCAGGGTCACCCCGGCCAGTGACATGGCGAAGAGCATGAAGAAGATCCAAGCGATGAAAGCCCCGTTGCTTTGCAAACGCCGCCCGGCCGCCCCCGCCCCGCTGACGGAGTTGGGATAGACCAGCCGGTCCATCTCGCGCACGCCGTTTTGGTAAAGCGCAAAGACCCGCAGCAGTTTCACCCCGCCCGCCGTGGTGGCCACCCCGCCGCCGATCAGCGCAAGCCCCATGAGCACCAGCCCCGGCGTGCGCAGCCCCGACCAATTCTGCGCATCGGCCCAATGCTCAGAGACGAAACCGGTGGTCGACAGGAAGGACAGCACCGTGAACAGCCCGCCCCAAAGCGCGTGCAAGGCGCGGGTGCCGTCGACCTCGACCTCCACCTCAAAAGCGCCAATCCAATGGCGCGCGAACAGCAGCAGCGGCACACCGATCACCACCAAAAGCCCGATGCGAAACTCAGGATCGGTCATCAGCCCGCCTTGGGTTGCGGTGACGGTATCCTTGGAAAAGGTCAGCCGCGACAGGGCGAAAAGCATGAAGAGCATCATCACCGCCTCGCCCGTCACGCCGACCTGCGCCTCAGCCACACCGCCGATGGGCGAGATGCCCGAGGTCGCCATGACCGACATGGCATGGCAAAGCGCCACCAAGGCCGTCTCTCCCCCGATGACGAGCAAGAGCCACAGCAGAAGTGTCAGCCCGAAGTAGATCGGCAGCAGCGCCTGCGTGGTGCGCAGCAGCCGTTGGCGCGGGGTGATCCGGCCCATCCGCGTGTTGATCCGGTCATCAGGCCGCCCCGGCTCGGCCTGCGCCGTGACCTCAAAGCCCCCCAAATGCAGCGGGGCCAGAATGGCCGAGGCCGTGACCCACATTAGCAGCCCGCCCATCCAGCCAACCTGCGCGCGCCACAGATGCAGCGTGTCGCTCAACCGTTCGGGGTTGAACATGGTGGCCCCAGTGGTGGTCAGGGCGCTGACCATCTCGAAATAAACATTCACGAAACGCGTCGTCGGCAGCGCCTCAAGAAAAGGCACCGCAAAGAACACCGGCAGCAACACAAAGGCCGAGAGCAACGACAAAAGCGGCCCGAGCGCCCCGTCCAAAGGTTTGCGCCCGGCATGGGCGATGGCGATCAGCGTGAAGGCCACAAGCCCCAAAAGCCCCGCATAAAGAAAGGCGCGGCTGGCCAAATGATCGTTCATCACCAGCCCGTGGATCGACGGCAAGATCATCGACAGGGCGGAGACGCCGAACAGCTGCAAGAACAGTGGCAGCTGCACAATCTCCCGGCGGATGCCGGCCGGGCCTATGCGGGTCGGTTGCGTCACAAAGGCGCTCCTGCGCTTAGAAAAAGTCGATCGAGACCTGCAAAAGCTGTTCGACCCGCGGCACATCCTCGGCCAGAGCAAAGAGGGCGACCACATCGCCTTCGTCGATCCGCGTGCTGCCCAAGGGGCGAATGACCTTGCCTTCTTTGCGCAGCATGCCGATCAAAACCCCTTCGGGGAAGTCGATTTCCGAGACTTTCTTGCCCGCAAGGGGCGAGGTTGACAGCACTTCGGCCTCAATCACCTCGGCCTCGGCGTCACCGATGGAATAGACCGCCCGCACCCGGCCATGGCGGATGTGACGCAGGATCGAACTCACTGTCGTGGCGCGCGGGTTGATATAGGCGTCGATTCCAAGGTGGGTCATCAGCGGCACCAGCGTCGGGTCGTTGATCAGCGCGATGACATAGGGGCAGCCCTCGGCCTTGGCGCGGACGCAAGACAGCATGTTGGTCTTATCGTCGTCGGTCACCGCCAGCATCGCATCGGCGCGGCTGATGCCCGCCTCGGCCAGCAGCGCCGCATCCAGCCCGTCGCCATTGAGCACGATTGTTCGTTCCAACCCTTCGGCAGCGCGCTCGGCGCATTTGCGGTTCTTCTCAATCATCTTGGTGCGCACGCGCAGCGGCCCGGCCTCAAGGTGCTGCGCCACGGTCAGGCCGACATTGCCGCCGCCCACGAGCACGACACGCTCTTGCTTGGTGGTTTGCTTGCCGAAAATCTCCATCGTGCGGGCGATGTCGTCGTGATGCGAGAAGACATAGCAATCATCGCCGACGAAAAGCTGGTCCTTCGCCTCGGGCGCGAATAGCGTGCCATCGCGGCGCACGCCCACGACGACTGCACGGAGGGTTGAGAAGAGATCGGTGAGCTGCCGCAACGGCGTGTTCACCACCGGGCAATCGCTGTCGATCGAAATGCCCAAAAGCTGCGCCTGCCCCTCCATGAAAATCTCGGTATCGAAAGCGGCGGGCGCGCTGAGCCGTTGAAGCGCGGCGGTCGCGACCTCCTTCTCGGGGGAAATCACCACGTCGATCGGCATGTGATCGCGGCGGTAGAGATCAGAGTAAATCGCGTCGAGATAGGACTGGCTGCGCAGCCGCGCGATCTTGCGGTTGATGCCAAAGACCGAATGCGCGACCTGACAGGTCACCATATTGACCTCGTCCGAATGGGTCGCCGCGATGATCATCTCGGCGTCGCGCGCGCCTGCACGGTCCAGCACATCGGGGTAGCTGGCGAAGCCGGCGATGCCCTGCACATCCAACGTATCGGTGGCGCGGCGGATCAATTCTGCATTGCTGTCGACCACGGTCACATCGTTGCGCTCTCCGCTGAGGTGACGGGCGATCTGCCACCCCACCTGCCCTGCGCCGCAAATGATGATTTTCATGAAGGCTTCCTTACCCTGAGCAAAGATCGTGTGAGGGTTGTCTTAGGTCGGTTAGAGGGCATGACAGATGGGTTGGCAAGGGTCAAATCAATTGTCTTTGCCCCGCAACGGCGGCATGATGGGGCCATGAAACCGATATCTCCCCGCCCCTCCCGCTCCGCTTTCGCCCTGACCTTTGTCGGCTTGGCGGCGGCGGCCTGTGCGCCGCTCAACACCTATTACAAACCGGGCGCGAGTATCGCGCAGGTCAATCGCACCACCACCGCTTGCGAGGTTCAGGCCCTGCGCGACGTGCCGATCTCGACGCAAATCCGCCGCGAACCGCCACGCTATGTGCCCGCGCGGCGCCACTGCGATGCCGACAACAATTGCACCACACGGGGCGGTTTTTATGTACCGGGGGAATTGGTGACCTTTGACCCGAACGAAGACCTACGCAACCGGGTCGAGGCGCAATGTATGGCCGACAAAGGTTTCGCGCCCGTGTCGATCCCCGCCTGCCCACGCAATGTGGCCCGCGCCGCACCGACGCGCGCGACGACCACGCTGCCCGCGCTCAACCCCAAGTCCTGCGTGATCCGCAACAGCGATGGGTCGTTCCAGATCGTCACCCAAGGGTGACGCAAGCGCGCGCGGGGCAGCCCCCGCGCGCAACCGGCGGGGTTTAACCCGCCGCTTCGACTTCCTCGTCCACATGGGCCACGCGCACGCCCGCTTTGGCCGAGGTCACGACGCCGAGCGATTTCAGCTTGCGGTGTAGGGCGCTGCGCTCCATCCCCACGAAATTCGCGGTGCGGCTGATGTTGCCGCCGAAACGGTTTATCTGGGTCAGCAGATATTCCCGCTCAAACGCCTCGCGCGCTTCGCGCAGCGGCAGCGTCGCCAAGGCGCCTGAAAGCACCACGCGCCCCTCATCGCTGCCATTCTCTTCTTCGCCCGGCAGTTCCCGCGCTTCGATCGGGCCGGTGCCATCGCCAAGGATCAGCACCCGTTCGACAAGGTTCTTGAGCTGGCGCACGTTGCCCGGCCAAACCATCGTCTGCATCAGCGCCACGGCGTCTTCGGTCAGCGCGCGCTGCGGCAAACCTTGCGAGGCGTTGAATTCCGCGATGAAATGTTCGGCCAGCAGCGGGATATCCTCCCGGCGCTCTTCAAGCGAGGGCACGGCGATCGGCACGACGTTCAGACGGTGATAGAGTTCCTGCCGGAAGGTATCAGCCTTGATCGCCTGATCAAGGTCGCGGTTCGTCGAAGAGATCACCCGCAGATCGACCCGGACCTTATCCGTCCCGCCAACGCGGGTGAATTGTTGATCGACCAGCACCCGCAGGATCTTGGACTGGGTGCCAAGCGGCATGTCGGCGACCTCATCGAAATAGATCACCCCGCCGTGGGCCTGTTCCAGCAACCCCGGCTCGACTCCGCGGTCCGGCGTTTCGCGGCCAAAAAGCACCTCTTCCATCCGGTCGGGCGCCACCCCGGCGCAGTTGACGGTGACAAAGGGCGCCGAGGCGCGGGCGGAATGGGCGTGGATATAGCGCGCGGCCACTTCCTTGCCCGATCCGGCGGGGCCGGTCAGCATCACGCGGCCATTGGATTTGGTCACCTTATCAAGCTGGCCCAGCAGAGCACGATAGGGCGCGGAGGTGCCGATCATCTCGGAGGTTGCCACATCACGGCGCTTGAGGTTCTGGTTCTCCCGGCGCAGACGCGAGGTTTCCATCGCGCGGCGGATCACCACCAGCAACTGATCGATGTTGAACGGCTTTTCAATAAAATCGTAAGCGCCCTGTTTGATCGCTGCCACGGCAATCTCAATATTGCCATGGCCCGAGATGATCACCACCGGCACATCCGGGTTGTCGCGTTTAACGGTTTTGAGGATGTCGATCCCGTCCATGCGGCTGTCTTTCAACCAGATGTCGAGGATGATCAGGGCCGGTGCCTCGGTGTTGATCTCGGCCATCGTCTCATCCGAATTGCTGGCCAAGCGCGTGGCGAAACCTTCATCCTCAAGGATGTCCGAGATCAGCTCACGGATGTCGCGTTCGTCGTCTACAATCAGAATGTCACTCATCTGCCTTATCCCCTTGGTCTGTCGTTGCGTCGATGGCCAAGGGCAGCGAAATGACTGCCATGGCACCGTTATGGTCTTGCCCGTCGAATGCGGGCGCGGTTTCGAGCGTCAGGCTGCCGCCGTGTTCCTCGATAATCTTTTTGACGATGGGCAGGCCCAGACCGGTGCCCTCGCTGCGCGTGGTCACATAGGGCTCAAACAGCCGGGCGCGGTCTTCGGGCAAGCCAATGCCATTGTCGGCAATGGTCAGCCGCAAGAGCCGGTTCTCGGGCGTGAGCGTCACGCGGATCTGCGGTGCATGCCCTTCAGGCGCACCCTCTTTCTTCAGGCTTTCAATGGCTTCGCCTGCGTTCTTGATCAGATTGGTCAGCGCCTGCGAAATCATCGTGCCGTCGATATTGGCCATGATCGGCTCTGCGGGCAGGTCGAGTTTGATCGCCACGTCTTCCTGTCTGCTCTGCTGAAGCAGCACCGCGTCGCGCAGCAACTGCCGGATGTCCTGACGGCTGGTTTCCGGCTCCGGCATCCGCGCGAATTTCGAGAATTCATCCACGATGCGCCGCAGGTCGCCCGTCTGGCGGATGATCACGCCTGTCATCTGCTCCAGCGCGTCGTCATCCCCCTCGGCCATCTTGGGGCCGAACTTGCGGCGGATGCGCTCGGCACTCAACTGGATGGGCGTCAGCGGGTTCTTGATCTCATGCGCGATACGGCGGGCCACATCGCCCCATGCGGCCATGCGCTGCGCCGAGACCAGATCGGTCACATCGTCAAAGGCCACCACATAGCCCTCAAGATCGCCATCCTTGGACCGGCGGGTCGCCATGCGGACCAAGAGGTTCTCCATCGCCCCTTGGCGCGAGACCTTAACCTCGGCCTGCGCCACCTCATCCGAGGCGGCCTTTACCGTCTCGAACAGCGGGCCGAACTCCGGCACCGCAAGGGTCAGCGGCAGGCTTTGCTGATCTTCGGACCAATCCAGCAGCCGCATGGCCGAGCGGTTGACGAACGTCACGCGCCCCTCGGGGTCCAGCCCCACCACGCCCGAGGTCACCGAGCTTAGCACGGAATCGAACAGGCGGCGGCGGCGTTCGATCTGGTCAGTATTCTCTAACAGCGTCTCCCGCTGGCCCTTCAACTGCCGGGTCATCTGGTTGAAGTAGCGGCCCAGCATGGCGATCTCGTCATCGCCTTCTTCTTCGCGGACCTGCACGTTCAAATCGCCCGCGCCCACCTGCTGCGCGGCCCCCGTGAGCCGCCCAACCGGGCCGGAAAGCCGTTCGGCAAACCACAGGCCCAGCCAAACGGCGGCCAGAATGAGGATCACCGCAAAGCCTAGATAGACAAGGGCGAATTCGAACAGCAGCCGCCCGCGTTCGGATTCAAGCTGTTGGTAGAGGCGCACCGTCTCCTTGGTTTCATCCAGCAGGGCGAGAATTTCACCATCCACCGCACGGGAGACATAGAGAAAACGATCGACATAGGCGTCCATCGGCACCAGCGCGCGGAATTCATTGTTGGGCCAGTCCTCGATGACCAAAAGCCCCTCTTCGCTGGCGGTTTCCAGCTGCGCCTCGGTGGGGGCCTCGAAATCAAAGAGATAGGACCGATCCCCCCGTGCCCGGATCTGCGCGGTGCTGTCGATCAGAAAAGCTTCGCGCAGGCCCCGTTGGATTTGCCGCTGGCCCTCGCCCAAAAGCTCACTGTCGCTGAGGTTAATGCCCTGTGCCCGGGCGCTGTCGATGCTGCGGGCAAGGGTCTGCGCGTCCAAGATCAGCGCCTCGCGCTGCTCGGCCTCGTAAGCCTCTGCCGCTGCCAAAGACGAGCCGACCACGCCACTGACCCGGTCGGAAAACCAGCCTTCAAGCCCGACATTCACCGTAAGCCCCGCGAAAATCGCCACGGTAACCGTCGGGATCAGCGCCATCAGCGCAAAGACCCCCGTCAACCGCAGGTGCAACCGCGACCCCGCCGATTTGGCGCGCCGTGCCGAGATCAACCGCCCGACTTGGATCAGCACCAGCGCCGCCACCAGCAGCACATAGACGAGGTCGGACAAGAGAATGAGCCGCAGGTTGAGCGTATCCGCCCCCTGCCCCAGAGGCCCGAGTGCCAAATAGGTCGCCAGCGCCAAGACCGGCCCCAGCACCACCAGCCCGAAGGTGGACCAATTGCGCAGCCGCTTGACCCGCCTGAGACGCCCCAACCGCTCGAGCTTGAACCTGCGTGACCGGGTTGCCACCCGCATACCTCACCGATGTTGTGATGCATCGCTGCATCAACCGCCATATTATGTGATCCTGAACGGGGGAGTTCCCCGATGGCCACTGTTATGTGGCTCTTTTACATCATCTTGCGGCCCCGTGTCACCTCAATATCGAGGTCGGTGATCTTCTTGCGCAAAGTATTTCGGTTAATACCCAGCAAAGCGGCACATTTCGCCTGGTTCCCTGCCGTCGCGGCAAGGGCGATTTCGATCATCGGCAGTTCAACCTCACGCAGAATCCGCGCGTAGAGACCCGGCGGCGGCAGCATGGAGCCGTGCAGATCAAAGTAGCGTTGCAAATGCCGCTCGACCGAGGCGCCCAGCCGTTCGGTATCCGCCTCGGTCTGCATCGGTGCCGGACCGCTTTGCGCGCCCAGCAACTGCTCAGCCTCGCTCGCCGTGATCTCGGCCGCTTGACTGGCCAGCGCGAGTTGCCGCATCGCATGTTCCAACTGGCGCACATTGCCGGGCCATGGGAATTTCAACAGAATCTGCGCGGCCTTGTCCGACAGCTTGCGCGGCGAGGCAGGGCCGGGATTGGCGCGGGCCAAGAAGTGGTCGGCCAAAAGCGGGATATCCTCGACCCGATCCCGTAGGGCGGGCACTTCGAGGGTCGCCCCCGACAGACGGTAATAGAGATCGCGGCGCAGCTTGCCCTCTTGCATCGCGGCATCCAGATCGCTTTGGCTGGTGGCCATGAAACGCGGCGCGTCATCGCCCGGCGCGTCCATCATCCGCACCAGACGGGCTTGAATATCCTGCGGGAAATCCGCGATCTCGTCGATCATCAGGGTGCCGCCGCCGACCCGCGCCAGCACCCGCGAGGGGCCTTCGATATCCGCAAGATCGGCATCCGTCACGGTCACGAACGGCAGGCTGCGGCGATCAGAGAAGTCGTGAATAGCCCGCGCGATCAGTGACTTGCCCGAACCGCTCTCGCCCCAGATCAGCACCGGCAAGTCGGTGTTCATCACCCGCGCCACGGTGCGGTAGAGCGCTTGCATCACCGGGGTGCGGCCAATCATCGGCAGATCATCACGCTCTGCGTCGATCTCAGCACTGTCATCGGCGGCGGCTTTACGGCTCAGCGTGGTGCGCTGCTCCAAGGCGCGCGCCGTGCGTTTCATCAGGTCCGGCAGGTCGAAGGGTTTGGGCAGATAGTCAAAGGCTTCGGCCTCTGCCGCCTTGATCGCCGTCATGATCGTGTTCTGCGCCGAGATCACGATCACCGGCAGGCCGGGCCGGTCCTGCGCGATTTTCGGCAGCATTTCCAATCCGTTGCCATCGGGCATGACCACGTCAGAGATCACCGCATCGCCCTTGCCCTCGCTGACCCATCGCATCAGGGTGGTCAGGCTTGAAGTGGCGTGCACCTTGCAGCCCGCGCGGGTCAGCGCTTGGGTCAGAACGGTGCGGATCGTGCGGTCGTCATCGGCGACGAGGATGGTGCCATCCATGTCAATTCTCCTTAAGGGCAGCGGCGCCTGCGCGCGGCAGCGAAATGCGGAATGCGGTTCGACCCGGGGCGGAACTGACAGAAATCCAGCCTCCGTGGTCTGAAATGATTTTGCTCACCAAGGCGAGGCCCAGCCCAGTGCCATTCTCCCGGCCCGAGACGAAGGGATCGAAAACATCGGCGCGGATATGATCCGGCAGGCCGGGGCCATCGTCGATCACTTCGATCTGGAGGGGCAGCGGCTGGCCATCCCCATCGGCGCGGCGCAGTTGGAAGCCATGCTCATAGAAACTGCGCAGCCGGATGGTTCCCCCCGCCTCGCCCGCCGCCTCAGCCGCGTTGCGAATAAGGTTGAGCAAGACCTGCAAAAGCTGGTCCTTGTCGCCAAGCGCGGGCGGCAGCGAGGGGTCATAATCCTCGGTGATTTTCATGTGCGAGCCGAAGCCGAGCAGAGCCGACCGGCGCGCGCGGTCCAACACGTCATGCAGATTCACGGGCTTGCGCTCAGGCGCCGTCAAATTTCCGAATTGCTCGACCTGCTCCAGCAGTTTCACGATACGGCGGCTTTCGGCGACGATCAGATCGGTCAGTTCCAGATCATTCTTGGACAGGTTCATCGACAAAAGCTGCGCCGCGCCGGTGATCCCGGCCAGCGGGTTCTTGATCTCATGGGCCAGCATCTCGGCCATGCCGATGGCGGATTTGGCGGCGGATTTCACGCTGTGATCTTGGGTGATGCGCCCGGCCAATTCGCGCGGCGTGATCATCAAGACCATCTCACCTGCGCCGCCCACCAGCGGGGCGATCTGCAAGCCGCACTGCAAGGGCGCGCGCTGCATCGCGCCCACATCCACGTCATTGACGAAAAGCGGCGTGCCTTGCAGCCGCGCACGGGCGAATGCGGCCTCAAGCGGGTGATCCACTGCGATCAACTGCCAGATCGACTGCCCGATCGTGGCCCGGGCGGAGGCATTAAGGAAGCCTTCGGCTGAGGGGTTCAGATCGACGACCTGGTCATCGGCACCGACGATGAAAGCAGGCACCGGCAGAGAGGTCCAAACCTGCCGCTCCGGGGTCTCGCTTCTCATGCTGCGGCCCGGGGTTGGGCGGTGGCGGCGTCATATTGCATGGCCTCCGCGATGAGATCGAAAGTGGTTTTCACCTCGCGCGCCGTGAGCAGCGCGCGGCGCAGATCGGCAGGGGTGGCGCAGTGATCCATATACCAGCCCAGATGTTTGCGCGCGACCTTGGCACCCAGTTCGGCCCCGTAGAAACGCAGCATCTCGTCGTAATGTTCGGCCACCATCTCGGCCATCGCCTGCCCTTGCGGGATCATCGGCTTGGGCCGTCCGTGCAGATCATGGGCGATCTGCGCCAGCAGCCACGGCCGACCTTGCGCACCGCGGCCCACCATCACACCGTCCGCCCCCGACAGCCGCAGCGCCGTGCGCGCCGTGTCACTGTCGATGATGTCGCCATTGGCGATGACGGGAACATTCACGGCCTCTTTCACCGCCCGGATCGCGGCCCAATCGGCGCGGCCCTTGTAGAACTGACAGCGCGTGCGCCCGTGAATTGTGATCATCTGCACGCCCACCTCTTCGGCCCGTTTGGCGATCGGGGCGGCGTTGAGCATGTTGTCGTCCCAGCCCAGCCGGGTTTTCAGCGTCACCGGCACCTTGACCGCGCCGACCACCGCCTCGATCAGCCGCAGCGCGTGATCGGGGGTCTTCATCAGTGCCGAGCCGGAGGCGCCCTGCGTCACCTTCTTGGCCGGGCAGCCCATGTTAATGTCGATGATCCGCGCGCCCATCGCCTCAACCATGCGGGCGGCTTCGGCCATCGGTTCGGCCTCGCGCCCGGCAAGCTGAACGGAGGTGCCGACAACATCCAGCCCCAGCTCCGCTTTCTCACGCGTGCCGGGGCGGCGGCTGAGCAACTCTTGGCTGGCGACCATCTCGGACACGACCAATCCGGCCCCGAATCGTGCGACAAGGCTGCGATAGGGCAGATCGGTGATCCCGGCCATCGGGGCGAGGAATACCGGCGGGTCGAATGTCAGGGGGTCGGCGGTCACGTGCTTAATCCTTGTGCGGTCCCTTGCTGTGTAGCTCTGCCACGGGGTGACCTCAATAAAACTACCCTGAAAAGCAGCTATGCGCCAAGGCACTGCCCATTTTTTAGGCAGTCACCCCAGATTGCACCCCGCCGCCGCATTGCCTAGACAGGGCCATGTTCGCCAGCTTTTCCGGATTGCCCAAATGAGTATCGCAGCTCTGATCGTTGCCGCAGGTCGCGGCAGTCGCGCCGGCGGTCCGCAGCCGAAGCAATGGCAGGCGCTGGCGGGGGCGCGGGTGATCGACCACACGATCGCCGCCTTTCGCGCCCTGCCCCAGATCACTGAAATCGTGCTGGTGCTGAACGCGGACGACATGGATCAGGCGGCGGCATTTACGGCGGATGGCATCACCGTCACCACCGGCGGGGCGGACCGCGCGGCCTCGGTCCAACGCGGGCTTGCGGCGATCCAGCAGGCGACGAAGGTGCTGATCCATGACGCCGCGCGGCCCTGTGTTTCGGCTCAGATCATCTTAGGTGTGATCGACGCGCTTAACCAACATCAAGCCGCCGCGCCGGGGCTGCCCGTGAGTGACGCGCTTTGGCAGGGGCACGAAGGCCGCGTCACCGGCACCCAAGACCGAAGCGCCCTTTTCGCCGCGCAAACACCGCAGGGCTTTGACCTCGCCGCGATCCGTGCGGCGCATACTGCTTATAATGGCCAAGCGGCGGATGACGTTGAGGTCGCCCGCGCTGCTGGCCTGACCGTTGCCATCACCCAAGGCAGCGCTGATAACCTGAAAATCACCCGGCCCGAGGATTTCGCCCGCGCCGCCCGCATATTGGAGACCCGCATGGACATTCGCACCGGCAACGGATTTGACGTGCACGCTTTCGGCCCCGGAGATCACGTGACCCTCTGCGGCATCGACATCCCACATACCAACGGGCTGGTCGGCCATTCCGACGCCGATGTGGCGCTGCACACGGTAACCGACGCCATTTACGGCGCGCTTGCACGCGGCGACATCGGCCAGCATTTCCCGCCGAGTGATCCGCAGTGGAAAGGCGCGCGCAGCGATATCTTCCTGCGTCACGCCGCAGAACTGGCGCGCGACATGGGCTTCACCCTAACCCACGTCGATTGCACGCTCATTTGCGAGACGCCCAAGATCGGCCCGCATGTGCAGCCGATGCGCGCCGCGATGGCCGAGATGCTGGGGATTGAGATCGACCGCGTTTCGGTCAAAGCCACCACGAGCGAGCGCCTCGGCTTTACCGGGCGGGGCGAAGGCATCGCCTGTATGGCAACGGCAACATTGGTGAAATCATGACCGCAGCACATCTGATCGCGACGCTTCTGGGCGTTGGCCACATCCGCCCCGCGCCGGGCACTTGGGGGTCGCTCATCGCCCTGCCCTATGCTTGGCTTTTGCATGTGTTGGGGGGCTTTCCGCTGCTGGTGATCGGGCTTCTGGTGGCCATTCCCTTGGGCTGGTGGGCCACCGGGCGCTACACCGCGGGCGGGCCGGATCATGACCCCGGAGAGGTGGTGGTCGATGAATTGGTTGGCCAGTGGATCGCGCTTTTGCCGCTCTCCTATGCCGCATGGTCAATGCAAATCCCGATCCTTGCCATGTGGCCCGGTTGGATCGCCGCCTTCGCGCTGTTCCGGCTGTTCGACATCACCAAACCGCTGATCATCGGCTGGGCCGACCGTCTGGGCGGGCCTTGGGGCGTGATGCTGGACGATATTTTTGCCGGGGTTTTCGCGGCGCTCGGCGTCATGGCGCTGGCCGCGCTTTATCACGGGGTGCTGTAAATGAGCCTTGCCACGCAACTGTTGGAAAAGGCCCGCGAAACCGGTGCGATGGTCGCCTGTGCGGAAAGCTGCACCGGCGGCATGCTCGCCGCCGCGCTGACCGATCTGCCGGGCTCCTCAGCGCTGCTGGACCGGGGTTTCGTCACCTACACCAATGCGGCGAAGATGGCGATGCTGGGCGTGTCGGAGGAGACGCTGGCGGATTGGGGTGCGGTGTCGGAACAGGTCGCCGCAGAAATGGCAGCAGGCGCACTGGCGCGGTCCGAAGCGCGGATCGCCGTCTCCGTCACCGGCATCGCAGGCCCGGGCGGATCAGAGCACAAGCCCGAGGGCCGCGTCTGTTTCGGCCTTGCCACGGCAGCCGGGGTTCAGACAGAAACGGTGGAATTCGGCGCGCAGGGCCGTGATGCCGTGCGCTTGGCCGCCCGCGACCATGCGCTCGGCCTTTTGCTGCGAGGCTTCGCGGCGCTTTAACCCTTGGGGCCGTAAAGCTCTTTCGCGCGGTTCTCAAAGGCGCGCACGATGCGTTGCATCGCCTCGTTGAAAACCACCCCGATCACCTTTTGCAGGATCGCGTTGCGAAATTCGAAATCGACAAAAAAATGCACCTGACAGCCTTCGAGATTATCCTCGAAATGCCAGTTTGACTTCATATACTTGAAGGGTCCGTCGAGGTATTCCGTATCGATCTTCTTGGCCTCGGGCCACAGCACGACGCGGCTTGTAAACCGCTCCCGAAAGACCTTGAACGAGATCACCAGATCGGCGTCCATCACCCGATGATCGCCGCGGTCCTCGTCGCTGCGGATGCGCGCGGCGGCGGTCCAAGGCAGGAATTCAGGGTAGCGGCCCACATCGGCGACAAGATCATACATCTGTTGCGCGCTATAGGGCAGTTGGCGGGTCTCTGAGTGCGTAGGCATTGCGTTCCGTAGCGTTGCGGGTTAACCCCCTATTTCACGTCTCAACCCCGCAGATTCAAGGGCAAAACCATGGCACACGGGCCTTATGTCATCGACGAAATGATTTCGGCCAAGGCCATCGCGGCGCGGATCGAAGATCTTTGCCGTGAGATTCACGGTGAATTCAACGGCACCGATAAATTGGTCGTGGTCGGCCTGCTGCGCGGCTCTTTCGTCTTCATTGCCGATCTGGTGCGCGAGTTGGACCTGCCGATCGAAGTCGATTTCCTCGAAGCCTCCAGCTATGGCGACGGCATGGAGAGCAGCCGAGAGGTGCGCATTCTTAAAGACTTGCGCGGTGCCATCGAAGGGCGCGACGTGTTGGTTGTCGAAGATATCGTCGACACTGGCCACACGCTGCATCATGTCACCAACCTGCTGCGCTCGCGTGAGCCTGCGCGGTTGAAATCCATCGCCCTGCTCGACAAACCCACCCGGCGTGAGGTCGACCTCAAGGCGGATTGGACCGGCTTTGAAATCCCCGATGAATTCGTTGTGGGCTATGGCATCGACTTTGCCCAACGCGACCGCAACCTCCCCTTCATCGGGAAAGTCCGCTTTACGTGATGGACCCGCGGTGGCTGCTGCGCATGTCCCAATGGGCGCGCAATCCACCTTCGGGCAAACGCGTGATCTTGGTCCTTGCGATCATCGCCGCCGCCCTTGCCGTGGGGCTTGTCGAATGGCTGGGCTATTGGCCTGACTGGGCCGCAGCAGAGCGTATCCCCCGCCGGTTCTGACCCCGCCCGCAGTCTTATCCCGCTGATCACATTTTTGTTTTTTGCGACCTGCCCTTGCCATGTTACGCTGCGGCAAGAAAAGGGAGATGACCATGCATTTGACCAAAAGCATTACCGCCATTGGTATCAGCGCCGCCTTGATTGCCACCGCAGGCTTCGCCGCCAGCCATAGTGAGAAAGCCGCCAGTGCGGCGGTGAACGCGCGCCATGCGCAGATGCAACTGATTGCCTATCATACCGGCATTCTGGGCGGCATGGCCAAGGGCGAGACGGAGTATAACGCCGAGATGGCCACCGCTGCCGCGACCAATCTGAACGCCGCCGCCGGTTTCGCGCCGGGCACCCTCTGGTTCAAAGGGACCGAGCAAGGCGCTGTCGAAGGTTCCCGCGCCAAGGCCGAAATCTGGAGCGATCCCGAAGGGTTCAACGAAGCGCTGATGGCGCTGGAAACCGCCAGCGCGGATATGATCGAGGCCGCGGGCACCGATCTGGATGCGCTGAGGGCGGGCATGGGCGCAATCGGCAAGGCTTGCGGCGCTTGCCATGACGATTACCGCGGCCCCAAGAACTGATCCTTGCGACGGGTCATTCCTATACTGCTGGGCTGTGCCGCTCTCGGCGCGGCCCTTGGCTGGGCGCTCACCCGGCCCGATCCGCTTGAGCCTTCCTATGGTGCCGGGCTGACACCGGACCCGGAGGCGGGTGCGCTGGTCTTTGCCGCCGGCGGCTGCGTTTCCTGCCACGCCGCACCCGAAAGTGAAGAGGATGAGAGGCTGGTGCTGGCCGGGGGGCTGCCCTTCGCCAGTGATTTCGGCACCTTCCACGCGCCCAATATCTCCCCCGACCCGGATCATGGCATCGGCGACTGGACCCTGCCAGAATTCGCCCGTGCCGTGACGCGGGGCGTCTCGCCCGAGGGGCAGCATTATTACCCTGCCTTTCCATACACGGCCTACCAACACCTCGCCCCGCAGGATGTGGTGGACCTCTTCGCCTATATGCAGACCCTGCCCGCCTCGGATACGCCGAGCCTGCCGCATGAGGTGGGATTCCCCTTCAATATCCGCCGCGGGCTTGGCGCATGGAAGGCGCTGTTTTCACATGATGATTTCGTGATGGCCGACGCGCCCGATGCTGAGGTCGAACGCGGGCGCTATCTGGTCGAAGGGCTTGCCCATTGCGGCGAATGCCACACCCCGCGCAATGCCTTGGGCGCGCTTGACCGGGGCGCTTGGCTGACCGGCGCGCCGAACCCTTCGGGCAAGGGGCGTATTCCCGGCATCACACCGGATCAGCTTGATTGGTCAAAGGCCGATCTCGTGGCCTATTTCACCTCCGGCTTCACACCGGAATATGACAGCGCGGGCGGTGAGATGGCCGAAGTGGTCAGCAACCTCGCGCAGCTCCCCGAAAGCGACCGCGAAGCGATTGCGGCCTACCTCAAAGCCCTGCCCGGCGGTTAACGCCGGGCGCGTCTTTTCGATCAGGCGATACCGAGTTTGCGGTTCCGCGCCTCGCGCAGACGCGCGAAATCGTCGCCCGCGTGATAGCTCGACCGGGTCAGCGGCGTGGCCGAGACCATGAGAAAGCCCTTACCGTACGCCGCCTTTTCGTAAGAGGTGAACTCTTCCGGGGTGACGAACCGGTCCAGCGCATGGTGCTTGGGTGTCGGCTGTAGATATTGACCGATGGTGAGGAAATCGATGTCGGCAGCGCGCATGTCTTCCATGACCTGAATGACCGCTTGGCGGTCTTCGCCCAAGCCCACCATGATGCCCGATTTGGTAAACATCGAGGGGTCCAACTCCTTGACCCGCTGAAGCAGGCGGAGGGAGTGGAAGTAACGCGCGCCGGGGCGTACCTCGGGGTAAAGGCCCGGCACGGTTTCAAGGTTGTGGTTGAACACATCCGGGCGCGCTTCGACAACCTTTTCAAGGGCTTCGGGCCCGCAGCGGATGAAATCCGGTGTCAGGATTTCGATTGTCGTGTCGGGGCTGCGGTGGCGCACGGCGCGGATCGTCTGGGCGAAATGCTCTGCCCCGCCGTCTTCGATATCGTCGCGGTCAACGCTCGTGATGACCACATGGTTCAGCCCCAGTTTGGCGACCGCATCGGCCACGCGGCCCGGCTCGAACACATCCAGCGCCTCGGGCGGCTTGCCGGTGGCGATGTTGCAGAAAGTACAGGCGCGGGTACAGACCTCGCCCATGATCATCATCGTGGCGTGGCCCTGAGACCAGCATTCACCGACATTGGGGCAGCCCGCCTCTTCGCAGACCGTGGTCAGCTTGTTGTCGCGCATGATCCGCGCGGTTTCGGCATAGCCTTTGCCGCCGGGCGCTTTGACCCTGATCCAACTCGGTTTTTTCGGCTGGGCGTTGTCGGGCTTGCGCGCCTTTTCGGGGTGGCGCTGTTCGGGTATCTTCAGATCGCGCATCGGGGGCCTCTGATCATTGTGTCGCGCCCTGTTTATCACAGTCCTTAACCCGATGGCCACCTACTGCATACGCCCCCGCGACAAGGCTGCCATGCACAGGCGGCATCGCCCTAGATCGTTGATTTAGAACGTTGAAATGTAAACGTAAAATTACAATGCAGTTGCAGCATTGCGAGAGTTGCTCAGGCTTCCTATATGAGCTACCAAGCCACAAAGATTCCAATCCGAGAAAGAGAGACGCGATGAAACCCGGTATCAATGTCCCCAACGTCACCTTCAAAACGCGCGTGCGCGACGATAGCATCGAAGGGTCCAACCCCTTCCGCTGGGAAGACAAAACCAGCGATGATTTCTTCAAAGGCAAGCGCGTTGTGCTCTTCTCCCTCCCCGGTGCCTTCACCCCGACCTGCAGCACCTACCAGCTGCCCGGGTTCGAAAACAATTTCACCGCTTTCCAAGAACATGGCATCGACGCGATCTATTGCCTGTCGGTCAACGACAGCTTTGTCATGAACAAGTGGAAAGAGATGCAGGGCGTCCAGAACATCGACGTGATCCCTGACGGTTCGGGCGAATTCACCCGCCGCATGGGCATGTTGGTCGCCAAAGACAACCTTGGCTTCGGCCCGCGCAGCTGGCGCTATGCGGCCATCATCAACGATGGTCAGATCGAAGCATGGTTCGAAGAGCCCGGCATCCGTGACAACCACGACGAAGACCCCTACGGCGTTTCCAGCCCCGAGACCCTGCTGGAATACCTCGAAAACCAAAAGCAAACCGAAGCGGCCTAAGCGCCCTTTGCATGACCGGATCGGGCTATCTGGCCCGGTCCTTTTGACCCGACAGGCCTCACCGCACCTAGTATCTCGCGCGCAATTCTCCGGTCAGCCCCTCCCCCACTTCCTTCAGCGTCTCGGCCAGTTGCGCCGCCCAACCGCTGCCCGGCGTGCCAGCCCGGCGGACCAGCCCGATTTGCCGCGCAGGTTCCGGCGCGCCGAAACGGTGCAGGCGCAGCCCCGGTGCGGCATCAAGCTCGGTCTTGGCGGCGATTTCGGGCATCAGGGTCATGCCAAACCCCGCCTCCACCAGCCGCGACAGCGTGGCGAGGGAGGACGCCCCGGTGTGAATGCCCGCCTGCGTGCGGTCGCGCTGGCAAACCTCCAGCGCCTGATCGGTGAGGCAGTGGCCGTCCTCCAGCAACATCAGCGGTGTGCGGGCCAGATCGGTCGGGCGGGCGACATCCGCCCCCGCCATCCGGTCGGCGGATCCCGCCAGCAGAAAGCGATCCTCGAAAAGCGGCACCTCGGCGAGACCCGTTTCGCCCGAGGGCACCGCCATCACCGCCGCATCCAGCGCCCCGGCGCGCAGATCGGCCAGCAATTGATCCGTCTGCGCCTCGCGCACCTCCACGCGAAGCGAGATATCCTGCGCCCGCAACGCGGCCAACACGCCGGGCAAAAGATAGGGCGCTACGGTCGGGATTAGTCCGAGATTCAACGTGCCCGCCAGCCCCACCTGCTCCCGCGCCGTGGCCTCCAACAGCTTGGCGCGGCGCAGGATATCCTCGGCACGGGTCAGCACCTCGCGGCCCAAGGGCGTCAGCACCGAAGCGCGGCTCTGCCGCTCGATCAGCCGCCCGCCAAGCGTTTCCTCCAAAGTCCGAATCTGCACCGACAGCGCAGGCTGGGAGATATTGCTCGCCTCCGCCGCCCGTCCGAAGTTGCCCAAGGTCGCCAGCGCCCGAAAGTATTCGAGTTGTTTCAGGGTAAAGTTCATAACTTTTAACTATCGAAATTTTATAAAACTGCAATTGGAAATTATGGGCAGAATGGATCATGTTCCTGTCAGACACCAACCGAGGGGAACCCAAGATGAGCAAGCGTCTCACCACCACCGCCGGCGCACCGATGCCGACAAACGACACCAGCAAGACCGCGGGCGCCCGTGGCCCGGTGCTGCTGGACGACTACCAACTGATCGAGAAGCTCGCCCATCAGAACCGCGAGCGTATCCCCGAGCGTGCCGTTCACGCCAAGGGCTGGGGCGCCGAGGGCACCTTCACCGTGACCCATGACATCAGCCAATATAGCTGTGCGGCGATCTTCTCCGAAGTGGGCAAGACCTGCGAAATCATCTCGCGCTGGTCCACCGTGGCGGGCGAGCTTGGCGCCGCCGACAGTGAGCGTGATGTGCGCGGCTTCTCGGTAAAATTCTACACCGAAGAGGGCAACTGGGACGTTGTGGGCAACAACACCCCGATCTTCTTTGTCCGCGATGCCTATAAATTCCCGGACTTCATCCGCACCCAGAAACGCCACCCGCGCACCAACCTGCGCTCGCCCGAGGCGATGTTCGACTTCTGGGCGGCGCAGCCCGAATGTGTGCACCAGGTCACCATCCTGATGTCCGACCGCGGCATCCCGGTGAACCCGATGCATATGCACGGCTACGGCAGCCACACCTATTCGATGTGGAACGCCAAGGGCGAGCGTCACTGGGTGAAGTTCCACTTCCGCTGCCAGCAGGAAATCCGCAACCGCACCAATGAGGATGCGGAAAAGCTGATCGGGTCCACCCGTGAGAACTTCCAAGAGGATCTCTTTAACGCGATCGAAGGCGGCGACTACCCGAAATGGGAGCTGAACATCCAAGTCATGCCCGAGGAAGAGGCCGAGACCTGCGGCTTCAACCCCTTTGACCTGACCAAGGTTTGGCCGCATGCGGATTACCCGCTGATCCCCGTCGGCATGTTGGAGTTCAACCGCAACCCTGACAACTACTTCCAGAGCATCGAGAACGCCGCCTATTCGCCGTCGAACAAAATCCCCGGCATCGGCTTCTCGCCCGATAAGATGTTGCAGGCGCGGGTGTTCTCCTATGCGGATGCGCACCGCTACCGTCTTGGCACGCATTACGAGGCCCTGCCCGTGAACGCGCCCAAGGCCGCGCCGATGCATCACTACCACAAGGACGGCGCGATGCGGTTCTTCCCGCAGCAGACCGGCCACCCGGACGCCTATTACGAGCCGAACCAATACGAAGGCTCGGCCCGTCCCGATCCATCGGTGCAAGAACCACCGCTGCGCATCTCGGGCGATGCGGACCGCTATGTGCAGGAAGAGGCGGATGCCGATTACGTCCAGCCGCGCAAGCTCTATACCGAAGTGTTCGATCAGGCGCAGCGTGACCGTCTGCACGAGAACATGGCCGGTGCCATGGCGCCCTGTTCGCAATCGGTGAAAGAACGCTGGTATGCGGTGCTCGAGAAAGTGCACCCCGACTATGCCGCCGGTGTGCGTGCCGCTTGCGAGAAAGACGAAGTCGCGATCTCGGTCACAGATGAGACGCCGACAAAGGTCGCAGACTAAAACAACGGGGGCGGCAGGGTTATCATCCTGCCGCCCCTTCTTTACCCGACCCGCATTTACCCGATCATCGGGCCACCCGGCCCCACGGTTTCATCGTAATGCCGTTTCAGCCGCATGAGTGCGATCCGAAGCACGATCTTGCCCGAACGCGCGGACCAGCCGAGCCGCTTCTCGGTGGTCTCCAACCCCTCCAGATAGCAGCAACAGCGCAGCACCACGTCCGACAGGCCGGGGCCGAGGTCGGCCATGGCATCGGCCACCCTCTTGCGCGCCTCCGCCGCGGCCATGGCGCCTGCCCCATCTCGCCCGCCGCTGGGTTTGGCGCCGAGGGTCAGGAAATGGTCCCAGTTCTGCGTAATCTCACCGCCCATCTGCGCCAGTTCGAAATCTTCGCGCAGCCTTTCGCCCGCATGGACCAGCCCCTCGTTCAAGAAGGGCGCGCCGGATTTGTCGCGCCGCCGGGCGAGGGTCGAAAGCGGGCTTTCGGACAGGCAATAGCGGCCACGGCGCGGGGCCGTATCCGCATCTGCGCCCAAGTCTGCGGCGGGCGCGTCGGGCCCGCCCAGAAACGCGGTCTGATCTTCGGCAAAGCCGTCTGCGGCTGCACCCTGCTCTTCAAGCATGCGCCGCAGCGCCGCGCGCCCCGCGCTGGTGATATGATAGCGTGTCACCCGGCCTGTGCTGCCCGGCGCGATCCAATCTTTCAGCGCCATCGCCTGCGCCACGGCGCTGTCGACCACGGCGGTGCGTGCGCCCGGGCCGGTGTCCGTCTCGCGCAGGACGACGGCCTTTTCCATCCCTTCGGCCACGGCAAGGATCGCGCCTGCCTCATGCAGGCGCCGCAGGACGCGCAGCGCCTCGGCGGCGAAAGTGTCTTCGTCAAGAAGGGGGGCGGCGGGTTTCATCATTGTCGCTGTCTTTCCTGCTGGGGGGCCAGCAGTACAATCCAAGGCGCGCCGCACCGCCCCGAGCCTGCGCAGGGCGGCATCCACCAGCGGATCGTCGCGCCGTGTCTCGATACGGCGGATTTGGCGCATGATGGTCGAGGCATGACAGCCAGCTTGGCGTGCCAAGGCCCGGATCGGGGCGCCGGTCTCCGTATGTGCGAGGTAATGCAGGGCTCCGTGCGGCACCCATCCCGGCAGGACGGACTGTTGAATTTGGTGATGCGCCTTCAATTGACTGCCACTTCCATTTTGGCGGGTCCCCAAGCTGGGTGAGTTATCCCCAGAGTTATTCACAACCTATGGATGTTTTGGTTACCCGTTCGTTAAAATTGTCGCATTTGGCAATGATTGTTTCCAAAAGGTAAACGCCATCGAAAGGCGCCGTTCGCCGGGAACCCGCAACACGCAACACCCGGAAAGGTTGTGCAACACTTCACCGATCCGGGGTGATTCACCCCTCAGAAATCGGAGAGTGTGATGCAAGATCTACTGACCATGTTGCAAAAACTTCACCGCCCGCGGCTCTTGATGCGGGCCGCCCGCATCGGGGCCGAGGACTACCGCCGCGGCACCCATTTGCCACGGATACTGGGCTTTGGCATATTGCCACGCCACGGCACCGCGCTGATCAAACTGATCGAGATCGAGGCCGCGTTGGACACCCAGCGCAAGACGGCGGATGCAAGCTATAGTCTGATCCGCCATGTAGATGTTCTTATTGCCATGGTTGGCGAGGCACGGTTCCTGAAGGCCGCGATGATGCCCAGCGCCTGAATTGCGATGCGGGGGATCGCCCCCGCCGCAAAGCCTTAGCTAAAACTATCGGGTTCCGCCGCCTTACGGGTCGCGACAAAGGCATCGAGCGCTTCGCGAATGGCTGGATCCAGCGCGGGCTGCTGATAGTCGGCCAGCATCTTTTCGACCCGCGCGGTGGCAAGGCTCTGCGTGTCGCGCGCGCCCTCGTCCGACCAAGTCTCGAAGGGTTTGTAGTCCAACAGATCCGACTTCCAAAAGGCATCTCGGAAATTGCTCTGCGTATGGGCGCAGCCGAGGTAATGCCCCCCCGGCCCCACTTCGCGGATCGCGTCCATGGCCTGTGCGTTTGCGTCGATCTCCACCCCACGGGCAAGGTGATGCAACGTGCCCAGTTGATCCGCATCCATGACGAACTTCTCGAAAGAGGAAACAAGGCCCCCTTCCAGCCAGCCACAGGCGTGCAGCATGAAGTTCACCCCTGAGAGCAATCCCATGTTCAAGCTGTTCGATGTCTCATAGGCCGCCTGCGCATCGGGCAGTTTCGAGCCGGTGAAAGACCCGGCGCTGCGGTACGGAAGGTTGAGCCTGCGGGCCAGTTGCCCAGCGCCATAGGTGATATGCGCAGCCTCGGGCGTGCCGAACGTGGGCGCGCCGCTGTTCATGTCGATGGAGGTGACGAAAGCCCCCATGATCACCGGCGCCCCGGGGCGGACCAGTTGGCTATAGGCGATGCCCGCCAGCGTCTCGGCCAAGACCTGTGTCAGCGTGCCTGCTACACTCACCGGCGCCATGGCCCCCCCGACGATAAAGGGCGAAATGATACAGGCCTGATTGTTCTCGGCATAGACCTTGAGCGCGCCCATCATCACATCGTCGAACGTCATCGGCGAGTTGATGTTGATGAGCGAGGTCATCACCGTGTTTTCCTGCACGAAGTCCTTACCGAACAGGATACCGCACATGTCGACGGAATCCTGCGCCCGGCTGGGTTCGGTCACCGATCCCATGAAGGGTTTGTCGCTCAGCGTCATATGGGCATGCAGCATATCAAGGTGACGTTTGTTCACCGGGATATCTGTCGGCTCGCATACCGTCCCCCCCGAGTGGTGCAGCCATTTGGACATATAGCCCAGCTTCACGAACTTCTCGAAATCCGCCATCGTGGCATAGCGCCGCCCCCCTGCGGCATCGCGCACAAAGGGCGGGCCATAGACGGGGGCGAGCACAAGGTTCCTCCCCCCGATCACCACATCCCGATCTCGGTTGCGGGCCACTTGGGTGATCGTCGAAGGCGCGGTGGAACAGAGCTTGCGTGCCAGCCCCCGTGGGATACGCACCCGCTCCCCCTGAACATCGGCCCCGGCCTCACGCCAGAGCGCCAATGCCTCGGGGTTGTCGGGAAAGTTCACGCCGATCTCTTCCAGCACCGCATCGGCGTTCTGCTCGATGATCTCCAGCGCCTCTTCAGTCAGCACTTCGAAGTTCGGGATATTCCGTTCGATATAGCGCGCTGTCTCGAAAGAGACGGCTGTGCGTGACGCGCGTCTTGCTGCACCACCACCGCCGCGTACCCGTCGTGCTGATTCCGCCATTGCTCTATCCTTCCCGCAAGTCTTGGCCCGTCACTACCCCATTCCCGGCAGGCGCTTCGCGCGGATAACGCCCCCTAGCGGCAAAAAGCGACATCGCGTGCCGTCCCCGCGCCACTTGCGCGAATTAAACGCGGGCGGCACCGGTCTTCGGCCTGCTAGAGACTTGCCAGAGCGCGCGCACGGGCCTAATCACAGCCCCATGACAGATATCACCCATGACCGCCTTCTCATCATCGACTTCGGCAGCCAGGTCACGCAGCTTATCGCGCGTCGCCTGCGGGAGCTGAATGTCTTTTGCGAAATCCACCCGTTCAACACGGTGGACGAAGCCTTCCTCAAGGAATTCGCGCCTAAGGCGGTGATCCTGTCGGGTGGCCCGTCCTCGGTGTTTGCCGAAGGCGCGCCGCGTCCGCCGCAGGCCGTTTTCGAACTGGGCGTGCCGATCCTTGGCATCTGCTATGGCCAGCAAGTCATGATGCACTGCCTTGGCGGCCATGTGGAGCGCGGCCATGGCACCGCTGAATTCGGTCGGGCCTTTGTCACCCCCACGGGCCAACAGCTTGATCTGCTCGAAGGCTGGTTCGCCACCGACCGCGAACAGGTCTGGATGAGCCATGGTGACCACGTCAGCAAGATCGCCCCGGGGTTCGAGGTCTATGGCACCTCCCCCAACGCGCCTTTCGCCATTACCGCCGATGTTGAGCGTCACTTCTACGCGGTGCAGTTCCACCCCGAGGTGCATCACACCCCCAACGGTCCGCGCCTGTACGAGAACTTCGTGCGTCTGGCGGGCTTCAAGGGCGACTGGACCATGAGCGCCTACCGTGAAGAAGCCATTGCCGCGATCCGCGAGCAGGTCGGCGACCAAAAGGTGATCTGCGGCCTTTCAGGTGGCGTCGACAGTTCCGTTGCCGCGGTGCTGATCCATGAGGCCATCGGCGACCAGCTCACCTGCGTCTTCGTCGACCACGGTCTGCTGCGTAAAGGTGAGGCCGAAGAGGTCGTCACCATGTTCCGCGACCACTACAACATGCCGCTGATCCACGCCGACGAGCAGGAGCTGTTCTTGGGCGAGCTGGAAGGCGTCAGCGACCCCGAGACCAAGCGCAAGATTATCGGCAAGCTCTTCATCGACGTGTTCCAGAAACATGCCAAGGAAGTGGGCGATGCGACCTTCCTTGCCCAAGGCACGCTCTACCCCGACGTGATCGAAAGCGTCTCCTTCTCCGGCGGTCCCTCGGTCACCATCAAGAGCCACCACAATGTCGGCGGCCTGCCCGAGAAGATGGGCCTGAAACTGGTCGAACCGCTGCGTGAACTCTTCAAAGACGAGGTGCGCGAACTGGGCCGCGAGTTGGGCCTGCCGCCCTCCTTCATCGGTCGCCACCCCTTCCCCGGGCCGGGTCTTGCGATCCGCTGCCCCGGTGAGATCACCCGCGAGAAACTCGACATCCTGCGCGAAGCCGATGCGGTCTATATCGACCAGATCCGCCGCCATGGGCTTTATGACGATATCTGGCAGGCCTTCGTGGCGATCCTGCCGGTGCGCACCGTGGGCGTGATGGGCGATGGCCGGACCTATGACTTCGCCTGCGCCCTGCGTGCGGTGACCTCGGTCGATGGGATGACGGCGGATTACTACCCCTTCTCGCATGATTTCCTTGGTGAAACCGCCACACGGATCATCAATGAGGTGCCGGGCATCAACCGCGTGACCTATGACATCACCTCGAAACCTCCGGGCACCATCGAGTGGGAATAAAATGCGGGTGGCCCTGACCGGCCACCTACGCTGCGCCACCCGGGCCGAGGCGGATCGGGTGCGCGCAGGGCTCGACGCGCATCTGCGTCTCACCCGGGCCGAGCCGGGCTGCCTGCGCTTCGACGTGACCCCGACCGACGATCCCCTTGTCTGGCAGGTATCGGAGCTCTTTACCGACCGGGCGGCCTTTGAGGCGCATCAGGCCCGTGCCGCAGCATCGGACTGGGCGCGGCTCACCGCCGGGATCGCCCGCGACTATCAGATCACAGAAACCACATGAGCCCCACCTTTCGCGCTGCACTCTGGATGATCGGCTCCATCGGGTCATTCTCAACCATGGCCGTGGCGGGGCGCGAACTCTCGGCGCGGTTCGATACTTTCGAGGTGATGCTTTACCGCAGCGTGATCGGCGTAATCATCGTGCTGTCGCTTGCCGGTGCCACGGGCGCGTGGCGGCAGATCAACACCCGCAACTTCGGCCTGCAACTGCTGCGCAACCTTGCGCATTTCACCGGGCAGAACCTGTGGTTCCTGGCCGTGTCGCTGATCCCGCTGGCACAGGTCTTCGCGTTGGAGTTCACGTCGCCGCTATGGGTCATCGTCCTGTCAATCTTCCTGCTGGGCGAACGGCTGACCGCGACACGGGCGCTGGCCGCCATCATGGGGTTCATCGGCATCCTGATCGTGGCGCGGCCCGATATCGGCAACCTCAACACCGGCATTCTGGCGGCGGCGGGCTGTGCCGTCTTCTTTGCCCTGACCAATGTGCTGACCAAACGGCTAACGCGAACCCAAGGGATCACCACGATCCTCTTCTATCTCACCACGTTGCAACTGCTGTTCGGCTTGATCGCGGCGGGCTACGATGGCGATATCGCCAGCCCCACGGCTGAGACGATGCCCTTCCTGTTGCTGGTCGGCGCCTGCGGCCTGCTTGCGCATTACTGCCTGACCAACGCACTCAGCCTCGCCCCCGCGACCGTGGTGGTGCCGATTGATTTCGTGCGCCTTCCGGCCATCGCGGTTGTGGGCATGCTTCTCTATGCCGAAGCGCTGGATATCTGGGTCTTCGTCGGGGCCGCGATCATCTTTGCTGGTAACTACCTCAACATCTGGTTTGAGACCCGCAAAGCACACCCAAGGTAATGTTTGCGCAGATTTCAACCTGACCCAAGGTCAGTGATTGACGCAAACGGCAGCAATCCGCTTAGATCGTTTCTAACCTGTGCCGGGGAGGAACCGCACAGAAGTCTTGGGAGGAAAGCAAATGAAAACCTATTTCTTGGCAATTCCGGCACTGTTGGCATCTACGGCAATCGTTCAAGCTGGCGGCATCGATCGGTCGGGCCAATCCATCAATGCCCTGTTTGAAAGCGGGCGCTATGCGGAGTTCAGCTTTGGTGCAATTTCGCCCGATACAAGCGGCACATCTACAGCGGCAGTGCCACCGCCGTTCGGTGCTGGTGCCAATTCTGGTGACATGACGTCGAGCTACCTCCAGTTCGGCGCGGCCTATAAGGCCGACATCAACGAACGTTTGTCCTATGCCATCATCTATGACCAGCCCTTTGGCGCGGATGTCGATTACCCCGCTGGTACGGGCTATTATGCTCAGGGCTCGCAGGCCGATCTTGACAGCCACGCGCTGACCGGGCTGCTGCGCTACCGGATGAACGACAACTTTAGCGTTCATGGTGGCGTTCGCGTCCAGAGCATTGAGGCTACTGCGACCGTTCCATTCGTCACAGACACCAGAGGTCCGTTTGCTGGAGCGCCGTATCGTGTTGACGGTGACCGCGATATCGGGGTCGGCTATGCCGTGGGCTTCGCTTACGAAAAGCCCGAAATCGCGATGCGGGTCTCGCTGACCTACAATTCCAAGATCAAGCACGACGTGGATACGACCGAGAACTCTGTACTCGGCGGCCCTAATCAATCGACCACAGAGATCGAGACGCCGCAGTCGGTGAACCTTGAATTCCAGACCGGCATCGCGGAGGACACACTGCTCTTTGGCGGAGTTCGCTGGGTCGACTGGTCAGACTTCGACATTTCGCCCGCGAACTATGGCACGCTGACCCGCGGTGGCTCGCTCGTCAGCTACGATGACGACGTTTTCACCTACTCGCTCGGCGTCGGCCGCCGTCTGAACGACAACTGGTCGGTCTCGGCCTCCGTCGGCTATGAGAAGTCCAACGGCGGGTTCGCCTCCAACCTCGGGCCGACCGATGGCAACAAAAGCCTCGCTCTGGCTGCCGTCTATACTCGCGACAACATGAAGATCACCACCGGCGTGCGCTACGTCAACATCGGTGATGCAGAGACAACTTTGAACGGTGTGAATGCATCGGGCGAGTTCGAAGACAACGATGCTCTGGCCTTTGGTGTGAAAGTAGGCTTCACCTTCTGATCCACACCAGAACTGTTGAGATTACGCCGCCTGAGCCTCTCGGGCGGCGTTTTTTATGCATGCGCATCTTTCGGGTCGTGCCGATCAATGGAACAGCCTAAACCCAAGCCATGATCACACAGAAAACCATCCCCCCGCGCGCTTGGATCGAAATGGGCTGTCTCGCCCTGCTCTGGGGCGCGTCCTTTGTCGCCGTGCGGGTGGCCTTGGATGAGATCGGGCCGCTGACCTCGGTCGCTCATCGGGTGTTCTGGGCGATGTTGGTGCTTTGGGCCGCCGTCGCCACCATGCGCCTGCCACTGCCGCGCGACCCGCGCATCTGGGCGGCCTTCCTGCTGATGGGGCTTTTGAACAATGTGATCCCCTTTTCGCTGATGGCATGGGGGCAGCTGCACATCCCCTCGGGGCTGACCTCGATCCTCAATGCCGCCACCGCGATCTTTGGCGTGCTGGCCGCCGCCATCTTTCTGGCGGATGAGCGGATCACCCCGCGCAAGGCGATTGGCGTCTGCCTTGGCTTCGCCGGCGTCAGCACCGCTATCGGATTGGAAAATCTCACGAATTTCGACCTCGGCAGCCTTGCACAACTGGCCGTGCTGGGCGGGGCGATGTCCTATGCCATGGCCGGTGTCTGCGCACGCAAACTGCTGCCGGGCCAGCCGCCGCAACTGGCCGCCGCCGGGATGCTCACCGGAGCCACGCTGATCATGCTGCCGCTGGCATGGGTGGCGGAGGGACCGCTGACGCTCAACCTCGCCCCCGCCACGCTCATGGCCATTGCCTATTACGCGCTAGCTGCCACCGCGCTGGCCTATCTGCTCTACTACCGTGTGCTCGGCATGGCGGGCAGCAGCAACCTGATGCTGGTCACGCTGCTGGTCGCACCAGTCGCGATCCTCTTGGGCGCTTGGCTGCGTGATGAGACCCTGCGCCCCGCTGCCTATGGCGGTTTCGCCCTTCTCGCACTTGGGCTTCTGGTGCTCGATGGCCGCATCTGGCGTCTGGTGAAACACTGGGGTAGTCAGGGGAAACGAAGCACTTAACCTTGGTGATACATGCTCTACCCCACGGCTGACGATTGGCGCGCGGCGCCGCGGCGCAAAGTTCTGATCTTCGGCATGTCGGGCTTGGGCAAGACCCATCTCTCCAGCCTGCTGCGCGCCAGCGGGGATTGGTTTCACTACTCCATCGACTACCGCATCGGCACCCGCTACTTGGGCGAGCTCATCGCCGACAATGCCAAGGCCGAGGCGATGAAAGTGCCCTTCCTGCGCGACCTGCTGCTGAGCGATAGCATCTACATCGGATCGAACATCACCTTCGACAATCTGTCGCCCGTGGCGACATGGCTGGGCAAACCGGGCGACCCTTCGCGCGGCGGGCTGCCGATGGAAGAATACGCCAAACGGCAACAGGCCTTCCGCCGGGCCGAGATCAACGCCCTGCAAGACACCGCCTATTTCGCCAACCGCGCCGAGGCGCTCTATGGCTATCCGCATTTCATCTGCGACACCGGTGGCTCGATCTGCGAATGGGTCGACCCCGAAGACCCGAACGACCCGCTCCTGCGGCAATTGGCCGAGGAATGTCTGCTGGTCTGGATCAAGGGCGACGAGGCCCATACCGAGGAACTTATCCGCCGCTTTGACAAAGCGCCCAAGCCGATGGCCTATCAGCCCGAATTCCTCGCCCGGGCATGGGCTGATTATCTGGCCGAGAAAAACATCACCGAGGATGCGGTGAACCCCGACGATTTCATCCGCTGGACCTATGCCGCCGCCCTGTCGCACCGCCAACCGCGCTACGCCGCCATGTCGAAATGGGGCGTCACGATCACCCCTGCCGACATCGACGCGCTGAAAGCTCCCGAAGACTTTACCGACCTCATTGCCCGCCACCTGCCCGCGGGCGGTTGAACCCGCCCCGCCCAAGATTATCTGACTGCACTGGCTACCCCTGAAAGACCTGTCTCATGCCCATCAAGATCCCCTCCCGCCTGCCCGCCTTCGACGTTCTGCGCAACGAAGGGGTCATGGTGCTGGACGAGGAACTGGCCTCGCGGCAAGACATCCGCCCCCTGCGCATCGCTCTGCTGAACCTGATGCCCAAGAAAATCCAGACCGAGAACCAGTTTGCCCGGCTGATCGGTGCGACACCCTTGCAGATTGAACTGAGCCTCATCCGCATGTCCGACCACCGGACCCGCAACACCGCCGCCGAACATATGGAAAGCTTCTACCGCCCCTTTGAGGAGATGAAGGCCGAGAAGTTCGACGGGCTGATCATCACCGGCGCACCGATCGAACATCTCGACTTTGACGAGGTGACCTATTGGGACGAGCTGCGCGAGGTGATGGAATGGACCCAGACCAACATCCACTCCACCTTTGGCGTCTGCTGGGGCGGCATGGCGATGATCAACCACTTCCACGGCGTCAAGAAACACATGCTGAGCGAAAAGGCTTTCGGCTGTTTCCGGCACCGCAACCTCGCGCCCGCCTCACCCTATCTGCGCGGCTTTTCGGATGATTGCACCGTGCCCGTCTCGCGCTGGACCGAGATGCGGCAAGACGAGGTTGACGCCCATCCCGGCCTGACCACGCTTTTGGGCAGTGATGAGGTTGGCCCCTGTCTGATCGAAGACCCCGCGCACCGCGCGCTCTATGTCTTCAACCATTTTGAATACGACCGCGACACGCTCAAGCAAGAGTATGACCGCGATGTCGAGAATGGCGTGCCGATCAACGTGCCCTGCAACTACTACCCCGAGGATGACCCCGCGCGCACGCCGGTGAACCGCTGGCGCAGCCATGCGCATCTGCTTTATGGCAATTGGATCAACGAGATATACCAAACCACCCCCTTTGATATGAATGAGATCGGCCATTAAACTGCTGCTTGCCCTCCTCCTCGGGCTGGCGCTGCTTACCGCGCTCGTCCAATGGCGCGCCGCGCGGCATGAGGCGCGGGCCGAGGCAAGCCATCCGCCTGAGGGGGAAATCATCACGGTCGACGGCCTGCCAGTCCATGCCAAGATCATCGGCAGCGGGCCGGATCTGGTGTTGATCCACGGGGCCAGCGGCAACCTGCGCGATTTCACTCTAAGCTTCGCTGAGCGGCTGAGCGACCGCTACCGCGTCATCATGTTCGACCGTCCCGGCATGGGCTATACCGCCCGCCTCCCCGGCGCGCGCGGCGCGTGGAACCCGCTGGGCGAGTCGCCACAGGAACAGGCCGCCCTTTTGCTGAAAGCGGCGGATCAACTGGGCGTCGAAAACCCCATCGTGCTGGGCCATTCCTTTGGCGGGGCCGTGGCGCTGGCTTGGGGGCTGCAACGCCCTGATGAGACCGCAGCGCTGGTGCTGGTCTCTGCCGTGTCGGAGCCTTGGCCCGGCGGTCTGGGCTGGCTCTATAACGTCAGCGCCTCACGGCTTGGCGGTGCGCTCTTTATCCCAGCCGTCACCGCCTTTGTGCCAGACAGAGTGGTGCAAAGCAGCATCGCGGCGATCTTTGCCCCACAACAGCCGCCCGAAGGCTATGCCGATCACATCGGCACGGGCCTCACCCTGCGCCGCAGCGCCAGCCGCGCCAATGCGCAACAGGTCCACCAGCTTCGCCCCCATGTGGTTGAAATGGCAGCGCAATATGACCGCCTGACCATGCCGGTCGAGATCATCCACGGCGATGCCGATACCATTGTGCCGATGCATATCCACGCCGAGGAACTGATCAAAGACATCCCCGACGGCGCCCTGACCCGCCTGCCCGGCATGGGCCATATGCCCCATCACGCCGACCCGCAGGCGGTGGTCGATGCCATCGACCGCGCCGCCGCCCGTGCCGGTTTGCGTAAAGCGCCTTAACATCCCATATTGAAACAAGAACAACCCGCAAGGAGCGCCCATGGACCTGCCCTTTGACGGCGCAATCAGCGCCTTTTACGAAAACGACGCCCCCGAGGACATCCGCCAAGCGATCCAGCGAGCCGACAAGGACGATATCCTTTCGCCCAGCTATCCGCATGACGAACGTCTGTCACGCAAGACCTATGAGCGCGACTATGACCGTTTGCAGATCGAGATGGTCAAACTGCAATCATGGGTGCGCGAAACCGGGCAGCGGGTGGTCATGGTTTTTGAGGGCCGCGACGCCGCTGGCAAAGGCGGCACGATCCGCCGTATGCGCGAAAACCTGAGCCCGCGGTCTGCGCGGGTGGTGGCCTTGTCGAAACCCACTGAAACCGAACAGGGCGAGTGGTATTTTCAGCGCTATATCAAACACTTGCCCACGGCGGGCGAGATGGTTTTCTATGACCGCTCTTGGTACAATCGCGGGGTGGTGGAAAAGGTCTTTGACTTCTGCACCCCCGAACAGCGCGCGCATTTCTTTGAACAGGTCACCCCGTTCGAGCAGATGCTCGTCGAAGACGGCATTCACCTGATCAAGTTCTGGCTCAACGTGGGCCGGGCCGAGCAGTTGCGCCGCATGTTGTCGCGCGAGTCCGATCCGTTGAAACAGTGGAAACTCAGCCCCATCGACGTCCAAGGTCTCGCGAAATGGGAGGAGTATTCCGCCGCCATCGCCGAGACACTGCTGCGCAGCCACACGGATGAAACCCCGTGGACGGTGATCCGCTCTGACGACAAACGTCGCGCCCGTCTGGCGGCCATGCGCCATCTGCTGCACCGTTTCGACTATCCTCAGAAAGACGCCAAGGCGATCGGCAAGATCGACGATGAAATCTGTGGCAGCCCGGACATCTGGGATGCCTAAGCGCGGCTACCATCATGGCAACCTGCGCCAAGCGCTGATCGACGCGGCGCTTGAGTTGATCGAGCAGCGCGGCCCCACGGGTTTCACCCTTTCCGAGGCCGCCAAACGCGCGGGCGTCACCCCGGCGGCGGTCTATCGCCATTTTGAGGGCCGCGAAGACCTCATCGCCGAGGCCGCGCATCAAGGCTATGATATCTTTGCCGATTTGATGGAATTCGCCTATCAATCCGGCCAGCCCTCGGCGCTCAAAGCCTTTGAGGCGACGGGCCGCGCCTATCTCGCTTTCGCCCGCAAACATCCCGGCCATTACATCGCGATGTTCGAATCCGGCATCTCGGTCAACCGTACGCCGGAACTGGCCCATGCCGCCAACCGCGCAAATGCGGTGCTGGAACGCGCGGCCACAGACCTCAGCCAACATATCCCGGCGGACAAACGCCCGCCTGCCTCAATGTTCTCAGCCCATATCTGGGCGATGAGCCATGGCGTAGTTGAGCTTTTCGCCCGCAACTCGCCCGGGCGCGCCTCACCCTTCCCGCCCGATGACCTACTGGAAACCGGGATCGGGATTTATCTGCGGGGCTTGGGGCTGGTCAGCCCCGACGAATGAGGGCGGCGGCCCTTAGGCCGCCACTGTCATCTCCTGCAAGACATTCGCCGCAATCTCGAACGAGCGCAGGCGCGCGGCGTGGTCGTGAATCTGCCCGGTCAGGATCAACTCATCGGGGCGATGCTGCGCGATCAGCGTTTCCAACTGGCGTTTCACCGTCTCAGGACTGCCCACGGCAGAGATGCGCAATGCGTGGTCGACCCCTTGGCGCAGGCCCGCGCCGATCTCGGCATCGATGTCGCGCACCGGGGCCGGAAGCTTGCCGGGGCGGCCAGTACGCAGACGGGCGAAAGCCTGCTGCATGGTGGTCCGCAGATAGGCGCCCTCCTCATCCGTTTCGGCGGCAAAGACGTTCACCGCCAGCATGAAACGCGGTTCGGGGCAGGCTTCGGATGGTTTGAAATCCCGGCGATAGATCGCCGTGGCCTCTTCCAAGGCGTCCGGCGCGAAATGCGAGGCAAAGGCATAGGGCAACCCGAAATGGGCCGCCAATTGCGCACCATAGAGCGAGGAGCCGAGGATCCAGATCGGCACATACGTCCCCTCCCCCGGATGGGCGCGGACCGGTGCGCTGGGATCGGGCGCACCCAGATAGGCCATCAACTCGGCCACGTCATCGGGGAATTGATCGCCCGCGCTCATGCCCCGGCGCATGGCGCGCATCACCGCCTGATCCCCGCCCGGCGCGCGGCCCAGCCCCAGATCGATCCGGTCGCCATGAATCGCCGCAAGCGTGCCGAACTGTTCGGCAATGGCCAAGGGCGCATGGTTGGGCAGCATCACCCCACCCGCGCCGACGCGGATCTCTTTCGTGTGATCCGCCACATGCCCCAGCAGAACCGAGGTCGCCGCCGAGGCGATGCCGGGCATATTATGATGCTCCGCCATCCAAAACCGGTGATAGCCCTTGGCCTCGGCCAGTTGTGCCAGAGCGACGGAATTGGCGATGGCGGTGGTGGTGTCCGACCCTTCGGGCACTGGCGCAAGATCAAGAACTGAATACTGCATGACTGTCTCCTGTGTTGGGGCTGATATAGGCAGGCACAGCCCCGCCCGGAACCACGTCGCCCCAGAAAAACCAACGACTTGGGCGAAATTTCCGTCGATCACAATGTTATGTTCTAACGCATGCCAGATATGCGCAATCGGGCCTTGCCGCCCCCCGGTGAGCGCCCTATCCGATGGGCCTTCACAACCTGACCTCGCCAGTCGCAGACAAGCTATGGTCCAAAACTAGGCAAATGCCATGAATATCAAACATCTTATCGGGTTCGGCCTCACCGCCGGGCTGCTCTCCTCTGCTGCCTATGCGCAGGAAAACGTCACTACCGGTTTCGACCCGGTCATCGAAGACCGCAGCATGACTTCCATGGTTGGCTGGACCGCCGGCGTCTCTGCCGCGACACGGTTCAACACGTCGGATGATTTCGATCACCTCGAAAACGAAGTCGAAGGTTTTGTCGAACTGACCTACGGCGGCTTCCACACCGGGCTGAGCGCGACTTCGCTTTACCAAGACCCCAGCGATGACGTCGAATTCGAAGCAAACCTCGGCTACGGCGCGGACTTCGGTCAGGATCTCAGCTGGGATCTGACCTATGGCTACATCTGGCTGAACGATTCCAAAGACCACAGCGAAGAGATTACCGCGACGCTGGGCTTCCCCATCGGGCGTGACGCCTCGGGCGCATTCGCCGTGATCATCGACCCCGACAATGGCGAAAGCGATCAGGAAGTCGCGTTTGAAGCGCCCCTGTCCGAGCGTTGGACCGCCGTTGGCCTCATCGGCAACAGCGACCGCGACGACAACATCTATGCCGAAGCCGGTGCCGTTTATGACTTCGGTGACGGCGTCACCTTCGAAGCGCTTTACGAAGACACCAACGATGGCGACGGCGTGCTGGGCTTCACCGTGAGCTACGAAATCGGCGGCTAAGCCGTCTCGGGATCAGAAGCGATCCGACCCTAAGGCCGCTGCGGGAGACCGCGGCGGCCTTTTTCGTATCCCGCGGCCAACCCTGCTTACCGCAACGAAAAAGGGCCACCCCGGAGGGCAGCCCTTTCGCAAACTTGATCGGTAAGCTTAACGCTTGGAGAACTGGAAGCTCCGGCGCGCTTTGGCCTTACCGTATTTCTTACGCTCGACGACACGGCTGTCGCGGGTCAGGAAGCCTGCCGCTTTCAGCGCACCGCGCAGGGAGGGATCGTAGAGCTGCAGCGCTTTGGAGATGCCGTGCTTGACCGCGCCCGCTTGACCGGACAGACCGCCACCTTTGACAGTCGCGATCACGTCGAACTGGCCTTCGGTGTTGGTGATGCCGAACGGCTGCGCGAGGATCAGCTGCTGCACGGGGCGCGCGAAGTATTCGTTCTGCGGCTTGCCGTTCACGATGACCTTGCCGGAACCGGGCTTAATCCAAACGCGGGCGACCGCGTCTTTACGCTTGCCGGTGGCATAGGCGCGGCCCAGTTCGTCACGAACCGGCTCACGGGGGGTCACTTCGGTCTCGGTGCCCTGCGCGCCGCCGATGTTGTCGGTCACGGCTGCTTCCAGACCGTCGAGGGATTTGATTTCGTCAGCCATGCTCATGCACTCCGCGTGTTTTTCTTGTTCAGGGATTTGACATCCAGAACTTCGGGGCTCTGCGCCTCATGGGGGTGTTCGCTACCTGCATAGACGCGCAGGTTGGTCATGATCTGGCGGCTCAGGCGGTTGCCGGGCAGCATGCGCTTGACCGCTTGGGTCACAACACGCTCAGGATGCGCGCCTTCGAGGATCTGTGCCTTGGTGCGCGATTTGATGCCACCGGGGTGGCCGGTGTGCCAGTAGAAGTGCTCTTCGCGCTTCTTGCCGGTCATCTGCACCTTGTCGGCGTTGATGACGATCACGTTGTCGCCGCAATCCATATGCGGCGTGAAGGACGGCTTGTGCTTGCCGCGCAGGCGCATGGCAACGATCGAGGCGAGACGGCCCAGCACGACGCCTTCGGCGTCGATGATGATCCATTTCTTGTCGATATCTGCCGGTGTCGCAGAAAAGGTTTTCATGGATGAATTCCCGTTTGAGGTTGGTCGGAACGAGGAATCCCCGCCCGGTGTCTGATGGTGGCGTTATAAACACCTGCATCGCCGGGTCAAGCGCATCAATACCTGATTTTATTTTCGAAAACAATGTGTTATGATTTAGGTATAATAATACCCCATATTTCTACACGCTGATCTGCTCCGGTGGATTGTCCAGAAGGCAGCGCAGCCGCTGCATCGCTGCCTCGAAAGAGCGCAGGGAGACATGGGCGTTCACCGCAATGCGCACCGCATGGGGTGCGCGGCCATCGCGCAGGGCGAATTCATCGGCCGAGCGGATCTGCACGCCCTGCGCCTCTGCCGCGCGGCAGAACCCGGCGGCCCGCCACCCCGGCGGCAGTTGCAACCAGAGGAAGGGCACATCGCGCGACCATTCCAAATCGTGGCCGCCCAGATGATTCACCGCCACTTCGACATATTCCGCCAGTCTTTCGCGAATATCCGCGCAGATCGTCTTGAGCCGTGGGTCCGTCAGGAGAATCCGCGTGGCTTCGGCCAAGGGACGCGCGAGGCCGAAATAGCCATATTCCGCAACCCGCCGCAGGTCCGCCGCGCGGCCTGCGGGCGCCAGTGCAAACCCCACCCGCAAGGCAGGCGTCAATTCCTTTGAAATCGAAGAGACATGCCAGACATGCTCGGGCCAGAGCGAGCGATAGCTCGGCGCGCGGGCGAGGCCCATGCGGTAGCAATCATCCTCCAAAATCTCCAACCCATGCCGTTTGGCGACTTCCAACAGCGCACGCCGCCGTTCAAGGCTGGTGTGGCTGCCCGTGGGGTTATGCACCTCCGGCGTCGTGCAAAAGACCTGCGCCCCGCTGTCGCGCGCGGCCTTGTCCAGCGCCTCTGGCAGCACGCCCTCTGCGTCCATCGCCACCCCAACCACCTCGGCGCGCAACACCTCTGCCGCGCGGCGAAACCCGGCGTAGGAGAGGTCTTCGACCAGCATCACCGGCTTCGGCCCCGAGAGGATCGCTTGCAGTACCAATACAATCCCGCTCTGCCCGCCATGCGACAGCACGACGTCACGCTCGCTCAGCGGCCCGAGGGCGAGATGCGACAGCCAGTCGACCACCGCTTGCCGCACCGGGGCATAGGCGTCGCGGGTGGGATAGTTCATCAGGTCCTCGCCTGGCACATCCGCCACCTGCCGCAGGGCGCTGCGGATCAGCGCCACCTGCCCCATGTCCGGCAGGCGCGGGCTGAAGAGGCTGACCGCATCCGTATCGGCAACCTCCAACTCCTTGATCCAACTATCTTGTTCGCGATTCCAGACATCTTCGCGGATGGCCGCCTGCGGCGGGGCGACAAAGGTGCCACGGCCCACCTCGGCCTCTAGCAGACCCTCATCGGTGAGGATGGTATAGGCCCGCGCCACGGTGCCGGGGGTAATCCCCAATTGCCACGCCAGTTCCCGCACCGGCGGCAGCTTATCCCCCACCGCCAGAGCGCCGGAGTTGATCCCCTGCCGGATGGTCAGCGCGACGAGCTTGTACTTCGGCCCCTGCCCCTCGGCCAGTGTCGGCTGCCAAATTGTACCCATTACAATATTCCTGTGGTCAAATTGTATCGCGCTTTGTACCGTTGTATCTGTAGACATTCTACACTTTGTGTCAATACAATTTTGCCGATACAATTTCAAGGAGTTCCCCCATGACACAGGCACGCCCCCTTACCGCTGATGCAATGACATTGACGACATACCGCGCCCTGCCGGTCCCTGCGGTGATTGCGCTGCGCTTTGCGGCGGTCGTGACCACATGGGCGGCCCGCCGACGCACCCGGATCGCGCTTGCCGCGCTTGAACCGTGGGAGCTTGAAGATGCGGGACTTACACCGGAACAAGCCTCGGCCGAGGCTTCCCGCGTGTTCTGGCAGGCGTAGCTTCCCTGTGGCGACTGCCAGACCTCTTCCTCGGGCCGGGTTTTCCCGGCCCTTTTTTGTGGCCTTTGAGAATTCCTCGGCCCGGTCTCAAGCCGCAGGCGCCGGGCCATCGCCTGCCCGCCCCGGCGGGCTGGCGATTTGGTGAGGCTGGGCGCATTTGCGAGAAGGCGCATCACGGCTGCGCCATAAAGTGGCATGGACCGGCGTCGCAATCGCCACCCCACGGTCAGGCGCTGGCCCTAAACTCTGCCCCTCACCCCATCGACGCTGGCGGAATCGCATAGGTCAGCCCGGCCCGCGCGACCGGCCTGTCCGACCCTTCGGAATAGATCAACACATCCGTCACCGACAGCTGCCGCCCCAGCTTCAGCAGCTTGGCATGGGCCACCAGCGGCACATCCGCCAGCGGTTTGCGCATGAAATCAATCGAGCAATTCGTCGTCACCGCCAGCGCCTTGGGCCCGATCATCGCCAGCGTCACCAGATAGGCCGAGACATCCGCCAGCGCGAACATCGACGGGCCGGAAACAGTCCCTCCGGGCCGCAGATGGCGACGGCTGGTCAACAGGCGCATGGTGATCTCGTTCTCGGCCACATGATCCACGGCGAAATCATCCGCCACCTGATCGAACACCTCCCGCATGAAGGCCTCCAACGCCTCCGCATCCATCACCACGGCCATACTTGTCCTCCCTGCTGTCCTCGGCGTAACGTTGGCGTGATCAACCGGGGAGGGCAAGGTGGCAATTCTTGACGTTACGGCACGCGGGCCGGTGACCCACCTGCGCATGAACGCCCCCGAACGGCTGAACGCCCTGTCGGACGAAATGCTGGCCGCCCTGCACGCGCGCTTCGACCAATTGGCCCAAGACCGCGCCACGCGGGTCATCGTCCTTTCCGGCGCCGGCAAAGCCTTCTGCGCGGGCCACGACCTGCGCCAAATGACCGCCATGCGCCAAGCCGAAGACGGGGGAGCGGCGGGCTTCAAAGACCTTTTCGACCGCTGCGCCGCCCTGATGGCCCGCATCCAAAGCCTGCCGCAGCCCGTCATCGCCCAAGTGCATGGCATCGCCACCGCAGCGGGCTGCCAATTGGTCGCCACCTGCGATCTGGCCATCGCCGCGGATGACTGCCGCTTTGGCGTCAACGGCGTGAACATCGGCCTTTTCTGTTCGACCCCCATGGTCGCCCTGACCCGCAACATCCCGCGCAAACAGGCGTTTGAGATGCTCACCACCGGTGAGTTCATCTCTGCCCCTCGCGCTGCTGAACTGGGCCTGATCAACCGCGCCGTGCCGGGGGACCAACTGACCCAAGAAACCGAGGCACTGGCCGAGAAGATCGCCGCCAAACTCGGCACCGCCGTCGCCCATGGCAAAGGCGCCTTCTACCAACAAATGCAGATGGCCAGCGAACAAGCCTACGCCTTCACGGGCGAGGTCATGGTCCGCAACATGCTCGAGGCAGAAACACGCGAGGGCATCGACGCCTTCTTGGAAAAACGCCGACCCGATTGGCCCCAATGATTGTTTCCAAAACCGCCAGCCTTTGTTGCCACGCTGGGGCTGGCAAATCTGGCGAAATCACGGCATAGTTATGTTAGGGCATAGAAACCCTGATGATTTTGGGTCGCCACAGGCGGAAGGTCCCTCCGGGTCAGCCTCTCACTGACCGACCATTCCCGCCGCGGCGACCCCAAAACCATTCCTCTCCCGCAGCCTCATCGCCCCTTCTTGCCTGTTGCGTGCGGCGCTGCCCTGCCCTACATCGCCCCCATGACAGATACATTGCACATCATCGGCGGCGGCATGGCCGGATCAGAGGCGGCTTGGCAAGCGGCGAACGCGGGCGTGAAGGTCGTGATCCACGAGATGCGGCCCAAGGTCGAAACCTTCGCCCACCAAACCGGGCTTCTGGGCGAGATGGTGTGCTCCAACTCCTTCCGCTCGGATGATGACGAACAGAACGCCGTCGGCCTGCTGCATTGGGAAATGCGTGCCGCCAACGGGCTGATCATGGCCTGCGCCGACAAAAACCGCCTGCCCGCAGGCGGCGCATTGGCGGTGGACCGCGACCCCTTCGCGCAGAGCGTGACAGACACGCTGCTCGCCCACCCCAACATCACCGTCGAATATGGCGAGATCACCGAACTGCCGCGCGACGGCAAATGGATCATCGCGACCGGTCCGCTGACCTCGGGCAAGCTCGCCGAAGCCATCGCGGCTGAAACCGGCGCCGAGGCGCTGGCCTTTTTCGACGCCATCGCGCCGATCGTCTATTTCGACAGCATCGACATGTCCAAAGCTTGGATGCAGTCGCGCTATGACAAGGGCGAGACCGAGGAAGAGCGCACCGCCTACCTCAACTGCCCGATGGACAAGGAGCAATACGAGGATTTCATCGACGCGCTTTTGGCCGCCGAAAAGACCGAGTTCCGCGAGGGCGAAACCGCAGGCTATTTTGACGGCTGCCTGCCCATCGAAGTGATGGCCGAACGGGGCCGCGAAACCCTGCGCCACGGCCCGATGAAACCCGTGGGGCTGACCAATCCGCACCAGCCCAAGGTCAAGGCCCATGCCGTGGTGCAATTGCGCCGCGACAATAAACTGGGCACGCTGTACAATATCGTCGGCTTCCAGACCAAGATGAAGTACGGCGCGCAAACAGATGTTTTCAAACGCATTCCGGGGCTGGAAAACGCGCGCTTCGCCCGTTTGGGCGGCATCCACCGGAACTCCTTCATCAACTCGCCGACACTGCTCGACGACCAGATGCGCCTGCGCAGCCGCGACAATATTCGCTTTGCGGGTCAGATCACCGGTGTCGAAGGCTATGTGGAAAGCGCCGCCATGGGCCTGCTGGCGGGCCGCATGGCCGCCGCTGAAATCAAGGGCGGCAGCCTGCCCACCCCGCCCGACAGCACCGCCATGGGCGCGCTGATCACCCATATCACCGGCGGGGCCGAGGCAAAAACCTTCCAACCGATGAACGTGAACTTCGGCCTCTTCCCCCCGGTCGAAGGGCTGAAATCGGGCCGCCGTGGCCGCAAGGACCGCTACAAAGCCTATACCGACCGCGCGAAGGCCGATTGGCAAACATGGCTTAATCAAGGTTAACGCCACAGGGGTTAACACTGGATCCTCCCGCCCATCCCCCATATCCTAGGGGCATGACACAGCATTTTTTCGACAAGGCCTATGCGGCGCGGGACACCAATGTGATCCGCAGCCTCTATGACGAATGGGCAAGCAGCTATGACGAGGACATCAAGGCGCAAGGCTATGCCACGCCCGACCGCGCCGCTGCCACGCTCGCAGAATTCCTCGACGACAAAGAGCAGCCGATCTTCGACATCGGCTGCGGCACCGGGCTGTCCGGCGCGGCGCTGAAACAGGCGGGTTTCAGCACCATCGACGGCGGTGATGTATCCGCTGCCATGCTGGAGCAAGCGCGCAAAAAAGGCATTTACCGCAACCTATTAGAACTCGAAGTTGACGCGCCGCTTCCCTTTGCGCCCGGAACTTATGCAGCGATCAGCGCCATCGGTGTGATCGGCCCCGGTGCGGCTCCGATCACCCTCTTCGATACGCTCATGCATGGGTTAGAAAAGGGCGGTAAGCTCCTATTTTCACTAAATGAAAAGGCGCTGGAAGATCGCGGTGCTTTGGGCATGATCCACGAATGGACCGATTGCGGCGCGGCGATCCTTCTCTTTGCCGAGGAAGGGCCGCACCTGCCCGGGATCGACATGAAGTCTACCGTATATCTGATTGAAAAGAATTGACTCTCACCACCAGATTCGCGCCATCCCCGACCGGTCCACTGCACCTCGGCCACGCCTATTCCGCACTCTTGGCCCATGATCTGGCAACGGCGGCAGGGGGCGATTTTCTGCTGCGGATCGAAGACATAGACCAATCCCGCGCGCGTGCGCATTGGGAGGCGCAGATCTACGAAGACCTCGCATGGCTGGGCATCGACTGGCCGCAACCCGTCATGCGGCAATCGGATCGAATGGCGGCCTATCAAGCCGCCCTAGATGCCCTCTGGTCGCGCGGTCTGCTCTATGCCTGCACCTGCAACCGCCGCGACATTGCCGCTGCCACCAGCGCGCCGCAAGAGGGAGCAGAACCCGTCTACGGCCCCGATGGCCTCATCTACCCCGGCACCTGCCGCACGGCAGGCCACCCCAAGAGCTCCGGCGCGCTGCGCCTTGATATGCGTAAGGCACTGGAAACCCTTGGCAATACCAAGCTAAGCTTCACCGAAAACGGCCAGGGCCCGAATGCCGAAACCGGAAAGATCACCCTTTCCCCCGATCAGTTGATCGACACGGTCGGGGATGTGGTCTTGGCCCGCCGCGACATGGGCACGTCCTATCACCTTTCGGTCGTGCTCGACGACGCCGCGCAGGGGGTGACGCTGGTCCCGCGCGGGGCCGATCTGTTTGAGGCGACCTACATTCATGTGGTGCTACAGGCATTGCTCGATCTGCCGACGCCGCTCTATCACCACCACCGCCTGATCCGCGATGACAGCGGCAAACGACTGGCCAAACGTGATGACGCCCGCGCCATCGCGCTCTATCGCGAGAACGGCGCCACGCCCGACGAAATTCGTGAAACCGTCGGGCTTTAGCGCACGGTCTTAATCCATCGGCTTCATCAGTTCGACCTCTTCACCGTCCTGAATGCCCGTGTAAAAGCAGCTCCGCCGCCCGGTATGACAGGCCGGCCCGGTCTGATCCACCATCACCAACAGGCAGTCCCGGTCACAATCGACGCGCATCTCGACCAGCTTTTGCACATTGCCGCTGGTTTCGCCCTTCACCCAGAACGCCTGCCGCGAACGGCTCCAATAGGTGACCTTGCCGGTCTCGAGGCTGCGCGCGATGCTCTCAGCATTCATCCACGCCAGCATGAGCACCTCATGGGTCTCGGCGTCCTGCGCGATGGCCGGGATCAACCCCGCTTCGTTAAACTGAAGGTTTGCAGGATCAAATGTCATCGGGCACCTCGTGGAAATATTTGCATCTGTCTCTGCGGCGCTTATGTAGGGTTTCAGCACGAAAAGGAACAGCCCATGTCGGATGAGACGGACCTCATCAAGCTCTACTCCGCGCGCATTCTCGCGCTCGCGGCCGAGATCCCCCACTTGGGCCGCATGGAGGCCCCGCAGGCAAGTGTGAAACGCCGCTCACCGCTCTGCGGCTCCACCGTGACGGTCGATGTGCGGGTTGAGGATGGGCATCTGGCCGAGATGAAGCAGGACGTGAAAGCCTGCGCTCTGGGGCAAGCCGCCGCCGCCGTGGTGGGCGATGCCGCCCCCGGCAGATCGCTCGCGCAGATCACAACTGCACGCGATCAACTGCGTGCCATGCTTAAAGGCGAAGGCCCGGTGCCGGATGCCCCTTTCGACGGTTTCGAAGTGCTGACCCCCGCCACGGCCTATAAAAACCGCCATGCCTCCATCATGCTCAGCATCGAAGCATTGACGGAAGCGATGCAAGAGGCCGAAGCACCTGCCGAAGCGGGCGAACGCTGAACGCGGCCAACCTCAGCCCGCTTTCCCCACTGAAAAACTAAAAAAACGCCGCACATCCTGCGAAGGATGGCGGCGTCAGTCGGCGTGCCTCATGTGGGACCCACTTTGCCGAAACCCGACGCGGACAGGCAAGTCGGAGCATCAAATTGGGACGGATGCAGCGGCAAAACGGCATGAGAGCCTTGGCAGAACTCAGATAAAGGCGGGCAGATGCAGACCCACCACCAGCATCACGATCAAAGCGGCGGCCCCTGCTGCATCTTGCAGCAATGTGGCCTGTGATCTGACGGCGATAGATTTTAGGGCAGTGTAAGTCATCATCAGTACCTCCTTATCTGTGTTGCTCCTTTGTTCTCATCTCTCCACCCGCAAGTAAAGAACTTTTTGAGAACATTCGCGAACATAATGATGTTCTGATCTCTAACCCACTGTTATTAAACGGATCGCCTCATCCTGCCGCATGAGCCACAAAAGCAGTCTCACAGCCTTGCCGCGTGGCCCTTCGAGGCTGGGGTCATCGGCCAAAAGCTTGCGGGCATCCGATTGCGCCACCGCCATCAGGCCCGCCTGCCGCTCCAAATCCGCCACGCGGAAACGCGGCACGCCGGACTGCGCCGTGCCAATCAGATCCCCCGTGCCGCGCATCTTCAGGTCGGTTTCGGCGATGACAAACCCGTCCTCGGATTCGCGCAGCACCTCAAGCCGCTGGCGGCCCGTCTCACTCAGCGGCGCTTGATACATCAAAAGGCAGGTCGAGGCGCCTGAGCCCCGCCCGACGCGACCCCGCAACTGGTGCAGCTGCGCGAGGCCGAAAATTTCTGCCCGTTCCACCACCATGATTGTTGCATTGGGCACGTCGACACCCACTTCGATCACTGTCGTGGCCACCAGCACCTTGGTCTCCCCCGATTGGAAGGCGCGCATGGCGGCGTCCTTCTCGGCGGGCGGCATCTGGCCGTGGACCAGCCCGACGACGCCCTCGCCCAGAGCGGCGCGCAGACGTTTAAACCGGTCCTCCGCCGCCGTGAGATCACTGACTTCGCTTTCCTCGACCAGCGGACACACCCAGTAGCATTGCCGCCCCTCGCTGATTGCATGGCGCATCCGGTCGATGACCTCATCCATCCGTGCGGTCGAGACGAGCGCGGTGCGAATGGGCTGTCGCCCTGGGGGCTTTTCATCCAAAATCGAAACATCCATATCGCCGTATTGCGCCAGCGCCAGACTGCGCGGGATCGGCGTGGCGGTCATCACGAGCACATCGGCAAGCTTCCCCTTACGGCCCAGTTCCAGTCGCTGCCGCACGCCGAAACGGTGCTGTTCGTCAACCACGGCGAGGCGCAGATCGGCAAAGCTGACATCCGCCTGAAAGACCGCGTGGGTGCCGACGAGGATCTGGATATCGCCGCGTTCCAGCGCCGCGAGCTTGGCCCGACGCTCGCCCCCCTTGTCGCGCCCGGTGAGCAGTTCCAGCACAACGCCCGCCTGCTCCGCCAGCGGTTGAAGCCCCATAAGGTGCTGACGGGCAAGGATTTCCGTCGGCGCCATCAGCACCGCTTGTCCCCCCGCCTCAACCGCGCGCAAGAGCGCCATGAAAGCCACCAGCGTCTTGCCCGCCCCCACATCGCCCTGCAACAGCCGGTTCATCCGGGTCTCGCGGCCCATGTCGGCGGTGATCTCTTCGATCGCGCGCTGCTGCGCGCCTGTGGGGCGATAGGGCAAGGAGGACAGGACCCTTTGTTGCAGCCGCCCGTCGCCCCGATTTGCCCGCCCCATCTTGCGCCGTTCATTCTGTCGCGCCAGCGCCAAGGTCACCTGATGGGCGAAAAGCTCGTCATAGGCCAACCGCTCGCGCGCGGGCGCGGTGGCGGTCAGATCCTCGGCCTTCCGCGGATCATGGGCGGCCTCTGCGGCGGCAGCGAAATCGGGCCAGCCGGCCTGCGCCACCTGCCCCGGATCGGCCCATTCGGCGACCACGGGCAGCCGTTTCAACGCGCCGCGGGTGGCCTTGTACATCAGCTTTTGCGTCAACCCGGAGGTCAGCGGATAAACTGGCTCAAAATCGGGAATGCTGCTGGCCTGATCCTCCGGCACCGCGAAATCGGGGTGGACCATCTGCGCCATCCCGTCGAAAAATTCCACCCGGCCCGAGACGTTGCGGCGGCTGCCTTCGGGCAATTGGCGCTGCCAGTAATCGCCCCGCGCGTGGAAATAGACCAGTTGAAAACTGGTCTGCGCGTCCTCGACCATGATGCGATAGGCGCCGCCCTTGTTGCGGGCCGGGCGATGCGCACCGATGGTGACCGCGACGGTCAATGTCGCGGGCAGATGCGCGTCCTTCACACTGTCGCGCAGACGGCGGTCGATGCCGGAATGCGGCAGGGTAAAAATCAGATCGCGCGGCGCTTGGATGCCCAATTGCCCCAGCACCTGCGCGGTCTTAGGCCCCACCCCTTCGAGCGTTTCCAGCCCGGCGAAAAGCGGGAAAAGCTGTTCCGGTCTGCCGCTCATTGGCCGTCGATCAGGGCCAGCCAGCCGTCTTCATCCAAGGTCTCGATCCCCAGTTCGGCGGCCTTTTTGGCCTTGGACCCCGCCCCCGGCCCCGCGACCAGAATGTCGGTCTTGCCGCTGACCGAGCCCGAAACCTTGGCCCCCAAACGCTCCGCCCGGGCCTTGGCCTCGGCACGGCTCATCTTCTCCAAGGTGCCGGTGAAGACGACCGTTTTGCCCGCCACGGGGCTGCCTTCGGTGTCGGGCCGCTCGGCAGGAATCACGGTCAGATGGGCCACCAACCGGACGATGGAGGCGCGCTCCGCCTCCTGCGCGAAGGCCGACACGAGCGAGCCTGCCATGACGCTGCCCACCCCATCGACGCCGATCAGATCGTCCCACGCCGGGCCGTCCAGCCCGCGGGCCTCGGCCATGGCGGCCTCGAAACTCTGCCAATCGCCGTAGTGGAGCGCGATCAGGTTCGACGCCGCCTCGCCCACATGGCGAATGCCGAGGGCAAAGATCAGCCGCGCCATGGGAATTTCACGCCGATCTTCAATGGCTTGGAACAGATTTTCGGCCGATTTCGGCCCCCAGCCTTCGCGGTTCTTCAACTGCTGCACGCCGCTGCCGTAACGCTCTTTCAGGGTGAAGATATCCGCAGGCTCTGCAATCCAGCCGTCGTGGTAGAACTGTTCGACCTGTTTGGCCCCCAAGCCATCAATGTCAAAGGCTTTGCGGCTCACAAAATGGATCAGCTTTTCAACGGCTTGGGCCGGGCAGATCAGCCCGCCCGTGCAGCGCCGCACCGCATCGCCCGGCTCGCGGATCGCATCCGATCCGCATTCCGGGCAGGCGGTCGGAAAGACGAAAGGCGCCGCATCCTCGGGGCGTTTCGACAGGTCAACATCGGCCACTTTGGGGATCACATCGCCCGCGCGGTAAATCTGCACCCAGTCACCGACGCGCACATCCTTGCCACCGCGGATTTCGGCGCCCTTGCTGTCGAGCCCTTTGATGTAATCCTCATTGTGCAGCGTGGCGTTGGAGACGACGACACCGCCCACCGTCACCGGCTGCAACCGCGCCACGGGGGACAATGCGCCGGTGCGCCCGACCTGAATGTCGATGCTTTCAAGCCGGGTCCATGCCAGTTCGGCGGCAAATTTATGGGCCACGGCCCAACGCGGGGTGGTCGAGCGAAAGCCGAGCCGGTCCTGCAGGGCAAGGTCATCGACCTTGTAGACCACGCCGTCGATATCATAGCCAAGCGTGGCGCGCTGCGCCTCGATCGTCTCATAATGGGCGACCATATCGCCCGGCCCCTCGCAAAGCGCGGTCAAAGGGTTGGTCGAGAACCCCAGTTCCGCCAAACGGTCAATGGCGCCTTTTTGGGTGTCGGCCAAGGGCGCCGAAAGCGCGCCCCAAGCATAGGCGAAGAACCGCAGGGGCCGCGCGCGGGTGATTTCGGGGTCTAATTGGCGCAGCGATCCGGCGGCGGCATTGCGCGGGTTGGCGAAAGTCTTGCCGCCCCTTTCCGCCTGCCGCGCGTTCAGGGCCGCGAAATCGGCGTGGCTCATATAGACCTCGCCGCGCACCTCCAGCAGATCGGGCGCGTTCTTGAGCTCTTGCGGGATGTCTTGGATCGTGCGGGCGTTCGCGGTGACATTCTCGCCCACAGCGCCATCGCCGCGGGTGGCGGCCTGGACCAGCACGCCGTTTTCGTAGCGCAGAGAAAGCGACAGCCCGTCGATCTTGGGCTCGGCCGTATAGGCCAGCGGCGCATCGGCGCCGAGGCCGAGGTATTTGCGAATCCGCGTGTCGAATTCGGTGACTTCCTCGGCATCGAAAGCATTGGCGAGCGAGAGCATCGGCACCGCATGGCGTATCTTCCCAAAACCTTCGGCGACCGGCGCGCCGACCTGTTCGGAGGGGCTATCGGCGCGCTTTAGGTCAGGGAAACGCGCTTCGATCTCGGCATTGCGGCGTTTGAGCGCGTCATATTCCGCATCGGAAATTTCCGGCGCATCTTCCGTATGATAGGCGCTGTTCGCCGCGCTCAACACCTCGGCCAGCCGGGCCAATTCCGTCTCTGCCTGCGCTTTGGTCAGCGCTTCAACCTCGATCTGGGATGTCACGATCTGCCCCCGATATTGTCATCTGTCGCTTAGATAGGTGGCGATCAGGGGCAGGTCTAGCGATTTCAGGGCGAATGATTTCGAGCCCGAGCCGAGGGGGATCAGGCGCTGGCGGCCAAATCCATCTCGACCGGGTCAGGATCGCGCAGCACATAGCCGCGGCCCCAGACCGTCTCGATATAGCTCTCCCCGCCGGTGGCTTGGCTCAGCTTTTTGCGAAGTTTGCAAATGAATACATCGATGATCTTCAACTCAGGCTCATCCATGCCGCCATAGAGGTGGTTGAGAAACATTTCCTTGGTCAGGGTCGTGCCCTTCCGCAGACTCAGGAGTTCGAGCATCTGATATTCCTTGCCGGTCAGATGCACGGGGGCATCGTTCACGCTGACGGTCTTGGCATCAAGGTTCACCGCCACTTGGCCCGTCTTGATGATGGATTGCGAATGCCCCTTGGACCGCCGAATGATGGCATGAATCCGGGCGACCAATTCCTCCCGATGAAAGGGTTTCGTCAAATAATCGTCGGCGCCGAAACCGAATCCCCGCAGCTTATTCTCCGTATCGTCGGATCCCGACAGGATCAGGATCGGCGTCTCAATCCGGGCGAGCCGCAACTGGCGCAGCACGTCATGACCGTTCATATCCGGCAGATCGAGGTCGAGCAGGATCAAATCATAATCGTAAAGCTTGGCCAGATCGATTCCCTCTTCGCCCAGGTCGGTGGCGTAGACGTTGAGATTCGCATGGGTCAGCATCAGTTCGATACTGCGAGAGGTCGTTGGGTCGTCTTCAACTAACAATACACGCATTTCGGTTACTCCGGCTCATCTTGGACGATGGGCTCACCCTGAGCAAAAAAGGTTAACTACCCGTTACCGATACTCGACAGGATAGATTAACAACTTAAAGTTGTCTATATTTTTTCAAGGCCGTGGCTTTCAGCGCCGCCTCCCCATGTTCGGTAACCGCATGTAACCACTCCATAAATTCCTCATCACTGATACCATAACGCTCCAGCGCTTCGGATTGGGTGATCAGCCCATAGACCACCCCCCGCACCACCGCCGCCTTGCGCGAGGCAACCCATCGGCGGGTATCGGCGCTTGGCAAATCGGCGCGGGACATCACGCTCCCGTCAGCGAGGGTAACAGACCGTGGCCCATCGACTTTTTTCAGGTACATCGCATCATCCGCCATTGTTTTGGCGTCCAATAACCCCCACCTGCCTTAACGCGGCGTGAAGCCCGCCCTTGTGACTAGGTAGGATTTTCCTATATTCGCGCACAAACTCCGGAGAGACCCATGGCCCTTGATCAGACCCCGCCGCTCAATTCGCTTGGCTTTGCCAAAGCGCCTGCCGATACGCGCGTCGTCGTGGCGATGTCGGGCGGCGTGGACAGTTCTGTCGTCGCGGCCATGCTCAAGGACGAGGGCTATGATGTTGTGGGCGTGACCCTGCAGCTTTACGATCACGGCGCGGCGCTGGCCAAGAAAGGCGCTTGCTGCGCAGGGGTCGACATTCAGGATGCCCGCCGCGTGGCCGAGGAGATGGGCTTCCCGCATTACGTGCTGGACTATGAGAACGTCTTCAAGGACGCCGTGATCGACGAGTTTGCCGACAGCTACCTCGGCGGTGCGACGCCGGTGCCCTGCATCCGCTGCAACGAGCGGGTGAAGTTCAAGGACCTGCTGGAAACCGCCAAGGACCTCGAGGCGGACTGCATGGCCACCGGTCACTATATCCAGCGCAAGATGGGCGAGAACGGGCCGGAGCTGCATGCCGCCGCCGATGGCAACCGCGACCAGAGCTATTTCCTCTTCTCCACCACCGAAGAGCAGCTGTCCTACCTGCGCTTCCCGCTGGGCCATCTGCCGAGCAAGGACGACACCCGCAAGCTCGCCGCGAAATACGGGTTGGAGGTCGCCGATAAGCCTGACAGCCAAGACATCTGCTTTGTCCCGAACGGCGACTACGCCGCGGTGATCCGCAAGCTGCGCCCCGAGGCCGCTGATCCGGGCAATATCGTCGACACCGAGGGCAATGTGCTCGGCAGCCACGAGGGCGTGATCCATTACACCATCGGCCAGCGCCGGGGCCTCGGCATCGGCGGTCTGGCCGATCCGCTTTATGTCGTGAAGCTCGACCCTGAGCGCAAAGAGGTGGTCGTCGGCCCGAAATCCATGCTCGCCACTCGCAAGATCCCGGTGCGCGAGATCAACTGGCTGGGCGATGCGCCCCTGACCTCGCAGGCGGAATGGAACATCGCCGTGCGGGTGCGCTCTACCCGTCCACCGCGCGATGCAATCCTGCGCCCGATCAGCGAGACGGAGGCCGAGGTCGAGCTACTCACCGCCGAGGAAGGCGTCTCTCCCGGGCAGGCCTGTGTTTTCTATGATCCTGAAAGCACGCGCATTTTCGGCGGCGGCTGGATTCACCGCGGCTGACAGCCCTTAAAGTCGCGCCAGCACCGCCCGCGCGGCTCGCAGGCCGGGTGCCTCACCCCCCTGCCCCAGACGCTGCATCGTCAGCGCCATGGCGTCCTTCTGGGCGCCGGGCGCGCGCAGCACTTGCAAGACGCCTTCGGCGATCGGACCGGGGCGGCAGTTCGCGCCGATGAATTCGGGCACCACGCGGGTTTCCGAGACAAGGTTAACCAGCGTCACCGTATCCACCCGCAGCATCCGCCCGATGATCTGGCGGCTGATCCAATTCATGTCATAAGCGATGACCATCGGCGTGTTCACCGCGGCAAGCTCCAGCGACACGGTGCCCGAGGCCGCAAGCGCCACATCCGCCGCGCGGAAGGCGGCGCGTTTGCTGGCGGTGAAAGCCTCGGCACTTTGGTCGCGCGGGTCCAGCACCAGCGGGCTGCCCGCCCAGTTGCGCGTGACCTGTTTGACCAAGGCCGCCACGGGGGCCGCCGCAGGGACGACGACGCGCAAGGACGGCTCGGCCTCGACCAAGCGCGCGACGACCTGCTGGAACACCGGGGCCAGCCGCGAGACCTCCCCCCGGCGCGAACCGGGCAAGGCAAGCAACAAGGGCGCATCGGCGAGACGGTGTTCGGCGCGGAACGACGCGGCGGCGGCGTCATCGGCCACGGGCTCGGCCACCACCGGGTGGCCGACGAAATCACAAGCCATGCCCGCCGCTTCCATATAGGGAGGCTCGAAGGGGAACAGGGCGAGGACGTGATCGACGGAACGGGCCATTTTCTCGGCCCTGCCGGGGCGCCATGCCCAGACGGTCGGGGCCACGTAATGCACTGTTCTGATGTCGGATTTCTCTTTCACCTTGCGCGCCACGCGAAGCGAAAAATCGGGACTGTCGATGGTTATGAGCACATCCGGCCTCAACTCGACCACCGCCTGCGCCGTCTCGTTGATCCGGGCCATCAGGGCGCGGTATTTGGGCAGGATCTCGGCCAGCCCCATAACGCTGAGCTCGTCCATATTGAACCGGCTTTCCAGCCCCTCAGCCATCATCTGCGGCCCGCCGATGCCGTCGAATGTCACCTCGGGGCAGAGTTCTTTCAACCCGGCCATGAGCGCGCCGCCCAACCGGTCGCCCGAAGGCTCGCCTGCCAGAATGAACACCTTCATCCCGCGTCCCCCTCTCGGACCCAAAGCACCAATCCTAGTTCATCGGCCAGCGCCACGCAGGCGTCACGCTCCAGCAACATCACGCCGCCCGCCTTGACCACCACGCCCGCCAGCCCCGCCGCATGGGCGGCGCGCAGCGTGTCGGGGCCGATGGTGGGCAGGTCGATCTCACGGATTTGGCCAGTTTTCGGGCCTTTGCAGAGCACTGCGCGCGCGCCCTGTACCGCTTCTGGCAGGGTCGCGAGCAGGTGATCCGTGCCCCCAATGGTCTCGACCCCATAGACCTGTTCGCGCCCGATCACACAGGCCTGCCCGATGTCCAAGCTGGCCAACCCGTCCAGCACCGCCGTGCCGCGCGCCGCATCCCGGCGTATCTGATCATCGGGCCGCTCGCGGGACAGCACACCGCTGTCGGCCAGCAGGTCCGGGACCAGTTCATCGGCCCCAACCACCCGCAGGCCGTGATCTTCGAAAATCGTCTTGATCACCTCAAGCGCGCCATTGTCGCCCGCCGCAAGGGCGGCTTTGAACTGCGGCACCAAGGGCGCCGTGCGCATGTCGAGCTTGGCAGGATCGAGCGTAGGCCGGTCAATCGCACCGCAGAGGCAAACCTCGCGGATGCCAAGACCCAGAAGATGCGCAAGCAGGCTGCCCAAAGTCTCCAACCGGAAGGTCAAATCGGCCTTCAGCCCATCGGGCGCGCAGCCCTCATAGGCGCAGACCAAAGGCGGCACGTCCTGCGCCGCCGCCACCCGCGCGGGCAGGCCGCCGCGCCCGGCGATCAGCGCAAGGCTCATTTCGGCGTCAGGAAATGGCGGCCCGTGTCGGCCATGACGAAATCGACGATCTGGCGGACGTAATCGCTTTGCGTCTCGTCCCCCAAACGCCGCGCCCGGTCCGAGAATGTCCCCTCGCCCTGCGCCAGCATCTGGAACGCGGCCCTGAGCGCCGTGATGTCGCTGCGCGCCACGCCCGCGCGTTTCAGGCCAACGAGGTTCAGCCCGTCGAGATCACCGCGCGGCGCTTGTACAAGGCCGTAGGGGATCACGTCATTCGTCACCATGGTCACCGCGCCGACGATCGCGCCTTGCCCGATCCGTACCCATTGGTGAATGCCCGACAGCCCGCCGATGATGACGTCATCTTCAAGCACGCAATGCCCGGCGACGGCGGCGTTGTTCACCACGATCACGCGATTGCCAACAACAGCGTCATGGGCGATGTGACAGCCGGCCATGAAGAGCCCGTCATCCCCCACGCGGGTCACCCCGCCGCCACCTTCGGTGCCGCAGTTCATGGTGACATGTTCGCGGATACGGTTCCGCTCCCCGATGACCAGACGGCTGGCTTCGCCCTTGAACTTCAGATCCTGCGGAATCTCACCGATCACCGCGAAAGAGAAGATCACCGTGCCCGCGCCGACCTCGGTCCGGCCGGTGACGACGACATGGGATTTCAATTCCACATCCGCCTTCAGCACGACTTCGGGCCCGACCACGCAGAAAGGCCCGACGCGCGCCGAAGGGTCAATCTGCGCGCCCTCTTCGATCACGGCACTCGGGTGGATATTGCTCATGCCGCGTCCTGCGGGAGATCCAACATCGCCATGAACTCGGCCTCGGCGGCCATTTCGCCCTCAACAGTGGCCACGCCGCCGAACTTCCAGATCTTCGCACCCGGCTTGCCGCGCAGGGTCTTGAGGTCCATCCGCAGCACATCACCGGGGCCAACCTTCCGGCGGAACTTACATTTGTCGATGGACATGAAATAGATCAGCATGTCGCGGTCCTGCATGCCAAGGGCCGTGCCCACCATCACGCCCGCGGTCTGGGCCATCGCCTCGACGATGGTGACGCCCGGCATGATTGGCGTGCCGGGGAAATGGCCCTGAAAATGCGGCTCGTTCATGGTGACGTTCTTGTAGCCGACAGCACTCTGGGTGCCCGCGATCTCTTCGACCTTGTCGACCAGCAAGAAGGGATAGCGGTGCGGCAGGATGCGCTGGATCATTTGGATATCGGCGCGCAGCAGCTCTTCGGTCATGGACTGTCCTTTGTCTCAGAAGGTTGCTGAAGGGCTACCAATTCGGGCGGCTGGGGGCAAGCATCCCGGCAGCTGCGGCGCTTACTCGGCGTCCGTCAGCCCGCTGCCGATCGTCTCGTCCAAAAGCGCAATCGCCTCATCCGTGACCTCAATCGCGGAGGACGAGACAAAGACCCGACGCCGCTCCAGAATGACCGCCGCGTCGGAATTGCGCATCAACTGCTCAAGCACCGGGGCCGCAGCGGCCAGAAACCGCTCGCGCTCAAGGTCCAGCGCCTCGCTCAACGCCCGGTTCTTTGCCGCCTGCTCTGCCCTTGTACGCTGCACCTTTTCGTCAAAGGCATCGGCCAAAAGCCGGAACTGCGCCGGTTTCAGCTGAGAGCGTTTTTCGGTGAGTTCGCGTTCCTCCGCCTCAAGCGCCGCTTCGATCTCGCGGTTCTCGGCGGCAAGCTCCTCGCTCTGGGCTTCGATCTCGCGGCTGACGCGCTGGCCAAAGGCACTGTCGCGGAACAGGCGTTCGGAATCGATGGTCAGCACCGGGCTGATCACGCCGCCCCGCGCCGGGGCGGGCGTGTTTGTCTGAGGCTCTGCCAAGGGCCCCTGCTGCGCAAGGCCGGGGGCGGCCCCGGCCAGCATCATCACCAAGGGGATGATGGCGCGGCGCATGGGCTTAGAACGTGGTCCGCAGGGTGACCTCAAAGCTTTGCTCTTTGTCAAAGCTCTCTTTCTTCAGCGCGTCGGAGACGTTGAACTGAAGCGGGCCAAGCGGCGTGTCCCAGAAGACCGAGAAGCCGATCACATGACGGAACGAACCGCTCTCGCCGACGATGGTGCCACCGGAGGTGTCCACATCGCTCAGGTCCCACAGATTGCCCACGTCATAGAAGACGCCGCCGGTGATGCCATATTCCTCAGGCAGACCCAGCGGGAACTCCGCCTCGAAACGGGCCACGGCAAAAAGGTTACCGCCAAGCGCGTCGTCTACCCCGTTGCTCTGGTCGCGCGGCCCGATGCCGCCCGGCTCAAAGCCGCGCATGATGGATGGGCCAAGGATGAAGCGGTCCACCGCGCGGTTGGTGCCGCTGTTCCAAGACAGCGCACCGCCTTCGAGCGTGGCACGCAGGGTGACTTCCTCGTTAAAGATGCGCTTTTCGCCCGCGATTTTGGCCGTGGTCTTGATATATTCGTTGTCCCCGCCCAGCCCGGCAAAGTCCTGTCCGAACTCGAACAGAACGCCCTGTGTCGGATCCAGCCCGCTGCGGCGGGTGTCGTAGGTATAGGTATAGCCAACGGAGGAGGAGAAGAGCGCGCCTTCGGCGATTTCATTCGCAATGGTGGCGCTGTTGTCCTCGTCGTCCCGCTCCAGCATCTCGATCCCTTCAAGGGTATAGCGCGTCGACAGACGGCCATTCTCGCTGACAGGGAAGGTCAGACTGGGCTGGAAGACCAGCCGTTCGGTGTCATAACTGGTGTAGGAGGAATTGGTCTCCGCGTAATCCAGCTTGAGACCAAGCGCCACGTCACGCCCAAGGAAGCGCGGCTCGACGAAGGTCACGCCATAGCGCGTCGCATCCTCGGCAGTGGAGATCGACAGGTTCAACCGCTGACCACGCCCGAGGAAGTTTTCCTCTTGGAAGCTGACCGCCACACCGAAACCGTCATTGTTAGAGAAGGAGCCGCCGAAGTTCAGCGAGCCTGTGGGTTGTTCCTCCACATCCACGTCGATCACGACCTGCTCTGGGCTGGAGCCTTGGCGGGCGTTGACCTCTGCCGTCTCGAAATACTGCAACGCGCGGATGCGTTCCGCCGCTTGGCGGATTTCGCGTGGGTTGAAGGGGTCACCCTCCACGCTGTCGAACTCGCGCCGGATCACACGGTCGAGCGTGGTGGTGTTGCCTTCGATGTCGATCCGCTCAACAAAGATACGCTCCCCACGGGAGAGTTTGTAGGTCACGTTAAGCGACAGATCGCGGTCGTTGCGGTCGATCACCGGCTCGACGCGCAGGAAATCGACACCATCACGGATCGCTTGGCGCTCGATCCGGGCGATGTCATTCTCGATCAGGGTCGGGGAATAGATCACGCCGGGGCGGATCTTGAGCAGGTCGCGATAGGCCGCCGCATTCAGGCCGGGCACTTCGGATTCCAGCTTCACCTCGCCGAAACGGAACTGCTGCCCCTCGGTGATGTTATAGGCCACAAAGACGCCATCACGCTCTTCGGTCAACTCGGCATTCACCGCCTCGGTGCGCATGTCGACATAGCCGCGCGACAGGTAGAAATCCCGCAGCAACTGTTTGTCGGCCTCGACGCGGCCTTCGACATAGGTGTCGCGCTTGACCAAACGGCGGAACAGACCGGCCTGTTTGGTGCCCAGAACGCGGCGCAGGCGACGGTCGGAATAGACGCGGTTGCCGACAAAGCTCAGACGCTCGATCTCGACATTGTCGCCTTCGAAAATCTCGAACACCAGATCGACGCGGTTCTGGTCGCGGCGGATGATGCGCGGCTGCACGCGGGCCGACAGGCGCCCCTCGTTGCTATAAGCCTCCGCAATGGCGGCGGCGTCTTGCTCGGCTTGGCTGGGGTTGAACACCCGCCGCTCGGTCGAGCCGATGAGTTCGGCCAGCATCTCATCCTTGATGCGGCGGTTGCCCTCAAAGCTGACGCGGTTCAGCGTCGGCAGTTCGACCACCGTGATCACCAGCGTGCCGCCCTGCGGCTCAAGCGAGACGGATTCGAACAGACCCGAGTTTTGCAGGTTCTGGTAGGCGTCGTTCAACTGACCGCCCGTCACCGCCTGCCCGCGCCCGATGCCCGCGCGGCGCAGGATGGCGCTATCGCCAATCCGCTCATTGCCGTCGATGACGACCGTGTTGAACTGATATTGCTGCGCCTGCGCTTGGCTGCCGGGCACGAGCCACGCGACGGACAACATGACACAAAGCGATGCCCCCCGAAGGGTCTTGCCGACATTGCTGCGCTGCGCCCATTCGACGGGCATTCTGCCCTCGTTCCTCAGTCCCATTACACCGACCCGTTTTTTTACGACATTGTTGTCAACCTGACTACGCAGGTTAACGGGGTTTGTCAAAAGCAACGGCGGGAAAAATATACCATATCATGCGGCAAGTTGGGCCGGAATGACATGATGGGACAAGATCGTGTGAAACTGCCCGATCCGGGAGCTCGCAGCGGTCAGAGAGAGGCGACAAAGGCCCCTGCGAAGAGCGCCGCCGCGATGGCCGCGCCAAAGAACGCACGGTCCCAGTTCAGGTCCAAAAGCAGGCTCAGGCCGCGGTATGTTCCTTGCAAGACGTGCATTTTCGGTTCCTTCTCGATGAAGGGGAACCATAGCCAGAGATTGCGGCACGATTTTGTTCAATTGTGGCCATTTGAAGGCATTGCGCCCTGCCCGAAGGGCAAGGCAGGGCTGTCTTTCGCTATCGTTGCGCCGCTTACGGGCAGAACAGATCGTTGCCGAGCGCAAAGAGCATCAGGGTCAGCACCAAGACGATGCCGATGCTCATCAAAAAGCGCAGCGCGCCATCGCTGGGCGGTTTGCCGGTCACCGCCTCATAGGCGTAGAACACCAGATGCCCGCCGTCCAAAGCCGGGATCGGGAAGAGGTTCAGCAGACCGACCGCCGTGCTCAGCACCGCGATGAAATAGATGAAGGACTGCGCCCCTTGGCTCGCCATCGCGCCCGAGGTCTGGGCGATGCCCACCGGGCCGCTGAGGTTGCAGGTGCTGATATTGCCGACGATCATCTCACGCAGGCCCGAGATCGACCCGGTGATGATGCGCCAAGTGTTGTCCAAACCGGTGCCGAGCGCCTCACCCACGCCGGGGGTGTCGGTCGCAGGCACGAAGGCCATGCCGCCGACGATGCCGATGCGCAGGTTTTGTTTGAAACTGCCATCGGGCTGCGGCTCATCCGTGGCTTTGGGGACAAGAGTGAAAGGCAAGCTCTCGCCATCGCGCCAGACGGTCAACTCCTGCGGTGCCCCTTCGGAGGCTTCGACCACCTCTTTCAATTCCCCAAAGGCCACGATCTCTTGCCCATTCACCGCGGTGATCACATCGCCGCTGCGCAGACCGGCTTCTTGCGCCGCCGATTGCGGGGCGACGTTGCTGACCAGCGGCGGCATAAGATAGGGGCCAGGCACGGTTAGCTCTTCGCCATCGCGGGTGACGTCATAGCTCAGCACCGCTTCCTGCGGCAGATTGGTCAGGAAATCGCCATAGCGTTCCCCGGCAGAGAGCGAGGGCACCGGGGTGCCTTCGACCGCGCGCAGAATATCGCCCGGAGCCAACTCATAGGCGTCATTGGGCAACGCCCGCAATTCCCCGACGGTGAGCGGATCACGAGCGGTTCCGGCGGTCATCGCAACGGCAAAGAAGATGAGGATCGACAGGGCAAAGTTGAACACCGGCCCCGCCGCCACGGTCAACGCGCGGGCATAGAGCGGCGCGCCGTGCATCGTGTGGCGCAGCGCCTCGGGGTCGTCGGCAAGCGCTTCCATCGCGGTCTCATCCTTGCCGGAGGCCGCGTTGGAGTCGCCTGCGAATTTCACATAGCCGCCAAAGGGCAGCAGCGCGAACTGCCACCGCGTGCCGCGTTTGTCGACGCGCGAGAACAGCACCGGGCCGAAACCGAGGCTGAAGACATCCGCCTTGATCCCGGTCCAACGGCCCACGATGTAGTGCCCGTATTCGTGGATCGCCACGATCACCGACAGCGCCACGACAAAGGCCAGTATCGTCCAGATCAGCCCGCCGAACTCCGGCAAAAACCCCATGATGTCCAACGTACTACCCTGCCCTTTTCTGAATTGCGGCCTCTGCCGCCTTGCGTGCGAGTTGGTCCGCCTGCGCCACCAGTTCAAGTGTCATGTCGTCGCGGCCCTGCGCGGCCTCTTCGGCGCGGCGCTCCAGCACCTCTTCGACGATCTCGGCCATCTGCGTGAAGCGCAGCCGTCCGTCGATGAAACCGTCAAGCGCCACTTCCTTGGCCGCGTTAAAGACCGCGCCCATCAGACCGCCCGCTGCCATGACGTCCCGCGCCAGCCGCAGCGCGGGCCAGCGGGCGTCATCGGGGGCGGTGAAATCGAAACGTCCAATCTTGGTCAGGTCCAACCGCTCGACCGGGAGATGCCCGCGCGCGGGGTGGTGCAGCGCGTAGCCGATGGCATGGCGCATATCCGCGGGGCCGACATGGGCCATCAGCCCCCCGTCGCAAAAGCCCACCAGCGCATGGATCATCGACTGCGGATGCACCAGCACCTCAATCGCCTCGGGGGAGACGCCGAAAAACTCACGCGTCTCAATGACTTCCATCGCCTTGTTAAACATCGACGCCGAGTCGATGGTGATGCGCTGCCCCATGTCCCAATTGGGATGGCTTGAGGCTTGGTCGAGCGTCGCATGGGCAAGGTCTTCGAGCGGCCAATCGCGAAACGCGCCGCCGCTGGCGGTGATGATGACACGCTCAACGGCGGCCATGTCTTCGCCGACCAGCGCCTGAAATACGGCGGAATGTTCACTGTCGACGGGCAGGATCGTCGCGCCGTGGCGCGCGGCCTCTCCCATGATCAGCGCCCCGGCGCAGACCAACGATTCCTTGTTGGCCAGTGCCAGCGTGCCACCTTGGCGCAGCGCCGCCAGCCCCGGTGCCAGCCCCGCCGCCCCGATGATCGCCGACATGGTCCAATCCGCCGGGCGCGATGCGGCCTCGGTGATCGCCTCGGCCCCCGCTGCGGCTTCGACACCGCTGCCACTGAGCGCGTCGCGCAGATCGTCCAGCAGGTCTTCGCGGGCGGTGACGGCCACATCGGCCTTCAGCGCAATGGCATCCTTGGCCAATTGCGCGATATTGCCCGCGCCGGTAAGGGCCACGACCTCATAGGCGTCGGGCGCGCGGCGGATCAGGTCAATCGTGTTCTGACCTATAGAGCCGGTCGCCCCCAGTATCGAAATCTTGCGCGGCATAGCGGGTCAGTTCACACCCGGCGGGAAACCGATCAGCGGCCCGACGATCAGCAAGAAGACGGCAGCGCCCAGCATCCCGTCAAAACGGTCCAACAGACCGCCATGGCCGGGGATCAGCGCGGAGCTGTCTTTGACCCCCATCTTTCGCTTCATGCCCGACTCCGCCATATCGCCCATCTGAGAGGCCATCGACAGGGCCACCGAGATGCCGACAAGTTGCAGGCCAAAGCCGGTGTTGAACGAGAAAATCAGCCCGACAACAGCCGCCCCAACCCAGCCCGAGGCGGTGCCGGACCATGTTTTTTTGGGGCTGACCTTGGGCCAGAATTTGGGCCCTCCGATGGCGCGGCCTGCGAAATAGCCCACCACATCGGTCACCACGACCACCAGCACCAGCCACATCAACCAGCCAAAACCCATGTCATCGCGCAGCTGGATCAGACCAAAGCCCGCCAGCAGGATTAGCGCGGTAAAACTCATGTAAAGCGTGCGATTGGCGCTCAATAGTGCAAAGCCCGCCAGCGCCGGGGCCAGCAAAAGCGGCAGGCCAAAGCCCACCGGCAGATAGACCGAGGCCAGCACCGCCGCCGCGGTCACCAGCCCCAATTGCCAAGCCGCCGCCTGCCCCTGCCCGCGCAGCATGCCGACCAATTCCCAGACCATCATGCCGCAGATCAGCGCCACCAGCAGATGAAAGACGGTGCCGCCCAACCAGATGCCCAAAAGACCGATCAGGATCATCGCGCTGGCCGATAGCATACGGGCGCGTAGGTCGGACCATTGTTCAGGTGATTTCATCGCAGCTCTCCTCAGGTCTTGACCGCACCGAACCGCCTGTCACGCCCGCCATAGGCGGCGCAGAGCCGGGCGAATTCCTCGCGGGTGAAATCCGGCCACAGCGTGTCGATGAACTCATATTCCGCATAGGCCGACTGCCACAGCAGAAAGTTCGAAATCCGCGCCTCGCCGCTGGTGCGGATCACCAGATCGGGGTCGGGCAGCACATGGGTATCGAGGTAGCGCGGCAGGGTCTCTTCGTCCACGCTATCGGGGTCAAGTTTGCCGCTGGCGACATCTTGGGCCAAGCGGTGCGTGGCGCGGGCCACCTCATCGCGGCCGCCATAATTGAGCGCGATGGTTAGATTGATGCGGGTGTTATGGGCGGTATGGGCCTCAAGCTCTCCCATGAGTTTGATCAGCTTGTCATCCAGCCGGTCGCGATCCCCAATGAACCGCACCCGCGCGCCATAGTCGCTAAGGCTGCGCATTTCCTTGGAAATATAGCGCCGAAACAGGGACATAAGCCCCGCCACTTCGACCTGCGTGCGCTTCCAATTCTCGGTCGAGAAGGCAAAGATCGTCAGATACTCCACCCCCACATCGGGGCAGCATTCGACGATCTCGCGCACGCGTTTGGCGCCGGCGTGATGCCCAAAAAGCCGGGGCCGCCCGCGTTGGGTGGCCCAACGGCCATTGCCGTCCATGATGATCGCCACATGGCGTGGCCCGCCGGGTATCGTTTGGGGCTGAATTTCGGCGGTGCTCATGTCTCGACCTTTTTCTTTCAAGTTCTGTTTCCCTGCGTCTTGGCGGGGTCAGACTTGCATGATTTCGGCCTGTTTCGTCTCAAGCTGTTCATCAATGAGCGTAATGAAACGGTTGGTCAGATCCTGCACTTCGCCTTCCCAGATTTTCTGGTCGTCCTCTGACATGGCGCCGTCGTTCTTGGCCTTCTTGATCTGGTCCATCCCGTCGCGGCGGATGTTGCGGATCGAGACGCGCGCGTGTTCGGCGTATTGGCCCGCGACCTTGGTCAACTGGGTGCGGCGCTCTTCGTTCAGCTCGGGGATCGGCAGCATGATGATGGTGCCGTTCAGCTGCGGGTTGATGCCCAGTCCGCTTTCGCGGATGGCCTTCTCAACCTTGCCAACGAGACCCTTGTCCCAGACGTTGATCGTGACCATGCGCGGCTCTGGCACGTTGACGGTGCCGACTTGGTTCACCGGGGTCATCTGGCCGTAAGCCTCGACCATCACCGGCTCCAGCATGGAGGCCGAGCCACGCCCCGTGCGCAGCGATGCGAACTCGGTCCGAAGCGACGCAATCGCGCCGTTCATCCGCCGTTCAAGATCATCGGTATCGAGCATAAATTCGTCTGACATGGCGAGCCTGCTTGTTGTTTCCTTGCGTTACGGCTTTCTAACGGTGGCGCGGCGCTTTCACAACTGCCCATTGTTGCGCCACCATACGCGCCCCGCGCCCCTGTTGTGAGAGACGCGGGCGGCATCAGGTCAATCGCCCCGCCGTGGGGCGATGCCTTGGAATGCGGGCGGAGTTACCCGACGCGGGTATAGGTGCCCTGCCCCGCCAAGATGCCTTGGAAGCCGCCCGGCTCATCCAGCGAGAAGACGATGATCGGCAGGTTGTTGTCCCGCGCCAGCGCGATGGCAGAGGCGTCCATCACGCCGAGCCGCTTTTGCAGCACGTCGTCATAGCTCACCAGATCATAGCGTTTCGCATCGTCGAACTTGGCCGGGTCCTTGTCATAAACACCGTCGACTTTGGTGCCCTTGAAGATCGCCTCGCAGGACATCTCATTGGCGCGCAGGGTCGCGGCGGTGTCGGTGGTGAAATAGGGGTTGCCGGTGCCCGCGGCAAAAATGCAGACCCGCTTCTTCTCAAGGTGGCGCACGGCGCGGCGGCGGATATAGGGCTCGGCCACTTCGTTCATGGTGATGGCGCTGATCACGCGGGTGTGGATGCCCAAGCCTTCGAGCGCCGATTGCATCGCCAGCGCGTTCATCACGGTGGCGAGCATCCCCATGTAATCCGCCGTGGTCCGCTCCATCCCCTGCGCCGAGCCTTGCAGGCCGCGGAAGATGTTGCCGCCGCCGATCACCATGCAGATCTCGACGCCCAGACTGTGCACCGATTGCACCTCACGGGCGATGCGTTCGACGGTTGGCGGATGCAGACCATAGCCGAGGTCACCCATCAGCGCCTCCCCGGAAATCTTTAGCATCACGCGGTTAAAGGAGACTTGGGGGGTGTCTTGGGACATCGGGCACACCTTACTATTTCACCAACCGGGGGAGATTTAAGCCTTGCGGCGGTGAAGGGTTTTCATTTCGCGCCAAAATGTCGCAAATACGCCCAAGGTTCAATGCGGGACGTAAGGAAGACGCAAAGAAATGCCGGATATTCCCAAGGCCCAGATGGACGCCCTGTTGCAGGGTTTGCCGCCCGAACGGCCGGTGTTGATCGCCGGGCCGACCGCCAGTGGCAAATCCGCCCTTGCCCTCGCCATTGCCGAGGCGCAGGGCGGTGTCATCGTCAATGCCGATGCCAGTCAGGTCTACGCCCCCTTGCGCATCATCAGCGCCCGCCCCTCGCCCGAGGAAGAGGCCCGCGCGCCGCATCTGCTTTATGGTCATCTGGCCGAAGACGCGCCCTATTCCACCGGCCATTGGCTGCGCGAGGTGGCCCCGCTGTTGGGCGGCGACCAGCGGGTGATCATCACCGGGGGCACCGGGCTCTACTTCTCTGCCCTGACGCAGGGGCTGGCCGAGATTCCGGCCACCCCGGTAGAGGTACGCGCCCAAGGCGACGAGATGGCACTCGAAGACCTGTTGGCCGGGCTGGATGCCGAGACCGCCGCAGGCATCGACCAACGCAACCGCGCGCGGGTGCAGCGCGCTTGGGAAGTGTGGCAGGCCACTGGGCGCGGCCTGTCGGACTGGCAGCGCGACACCGGCGCACCGCTTTTGCCGCTGGCGGATTGTCTGCCGATCGTCTTCGATGTCGAGCGGGATTGGCTGAACGCCCGCATCGCGCAGCGCTTTGACCTGATGCTCGAGCAAGGCGCCTTGGAAGAGGTCGCCGCCCTTCGCCCGCGCTATGACCCATCCCTGCCCGCCCATCGCGCCATCGGCGTGCCGGAACTGATCCGCCACCTCGACGGCGACTGGCCGCTGCACCGCGCCCGCGAGGCCGCCGTCGTCGCCACCCGACGTTTCGCCAAGCGGCAGCGCACTTGGATGCGCAGTAAGATGGCAGATTGGCAGCGGGTGACGCCGGAATAGCCGCCGAGCGGGCGGAATTTCTTGCGTTATCCCAACCCTCCGCTAGCCTGACGTTGAAGATTACCCTTGTAAGGTTTCCATTTCTCAACGAAAGCGCCCCGTGCCCGTGACAGAGATTCAGACCCAGACCTTGGCCCAGCTTTCGGCGGGGCAAGACTGGCGGCTGACCCTCGCGCACGACTGCGACCACCATCTTTTGATCTGGATCACCCGGGGCCAAGGGCGGCTGCTGCTCGATGGCCAACGCCGCGGCATCAGCCCGCATAACGCGCTTTGGATACCGGCGCGGTCGCTCTTCGCGCTGGAGCTGGGCTATCAATGTCTGGGCCATGCGGTGCTGATCCCCAAAGACAGTGACGAAAGCCTGCCCGAGACCCCGCGCCAATTGCGGATCCGCGACGGGGCCGCGCAATCGGAGATCGCAACCCTCATCGAACAGATCCAACGGGAGGTCCAACAGGCCCGCCCCCTGCACCAAGATGCGCTCAAAGCGCAGGTGGCGCTGATGTCGGTCTGGCTGCGCCGCCAGATCATGGCAGAGGCGCATACCGCCCCCCGGCCCAAGGCAGGCGACAGGCTCAGCGCGCGCTTCTGCGCCTTGGTCACGCAAGGCGCCCCCAAGGGCACCAGCATGGCCGAACACGCCGCAGCTCTTGGCGTGACCCCAACCCATCTGACCCGCGCCGTGAAGGCAGCTACCGGCAAATCCGCCGCTGACCTTCTGACCGAGCGCAGTTGCCATGCCGCCCGTCGCCTGTTGGCCGAGACCAATCACACAGCTGCCGAGATCGCCGCCACTTTGGGCTTCGGCTCTGCCGCCTATTTCACCCGTTTCATGCAACAGCACAGCGGCCTGCCCCCCAGCAAACTGCGCTGAGAGCCGGGCCGAAATGTCGTTTTCAGACCCTCAGGATGTCGCAAAAACTCATCCAAACTCCTCAGCCGAATGTTGACGCGCGGGTGATTTCCGTGCCTCATGGCTGAACCGCTCCGCACAGGGGCGGGGCAATGAACAAGCGCAGGCCGCCAGAAAGACCGCCAAAAGGTCTTCGGCACCCCAGCGCCACAAGGCAGAAAAACCTGCCACGCACAGAACCGGCGCCCCCAAGGCGCCGCACGAATTAAAAAGGCCAAAAGGCCGCATCGTCGGGCCAAGTCACCGCCCGACCCTGCTACAGGGGACCACATGGGACTATTCATTTTGCGCCGGCTGGGTGTGATGTTGCTGACGGCGCTCTGCCTGACGTTCATCGTTTTCTGGCTGACCAATCTCTATCCGAACCTCGAAAAACTCGCCAAGACACAAGGCAACTTCCGCATGTCGGACGAGGCCGTGGCCAGCTACCTCGAAGACCGCGGCTATTTGCAGCCCACGGTCGACAAGTTCGGCGAATGGCTGGGCGTGCTACCCGGCTGGGTCACCGAAGGCGACACGCCCGAGGAAACCTTTGGCCGCTGTTTCGCCCCCGGCACCCCGGTGGAAGAGCGCCCCACCCGCTGCGGCATCCTGCAAGGCGATTGGGGTTTCTCGACCGTCTTCAAAGAACCCGTGGGCGAGACGGTGCTCACCCGTCTGGCACTCACCGCCAAGCTGATGTTCTGGGTGCTGGTGCTGATGGTCCCCTCGGCGCTGATCGTCGGCGTGCTGGCGGGGATGCGCGAAGGCTCCAAGCTCGACCGCTCGCTCTCCACCTTCTCCATCGCCACCACGGCAACGCCTGAATATGTCTCGGGCGTGATCTTCATCGCGGTGCTGGCCTCCTCGCGCTTTGGCCTGTCGCCGCTGTTGGCCGACTGGGGCTGGATCGACAGCAAGACACTGTTTCTGGGCTCGGCCACTTCCGCCATGAAAGACGCGAACTTCTGGAACTTCTTCCTGCCGGTGCTGACCATCTCGCTCTACGGCATGGGCTATATCGCGCGGATGACGCGGGCCTCGATGACCGAGGTGATGACCGCGCAATATATCCGCACCGCGCGGCTTAAGGGCGTGAAATTCTCAGAGATCGTGCTGAAACACGCGCTGCGCAACGCGCTCATTGCGCCCTTCACCGTCATCATGCTGCAAATCCCGTGGCTCTTGAACGGCGTGGTGATCGTCGAGACCCTGTTTAACTACAAGGGCTTCGGCTGGCTGCTGGTGCAGGCGGCGGCCAATAACGACATCGAACTGCTGCTCGCGGTCTCGGTCGTGTCGGTGATCGTCGTCCTCGTGACGCAGCTGATCTCGGACATCGGCTATGTTTTCCTCAACCCGCGCATTCGCATTTCTTAACGGAGCTTGGACATGGAACCTTTGACATGGACCGGGTCGCTTGCGGGGCTCAATATCATCTTCCTCGGTCTCGCGGTGCTTCTGGCCTTGGCCGTGGCGGTGCAGATCGTCGTTTCCTTCTTTCCCGCCAGTGAGGCACGTCAGATCAACCCGGACGGCACCGTCGCCCGGCAAGGCGGGCTGGCGGGCGGGGTGAACCGGGCGGTGATCCTGCTCTTTGCGCTGCTGATCCTCGTCCTGCTGATCTATATCATCGCAGGCGCCTTCATGGGGCCACAGGCGGGCATCATCGGCGGCATGTCGCAGCAGATGCTGCCCGTGTGGATCGCGCTGATCCTGACCTTCGCGCTCTCCATCCACTTCAAGCGGCGGCTCGGCCTTTACGGCAAGCTGTTTGACAGCACCGTCGGCATGATCGGTTTCGCCATCGTCATGTTCTGGGTCTACACCGGTATCTTCGGCGGGCTGTTCGATCTGTTGGTGACGCATGACAGCCTCAGCCAGACCTCGGGGATGAAAAACAAACTGCCCGGCACGCCCCTGCGCAGCCCGGATGAAGGCGAATACCCTTGGTTCCTTTTGGGCGGTGACAACCTTGCCCGCGATGTCTTCTCTCGGCTGATCAAAGGGTCTTGGGTCGTGGTGCAGATCGCGCCGATGGCGACGCTCTTTGCCTTTATGGTGGGGATCACGCTGGGCCTGCCTGCGGGATACTATGGCGGGCGGTTGGATACGGTGCTGAGCTTTCTGGCGAACCTGATCCTCGCCTTCCCGGTGATCCTGCTGTTCTACCTGCTGGTCACGCCCGAGATCGTGCTGACCGGCATCCCGAACTACATGGCGGTGTTCCTATTCATCTTCCCGCTGATCTTCCTCGCCGTGCTGTTGAACGCGCGCTACTACACGCAACCTTCGTTCCGCACGCCGCTTCTGATCGTGGTGCTTGGGGTGGTCGGCTGGCTCTACCTGTCGCTGGTCTCCACCGACGGGGCGATCGTGGCGACGGACAGCTACCGCATTCCGGGCCTGCCGAGCATGATCGACCTCTTCGACATCGACCCCGGCGTGCTGGTGGTCTTCGTCTCGGTGGTCTTCGTGAACTCGCCCACGGTGTTCCGCATCGTGCGCGGCTTGGCACTCGACATCAAAACCCGCGACTACGTCGCCGCCGCCCAGACCCGTGGCGAAGGCCCGTGGTATATCATGCTGTGGGAAATCCTGCCCAATGCGCGCGGGCCGCTGATCGTCGATTTCTGCTTGCGCATCGGTTATACTACGATCCTTCTGGGCACGCTGGGCTTCTTCGGCCTCGGGCTGGAGAGCGAGAGCCCCGATTGGGGCAGCACGATCAACGCGGGCCGCCGCCTGCTGTCGCTCTACCCGCATGCTGCTATTGCGCCTGCGCTGGCGCTGCTGAGCCTCGTGCTGGGTCTGAACCTCTTGGCCGATGGCCTGCGCGAAGAATCCCTGCGCGACTAAGAAACATCCTCCGGGGGGCCAGCCCTCCCGGCCCCTTTTGATCGCCCGACCGGGAGAGCCAAATGCCAAAGACTGATTACGACGGTCCCATTCTTGAGATCAACAACCTGTCGATCTCCTTCTTCACCCGCCTGCGGGAGATTCCCGCCGTGATGGATTTCTCGGTCAACGTCCAACCCGGAGAGGCCGTGGGGCTGGTGGGCGAAAGCGGCTGCGGCAAATCCACCGTGGCGTTGGGCGTGATGCAGGATCTGGGTCGCAATGGCCGGATCGTCGGCGGCTCCATCAAATTCAAAGGCCGCGACCTGAGCGAGATGAGCACAGAAGAGCTACGCGACATACGCGGCAGCGAGATCGCGATGATCTACCAAGAACCGATGGCGAGCCTCAATCCCGCCATGCGGATCGGCAAACAATTGATGGAAGTGCCGATGATCCATGCCGGCATGTCCGAAAAGGAAGCCTACGCGCGCGCCTTGCAAGTGGTCACGGACGTAAAGCTGCCGGACCCCGAGCGCATCCTGAAGGCCTATCCGCACCAGCTTTCGGGCGGCCAGCAGCAACGTATCGTCATCGCCATGGCGCTGATGTCCGAACCCTCGCTCTTGATCCTCGATGAGCCGACCACCGCGCTCGACGTGACCGTCGAGGCGGCGGTGGTGGAACTGGTGAAGGATCTGGGCAAGAAATACGGCACCTCGATGCTCTTCATCTCGCACAACCTCGGACTGGTGCTGGAAACCTGCGACCGGATCTGCGTGATGTACTCGGGCGAAGCGGTCGAGAAAGGCTCGATCGAGGATGTCTTTGACGAGATGCAGCATCCCTATACGCAGGCGCTGTTCCGTTCGATCCCGCTGCCGGGGGCGGATAAAAACGCGCGGCCCCTGAAGGCCATCCCGGGCAATTTCCCCCTGCCCCATGAACGCCCGCCGGGCTGTAACTTCGGCCCGCGCTGCGACTATTTCGTCCCCGGCCGCTGCGACGCCGCGCCGATCCCGATGGAGAGCGTGCCCGGCAACGACCGGCATGAGACCCGCTGCATTCGGTTTCAAGAGATCGACTGGCAAGCGCCCTTGGAGCTGGCCGAGGTCAAGGAAAAGAGCGATGTCGGTGAGGTCGTCCTCAAAATGGACAAGCTCAAGAAATACTACCAAGTCGCGGCCAATGCCATGTTCGGCGGCGGCAATACCAAAGTAGTCAAAGCCAATGAAACCCTCAGCTTCGAGGCCCATGAAAGTGAAACCCTCGCCATCGTGGGCGAGTCGGGCTGTGGCAAGTCCACATTCGCCAAGGTGCTGATGGGGCTAGAGACGGCGACCGAGGGGCATATCTACCTCGACGGGCAGGACATCGGCGGCGTGCCGATTGATGACCGCACGACCAAGAATGTCGCCGATGTGCAGATGGTGTTTCAAAACCCCTTCGACACGCTCAACCCCTCAATGACCGTGGGGCGGCAGATCATCCGCGCCTTGGAGATTTTTCGCATCGGCAAGAATGAGAAAGAGCGCCGCCAGCGCATGCTGGAACTGCTCGACCTGGTGAAACTGCCGCGCGAATTCGCAGGCCGGATGCCGCGCCAACTGTCGGGCGGGCAAAAGCAACGCGTCGGCATCGCCCGCGCCTTTGCCGGGGATGCGCGGATCGTGGTGGCGGATGAGCCGGTCTCGGCCCTTGATGTGAGCGTGCAGGCCGCCGTCACCGACCTGCTGATGGAAATCCAGCGCGAGCAGAAGACGACGCTTTTGCTCATCTCCCACGATCTTTCTATCGTGCGCTATCTCTCGGACCGGGTGATGGTGATGTATCTGGGCCATGTGGTCGAACTGGGCGACACCGATCAGGTTTTCGCCCCGCCCTATCACCCCTATACCGAAGCGCTGCTGAGCGCGGTGCCGATTGCCGATACCAAGGTGAAAAAGAAACACATCGTGCTGGAAGGCGACGTGCCGTCGGCGATGAACCCGCCCCCGGGCTGCCCCTTCCAGACGCGCTGCCGGTGGAAGTCGCAGGTGCCCGGCGATCTGTGCGAACGCGAGGTGCCGCCGATGGTGACCATGGCCGAAGGGCATCAGATCAAATGCCACCTCTCGGCCCAGCAATTCGCCGAGATGGAGCCGGTGATTGAGACAGGCACGGCGGCGGAATGAAAAAGGCGCGGTTCCGAAGAACCACGCCTCATGCCTCAGGCTATCTAAGGGGGAACGGCCTGAGGTTATGACGATCCGGCCAGCATGGCCAAATCAAACCCGGATTTAGGGATCAACGGGCGAACCGGCAGTGTTCACATTGGCCAAACCTTCGGCCACGACATCCGCGAAGGTCGAGACGAGCGCCACGTAGAATTCAGTTTCGGACGGCTGCACGTTGACATAGCCTTCGGGCGCGATCTCATCGCCGCTATAGGCCGAAATCATGACCGGGAAGCTCAGGCCAGCGTTGTCGCCGGTGGGGCTTGTAATATCAACAACGCCTTCCAACTCGTTGAATTCCTTGCTGTCGGGCAGCATGGTCGCGCCGTTCAGAGAGATTTTGCGGATGTCGATCTTGATCTGCGGATCGGAGCCATCGCTGCTCATCGGCACGCGCTCTGCCACTTCGGCGCGCAGGTCTTCTTCCAGATCAGGATAGAAATCCATGGCATTGCTGTCAGCCGCGGCGGCGACAGAGGATTCGACGTCGATTTTCGAGACCATGATCTTGTCATCGGCGAAGGCAGAGCCGCTCAGCGCGATAACGCTTACACCAGCGGCAAGGGCGATGTTTTTCATATTCGTCAGCATGTCGTTCTCCTTTGATCTTTCCTCTCTGCGGCGAGAATGCCCCGCTGCAAAGTTTCTGATCAGAGAACACCACGATTGCCCCGGCGGTTCCCAAGAGGGCCGATGCCAGAGGGGCTTACGGGGGTGCAAATAGGCGGACAAACGCCCAAGCGCAGCGCTCACCCCATAAATATCAATGACTTAACTGCCCGTGATCACTTTAACGTAATTGCGGGTTTCCTTGTAGGGCGGGATGCCCCCGTATTTCTTCACCGCCCCCGGCCCCGCGTTATAGGCGGCCAGCGCCAGCTCCCAACTGCCGAAAGCGCGGTACTGCATCTTGAGGTAACGCGCCCCGCCTTCGAGGTTTTGCACCGGATCGGCGGGATCGACACGCAGCGCCCGCGCGGTCTGCGGCATCAACTGCGCCAGCCCCATCGCCCCCTTGTGCGACAGCGCCTTAGGGTTCCACCCGCTTTCCTGCTGCACCAGCCGCAAAAACAGATCGACCGGGATGCCGTGGCGCGTGGCCGCGGCGCGGGCATGGGTTAGAAAGGCCCCTTTGTAAGACCCGTTGTATTTCGGCACGTCCCATTTCGTCGGGGTGACAACCTTGGGCGGTTGCAGCCGCACGGAGGCGGAATATTGTTTGGATGCCCGATTATCGAGGATGCTTTTCTGCGAAGCGAACAGCCCCGCACGGTTCTTGCTGGCGAACATATCGGCAGCCGCTGGCGCTGCCCCCATCGCGATCATCCCGGCTGCCGTCAAACCCACCGCGGCCAGACCGGCCAAAAGTCCCGTCTTTCGCATATCTGCCCCCTACCGTTGCATTGCGCGCAGTATACTTAAATACGCCCCTTCTACCAGCCCCCGAAATCCCGGCCATTTCGCGGGCCGTGGCGATGGGCGGCGGGATGGAAAGCCGGTGTCATCCGGCGAACAAGCACGATATAAACAGCCGAATTGGGCGCGCTCGGATTCGCGCCCGACGCAATGACACAGCAATGACAAACGAGGGGGCAAGATGGCCGGCTCAGTGAACAAAGTGATCCTTATCGGCAACCTCGGGCGCGACCCCGAGGTGCGGTCGTTCCAGAACGGCGGCAAAGTGTGCAACCTGCGCATCGCCACCTCGGAGACATGGAAAGACCGCAACACCGGTGAGCGCCGCGAGAAGACCGAATGGCATTCGGTGGCGATCTTTCAAGAAGGGCTCGTCCGCGTGGCCGAGCAATACCTCAAGAAGGGCTCCAAAGTGTATATCGAGGGCCAGTTGCAGACCCGCAAATGGCAGGACCAATCGGGCGCAGACCGCTATAGCACCGAAGTCGTGCTGCAAGGCTTCGGCGGCACGCTGACCATGCTCGACGGTCCCGGCGGCGGCTCCGGCGGCGGCGGTGGTGGCGGCGGCTACGGTGGTGGCGGCGGTGGCGGCAACGACTACGGCTATGACAGCGGCCCGTCCTCTTCGGGCGGCGGTGGCGGCGGCGGTAGCCGTGACCTCGATGATGAGATCCCGTTCTGATTTAGACTATTGGGTGGGGCGCTGGAGCGCCCTGCCCGCCTTGAGCGACGGCTCAAGATTACCACCCAGCCCGGAATCAAGCCGAAGGCGCCGGGCCATCGCCTGCCCGCCCCACCGGGTAGGCGATGGCCCTCGGCTAGACAGCAGCCTCGCGCAGAGACACCTCTCAGGCCAACTGATCCGAAAATTACCTAGCCCGAATTTTAACTGCAGGCGATGGCCCTTTACGCGAAGCCGTAGCCTTGGGGCTTCAGCCGAGCGCATCCCGCAGCAGCCCAAGCACCTCGGCGTTCTCCACCTCGGCCCCCGCAAAGGCCTGCCCGATGCCGCGTGCCAGAACAAAGCGCAAACGGCCATCGACCACCTTCTTGTCTTGCCCCATCAGCCGCAGCAGTTCCTCGGCCTCGGGCAGATCGCCGGGAATGTCGCGCAGGTCGGTCTTCATGCCCATCTGCACCAAATGGGCGCGCAGACGGCTCGGGTCTTCCTGCGGGCAAAGCCCCAGCCGCGCGGAAAGCTCAAAGGCCAGCGCACAGCCAATCGCCACCCCTTCGCCATGCAGCAGCCGGTCGGAATAGCCCGTCGCGGCCTCAAGCGCATGGCCGAATGTATGGCCAAGGTTCAAAAGCGCACGGTCGCCCTGCTCTGTCTCGTCGCGCTCCACAATATCGGCTTTCATCTGAACCGACCGGCGCACCGCTTCGATCCGGGCGGCCATATCGCCCGCCGCAAGGGCCGGGCCCTTCGCCTCCAGCCAATCAAAGAACGCCGCATCGCCGAGCAGCCCGTATTTCACCACCTCGCCATAACCGGCAAGGAAATCCCGCTTGGGCATGGTGCCCAACACCTCGGTATCCGCCAACACGAGGCTGGGCTGGTGGAAGGCCCCGATCAGGTTCTTGCCTTGGCGCGCGTTGATCCCGGTCTTGCCGCCCACCGAACTGTCGACCTGCGCCAAAAGAGAGGTGGGGATCTGCACGAAACGCACCCCGCGCCGCAGCACGGCGGCGGCGAAACCCACCAGATCACCGATCACCCCGCCACCAAAGGCCACAACGATATCGCCGCGCTCCACCTGCTCATCAAGCAGCCAGTCCACGCAGCGTTGAAGATTGGCCCAATCCTTGGTCCCCTCTCCGGGGGCGAGTTCCAGCGCAGACATCGCGATGCCCTCGGCGGCCAATCCCTCCCGCAGAGATTGCAGATGCAGTGCGGCGACGCGGCTTTCGGTGATGACGGCCACCCGCTTGCGGCGCAGCAGCGGCGCGATCAGCGCGCCGGCATCCCCCAGCAAGCCCGCCCCGATAACCACGTCATACTCCCGCCCCGGCAGGGCGACGGAAACTGTCTCACGCATCCAATCTCTCCAAAACATCGGGCCTTGTCAGCAGCTTGTCGATCACCCGGTTGGCCATGGCGTCAATCGACAGGCGCGGGTCGCAGCGCACCGAAAGATCCGCCAACCGGTAAAGCGGCACCCGGTCGCGATAAAGCGCGGCCAGCGTGGCCTTGGGATCAGCCGTGCGGAGCAGCGGACGGCTGTCTTTGTAGCGCACCCGGTTCCACAGCAGGTCCAAATCCGCATCGAGCCAAAGCGCCACACCGTAAGCTGCGATATTGTCGCGGTTCACCTCGGCCAGAAAGGCGCCACCGCCGGTCGACAGGATGCAGCGTTCCTCGGCCAAAAGCCGCGCGATCACCTCGGTCTCGCGTTTGCGAAAGAACGGCTCGCCGTCGCGGGTAAAAATCTCGGGCACGCTGAGATTGGCCGCTGCTTCGATCTCCGCATCGCTGTCCAGAAAAGGCGCGCCCAGTTTGGCCGAGACCGCACGTCCCACCGCCGTCTTGCCCGCGCCCATCATGCCAACCAGCGCCACCGTCTTGTTCAGACGGTAGCGGGGCGGCGTTTCTTCGCCATTGGTCATGCTGTGCTTAATTCCGCTCATTTTTCTCTGAATGACGTGATCTTGCCGAAAAGGCCATATATAGTTTGGCAAAATAGCAGAATTCCGGGCAGGCATAAATCATGGGTAAACTTTTTAAGCTTTTGATATTTCTATTGATTGTCGGCTTCATCGGTCTCGTAGGCTATGCCTATGTCGGGCCTTTCTTTGGCGTGGATTTTTCGCCCGAACAGATTGAGACGCGCCAGCCTGTCACGCTGACAGCGGATTGAGCGGCGTGGCAAACGCCCTGTCCAAAGGCAAACGGGCCCTTTGTGCTGCGTTGATTTGCTCGGTCAGCGCCACGGCCCTGCTGGCCGAATCCGAAGAAGACCGCAATCTGGGCCGCGAATCGCGACAGGCGGCTCAGCAGCAAGAACAGCCCCCCGCGGCCAATGATCAGCCGCTTTCGGTGATCGACTGGCTGGGCGCGCAATCGCCGCCCGAAAACCGGCCAAAACGCCCGCCCAACCCGGGCCGGGTGCCGGAACCGCCCGTGGCCGACAGCGCCCTGCCGCCGCCCGTGCAGGTCACGCCCTTGGGCGATGGCGCGCCGCGCCGCATCGGGCTGGTGCCCGGCTCGGTCACCGGACTGCGCGGAGACATCTGGCTGGGCAGCGACGCCAGCGCGCTGATCGACCGTATCCGCGACCTGCCCGACCTGCATCTGCCCGCCGCGCAGGCGCTGCTCTACACCGTGCTTCTGGCCGAGGCGCAGGCCCCGCAGGGCGAGGCGCGCAACGGCGATCTTTTGGCGCTGGCGCGGGGCGAAAAGCTGATGGAGCTTGGCGCCCTCGACCCGGCGCTGTCGCTGATCGAACAGGCTGGGGTAACCACCTCGACCGCGCATTTCGACCTGTGGATGCAGCTTTCCCTGCTCACCGGGACCGAACATCGCGTCTGCGAGCGGTTGGTGAAATCGCCGCATCTGACCCGCGACTATGGCACCCGGATTTTCTGCAACGCCCGCGCCGGCAATTGGGAGAACGCGGCCCTGACCTTTGGCTCGGCCCAAGCGCTTGGGCTGCTGCCCGAGGCGCAGCTCGAACTCTTTGACCGTTTCCTGAACCCGGATTTCTACGAAGGGGCCGAACCGCTGCGCGTCCCGCGCCAGATGGACCCGATGACCTTCCGCCTGTTTGAAACCATTGGCGAGCCCTTGCCCTCTAACATCTTGCCGCGTGCTTATGCGGTGGCCGATCTGCGCGACATCGCCGGATGGAAGGCCCAGCTTGAGGCCGCCGAGCGGCTGACCCGCGCGGGCGCCCTGCCCGACAACCTGCTGCTGGGGCTTTATACCGACCGTCAGCCCGCCGCCTCTGGCGGGGTCTGGGACCGGGTTGCGGCGCTGCAACGGTTTGAAACGGCTCTGCGCACCGGCAGCGCCGAGGCGGTGGCCAAGACCCTGCCGCCCGCTTGGGAGGCGATGCGCGAAGCCTCTCTCGAAGTGGCCTTTGCCACACTCTTTGCCGAACCGCTCTCGACCATCCCGCTGGCGGGCCGTCCCGCGCGTCTGGCGCGGGATGTGGCGCTGCTGTCGCCCAATTACGAGGCCGCTGCGGCGCGGGTGATCGGCAAGTCCCCCGAGGACGAATTGCTGCGCGCCGTCGCCGTTGGCGATGCGCCCAAAGGCCCCGCTCCGGATGCGCCTTTGGCCGCTGCGGTTCACGATGCTTTCGCCGATCCCACCCCCCGCACCGACCTAATGGCGCTGGCGCGGGCCAAGGAGCTGGGCATGGCAATTTTGCGCCTACTGTCGCTCTTGCATGACGGGGCGAGTGGTGACACATCGGCGCTCCGCGACGCCCTAGCCACCCTACGCGCCCTCGGATTGGAAGACACCGCCCGACGTGCCGCCTTGCAGATTGTATTGCTCCAGCAATGATGATGTCCCAGACCCCGACCTTCCATTGGATCTCCAGCTTTCTGGAGGCCGCCGCCGCCGAACAGGGTGCCGCCACCAACACGCAGCTGGCCTATGGCCGCGACCTGAAGGATTTCGATTCCTTTCTCGCGCAGCGCAACCATGACTTCCTGACCGCCAGCCGCGGCGAGGTCGAAGATTACCTTGTCTATTGCGACGCGCAGGGGCTGGCCAAATCCACCCGTGCGCGGCGTTTGTCGGCGATCAAACAGCTTTACCGTTTCGCCTTTGAGGAAGGCCTGCGCGAAGACAACCCAGCGGTGCAAATCGCCGGGCCGGGGCAGGACAAACGCCTGCCCAAGATCCTGTCCGAGGAAGAGGTCGACCGGCTGCTTGATGCCGCGCGCAACTCTGGCCGGTCGCTGGCCGATCAACTGCGCAACACCTGCCTGATGGAGTTGCTTTATGCCACCGGCATGCGGGTCAGTGAATTGGTCAGCCTGCCGGTCAGCGCCGCGCGGGGCGATCCGCGCCTGCTGCTGATCGCAGGCAAGGGTGGGCGCGAGCGGCTGGTCCCCCTGTCAGAGCCCGCGCGCGACGCGCTGGCGGCATGGCTCGTGGTGCGCGACAAGGCGGATGAGGCGGCCCAAGCCAAGGGCAAACCGCCCGCGCTGCACCTCTTCCCGTCCCGCGGGGCGACGGGGCATTTGACGCGGCATAGGTTCTATCTGCTGATCAAGGAATTCGCCGTGACCGGCGGCGTGCCGCCCGAGAAAGTCACGCCCCACACCCTGCGCCATGCCTTTGCCACGCATCTGCTGGCCAATGGCGCGGACCTACGGGCGATCCAGACCATGCTGGGCCACGCCGATGTCGCCACGACCGAGATCTATACACATGTCTTGGAAGAGCGCCTCTCGGACCTCGTGCTGGAGCGTCACCCCCTCGCCAAGGACGGCACCCGCAATTCCGGCGGCAACACGTCTTCCGAAGGCCAGTAACCGCTTTGTAGCGCGTCTGCATAGGCGCGCGGCAAGCCTGCCTTGGCCATATCGGCCACGGCCCCGGCCACATCGTAGCTCAGCCGGTGAAAGCCCACCTCGCCCCCGTCGAGCAGCGCCACCCGAGTCTGCTGGCCGCCGTCATGGGGCGGCATGCCGATCACGCCTGCGTTGATCCAACGCCCGCGCGCTGTCTCGCGGATGAAGGGCAGACCGGAGTGGCCCGCGATGATGTGATCGACGGGGCCTGCGATGTCTTCCAGCGCCTGCCATTCTTCGTCAAACACCGCCGCCGCACTCTCAGACCAGATGAACCGCGCCACATCGCGCACCCCGCCGTGGATCACGCCATAGCGCTGGCCCTGATGGCGGAACACCGCCACATCCGGCAGCCGACCCATCCAGTCTTTCGCGCCCGCGTCCAACTGGCCTGCCGCGTGGGCATACCACGCGCCCGAAAGCATGTCGCAACTGCTGCCCGGCGCGAAGCCGCAGCCGCAATCCTCGGCCCCGCTGGCCAGTTGCACTTCGCAATTGCCTGCCACCACCGCGCAGCCAAGCGCCCGGATTGCCGCCACGCATTCGCGCGGCGCGCCGCAATAGGCAACAATGTCGCCGGTGCAGATCATCTGCCCCCCGTCGATGCCCCGCGCCGCGGCGAAAGCCGCCAGCGCCTCGACCGCCTGAAGGTTGGAATAGGGCCCGCCAAAAAGCAGCAACGGCCCGTCCAAAACCCCAAGCTCCGCGCAGTTGATTTTCGCCTGCATCGCACCACCCTGCCCCGTTGCAACCCTTGAATGACGCAGCCCCTGCGCCCATAACATTCGCAACACATAATGGATGGATTTAGACCTCATGGAAACGGGCCCCGCCCTTTTTGACACCGCTTTCTGGATCAGCACCGGAATTATCCTGTTTCTCCTTGTCCTGTCGGGCTTCTTCTCAGGCTCCGAAACCGCCCTGACCGCCGCCTCGCGCGGCAAGCTGCGCGCGCAGGCCGACAAGGGCGCAAGCGGCGCGATCCGCGCGCTCAAGATCACCGAGGATAATGAGCGGCTGATCGGCTCGGTCCTTTTGGGCAATAACTTGGTCAACATCCTTGCCGCCTCCATGGCGACAGCGCTCTTCACCCGGCTCTTCGGTGAAAGCGGCGTGGCGCTGGCGACGCTGGTGATGACGCTTCTGGTGCTCGTCTTTGCCGAGGTGCTGCCCAAGACCTATGCCATCACCAATGCCGAAACGGCGGCGGCGCTGGTCTCGCGCCCGATTAGCATCGTGGTGCTTATCTTCTCGCCGGTGGTGACGGCGGTGCGCTATTTCGTGCGCGGCGTGCTGCGGCTTTTCGGCGTGCAGATCGACCCCGACAGCAACATTCTGGCGGTGCGCGAGGAAATCGCCGGGGCGCTGCAACTGGGCCATTCCGAAGGCGTCGTCGAAAAGGAAGACCGCGACCGTATTCTGGGCGCGCTCGACCTGCGCGAACGCGCGGTCGAAGAGGTCATGCTGCACCGTTCGGGGATCGAGATGATCGACGCGGATTCAGACCCGACCGACATCATGGAGAAATGCCTGCAATCGAACCACACCCGCCTGCCGGTCTTTCGCGATGACCCTGAAAACATCATCGGCGTGATCCATGCCAAGGACCTGTTGCGCGCCATGTACAAGCTGATCGGCGGGCCCAACGGCGATGCCGCAGCGCTCAACGGGTTCAACGTGGCCGATGTGGTGATGAAACCCTATTTTGTGCCCGAAACCTCGACCCTGGACGAACAGATGCGCCAGTTCCTGCGCCGTCGCACGCATTTTGCGCTGGTGGTAGATGAATATGGCTCGCTCCAAGGGCTGATCACGCTCGAAGACATTCTCGAAGAAATTGTGGGCGAGATCACGGATGAGTTTGACCCCGATGCGGATCACCCGCTCAAGCAATCAGACGACGGGCATCTGATGGTCGAAGGCGCGATGACGATCCGCGACCTCAACCGCGCCACCGATTGGTCCCTGCCCGATGACGAGGCCAATACCGTGGCCGGGCTGGTGATCCATGAGGCGCAGATGATCCCCACCGTGGGGCAGGTCTTCTCCTTCCACAACTTCCGCTTTGAGGTGATCGAACGGGACGGCAACCGGATCACCCAGCTCAAGATCCGCCCCCTCTGATCCGGCTCAGGCCGGGGTTTCCACCGCTGCCTGCACGTCCTTGCAGGCGGCGGACCAGATGCGCGCCCGGTCGGGGCCGAAAGGCACCTCTTCAAATGCCCGGCGCAGGTGATCCTCTGCCGCGTCACGGGCGGCGGCAGACAGGCCGAGATCGGGGTGCTGCATCAGCCCTGTCAGCACCTCTTGCAAGACCATCTGCACATCGACGACCGAGGCGCCATCGCGCGCCAGCGCACCAAACCCGTCTTCGATCAGCGCGTCCGCTGGGATCGGCGGGATATGCAGGTTTGGCAGTGCGACCTTGCCGCCCGGTTTGGCCTCATCCGAGTAATAGGACAGCACGCGCCCGATGCGGGTGATCACGTCAATCGCCGTGCCGCCATCGTTGATCCCCGGCGACAGCGCCTTGGAGGCAACCTCGCCCAGCACCCGCAGGCCGAAACGCGGGTCTTGGTCGAAGGTGCGCAGATCGCCCAGTTGCACGGTCTCCAAAACCTTTTGCTCTAGACTGTCCCAATCATGTTCCGCGTCCTGCGGGCTGCCCCGCCGGGTGACCATGACCAGAGGCTCACCGACAAAGACGAAATCACCGATCCGCCGGGGCATATAGATCGCGACCCCATGGTCGCGCGCCTGCTGGTCCAGCGCCTCGGGGTAGATATGTTGGATATAGCCGCTCTCAGGGGCAAAGATCGGGCGGGCCTCATCGGGCACCGGACCGGTCAGGGGATGGCCGCCCATGCAGGGCGTCTTTAGACGCTCCTTGAACAATGAAGTGGTCACCGCCTCGATCTGGCGGGTGGTGTCGATCAGGCTGCCGAAGCTTTGCAGATGCAGCACCCAGCGGATCAGGAAGATCACGATGATCGCCAGCACCAGTACCGTGGTCAGGAACAGCACGAAAGAGCGTTCATCGACATAGATGCCCAACTCGCGCATGATGATCGCCACCAGCGCATAGACATAGGCGCCGATAAAGACCGCCAGCGTGTTCTGCGTGGTGCGGTCCTGAATGATCAGACGATGCGCCCGTGGCGTGAATTGCGCCGAGGAGGCCCGGTAGACCGTCACCATGATCGTGATCGAAAAAATGGTGACCGCCAGCATCGCATCGGCGATGATCTGCAACAGACGATCCGCCGCTTCGCCGGTCAACCTCGTGGCGACTTCCTTGGGCACCAAGGGCTCAAAAAGCTGAGTCAGCCCGAGAGCGACAAAGGCCAGCAGCCCCATAAAGACCACCCGCACCCAAAGTTTGCGTGAATATTCGCGGGCTTTGCGAAACAGCGTATGCGGGATCAGGTCTTTGATGTTCATGGGCCAAGGGTAGCACGAAAAAGCGCCCTGCCAACGGCGGCTTAGCGGGAATTTGCAGTCCGGCGCGGTGTAAAAAAGCTCTTATCCTCGCCCCCCGTGCCCGGTAGGTTGGGCGGCATGACGATAGCCTCTCTGCCCGTGATCCTCCTCGCCGCCGGTGCTTCCACTCGGATGCGGGGGCGTGACAAATTGATGGAAGACATCGGCGGTGAGCCCTTGCTGCGCCGTCAGGCACGACTGGCGCGGGGCATTGGCCCGGTCACCGTCGCCCTGCCGCCCCCGCCGCACCCGCGCTACACAGCGCTCAGCGGGTTGGACATCACGCCGCTGCCCGTTCCCGAGGCCGCAGAGGGCATGGCCGCCAGCCTGCGCCGCGCCTTTGCCGCCCTGCCGTTGGACACGCCCGCCGCCATGGTGCTGCTGGCGGACATGCCCGCGCTTGAGGCCCGCGATCTTGCCCGCCTCGCGGCTGCGGTGAACCTGACGGGCGAGACTCTGATCTGGCGCGCGAGCACGGCGGACGGCAAGCCCGGGCACCCCATCATCTTTGCCGCCGCGCTTTTCGATCAGTTGAAACAGCTGCGCGGCGATGACGGGGGCCGCGCGGTTGTGCGCGCTGCCGCAGACCGGATGCAGCTTGTGCCCCTGCCCGACCAGCGCGCACGGCGCGACCTCGACACGCCCGAGGACTGGGCAGCGTGGCGCGCAGAGCAGGAATGACCCGCAGATGAAAAAAAGGGGCGGTCGCCCGCCCCGTTTTCAAACTGTGTCACGCTCGGCTCTTGCCGGATTACTTCACCAGCAGGCTGGCCTCGTGCTTTTTCAGCGAACGACGCGCGGCGGTGTAGCCTTCGATCCCGTCCTTTGTCGCCAGTTCGGGGAACAGTTCAAAGATTTCCTGACGCTGCTCTTCACCGATACCGGCCAGCGACATGTCACCGGGCTGGAAGCTCTCGGTCCATGTCCCGTCGGAGAGGATCACCTCGTGACGGTCGAACATCACATGGATGTAGCTGGTGCCCGAAACCTCGACCACATCGATGCCTTCCATCCCGGTCAGATGTTTCGCCGCGACGAGCACCTCACGCTCTTCGAAGTAGAGCGCGGTCTTCTCGTTGGCGACCAAGACGCGGTGGTTGGGGCTGACCATCATGTCACGCTCGGGCAGATCATTGCCAAGCGCTCCCTTGCGGATCAGCACCGGCTTGAGATGCGCGGCCATTTCGAACTCGGCCCCGGTCATCTCACGCGCGCCGACCCAGCGGATCGTCTGGATGCCATTGTCGCGGGTGATGACCCGGTCACCGACCTGAAGCGCCTCGACCGGCACCTCACCGCGCGGTGTGGCGATCTTGGTCCCCGGTGTGAAACAGGGGATCACATTCTCGATCTCGACGAAGTTCAAACGCCCGGCATCGCTGCCATCTTGGTTGAAGTAGTCAACGAAACCGTCTTCGCGATCGTCGGAGGTATAGGTAATCTCCAGACGGCCACCTTCGGGGGCAGAGCCGCGCAGGTCGAGCGTGTCGTAATCCACGCCCGCGCTGCCACCGTCGACGTCATCGCCCGCGTTGACGTTGACGAAGCTGTCTTGATCGGCACCGCCGGTCATCACGTCGACGCCTGCGCCACCGTCGAGCAGATCGTCACCCCGACCGCCTTGCAGTTCGTCGTCGCCTTCGCCGCCCATCAGCGTGTCATTCTCACCGCCACCGTCGAGCAGGTCATCGCCTTCGCCGCCGACCAGCAGGTCGTCGTCCCGGTTGCCGCGCAGGGTGTCGTCGCCGGTGCCGCCGTCAAGCTCGTCATTGCCCTGACCGCCCGAGAGGCTGTCATCGCCCTGACCGCCCAGCAGCGTGTCGTCGCCGGTGTTGCCCGAGATGACGTCATCGTCGATCTGGCCGTCGATATAGTCATCGCCCGAGCCGCCGCGCAGCATATCCGCATCGTCGGCGCCATAGATCACGTCATTGCCCGCGCCACCGTCGACCGTGTCCATCCCGTTGTTCGGGTTGCGGTCGGGGGTGAAGGGGTTGGACGCGTCCTCTTCGTCGGGGATGTCGAGCACGTCGAGACCCAGATCGGGGTCGTTGCCCGCATAGATCGTATCGTTGCCAGCGCCGCCGAGCAGGCTGTCGTTGCCCTCGCCGCCGACGATCCGGTCGTCGCCGTCACCGCCGTCGACGATATCGTCGTCGATGCCAGCGTTGATCACGTCATCGCCGGTGCCGCCGGTGATGGTGTCGCGGTCATCGCCGGTGCTGATCGTGTCATTGCCCGCCCCGCCATCGACAGAGTCGCGGTCATTCTCTGGGTCGGCGTCGGGGTCAAAGCCCAGATCGTCGCTGTCGCTTTCCGGGTAGCCCAGATCGGGGGCGAGGTCATCGCTGCCGGTGGTGATCATGTCATCACCCTCACCGCCCTCGACCACGTCAGAGCCTGCGCCCGCCTCGACGATATCATCGCCGTCGCCCGCCAGAATTGTGTCGTCGCCGTCACCCGCGCGAACATAGTCGTCGTCGCCTTCGGCATCGGGCAGGATCGCGTCGTCATTGTCGATCATGTCGCCATCGGGGTCGCCGGTATAGGCGGTGTCGATCAAGTCTGCGCCCGCTGTGCCGTCGACATAGCCGTCACGGGTCGAACCGCCGTCGCCCACCGTCACGGTCACCGAGCCTTCGTCGGTCAGGCCGTCGGGGTCTGCCACGGTATAGGTGATCGTCGCGTCACCGGTGAAATCGTCATTGGCGACAAAGGTGATGGTGCCATCGTCATTGATGGTCACGGTGCCATCATCACTCGACGCATCTGTCACGCTCAGGGTGTCGCCGTCGACATCGGTGTCATTGTCCAGAACCGGGATCACGACCGGATCGGTGCCGGTGGTGTCGGCGGTATCGTCATTGGCGACGGGGGCGTCGTTCACCGGGTTCACGGTGACATTCACGGTGCCGGTGTCGGTGCCGCCATTGCCGTCATCCACGGTATAGGTGATCGTGGTCTCGCCGTTGAAATCCGGGTCCGGCGTGAAGGTCAACGTGCCATCGTCATTGATGACGACCGGGCCCGCCGGGCAGGTTGCCATGGTGACGGTCAGCGTGTCGCCATCGCTGTCGCTGTCATTGCCCAGCACGTCGACGGTGCCAGAGGTGTCTTCGTCGATCTCAAGCACATCGTCTTCGGCCACGGACGCGTCATTGCTGCCGCCTTGGGGCTGGCCATCGTCGAAAACCAGATTGTCGATCGCGCCCGAGCCTTCGAAACGCACTTCGAAACGCGACACGCCATCGATGTTGAACTGAACGAAACGCTCACCGCCATCGCCGGTGGGCTGCACATAATGGTTTTGGATCACATCGCCATTGTCATCGTAAAAGATGACACGGGTGCCTTCCCCGCCGGTCTCTTCGATGTCTTTGAAGGTCACGCCCTTCATGCGCACCATGTCATCGAAGTCAAAAAACAGGCTGCCGCCGCCGGCGTTGTCGTCCGGGTCGCTCTGGTCGCCGTCTTCGGAGACGATCAACAGCCCCTCAAGCGTGTCGGAGGCCAGATCGCTATCGCCGCCCGTGGGGTTGCTGCTGTCAAAGATCATCGCATCGCCGGAGCCGCCGCTGGCCGAAACCGTAACGCCCAGGTCCGCATATTCGTCGTCAATGATGGTGCCTGCGCTGAACGCATTGAAATCAAGTGTTCTAATCATTGTGAAATCTCCTGAGCGGTGTTGCACGCGGCGCGCAACGCGGCCGTCTTGGAAGTGGATGCTTTTTCAATTTGAGGAATGGAGCGCCGAACGGCAGAGCGGTCGAACCGGGCATTTCTTGCCCCGCAGAAGGCCAGTGGCAGGGCCTGTCGCTTGTGTATCATCTCGTCTCTCCCTCCGTTCACACGCGCCCCGCTGGCAGAAATCCAGATCGAGCGGCACGCATCCTGCGCAACGAAGGGGAAGAGCCGGAACATGGCCCACAGCCGAGGCGCGGTGCGCTTCGGTATGTTGTGTTTACGGTCGCAAACTTGCGGCGTACCCACATTTCCCGCATCCCTGATGCGCTTAATGCGGCCGCCCCCGTGACCTACAGACTTCTATGCCCCCCAGTTGGGCACCTATAGGAATAGCCCTCCTATACGAATGGACAAAGCAAAAAATGTTTGAAAATTGCCGGAACCAAATGAAGTTTTGCCGCAATTCAGGTGGTTTAGCGCGACTTTTGGGCGCGATTGTTTCCAGCGCACCCCGCGCCGGAATCCCGATTCGCCATAGGATTAAGGTGAATTAACGCTTGCGCAGGACGGCTGCGCCGATCCCTCGGTCAAGACTGTTTCGCATTGTGCGACAATGCCGCCGCAAATCAGCCGCATCTGCGCCGCCTTGTTTTCGACATTCTTTTTGATTGCTTGTTCACCGGCTGGAACCAATCGCCCGCAAACCTGCGGAACTGGTGACGAAACCACGGGCGACCCGCCTTATTCCCGCCGAATCGATTCCTCGCGGCATTGAGCGCCCGCCGGGGCGAAAGCCGCGCGCGTTACGGGCGAGTCATGGTGAGCGCTCCGCCCCTCACCTCGCGCCAAGATTGACCGCGGAGAAAATGCAATTGCCACCCGCGAAGGCCACCCAAACAACCGCCCCATTCTGTTCGATCCGCCGCGCCAAAATGCGCCAAATCCGACCCTCAAAACGACATTTCAGATGCTGCAAACGACACCGCGCCGGGCGGGCGGAAACCTCAGCCATAGTAGGCTCTGCGCCCTGCACATGCGGCAGGGTGTCGCACCCCTATTTCACCCTATTGCAAAGCCCGCTCGGGTGGACCAAATGCGCGGCATGTTGATGTATGCTGTTCATAAGAGGCGCCCGCGCAAACCGGGCACGCTGCTGAACCGCCGGTAACCCCGGTCGAACAGGCCGATCCGCCTGTTTAGACCATCGGGGTTCCAACTGACTTTCCGGATCACACTCGGGATGAAACCCACACAACCGACCCGGCCCGGCCTTCTGGCACTGACCGTCGTCTCTTGCGGATCCTTCCCACTTCGACCTTTTTGATATGGAGCATGCCATGCATTTCCGCCTGCTGAAAAACACCAACCAGATCGCCGGGATGCCCGGAACCGCCTTTAACGGCAGCATCGGTCAAGTCGCCAATGCCGAAGGGCTGGCCCTTGTCGCCATGCTGCGCCGTGCGCTGCGCGACACCGCACGTCGCTGGGAGCGTAACCGCACGCTGTCGACCTTGAACGCGATGGACGACCGTCTGCTTCAGGATATCGGGCTGAACCGCAAAGACATCCCCCAGCACATCCGCGACATGGAAAGTTTTTCCCGCCGCTGAATGCTCTGGCCCGTGCCCCGCGTGAGGGGCCGTGCCGACCCTTAAAAATATGGCGTTCTGCATGGGAACGCCGCATATAGCGGCATCGCGTCAGGCCCGGCGCGGTGCCCGTTCTTGCGTCTTGCGCCCGGCAATCGTGTTGCACAGGGGCGCATGATTTGTTTTCATATCTCCAGCAAACCCGCCCATCGAAAGCTGCCGCGCCTATCGCGCGACCGGCTCCTTCTTGATGGAAAGGGGCAAAGATCAGCGGTGCGCGGCTGCGCGACACTGCGGATACAATAGAGGAGATATCACTATGAAACGCTATTTGCTTGGCACGGCCTTTGCCGTTGCAACCCCGATGGCCGCCGCCGCACAGGACTGTGGCGAAGTCTCGATCGCGGAAATGAACTGGGCTTCGGCGCAGATCGTCACCGCCGTCACCGAATTCCTGCTGACACAGGGCTATTCCTGCGACGTCACCGTGGTGCCTTCGGACACCACTCCCGCCGTGACCTCCCTGTCCGAGAACAACGAGCCGGACATCGTGCCCGAACTTTGGCCGAACTCCGCCGGTGACGCTTACAAAAAGCTGAAAGCGGACGGCAAGATTGTTGAACTCACCTCCGTGCTCGATCCCGGTGGCGTCGAAGGCTGGTGGATCCCCACCTATCTGGCCGAAGAGCACCCCGAGCTGAAGACCATCGAAGGCATCTTGGAAAACCCCGAACTGGTCGGCGGTATGTTCAACAACTGCCCCGATGGCTGGGGCTGCCGCGTGGTGAGCGACAACCTCGCGCGGGCCTATGACCTCGAAGGCAACGGCATCGAAGTCTTTAACCACGGCTCGGGTGAGACGATGGTGACCTCGATGGCGTCGGCTTATGAGAGCCAAGAGCCTTGGTTCGGCTACTATTGGGCGCCCACCACCCCGCTTGGCAAATACGACATGACCAGCGTCGATCTGGGCGAATATGACGAAGCCGCGCATAACGCCAACCAGAACGCCGACACGCCGGACCCCAAACCTTCGGCCTTCCCGACCGCGCCGGTGCTGACCGTCATGACCAAGGATTTCCACGACGAGAACCCCGAGATCGCGGAGTTCATCGGCAATGTGACCTTCAAGACCGACGAGATGAGCAAGCTGCTGGCTTGGCAGGGTGAAAACAACGCCTCCAACGAGGAAGCGGCGGTGTATTTCCTGCAAAACAACAAGGACGTCTGGGCCGAATGGCTGAGCGATGACGCCCGTGGCAACCTGTCCAAGCTGCTTGAGCAGTAAGACAGACTGACCGAAACGACGGGCGGGGAACTCATCAGGGTTTCCCGCCCTGCTGTTTCCGGCGGCGGAACCTGCGTCTTTTCACACCGACTGCGCCATGGCCCCGGCCCCGCGCAGTTCCTTTGCAAGGACATGGGTTCACCCTGCCGCCCCCTGCATCGGGCAGCCGACGACACGCAAGCGGCGCGTTCCACCGGCCCCCTCCCGAGAGACAAGACGGCCTTTGACGGCCGGGAAAGCGACAGATGGCAACTTACGATAACCTATTTGACAGCCTCGGCCTGCGCGACTGGTGCGGCGATGATCAGGGCGGCGGGCTCAGCTCCATGGCCGACCTCATGGGACAGGCCGGCGGCGACGCCGACACGACGCTCTGGGACACGCCCTTCCCCTCGCTCGACGCGCTGCACGACAGCTGCGAGGCGATCCCGCAATCGCGCGACCTGACCCAAGGCCTCGAACAGGGGTTCCTGTCGATCAAGGACAGTCTGAAGGTGGTGGTCGACCCGCTCACCCAACCCTTGAGCTGGGCGCTGGAGAACGCGCTTTGGCTCATGCAGTCGGTGCCGTGGTTCGTGATGATCCCGCTTCTGATGGCGATCACCTATGCCGTGGGCCGCTCGCTGAAGCTGGTGGGGCTGGTGGCGCTGGTCTTCGGTTTCCTCGCCTTCATCGACTTCTACGACCACACCATGCAGACGCTGGCGATCATCTTTGTCTGCGCCTTCATCTGCGTGCTTCTGGGTGTCCCCATCGGCATCGCCATGTCGCGCAGCGACAGGGTGCAACGCTCGATGATCCCGGTGCTGGACATGCTCCAGACCCTGCCGCCCTTCGTCTATCTCATCCCGCTCATTTTCCTGTTCTCGGTGACCGAGCCCAAGCTCTACGGTATCGCCATCATCCTTTATGCCATCGTGCCGGTGGTGCGCCTGACGGACCTCGGGATCCGTCTGGTCGACAAAGACGTGATCGAGGCCGCCGACGCCTTCGGCATGACCAACCGCCAGAAGCTCTTCAAGGTGCAGATCCCGCTGGCGCTGCCCAACATCATGGCTGGTGTGAACCAGACCATCATGATGAGCCTTGCCATGGTCGTGATCGCCTCGCTGGTCTCTGCCCCGGGTCTCGGCGTGCTGGTGCTGCGCGGCATTCGCAGCCTTGAATTGGGCGTGGGCCTCCTGTCGGGTCTCGGCATCGTGCTTCTTGCGATCATCCTCGACCGGGTCACCAAAGCCGCGCTTGCGCGGATCAACGCGGCGCAGAAGTGAGGCCAGACATGACAGACGACATCAAGATTTCCGTCCGCAACCTCTATAAGATCTTCGGCGACGACCCCAAAATGGCGCTGGAGAAAGTCCGCGGCGGCATGTCCAAGGCCGAACTTCAGGCCGAAACCGGCCATGTGTTGGGCCTCAATGACATCAACGTGGACATGCCTGCGGGCAAGACGACGGTGATCATGGGGCTCTCGGGCTCGGGCAAATCAACGCTGATCCGACACCTCAACCGGCTGATCGACCCCACGGCGGGCGAGGTCATCGTGAACGGCGAGAACATCCTTGACTATAACGAGCGTCGCCTGCGCCAGTTGCGCAAGCACGACATGTCGATGGTGTTCCAAAAGTTCGCCCTGCTGCCGCACCGCACGGTGCTGGAAAACACCGGGCTGAGCTGGGAGATCGAAGGCAAGAACCGCAGCAAATACGCGGCTGAAGCCACCAAATGGCTCAACCGCGTCGGGCTGGAGGGTCAGGGAGAGCAATATCCAGCGCAGCTTTCGGGCGGGATGCAGCAACGTGTGGGCATCGCCCGCGCGCTCACCTCAAACTCAGACGTGATGTTGATGGACGAGGCTTTCTCGGCACTCGACCCGCTGATCCGCACCGACATGCAGGATCTGCTGATCGAATTGCAGGAAGAACTGCATAAGACCGTGATCTTCATCACCCACGATCTGGATGAGGCGCTGAAACTGGCGGACCATCTGGTGATCCTCAAGGACGGCTTCATCGTCCAACAGGGCGAGCCGCAGCATATCCTGCTGAACCCCAACGATCCCTATATCGAAGCCTTTGTCAGCGACATCAACCGCGCGAGGGTGCTGCGCGTCCGCTCTGTCATGGAAAAGACCGATGTACCGCCCACGGAGGTCGCTGGTGAGGTTGATTTCGACGACACGCTGGAAAGCATCATTGCCGTTTCCGGCGGGGATACCACCAACAACTACCGCGTCATGCGCGAAGGCAAACAGGTTGGCGTGCTGCATATGCGCGATCTGGTGCGCGCGCTGGTGCCGCGTCACCCCGGCGAGGCGGCGTAATAACCTCGCGGCAACCTGACAGCCGCAAGACAAGACCAAGAAAGGGGCAGCACCCGGCCAAAGCGCCGTTGCTGCCCTTTTTGCAGGCGACCCTTACGTTTCGTCGCGAGAGCCTGCTTAAAAACAGCTACTTACGCGCCATTTCATTCTGTAAAACGGCGCTTTACCGCCGATCAAACTCCCTGCGTCCTATTGACACTCACCCCCACGATTGGCCTATGGGGGGTGAAATAAATACTGGGGTTCAAGATGCCGCAATCTGCTACGGCCAATATTCTGACTGTTCTCGACACCGATTTCAAAGGTATCATCGAGGAGTGGCTGGGAACGCAGGTCAAAGAAGGCGTAAAGCGTTCTGACCTGTTCTCCGATGCGGAGAGCCGTAACCAGAACCGCGAATTGCTCAAAGCCTTCTCCAAAGGTGTGCGCGATGGGGTCACCGGCGAGGATTTCGACTTTGACGATACCCAATGGGACGATCTGCGCGCCGTTCTGACCGATGTCAGCCGCGAGCGGGTCAACCGGGGCGTGACCCCGACCGAGATGGCGACCTTTGTGCTAGCGTTGAAAACGCCGCTGTTCAAACGGCTTGAGACGATGCTGGACAGCGACCATGCGATGCTGATCCGCGACGTGATGCTGGTCACCCGTTTGGTCGATGCCTTTGCCATCTACACGAATGAGATATTCATTCTCGAGCGCGAACAGATCATAGACCGCCAGCGCCAAGAGATGTTGGAGCTTTCAACGCCGGTCGTCGAACTTTGGGACCGCGTTTTGACCCTGCCACTGATCGGCACGCTGGATTCCGCCCGCGCCCAAGAGGTGATGGAGAACCTGCTGCAAACCATTCTGGAGCGGCAGGCCGAAGTGGTCATCATGGACATCACCGGCGTCGGCACCGTCGACACGCAAGTGGCGCAACACCTGCTGCGCGCCGCCGCCGCCGTGCGTCTGATGGGGGCGGAATGTATCATCAGCGGCATCAGCCCGATGATCGCCCAGACCATGGTGCAGCTTGGCATCGACGTGGGCACCGTCTCGACCCGGTCGAGCATCCGTACCGCCCTGTCGGATGCGCTGATGACCGTCGGCTATGTGATCAAGAAGACCGAGGGCCAATAAGGTGGCCGGTGTCACGTCGATTAATCTGGTCGAACATGCGCTCCTCGTTTCGATACAGGATGACATCACGGACACGGAGATTTTGGAGCTTCAGGATCGGCTGTCGAACAAGATATCCCAGAATCGCATCGATGGGGTGATCCTCGATATCTCGGCGCTTGAGATTGTGGACACTTTCGTTGGGCGGGTGATTGCGCAGTTGGCGGGGATCTCTCGCCTGCTGGCGGCGGATACCTATGTGGTCGGCATGCGCCCCACGGTGGCGGTCACGCTGGTTGAGCTTGGCATGTACTTGCCAGAAATCCGCACCGCCTTGAGCCTGACCCATGCCCTCACCCAGCTACGACGCGTTTGACGAAAAGGACCTTGGGGCGCAGGTTCTTCTCTCTCAGTTCAAACTAAAGACCAGCGGCGACGCGGTTACAGTGCGCCAAGCCGTGGCGCGCTATATGAAAGAACACGGCGCCTCGGCGCTGAATGTCACACGCTTCGCCACCGCCGTGAGTGAAATCGCGCGCAATGCGATCGTTCACGCTGGCGGCGGCGAATTTTCCATCTATGTCGATCCAAGGGCCAAGCGGCTGAGCGTGGTCTGTTGGGACAAGGGACCGGGGATCGAGGACGTGGCACTGGCCCTCACGGACGGCTATACCTCGGGCGGCGGGCTTGGCCGGGGCTTGGGCGGCGCGCAGCGGCTGGCTCAGAAGTTTGAAATTCGCACCGCCGTGGGCGGGGGCACCAGCGTGTTGATGAGTGTGAACCTATGATACAATGGGTCGAAGTGCAGGACCAAAGCGCCATCGCCGTGGTGCGCCGCGCCGCGCGCCGTCTGGCGGCGGAACACGGCTGGCCCAAACACCGGACCGATGAATTGGCCATTGTCGCCACCGAAGCCACCACCAACATCCTGCGCTACGCCGAAAAAGGCCGCGCCCTGATCACCGCCCCGCCGGAGGGCAAGGGCGACAGGATCGTGATGATCTTCACCGACCGCGGCCCCGGCATCAGCGATATGGATCACATGTTTCAGGACGGCATGAGCAGCGGTGGCTCCGCTGGGCTGGGCCTCGGGGCGATCCGCCGTCTGTCGAATGATTTCGATATTTTTAGCGGGCCCGAGGTGGGCACCACCATCGTTTGCACTTTTGTCAAAAACAGCACCCCCTGCCCGACCCATGGGGTCGAGGCCGTGGGCCTGCGGGTCTGTCACCCGAACGAAACGGAATGTGGCGACGATTACCTGCTGCGCAAGACGCCCAAAGCCACTGATATCCTGCTGTGCGACGGTTTGGGCCATGGCCCCGAGGCCGCAGCCGCAACGCTGGAGGTGACTGACGCCGTCAAAGCCACCCGCAGTTTCAACAGCGAGCCGGGCGCGGTGATGCATGAGGTGACCGAGCAACTGATCGGCAAACGCGGGGCGGTGGCAGCGCTTGTGCATATCGCGCAGCCGCAGATGGTGCTGCGCTATGCCGCTTTGGGCAATATCGCCACGCTGCGGGTCCGCGACGGTGAGGTCAAACGCGTGCCGGTGCGCGACGGGCGGATCGGCGCCCGCGCCACGCGGGGCTATGAAGAAAGCTTTGACCTTCAGCCGGGGGATCTGATGATCCTGCACAGCGACGGCTTGAAAACCCTGCGCGACAGCTATCTTCCACAGGGTCTATTGTGGAAATCTCCGCTTTTGATCGCTGGCTACCTGCTCGACCGGGCATTTCGCGGGCGTGACGACGCCTCCATCGTGGTCATACGCATTGCACGGGACGCGGACTGATGAAAGCAACCAATCTCACCTCGGTGAACCTTGAAAAGGGCGGCGATATCGCAGCCCTGCGCCAGATCGCCCTGACCCTGACCGAAGCCATGCGCTTTACCTCATTCGAGCGGACGCGCACCGTGACCGCCGCCGTGGAACTGGGCCGCAATGCGATAGAGCACGGCCAGAAAGGCCGCGCGCGCTTTTCGCTGACGGATATCAACGGCAAGCCCGCCCTTGGCCTGACGGTGATCGATCAGGGCCGTGGGATCGAAGAGGACAAGCTCGACCCCAACCGCGCCATCGTGTCGGAGACGGGCATGGGGCTGGGCCTGCGGGGCGTGCAGCGGATCGCGGCGCGTTTTGATGTGGACACCGGGCAAGAAGGCACGCGGATTCATGCGGAATTCCTGTTGCCCGAACCGCAATCCGCCGTCGAACAGATCAAGGCCGATGCCATGGCGGCTTTGGAGGCCTATAACGCCAAAGACCCGACCGCGGCATTGACCGAACAGAACCGCGAACTTAGCGAGGGCATCGCCGACCGCGACCTCTTGATGCAGGAGCTTCATCACCGCACGGGCAACAACCTTGCCCTGATCGTGGCGCTGATCCGGATGAGCAAGACCCAAGCCAAAGAGGATGAGACCCGCCAAGTGTTGCGCGAGTTGGAGACCCGCGTCGGCTCGCTCTCCAAGGCGCATGAGCTGATGCAACGCTCAACCGACAGCACCGACCTTGATCTGGCGGATATGCTGGATGAAGTCGCGAAAAACGCCGAACGCGCCTTTACCGGAGATCGTCAGAGCATCGCGATCAAGCTAATTTGCCCCAGCCTCAAGATGGACAACAAATTGGCCGTCGACATCGGGCTGATCGTGGGGGAGTTGATCACCAACGCCTATAAACACGCCTTCAAGGGGCGCGACAAAGGGGTGATCACCATCGAAGTCACGCAAGAGGATGACGAAGGTCTGACGCTCAAGGTCTATGACGATGGCGTCGGCCTGCCCGATGACGCCAAACGGCCCGAGAGGTCGGATTCGCTGGGCTGGCGCATGATCCGCACGCTGACCTTCCAGCACGAAGCGACGCTGAAGGTCGAAGGCCAAGACGGGCTTTGCGTCGAAATCAGCTTCCCGGCGCAGGGCTGAGCACACACCCTGCCCGCCCACCGGTTTCGGGCCGCCGCGCCCGTCTTTTTGATCAAAAATCACCTCTGAACTTTTCCGCCCCGTAAAATTGTCCTAGGCATATCGGGAGCCGGCGATTCCCGGACACTTCTAGGCGGCAAGAAAGACGCGCGCCTGGCCAATAACGGAGACAGAGCATGATCGAAAAACGTGATTTCTATATCGACGGCAAATGGGTCGCCCCGCTTGAGGGCAGTGAACATAAGGTCATCAACCCCTCGACCGAAGAACCCTGCACCGTGATCTCGCTCGGCGGGCCAAAGGACGTGGACGCTGCCGTGGCCGCGGCCAAGGCCGCCCTGCCCGCGTGGATGGCCACCGCCCCCGAAGAGCGCGTCGCGCTGATGGAGAAACTGGCCGAGGTCTATAAATCCCGGACCGAGGATATGGCCCAAGCGATCAGCACCGAGATGGGCGCACCCATCGAGATGGCGCGCAGTTCCCAATGGGGGGCGGGTTACACCCACCTGAAGAACTTCATCAAAGCGGCGAAAGATTTCAAATTCGTAAAGCCATTGGGTGATCACGCGCCGAACGACCGGATCATTCACGAAGCGGTTGGCGTCGTGGCGATGATCACGCCGTGGAACTGGCCGATGAACCAAGTGATGCTGAAAGTCGGCGCCGCTGTTGCCGCGGGCTGCACCATGGTGCTGAAACCGTCTGAGGAAAGCCCGCTGAGCGCGGTGATCTTTGCCGAGATGATGGATGAGGCAGGCTTCCCCGCCGGTGTCTTCAACCTTGTGAACGGCGACGGCGCGACCGTGGGCACCGCCCTGACCGGCCATGAGGATGTGGATATGGTGAGCTTCACCGGCTCCACCCGCGCCGGCATCGCGATTTCCAAGAACGCGGCGGATACGCTGAAGAAGGTCCATCTGGAGCTTGGCGGCAAAGGCGCGAACCTTGTCTTCGCCGATGCCGATGACAAGGCCGTCAAACGCGGCGTGCTGCATATGATGAACAACACCGGCCAAAGCTGTAATGCCCCCAGCCGGATGATGGTCGAGGCCAGCGTCTATGACCAAGCGGTCGAGACGGCAGCCGAAGTGGCCAATAAGGTCGAAGTCGGCCCCGCCAGCGAAGAGGGCCGCCACATCGGTCCCGTCGTGAACGAAGCGCAATGGGGCAAAATTCAAGACCTGATCCAGAAGGGCATCGACGAAGGCGCGCGTCTGGTCGCCGGTGGCACCGGTCGGCCCGAACATCTGAACCGTGGTTTCTATGTCAAACCCACGGTCTTCGCCGATGTGACGCCCGATATGACCATCGCCCGCGAAGAGATCTTTGGCCCCGTGCTTTCGATCATGAAGTTCGAGAGCGAAGATCAAGCCGTTGAGATGGCCAATGACACGGTCTATGGCCTGACCAACTATGTTCAATCCAGCGATGGCACCCGCCGGAACCGTCTGGCGACCAAGCTGCGTTCGGGCATGGTTGAGATGAACGGCGAGAGCCGTGGCGCAGGTGCGCCCTTCGGCGGCATGAAACGTTCGGGCAACGGGCGCGAAGGCGGCGTTTGGGGGATCGAGGACTTCTGCGAAATCAAAGCGGTTTCCGGCTGGTCCAACGACTGATCGCTTTTTAGCGTGAGTATGTTGCGGCAGGGCCAAGATTGGCCCTGCCGTTTGCATTTGGCGGTCAGATCGCCTTTTGGTTTACCCGTTTGGAAAGCTCCTCGGCGCTTTCCTTACGCTCGCTATAACGGTCGAGCAGATAATCCTTATTGTCGCGGGTCAGCAGGGTGAATTTCACCAACTCCTCCATCACATCGACCACGCGGTCATAGAAGGGTGAGGGTTTCATACGGTCATCCTCGTCAAACTCCAAGAAAGCTTTGGGGGTCGAGGATTGGTTGGGAATGGTCAGCAGCCGCATCCAGCGGCCCAAAATGCGCAACTGGTTCACCGCGTTGAAACTTTGCGAGCCGCCGCTGACCTGCATCACCGCCAAAGTCTTGCCTTGGGTCGGGCGCACCCCGCCGAGCGACAGGGGGATCCAGTCGATCTGGGTTTTCATGATCCCCGTCATCGCGCCGTGGCGTTCGGGCGAACACCAGACCATGCCTTCGGACCATGACACCAGATCGCGCAGTTCCTGCACCTTGGGATGCTGAGGCGCGGCATCGTCGGGCAGCGGCAGGCCCGTGGGGTTGAAGGTGCGCGTCTCGGCCCCGAGACGGGTGAGGATGCGGGCGGCCTCTTCGGTCATCAGGCGGCTGAAGGACCGCGGGCGGAGCGAGCCGTAGAGCAGCAGAATGCGCGGGCCGTGGGTGGCGCGCTCGGGCGACAGGAGGCGTGTGTCGTCGATGGGGTTGAAGTGGTCTTCTTCGATATTTGGCGTATCGGTCACGGGAATTTCCTTAGGCGGCAGAGGGTTATCGGGCGTGGTTCATTTGGCGGCGGGGAACCAATGCTGTGTGCGGTTGGCAAAGCCTACGAGGGAGAGCATGACCGGCACTTCGACCAGGACGCCCACGACGGTGGCCAAAGCCGCGCCCGACCCCAGCCCAAAGAGGCTGATCGCCACGGCGACGGCCAGTTCAAAGAAGTTCGACGTGCCGATCAAGGCGCAGGGGGCGGCCACGTTGAAGGGAATGCCCCAAGCCCGCGCGGCGCCATAGGCGATGAAGAAGATGCCGTAGGATTGCAGCAACAGCGGTACGGCAATCAGCGCGATCACAAGCGGGCGGTCGAGGATCACCTCGCCCTGAAAGCCAAAGAGCAACACGACCGTCAGCAGAAGCCCCATAATGGCAAAGGGCTGCACCCGAGCCTTGAAAGCGTCGACCGCCGCCTCACCGCCCTTAGCTACCAACCGCCCGCGGGTAAGGTAGCCGGCCAGCAGCGGCAGCATGACGTAAAGGCCGACCGAGATCAGCAGCGTGTCCCAAGGCACGGTGATGTCGGTCACGCCCAAGAGGAAAGCCACGATCGGCGCGAAGGCGAAGACCATGATCACATCGTTCACGCTGACCTGCACCAGCGTATAGGTCGCGTCGCCGCGGGTGAGGTTGGACCAGACAAAGACCATGGCGGTACAGGGCGCGGCCCCCAAGAGGATCACCCCCGCCAGATAGGCCTGCGCGTCATCGGGCGGGATCAGCCCGGCAAAGACATGATTGAAGAACAGCACCCCAAGCGCAGCCATGGTGAAGGGTTTGATCAGCCAGTTGACCACCAGCGTCACCACCAGCCCTTTGGGCTTGTCCCCCACCTGCCGCAGTGCGCCGAAATCGACGCCGACCATCATCGGAAAGACCATGGCCCAGATCAGCACCGCCACCGGCAGGTTGACCGAAGCGACTTCGAGCGCCGCCAGCGCGCCAAAGATGCCGGGAAAGAGATTGCCCAGCAAAAGCCCCGCCCCGATGGCCAGCGCCACCCAGAGCGAAAGCCAGCGTTCAAAGGCCCCAAGGCCAGCGGTTGCGGGATCAGCGGTATCGGTCATGGCGGTCTTTCGTGTTGGGGGTTCGGGGGTTAGCAGCAGGTCAACTCATCCAGCAGCGGTTGGCACAGTTCAGGCTGGCCGCCGCAGCAGTCTTCCAAGAGAAAGCCCAGCAGCGCGCGCAGCCCGTTCATATCGGCGAAATATCGAATGCTGCGCCCTTCGCGCTTGCTGCGGATCAGCCCCGCGCGGGCCAGCACCGAGAGGTTGGCCGACATCGTATTCTGCCGCACGTCGAGCACGACGCCGATCTCGCCTGCGGACATGCCTTTGCCGCCCGCTTTGATCAGCAGGCGAAAGACGTCCAGTCGGGTCTGTTGACCTAAGGCGGCGAAGGCTTGAAGGGCGTTCTCATTATCCATATATCATGAATTATTGATATAATATCGCACGGTCAACCCCGCCCCGCCAATCTTTGTGCAACGAAGCGCCGCCCCGTGCGTTAATCTCGCGCCCCCCGCAGGCTTGATAGGGAAGAGATAGGATGCTTGATTGGATTGCAGAGAATTCCGGCACGTTGCAAGTGGCAGTGAGCCTTTTTACGGCAGTGGTCTGGCTCGCCTATCTGCATATCCTATGGCTCAACTTCCGGCGGCAGCGGCAGCCGGTGATCCTGATCAACCGCTCTATCGCGCGGGATGAGAATGCCCATTGTTTCGTGACGAATATGGGGGCCGAGCCGATTTACCTGCTGGAGGTCATGGCGCGGGTCGTGACGGAGGAGAAAACCTATCACGTCAAGGTCACCGAACGCGAAGAGGTGGCACTGAACGATGTGGAGAACCCCCTGACCCGCACCAATCAGGGGCCGATCAAAAGCGGTGATTTCATCGACATCGGCAGCTTTCTGGACCTATTGCGTCGCGCCGAGACGCGCATCGGGACCGAGGGGCTTTTTGACAAGGTCCGGCAGATGGACCTCACGGTCGCTGCCGCGGATGGGCATACCACAAGGCTGATCGCCGCGCGGCATGAGTTCCGGGCGGAATGGAAAGACGGCAAACCCTATTTCGTGCCGGAGCGGATCATGGCGCGTCAGATCCGCAATGTCTTTCAACGGCGCAAGATCACCACGATGCTGGAAGAGCAGATCGAATAGCGCCTCGTGGGGGCTACAGCCGCTCCAGCCCTTCGGCGATTTCGCGGGCAATGGCATGAGCGTCGATCCCCTCCCGCTCGGCCGAGACGCGCAGGCCCAAAAGATCGCTCTGATAGCGCCGGGCCAGCGCCTTTGGATCATGCGCCGCGCCGATCTCCCCGTCTCGCTGCATCTGCGCGAAAAGCGCCGCGAATTGCTCTTCCATCCCCATAAGATGCGCGCTGGCCCGTTTCGCCAACGGGTGGCCATGGGCCTGAAGCTCCAGCAGCGTTTTGGACAGCATGCAGGCTTTCGCCGGAGCCTCCTCCCGACAGATCGCCAGTTCGGGATAGCGTTTCAGCGCCGCCATCGGACCGTGCGCTGCGACCAATTCGGCCAGACGCCCGGCCCCATCTTCGGCATATTTGTCCAAAGCGATTTCAAACAGCGCCTCTTTCGATCCGAAGGCCGCGTAGAAACTGCCGGGCTTCATCTTCAGCACCGCTTCGAGGTCTTTCAGCGACGTGCCCGCCCAGCCCTGACGCCAGAACAGATCGCGGGCGCGGTCGATCAACTCGGCTCGGTCGTGGTTCGGTTTGCGAGGCATGTGATCACCATATGTTGAACGGTCACTCAAATATATACTTGAGTGATCGCTCAAGAAAGCCTAAATGACGGATATCGACGATTTACAAAGGTAGAAACCATGACATTCCCGTCCCACGACCAAAACACCGCGCCCGAAGCCTCCAAGCCGCTGCTGGAAGAATCGCAAAAGGCCTTTGGCCGCCTGCCGGGTCTGCACAAGGTGCTGGCCGAAAGCCCGCAGGCCTATGAAGGCTATCAGGTGCTGCACAAGCTCTTCACCGAGACCGAGTTCGACGCCGAAGAGCTGACCGTTGTTTGGCAGTCGATCAACGTCGAGAACGAGTGCCATTACTGCGTGCCCGCCCACACCGGCATCGCCAAGATGATGAAGGTCTCGGACGAGATCAGCGACGCGCTGCGTAATGAAACGGCCCTGCCGACGCCCAAACTCGAAGCGCTGCGGACCTTTACCGTGCAAATGGTGCGCAACCGCGGCTTCGTTTCCGACGCACAGATGCAGGCGTTTTTCGACGCAGGCTATGGCCACCGCGCGGTGCTGGACGTGATCCTCGGCATGGCGCAGAAAACCATCTCCAACTACGTCAACCACGTTGCCGAAACCCCGGTGGATGAGGTTTTCCAGCCGCTGGCATGGAAGCGCGGCGCCAAGAAGCTCGACGTATAATTTAAAGGCGCGCCCATAGAGGCGCGCCTTTTTCCACCAGCGTTTAGGCCCGCCGTCCTTTACCGGGCAGTCTTCCAACGGTCGAGCGTGAGGGTCACCATCGCCTCATCAAGGTTCACCGTCACCTCGCCGTCTTGGATCATCACCTGAAGCTTCATCGCCCGGCTGGCCAGTTCCGCCAGCGCCTTGGTGTCACCCTCGGCCAGGTTCACCACGTCCAGATTGTCAAAACGGGTGGTGCCGTTCTTGACCTTATCCCACCAGACCTCCGCCGTTTTGCCGCCATAGGGGTAGACCACGACCTTCGCCGCCTTGTTGCAGGACTGGCGCAGGACCTTCTCACTCGGCAAGCCGAGCGTGATCCAAACGTCCAACTCGCCGCTCAGACTCTTCTGCCAGATGTCCGGCTCATCATCCGTAGAGAGGCCCTTGGTCATCTCCAGATGCTCATGGGCGTTAAGGGCAAAGGCCACCAGCCGCACCATCAGGCGCTCATCGGTTTCCGAAGGGTGTTTGGCGATGGTCAGCTTATGGGTCTCATAATAATGACGATCCATGTCCGAAACCGAAAGCTCGACTTTGTAGATGGTGGCATTCTGCGCCATGATATGTCTCGTTTTCCAAGGTAGGCGCTGCCTACGCGTTTGGGCCGACCGGGGAAAGGGAATTTTCACTGGGCTCTGCGCGGGTCCGGCGGGTAAAAACCCGCCAATTTTGCGCAAAATTGACGCTATTTGGCCCGGTGCAGCGCCCAAAAGGCCAAGCATCTTCGCCAGCGCGCCGTTGTGCGGCGGGGGAAGTCATCCTACCCTACCTGCATGATCGACCGTCGCACGCTTCTCTGGGCCCTCGGCTCTACCGCTTTGACTGCGACAGCGGCGTTTTCGCGAGAGGCGGGTGGCGCCCTACGCGGGTTCAACCTGATCGAGACGCCGAACGCCCCCTTCGGCAGCCCCGCCGCCGCCCAAAGCATCACGCGGCTACGTGACACAGGCGCGACGGCGGCGACGGTGATCCCCTTCCTGTGGCAGCCTTCACCCAGCTCCAGCGCCATCGTTATGGGGGATGCACTGCCCCATGACAGGATCGCCGCCGGGATCGCGCAGCTGCACGCCGCGGGGCTCGCCGCCATCGTCAAGCCCCATGTTTGGGTGCCCGAAAGCTGGGCCGGCGCGATAGCCCCCGAGCCGGACAGCGCAGACGCATGGCATGCCGCCTATGCAGAGGTTCTACGCGCCATTGCCGTCACGGCAGAGCGCAACGGCGCCGACGTGCTCGCCCTAGGCACCGAATTGCGCGGCGTATCGGGGGCGGCGCAATGGGGCGACACCATCGCCGAGATACGCGCGCTTTTCAGCGGAAAGCTCACCTATGTCGCCCATGGCGCCGACGAGGCCGAGAAGATCGCCTTCTGGCCCGAACTGGATGCCGTGGCGGTATCCCTCTACCCCGTTCTAGGCGCCCCGGACGCGCCTGCCGATTGGGACCGCGCCATCGCCTTAGAATTGGACCGGGTCGCCGCCGTGGCGCGAAAATATGCAAAACCCATCTGGATCGCGGAAATCGGCCTCCGCTCCGCCGAAGGCGCGACCGCGCGCCCATGGGAAAGCGCCGAAGAACGCGCCGCCCCCGCCGATATGGCGCTTCAGGCCGAGGTGCTGGAACGCTGGCTGCGGGCCCTTGAGGCCCGTGGGATTCAAGACGTCTGGATCTGGCGTTGGTTCACCGACCCCGACGGCGGCGGCGCGGGAGACACTGATTTTACGGTGCAGAATAAGGTGGCGCAGGAGGTGATCGCAGGGTTTTGGCGCGAAAAATGAACGGGCTTAGGCGGCGCAAAGCACCGGGATCATTCATACGAATATGCGGAAAACCTTCTGGAAAAGGTGGTACCCAAGGCCGGACTCGAACCGGCACGCCTCGCGGCGGGGGATTTTGAATTGCGTAGAACTGAATACCTTACAGCAGGTTAGCCGAAGTCTGCCCCCCCTACCAAAACAAGAACGAAACAGGATTGGGGGGCACTCAACTTCGACCAATAGCTCCGCTTCGCTGCGTATTGTGCCGTGCCGGGTATGAGCGTAGGAATGGAAACAATGTTGAGGATTTTCATGCAACGATCCGCCCAAGAACTAGCTTGTACAGCGGAAGAGCTGGTGGCAGCTTACAGCAATCACATTTGCTGCCAGCAAACCTAGATTTATCAACTGGATTTTTATGAAGATCGTTATTTTAGGCACATCAAATTCAGTCTTGGGCCAGAAAGGTTTTGTTAGAGCGCTTCGGCAACGACATGAAGTCATCAACCTATCTACTGGCCGCGTAGGTGTAGCGTTTCACTTAAACCGGATTATTGAACATTACGAAATGATCGAATCCGCTGACCTACTGATAATTGACCATTATATTAATGACGTGAGCCGCTTCGGAGCCCACCTCGGTGACCAGTATATTTCTGATTTGAATGTGCTTTTCGACTGTCTGCGCTGCATGAATACGCATGTTATAAACCTTTTATTCCCTTTCATAGCCAAAGAGCATATGGACTTACGATTCCATGAAGTCGCCGTAGAGGGTATGCGCAATCGCAATCTGAGCTTCGTTGATCTGCACGAAATTGGCTTAAAGAGACAGCATTTTCGGGATGAGGTACATTTAACGATCGGCGCATCCTATCTCATGGGAATGATCTTAGCTCGGGAAATTGCTCGGCTGGAGAACGTGCCTAAACCCAGTGGCGGAGCAATTCACGAAAACCCATTTAAACGATATTCCATCTCCGAATTGATCCCCAACACACCTTGCTTAAATCACCGAAACCGACTTATGTCATTCGATTACCTGCCGCTTACCAGCGACCTACACCTCCCCTTTCACCCCGAAGAAAGCCTTTACGGAGTAGGCTACTTCACTCCCAAAGACCATGAGGCCAATCAGGGGATTTCTATCGGGGCAGACAATATTGGCCTAGATAGCTTGCCATCGAACTATTTTCACGAAAATATCGAAACAACGACAAAAGGCTCGGTCAAACTTCGGCCCGTCCTCGGAGAGGACATAAAACTAGAATCTGCAATGGGACGCGGTATCCTGAAGGGAAAATTCGAACCGCCTTACCTGGTCGATTTAACAACTCGACGGCACGACATTGTATTTGCCGGGACCCCGTCACGAGGCATAAACTTAGAAATAGACATGTCAGGCTTTCTTGATGCCTTAGATTATGGCGTTCCGACTTTCCTTCAACCTTCTCTAGCTGATTTGGTCCGTGATCAAGCATTGCGGGAAGAAACAAAAGATGCTGCCAAGGCATATGCATTGATGCAACTAGCAGCTACACTTCGTCCAGACGGCCCGTTGATAAAACAAAAGTTAAAGGAATACGCAGATCAAATCTCTCAAAACCCTAACCATAGGACTAGTCACGGTCTTCCTTCTGAAGTGAGACCCAACTTGGCGATGAAGGCCTACGGCAGGGTAATAAACCTATTCCGTACAACTAACTAAGGGCACCCATGTCTAATCCTTTGATGATAGGGCAACCCACACAGCGGGGATTTTTGAGTTCGCCCGATTAAGTTATTTAACAAACCCTTATACAGCTTCAGCCCCCGACACAAAAGCAGAACAAGTAGCGAATGGGGGGCAAGGGTAAACGTGCGTGAGCTAGACACTCTTAGGCCAGCTTAAACCTGTAGGAGCAGCACAAATACACCGATAAAGCGTTTGCACGCCAGAATGTCGCTTAGAGAACCGCGATAGATCGCAACTCGAATTTTCCCGTAATGGTTGACGGCGCCTTCCCTAGTTCGTAGCACTACACGCAGATATAATAGGAAAGTGCTTCATCATGTCTGAAAAGACAGCTAGTCAAAGAACAGAAGCTGCATCAGACCCAGTAGCGGCCGAAACTCAAATCACCCTTCACGCATGGAACTTCCGTGGGTTCAAGCGTGTCGAAATTCCCCTAGACGGAACAATATTTCTTGTAGGCGACAACAGTTCGGGGAAAAGTTCGATCCTGCACTTAATATCCTGCATTCTCCGCCATGACCTCAAGGGTATACCTTTTCTCGACGATGATCTCGCAGTAAGATATCCGCGCGCTCTTTTGCGGTGCGCGTCTTCCAACTATCGAAAGCGGTGTATGCCGCCTCAATGGCTTGAGTTGTTTCAGCCCCCCCAAAGACGGGACACTTGCGATAACCTCTCCTGTAGACGGCGAAGTAACATCAAATGCGCCCGAGCCGGCCCCGATCCATGCGCCATCCACAAAGCACTCGGTGGACAATAGGCTAGGATCGGCAAGGCGTGAAATGAGGGATGCTGAAGTATTCATTAGTATTCTTCCATCAGTTTGGAGATTATTGCGCTCCGATATGGCTCGGTGTGGCCGAGACCTTGTCCCAGACATCCGTCACGCCAGCCTCAAATGCGGCATATTTTGCGACTTGGTCCTCATCAAAATTGAACCCAAGGCCCGGCGTTTTGGGCAGCAAAACATCACCATCTTCAAACTGTAGCTGCGTGTCGATCAATTCGCGGAAATTCAGCACCATTTCGTCGGTGAAGAACTCCACATATTTGGCAGAGGTGCTTGAGGCAACGAGGTGAACGTGGATGTCATGGAACCAATGTGGGTTGACCGTCATACCATATAACGCGGCCGTGTCCGTCATGCGCCGCCACTCGGTAATTCCGCCACACACAAGCATCATGTTGCAAGACCGTGATATTGTCTTGATCCATGAGCTCCTTCAAACGCCAGCGCCCTGTCTCGATTTCGCCGGTGGCAATCGGGATTGACGTCAGGTTGCCAAGACGGCGATGGTTGTCGATATCATCAGGGATGAACGGCTCTTCAATCCATTCAGGATTATAGGATTCATATGCCTTACAGTGCAGCTCAGCCGTACGAAGGTCGGACCACGCGTTGTTCGCGTCCAACATCAGCGGGATATGCTCCCCAATTGCTTCTCGCGCTGCTTTCACACGGACTGCCTCTTAGGCAACTCCATATTTGCCAACTTTGATTTTCACAGCCTTGAAGCCCGCCTCGACATAGCCCCGCACCTCATCGGCGAGTTCTTTCGGGCCTTTCCCATCGATTTAATATCCACCTGAGGCATAAGCAGGTACCCGATCAACAGCATCGACACCTGACGACCCTATGTTGGGTCTGTTTGTTGATATCGAGCGTGCAGATTTGATTGCGTTCTTGAAGTTGATGGAGCTGGATGGCCCCGTTTCCCGCAGGGCGACGTCGCTGGGCGTAGCGCCTGCTGAGCTGCATGGCGACATGCGCGATGCGGTCCATCGTTTGATGCGCGCGCTGTGTTCAGATGCGGCCAGCCAAGCGCTTGGGCCTGGCATCCTGCGTGAGATCCTTTTCATGCAATCGAGGGCCCACATGGGCCCTCCCTTCGTGCGCTGGCACAAGAGGACACACATCATAGTCGCGTTTCTCAAAGTATTGTTACGATCCGCGAGAATTATGCTGACCCGCTCAGAGTCGAGGTCTTGGCCCGCAATGCGGGGATGAGCGTGCCGGTATTTCACCGCGCATTCAAGGCCATCACTGGAACGTCCCCGCTCCAATATTTGAAAGCCACTCGATTAGGTCGTGCCAAAGGTCTCATTCTCGCCGAGGGTCTGCCCGCAAACGAAGCCGCCCGCCGTGTAGGCTATGACAACCCCTCTCATTTCAGCCGTGAGTTCAAGAAGCACTTCAGCGTAAGCCCAAGAGATGCCCGCAGCGCAGGCTACATGCCCATCGATATTTAAGCATATGTTTAGCGCCATGCCGTGGAGCAGCCATTCGGTTGAGAAATATCCAACGGCCGGTCTGGGCCGTCTGTGGCGACGGCCCAGCGGTTTAGATTTCGATAGCTTCGGCGATCACCAGCGCATCTTCAAGCTCGACGCCGAGGTACCTGACAGTGCTGTCCATCTTGGTGTGACCCAACAGCTGTTGGACCGCCCTCAGGTTGCCTGTTTTCTTGCAAATCTGCGTGACTTTCGTTCGCCGCATCGAGTGCGTGCCATAGGCGCTTGCCTCCAGACCAATGGATGTCACCCAGTCACGCACAATGCGCGCGTACTGGCGGGTCGAGATGTGAAGCCGTTCGTGAAAACGCCCAGGCCATAGGTATTCGGCTCCGACCATCAGCGGTTCCCGCATCCATCTTGCCAGCGATGCACGGGTGCCTTCGGAGATTTCGAAGCGCACAGGTTTCTGGGTCTTGCTCTGAAGAACCGACGCGCGTTCCTTGATTTGGCCGGATGCCATAACATCAACCACCTTCATTTTGACCAGATCGCAGCCGCGCAGCTTGCTGTCGATGGCAAGATTGAAGAGGGCCAGATCACGGTGGTTCTCGGCCAATTCCAGCCGCCCCCTGATCGCCCAGACGTGTTTGGGCTTGAGCGGCCTTTTCTGGCCGACGATCCGGCCTTTGTTCCAGGCTGGGCGTAAGGCGCGGATGGCCGGTAAGTTTGATGTTTCCATGACGGATCCTCCGATCCACCACGCCCTCCCACATCGACAACCCGACGTTGACAAGACATCATACCATATGATGCTTCGCCGCATCCGAGGTCGGCTTTGAGCCCAAATTGACGATGGTTTGCTGGCAGGGCATTGTCACCGAGCAAAGCCAAGTAGGTGGTGGATTGGAATGAAACTGGTGGCTCGATAACTTCTTGTCTTTGCAATCCCGGTGCTGGCTTCATTGCTCTTATTTTATGGCGGCCTCCCTCTCAGAGCAGAGGCCCATCAGATCTCCCACAAAATTTTGAGCTTAGCGCTGTCCTCAAACGAGCAGGACAAAGACGCTGCCTTCATAGCTCTCGGGAATAGTGAACACGCCAAAGTCTTCAGGATATTTGAGTATTTGGCTGTTTTCACCGTCCTGTTCGCCGGCTTCGTTTGCGCCTTGATTGTGCCGCCAAATCTCTCTTCAGAACAAAAGCTAAATTTGCTTACAGCGACGGTCGTGGGGCTTTGCGCCGCAAAATTTGTAATCGGTTTCGGGTTTCTGAACTGGCTGGATTTTGGGAAGGCGGCGGCGGCCGGATCGGTGCTCGCAGGCTCACTCGTTTGGCTGCGAATTGCTGTCATGCATCAGGAGAACCGCTGACCCGGACGGCAGCTTTGTCCGCTTAGCGGACCAACACGATATGCGGCCCCCCCAAATTAAACGGTCTATTGAACAGCTTTTTGTTCAATCGAAGCGGAGCCGAAAAATTGCAAATACTGCCAGCAGAGCGCAGATGAATGCTGCGAAGAGATAGGGCGTGTGAAGCGCCTCAAGTCGCCCGATTGCAGGCGTAAGCGCTGCGACCAGCGCCCCAGATCCCATGGCACCGAATGGCATCGCGCCCCATCCGAAAAATCTGTAAACCGAATTAACCCTGCCCAGCAATTCATCTGGGATCAGACGTTGGCGGTAGCTGACCGTGACCACATTCCAAAGCATACCTGCTGCGGCTTCGAGAAATAGCGCGATCCCTGCCAAAGCAGGGGATGCAAAAAAACCGAGGATGAGGTTGATGATAGTAAATGTGCAAAGCGCTGCAAGGAGGCTGCGCTTCATACCCAATCGCGCAGCCAGAACAGGCGCGAGAAAACCGCCCGCGACACCGCCCATAGCACCGACTGTCAGCAACAACCCGTATCCCGTCGCGGAAAGATGCAGCACTTCCTGCGCATAAAGCACGAGAACCGTCATTCCTCCGATGAAGACTGCATTTATTGCTCCCAGCATGATGGCAAGCCGCAGAATTATAGGGTTGCGCCGCATCCATCCAAACCCTTCCAACAAGGCAGGCAAGAAACGGGAACTGACAGCAGCGCTTCTTGGAGGTAGAGCGATCAGCCAAATTAGAATAGCGGACAGTGCATAGATCGACGCATTGACACCGAAGGGAAAGGCGACGGCTGAAGCAATCATCAGACCCGCCACGGGCGGCCCGATAAACTGGCCGCAAACTTGCTCGGCGCTCCACATCTGACCATTCGCCCGCTCCAGATCGGCATGAGTAACGATGGAGGGCAGAACGGTCTGCGCGGCATTATCACGGACAACCTCCGCAGAGCCAAACAGGAAGGCGATAACCGTGAGCGACAGGATTGCGGCAAATCCCGACCCCGTTGGTGGCATGGATGTTTGCGAAACGATCATCAGAACGGTGAAAACCATTAGGGCAACACGCACCAGATCGGCGCGAAACATCAACAAGCGTCGGTCAGCACGGTCAGTCCAGACCCCGACAGGCAGCGAGAACAAAAGCCACGGCAGCCGTTGCGCTGTGGCGACCCCTGCAATGAAAAGCGGATCACTCGTCAACATTGTCGCCAGCCATGGCAGTGCAACCATCGCGATTCCGTCGCCCAAATTGGACACCGAACTGGCAGAAAGCAGCAGGCGATAGTTGCGGTTGGATATGATCAGCGCTTTTGACAAAAGAGAGGCTCCGCGTGCAGTTTTTCGTAAACCATAGTGGAGGAAAGGAAGGTTTGTAACTGTCGCTCTCTGTGTCGATACAGATCATTCAAAAACCACCATCTGGTGCAGCTGCAGTGCGGCATCGGCATGGCGGATGGCAGACGGCTTTGAGTCCATTCGAACCGATGCTCCGTAGAACATGAACGGCAACTCCCGGTGTTTCGAATGTTGCCAAACGCTCCTCCGCGATCTGCTGCTGACCTCTAAATGTCAGTAGGGCTATCGCCGAGGAGGTAACGTGGCCCGGTGCCTCGATTGGCGGCCACATCTTCCGTGTTGTGCAACATACATGCCTTAAGAGACAGGCAGCCGCAGCCGATGCAACTATCGAGCTTGTCGCGAAGGTCGGTTAGCCCTGCAATGCGTTCGTCGAGCGCGGCCCGAAAGCTTTGGCCGAGGCGTGTCCAATCCGCCTTGGTCGGTGTCCGACCCTCTGGCAGGGAAGAAAGCGCCTCCCGGATATCCGAGATGGAAAAGCCGAGCCGCTGAGCCACCATCACAAAGGAAAGGCGCCTGATGTCCGCTCGCGTGAAGACACGATGTCCAGCTGCCGTGCGCTGCGGCTGGACGAGCCTCTGGTCCTCATAGAAACGGATAGCTGAGACCGAGAGGCCCGTGCGAGCTGCAATCTCACCAATAGGAAGGGATGTAGACGTCTTAGTCATTGATCTCAATATTACTTGAGGTCTTATAAGTTGTCCATTCCTTGATTCGAATGGACGTCCAATGGCCACATCTAATTCCCTAACCGCCTCTACCGGCCTTCGACGTCTGATTGCTGCTGCGGGCATGACCAACCTCGCGGATGGCATCGCGCTGCTCGTCTGGGCATGGATGGCAAGCTTACTCACTCGGGATCCAGTCCTCGTGGCGGTGCTTCCCGTCGCGATCCGACTGCCGTGGTTCCTGTTTTCGCTCCCCGCCGGGTTGGTCACTGATCGCATGGACCGACTGCGCTTGATGCGGTTGATGGACATGGTGCGTATGGCAGCCTTCGCCGGTGCCGGCTTATCCACGTGGCTCGTTCTGCCGCTTGCGCCCGCCACTGAAACGGGGACGGCCGAGCCTGTTCTTTTTACCACGTTGGTCATCTGTGCTTTGTTAGTCGGGACGGCTGAAGTTTTTCGAGACACCGCCGCGCAAACCATCCTGCCCACCCTGGTGTCATCCCGAGGGCTGGAACGCGCCAACGCGCGGCTCTACGCCGCAGAGTTGACCGGCAACGCTCTGCTTGGTCCCGCCTTTGGGGCGATACTAATTGGCGCATTTGTCTGGTTGCCGTTCGGAGCAAACGCCGTGCTCTTCCTCGCTGCGCTCATCGTCTTATCGGGCCTGCGCGGGGATTTCGCACCCCCCGTCCGGACCCGACGAAACTGGCGCGCCGAGCTGTGCGAAGGACTGACTTTCCTGCGTGATGCCCCGTTCCTCCAAGTGCTTGCGGTCGTCACCGCGACATGGAACCTATGCCATCAGATGGTGGTGATCGGCCTCATCCTGCACGTCCAAGAGAACCTTGGTCTTGATGCCACCATTTACGGCCTGATCCTTGGCGCAGGGGCTGTCGGCGGTGTAGCGGGCGGCTTCGTCGCCGAGCGCGCCATTGCTCGGATCGGAGCCGGCACCGCGGCGCAGTGGTCCACTCTAGCCTCCGCCATCTGCTTCGCATCCATCGGTCTTGCGCCGAACGGTTGGGCGCTCGCCATTGTTCTTGTTCTCTTCGAGTTCCAAAGCGTGTTCTGGAACGTTGTCTCCATCTCTTACCGTCAACGCGTCATACCCAATGCGCTCCTCGGCCGGGTTAACGGCATCTACCGGCTTCTGTCATGGGGCATGATGCCGATCGGACTGCTCCTGTCGGGCGTGACCGTGCGCCTCGCAGAGATCGTCGCCGATCGCGATCTCGCCCTGCTGGCACCCTTTGCCCTCGCAGGGCTGCTGACCGCCGTCCTTACGGCGGGGATTTGGAAAGCGCTGATCGAGGGGTTTGGCAACGAGCGATCCCCATGATGAGCCAGCGCTCCTCCTAAACGTCCTACCGAATATGATCGACTGAAGCGGACGTTATTGCACAGCGCAGCAGACCGTCGAACTGACCGCGTGAGTGTCAGAGTTCTCCGCAGTTGGGCATAAGCTGGGCCGGCAAGATCGGCCCAAACCGGACATACATGTAGTACGCAGCTAAGGTCAGCTTTTGGGAGCCCTTGCGAAGCCCGTTCAGTCGCAAACGTCCAGATAAATTGGTGAAAATGTCGACCGCCACTCAGAAGGTGCATCGCAAGCAACCGAAGAGAGATTTTAATTTCTTAAGGCGGTCTCATACCACCAAGATGAAAGAGCACTCGCACCCCCGGGAAAGCTGACACAATATTTGGGTTCCTTCACCGATTAGAAAGTATTCGATGATTGACGATATAGGCTTGGAGACGTGCCATAGGACTTGCGAAACTCACGGTGAAAATGCGCAGAATCTGCAAACCCTGCGTCAGCTGCAACTTCGGCGATCCTGTCCGTGGTATGCGTCAATCTGTTGATTGTCACTGAGAACTGACCCGGTATTTTCACCGAGATTTGACCCACCCTCAGTTATGCGTCGTGGTTTATG